>JBBRMA010000018.1:0-98880 GCA_038231075.1 Myxococcales bacterium | reverse complement strand
TCTGTTCGTCGGCTCGCGGTTCTGCTCTCCGCTTCTTTCAGCGCCGCCTCGCGGCCGGTCGCCTTGCGGTTTGCTCGGGTCGCTGCGACCTGCTTCCCGAAGGACTTTCACCTCCTGACGACGTTCATGCTGGGCACACCAAGGATGCTCGCTGCGCTCGCGGCGATCGGATTTGTGTCGGGAGCCCTAGAGCCGCCCCGGAGGCCTCTGCCTGCCGGCGGCCTATCTATCCGACTGACATTGGGAGAATTGGAAAAGAGAAACACCGTGAGTCAGCTTGAGTACTCAAGCGCGACCAGCTTGAGTCTTTTTCACCCCCCTCCCAATGTCTGGCAGATAGGCAGCGGGCAGGCGGGAACCCGTCCGTCGGGAGGATCAAGGGCTCCCGACACAAACTCTTAAAGTGCGAGCGCAGCGAGCCACCTCTGTCGGGTGGGCGCCCGTTCCGAGCGGCGGGTTCCCGCCTGTCCGCGGCCGGTACCTCAACGGCGCCTATCTGCCTGGCTTTGGCCCTAGAAGAGGAGCAGGTACGCGTCGCCGAGGGCGAGCAGGCCGAGCACGCCGAGCAGGACCGCGCAGAGCCAGAGGCCCTTCTTGCGCGAGCTGGAGGCGATGGTGCAGAGCACGACGCCGGCTTGCAGCGCCAAAAACGCGTACTGGAACCGGTCGCCCTTCTTCTGCTGCCGCTGCTTGTCGTTGTCGATGCGGCTGGCGCTCTCGTGCAGCTCCTTGGTCTCCTTGTCGTAGCGCGCGGCGTCGATCTTGGTCTGCTCGAGCAGCGGCTGCAGCGACGAGTTGAGCTGCGGATTGACCAGCATCAACGCCTTGAGCGTCGAGCCCTCGCTGACCGTCAGGTGCTTCTTGATCGACTTGGCCGAGTAGAAGTTCCAGGCGTCGGTGGCCTCGGCCTGCGAGAGGATCGCGCGCGAGATCTGCAGCGCATACTGAGAAGACGCCACCGCCGCCATCACCGCCAGGATCGCCGTGGTGCGCGCCGCCTGGTCAGTCCAGTGCGCGTAGAGGAACTTCTTGATCGGGTGCGTGTGGTGCCCGACCACCACCGGCGTCGCCATGTCACCGGTCATCGAGTTCGGATCTTCTTCGGGCGCGATGCGCGAGTCCACGGGCGGGGCCATGGGCGCACTGTACACAACAGCGCCGGCCGGGCGCATTGCGGACTGTGTTGATCTGGAACAGCACCCTCGCGCTCGGGCGCCTGGACTGTGTGCTAGCGTTGAGCCGCGATGCCCCCCACTTTTGGCCGGTACGAGCTGCTCAAGCGCCTCGCGGGGGGCGGCATGGGCGAGGTGTACCTGGCGCGCCAGCGGGGCCTCGCCGGGTTCTCCAAGCTGCTCGTGATCAAGACGCTGCTCCCGCACCTCTGCGAGGACGAAGAGTTCATCCACATGTTCCAGGACGAGGCGCGCATCACCGCGCAGCTCATCCACCCGAACATCTGCCAGCCCTTCGAGTTCGACCGCGTTGACGGCACCTATTACATCGCCATGGAGTACCTGCGCGGCGAGGACGTGCGCCGCCTGTGGAAGGCCGCCACGCTCTCGGGCCTGACGGTGCCGACCCCGCTCATCTGCCGGATCATTTCAGATGCCGCCTCGGGCCTCGACTTCGCGCACAACCTGAAGGACGCGCACGGCGAGCCGTTCGGCATCGTCCACCGGGACATCTCGCCCCAGAACATCCTGGTCACCTTCGAAGGCGGGGTGAAGCTCATCGACTTCGGCGTCGCCAAGGCGCAGGGCCGCCTGACGCACACGCGCACCGGCGCCCTCAAGGGCAAGTACAGCTACATGAGCCCCGAGCAGGTCAACGGCGAGTCCGTGGACCACCGCACCGACATCTTCGCGCTCGGCATCGTGCTCTACGAGCTGCTCACCTCGGTGCGGCTGTTCAAGGCTGACAGCGACGTCTCGACCATCGACCGGGTCAAGCGGGCGGTCATCCCCAAGCCCTCCAGCGTCAACCCGAGCCTGCCGCCGGGGCTCGACGCCATCGTGCTCAAGGCGCTCGACCGCGACGCCACCCAGCGCTTCCAGAGCGCGCAAGAGATGCGGCTCGCGCTCGAGGATTGGCTGATGGAGGAGCGAAAGCCCGCCTCCAGCGCGCACCTGGCCGAGTTCCTGAAGCGCGTCTACAAGGAGCGGCTCGAGCTGGAGGCGCGCCATGGGCCGATGCTCGGCGAGCCTGAGCCGGCCTCGATGCCGCACCCAGGCGCGCACCGCCCGCCGAGCATGCCAAACCTCCCCCGCGCGGCCTCGGCGCCGGGGCAGGCCGCGAGCGATTCGCTGCCCTTTCCCTTCGACGCGCCGCCGTCTCCGCAAGAGCCGCGCGCGCCGGCCGATGCGCACGGGCCCGACCAGACGCGCAACGAGCGCACGCCCTCGCAGCCGTCGCGCGGGACCAACCCCGGGTCTGAGCCCTCGTCGCAAAAGAGCGTCATCGACCTCTCGATGATCCAGACCGAGAGCAGCTCGGGGCCCTTCCGGGGCAAGAAGGGGCGGCGCGTCCTGGTGGCCGTCGGCTCGGCCATCGCCATCGTCGGCTTCAGCATCTTCCTGCTCCGCCCGCGCGAGCCGGCGCCGCACGAGCTCCTGCCCGCGCAGGCGCAGCTGTCGCTCGCGACCGACCCGCCCGGCGCCAGGGTCTCGATCGACGGCCGGCAGGTCGGCACCTCGCCTCATGAAGTGAGCCTTGCAGCGGGCAAGAGCGTGCGCATCGGCGCGCAGCTCGACGGCTACGAGCCGGTGGAGCGCGTGCTGGAGCTGGCCGCGGGCCCGCAGCGCGTGGTGCTGCCGCTCTTGCGCTCGGCGGCGCCGCAAGTCTCGCTCTTGATCAAGAGCGATCCCGAGAACGCCGAGGTGTCCGACGGCGCCCGCATCGTCGGCCGCACGCCCTTCAACTGGACGGCGACGAAGGGCGAGCAGCGCACGCTCACCTTCCGCCTCGCGGGCTTTCGCGACCTGCAGCAGCTGGTGACGGCGAGCGGCGCCGACGCCGACCTCTCGGTGCGGCTGACGCGGGCCGAGCAGCAGCGCCCGAGCCCCCAGGCCTCGCCGCCGACCGACGCCGACCAGGCCATCAAGCTGGAGCGCTAGGGCGTGGTCAGAGCAATCGCAGCGCTCCTCCTCGCGAGCAGCCTTTCTCTGCCCTTCGCAGCGCTCGCCGACTCGATCGCCGACGAGGCCGACTTTCGCTTCCGCCGCGCCGCCCAGCTCTACAAAAAGGGCGAGGTCGACGAAGCGCTGAGCGAGTTCCTCGCCAGCAACCGCCTGGTGCGGAACCGCAACGTCGTCTTCAACATCGCCCGCTGCTTCGAGCAGCTGAAGATGCTCAACGAGGCCTATCGCTGGTACGTCGAGCTGCTCTCCGAGGAAATGCCCGAGGCCGATCGGCACGCCGTGCAGATGGCGCTCACCCGCCTGCGGCCTCACCTGGCGCTCTTGGAGATCGCGAGCGAACCGCCCGGCGCGACCGTCTACGTGGACCGAAAGAACCTGGGCGCGCGGGGGCAGACGCCGCTCACCCTGGCGCTGCCGCCCGGGACCGTCACGGCGATCCTCGAGCTGGACGGCTTTCGCGCGCTGACGACCGAGGCGGGGCTGACGGCGGGCAAGACGGCGCACGTGACGCTGCCGCTCGAGCGCATCTGGGGTCGCATCGAGGTCGAGGGCACGCCGGCGTCCTATCAGCTCAAGCTCGACCGCACCGACTCGGAGCCCGTCGCCATCGAGAACGGCGCCGGCAAGGTGCTGCCCGGTGACCACCTCGTCTTCCTCAGCGCCGAGGGATATCTCCCCGAGCAGCTCTCCATCCACGTGCCGCCCGACGGGACGGCAAAGGTGCAGTTCAAGCTCGCGCGGCTGCGCAAGCCCACCGGCCGCGTGGTGGCCCGCGCCAGCGTTGACGGCGCGCTCGTGCGCATCGACGGCAAGGAGATGGGGTTCACTCCCGGTGTTATCGAAAGCGTGGAGACGGGAGAGCACCAGCTCGAGATCTCCGCCGAGGGCAGGGAGCCCTTTCGCCGCCGCATCACCGTGGTCGCGGGCCAGCGGACATTTGTCGACGCGAAGCTCCAGTACGTGCAGGCCCGCGTGGTGGCGGCGCAGCGGCAGCTCACCACCTTGCAGGACGCGCCCGCCTCGGTGACGGTGATCGAGGGCGACGAGCTGCGCGCCTTCGGCTACCTCACGCTGGCCGAGGCGCTCCGCTCGGTGCGCGGCCTCTACACCTCGAACGATCGCGACTACGAGAGCCTGGGCGTGCGCGGCTTCTCCACGCCCGGCACCTACAACAACCGTGTGCTGGTGCTCTTCGACGGCCACGTCACCAACGACGTCGCGCTCGGCCAGGGGTTCATCGGCCGCGACTTCGCGCCCGAGCTGGCCGACGTCGAGCGCATCGAGATCGTCCGCGGGCCGGGGTCGGTCCTCTACGGCAGCGCCGCCTTCTTCGCGGTGGTCAACGTGGTGCACAAGACGCCGCCGCCTGGCAGCCACGCCGAGGTGGGCGGCGCGCTCGGGACGTTTGGTGAAGACACCGGCTACGCGCAGGCCAGCACGGCGGGCGCGGCCGGCTCTCTCACCTTGCACGCCTCGGGCATGCGCGCGAGCGGCGAGCCCGTCTTCGTCTCTCCGGCGGCTGCCGGCCTCTTCTCGGGCGATGCGCGTGACGTCGATCTCGAGAACGCGCTGCACGCCGATCTGCGCGGCAAGCTCGGCGACGACCTGACGCTGCTCGCCTCGATCAACCGGCGGCGCAAGGACATCCCGACGGCGCCGTTCA
Source organism: Myxococcales bacterium (assembly GCA_038231075.1). Classification (GTDB taxonomy): domain Bacteria; phylum Myxococcota; class Myxococcia; order Myxococcales; family 40CM-4-68-19; genus JBBRMA01. The sequence continues at coordinate 94,080 of JBBRMA010000018.1, read as the reverse complement.
ATACCATCTTCGGCCAGCAAGGCACCTGGACCCGCGACCTGCGCGGCTTCGCCGAGCTCAGCTATAGCCACACGATGACGTCCGGCCTGGGCGTGGACGCGCGCGCGAGCTATGACGCCATTCGATACTATGGCAATTGGCAATATCGCGGCTCGGACCTCTCCAACCAGCCCGGCAATGACACCAACAACTCCGATTGGCTCGAGGCGGAGCTGCGCGTGCGCCTGCCTGACTTCGGCGGGAACAAGGCGTTCATCGGATTCGACGGGCAATATCGGACCCGCTTGAGTCTTTCCTCCCTGAACCCGGATCCAAACCCCGCGCTCTCGACCAGCTTCTACAAGAAGGGGGACGAGCGCATCGCCTCGGTCTACCTCGGCGACGACTATCGAATCTCGCGCCGGGTGACGCTCTCGCTGGCGGCGCGGCTCGATGACTATCCGGACACCTTCGGCGCCGAGGTGAACCCGCGCCTGGCGCTGCTCCTGGTGCCTTATGAAGACGGGCACACCAAGCTCCTCTTTGGCCGCGCCTTCCGCGCCCCCAGCTTCTATGAGCGCTTCTTCAATGACGGCGGCGTGAGCCAGACCGCCGCCGGCCCGCTCCAGCCCGAGCGCATCAGCACCGCGGAGCTCGAGCATACTCATCAACTCAACGACGAGGTCTCGCTCGCGCTCACCGGCTATTGGAGCCGGATGGAGAACCTCATCGTCCCGGTCACCATCCGCGACGCGGGCGTGATTCAGTTCCAGAACAATCCGGGCCTCGTGCACAGCGCCGGCGTCGAGGCGGAAGGCCGCTGGCGCCCCGGCCGCGGCGCGCTCTTTTCGCTCTGGTATGCGTTCAACCGCACCGCCGACTCCACCGGCGCCATCCTGCCCAACTCACCGCAGCACTCAGGCGCCGTGCGCCTTCTCTACCCGGTGGTCCCCGAGATCATCTCGTTTGCCACCGAGCTCATCTACGGCTCCCCGCGGCACACCGTGGTGGACGATCGCAACCCCGACACGCTGGTCGGGGAATCCCTGCACTGGAACCTGGGCCTCTCCGGCGAATATGCCCGCTGGCGAATCCGCTATGGCGCCCATATCTACAACCTGCTCGACCAGCGCCCTTCCCTGCCGGCCGGCCCCGAGATCGCCTTCCCTGGCCACGCGGTCCCCCAGTATGGGCGGTCGCTTCGGTTGTCTCTCTCAGTCACGTTCTGATGCTGATCGGGCGTCGACAGGCACACGCCCGCCGCGGCACCGGGGCCCGCGCCTCTATATGAGCCCACTGAGCGTCCTGTATCGGCGGCACCCAAAAGCCGCGTCGGACGTGTGCCTGTCGCCGCCCTGTTGGCGATAAGAGAGGCAGCCGCTGCTTGAATTTACGAAAGAGGAGCGCGAGACGACCATTGCCCGGTTTCTTCTATTCAAGCCTGGTGGGGGCGATGCATCTTGCAATCCCGCATAGGGCGGCGGCGGGCAGACCTTTGACGCGGCTTTTGGGTGCCGCCGATACGGGACGCTCAATGGACCAAGTTGGAGGCGCGGGTCCCGGTGCCGCGGCAAAGGTCTGCCCGCCGAAGCCCGGTAGCCGTGATATTGCGACCTGATGCGAACGACGCTGATCATCGCCTTCACCTGCTTGTGCGCCTGCGCTGCTGGCAAGCCAAAGGCCGACGAGAGCCCAAAGCCGCTCGGGCCCAATGACGTCATCGTGCTCGAGCCGGCGATCGCGGCGCGCGGGCTGGAGGCCGACCCGAAGGCGCTGGCCGCCCGATTCGAGGCCGCCGCCCTCGCGGAGATCAAGGTGCTGCGCGTGGTGCCGCACGCGGAGCTGCTCAAGGCGCTCGACACGGTCGGTGGCAAGCCCAACGTCGATCGGTCCGGATTTGCGACCACCGAGCTCTTGAAGCAGCTCGGCGCCGGGTACGCGATCTGTGGCGTTGTCGACAAGGCCGAGACCACCGGGCCCGGCATGCTGCTGGAGATGATCACGAGCACAGGCGATCGCGCCGGCGAGTGGATCAAGGGCGGTCCGGCCGAGCTGGCGGTGCAGATACCGGTCGTGCTCGGGTCGCTCCTTCAAGATCTGGGCGCCTCGCCGACGGGGCCGGTGAAGTACTCGTCGGGTCTCGTGCTCGAGATGATCGAGCCTGGCAAAGGCGTGCGGCCGCGGCCGACCGACCGCGTGAAGGTCAACTACGACGGCCTCTTGGCCGACGGAACCATCTTCGACAGCACCAAGAAGCGCGGCGAGCCCGCCGTCTTCGGCCTGGACCGTGTCATCCTCTGCTGGAACGAGGCGATGCCCAAGCTCCGCCCCGGCGCCAAGGCCAAGCTCACCTGCCCGCCCAACATTGCCTACGGTGATCGCGGCCAGCCGCCGGCCATCCCGCCCCGCTCGACGCTGACCTTCGACGTCGAGCTGCTGGGGGTCGAGAAGTAGATCGCGACCCGGCCGGTCTATTCGTCTTTCGGCTGCAGCTTGGCGCGGAGCAGGTCGCCGAGGGTCCCGAAGCCCTTGCCGGCCGGCTTCTTCACCGAGCGGTGGTACTCGTCCATCTCCGCGCGCTCGATGGCGGCCTCGGTGGCCACTTTCGACAATCGATAACGGCCCTGGCTGTCGAGATCGATAATCGTCGCCTTGAACTGCGTCCCGACGGGCATCACCTTCTTGTTGTCGGAGCCGCGCGGGGTGCCGAGCTCGGGGTTTGGCACCAGCCCGCGGCCGCCGGTGGGGCCTTCCCACTTGACGAAGACGCCGAACGGCTCGCAGCGATCGACGGTGGCGTCCACCACGTCGCCGACGCGCGCGCGCTTGGCCGGCGCGGGTCGGTCGCCCTTGTCGCCGCTCTTTTCACCCTTGTCGTCCTTGCCGTGCCGCTCGCGACCCTGGCCGCGCTCCTCGCGCTGCACGGGCCCTTCGGCCTTGGCCTCTTCCTCGGTGATGCGGCGGAGCGAGACGCGGTGCTGGGCGGCGTCGATCGACTCGACCTGCACCCAGATCTGCTCGCCTTCCTGGACCACCTCGCGCGGGTGGTTGACGTGCTTGTTGGCGAGGGCGCTGACGTGGACCAGGCCATCGACGCCCGGGAAGAGCTCGACAAAGGCGCCGAACGGCTGCAGCCGCGCGACCTTCCCTTGCAGCTTCATTCCTTCGGTGATCTGGCCGATGTGCGCGTCCCACGGGTCCTGCTCGAGCGCGCGCAGCGAGAGCGCAATCCGCTCGCCGTCTTTGTCTTTCGGCGGATCGATCCGCAGCACCTGCACGCGGACCTTCTGGCCCGACTTGACCACGTCCTGCGCGTGGGCGACGCGGGCGTGCGAGAGCTCGCTGACGTGGATGAGCCCCTCGAGGCCGCCCAGGTCCACGAAGGCGCCGAAGTCGCGCACGCTCGTGATCGTGCCCTCGAGCGCGGCGCCGACCTCGAGCTTCTTGCGCAGCTCGACGGCCTGGTGCTTGCGCTCGTCTTCCAGCAGCGCGCGCCGGCTGAGCACGGCATTGCCCCCGCGCAGCTCGACGATGAGGAACTTGAGCTTCTGCCCGACGAACTGGCTCTGGTCCTCGACGAAGCGCACGTCCACTTGCGAGGCCGGGACGAAGGCGCGCAGGCCGCCGAGGTCCACTTCGAGGCCGCCCTTGTTCTGGCCGGTGACGGTGCCCTCGACCGGCAGCTTCGCTTCCATCGCGGCGTGCAGGTGCTCGCGGCCGGCGCCCTTGGGGACCGAGCGGGTGATGACGACCCCGGCCTCGCCGCCGACGCTGAGCACGTAGCCGTCGATTGCCTCGCCTTGGTGCACGAGCACTTCGCCCTTGTCGTTGCGCAGCTCCGACAAGTCGATGATGCCCTCGCCCTTGCCGCCGAGATCAAGGAAGGCGACCTCGGCGCCGAGGTGGGCGACCTTGGCGGTCAGCCGCTGGCCCACGCGCAGCTTGCCCGAGCGGTGCGTGCCAGGTCCGCCCTCGGCCAGGAGCGCGGCGAAGTCGCCGTCTTCCTCCGCGGTCGGGGTGGCGAAGATCGACTCGGCCATGGGCGCCGGCGGAGGCCTCGGCGCGCGCGGGGTCCGCGGCTCGGACTTGTGCTCGTCGGCGGAGGCCTCGTGCTGTTCTTCAGCGACAGGCGCCTCGGGCGCCGCGGCCTGGCCGAGCGCGGGCTTTCGCACCACGATCGGCATCCGGCGCTGATCGCGTTCGCGCTTCTGCGGACGAGGCCCGCGGTCGCGTCCCTGCGGAGCCTCACCGTCGGTCGGCGGTGACGACGGCGAAGGCGACGCCTTGGCGAGGATGTCCTCGAAGGTCGGCTGCGCGGGCGGCGGCGGCGGCGGGGCGCTCTTCTGGGGCGCGGGCCTCGACGGCGGGGGCGGCGGCTCGAAGGCCTTGCCGCTCAGCACGTCCTCGAACGAGGGCTGCGAGGGCTTGCCGGCGCCCTGCTTGCGCGGCTGGGCGGAGCTCTTCTCGGAGGGCTGCGACTCGGGCTTGTCGGTCATTTCCTGCTCTGCGAAAGACGAAAGAAAAGACGAAAGAGGCGACGCCTCATAACACACTTGGAGCGCTGTAAAGCGCCTGGGGCCGGTCTTTTTGGGCTGTGGTAATCCAAAAGTCATGCACCAGCGCGGCCGCTTCGCGCCGAGCCCCACCGGCGAGCTGCACCTTGGCAACGCTCGGACGGCGCTGCTCGCCTGGCTCTGGGCGAGGAGCGAGAGCGGCCACTTCGCGCTGCGGGTCGAGGACCTCGACCGGCCCCGCGTGCGCAGAGGTCTCGCCCGGCAGCAGCTGGAAGAGCTGCTTTGGCTCGGCCTCGACTGGGACGAAGGTCCGCTCTATCAATCCGAGCGCGGCGCTCTTTATGACGAGGCGATCGGACGGCTGCAACAGGCCGGGCACGTCTACCCCTGCTTCTGCTCGCGCGCCGAGATCGCCGCCGCCAGCGCTCCGCACGCCGGAGAGGAGACGCGCTACCCGGGCACCTGCGCGGACCTGAACGGCGCGCAGCAGGCCGAGCGCGCGCGCACCCGCGGGCCCGCGCTGCGCCTGCGCGTGCCCGCCGGGCCGGTCGAGTTCGTCGATGAGCTCCTCGGACCCCAGCGCTTCGATCCGCAGGCCGAGGTCGGCGACTTCGTCCTCCGCCGTGCCGATGGGATCCACGCGTACCAGCTCGCGGTGGTGGTGGACGACGCCGCGCAGGAGATCACGCAGGTGCTGCGCGGGGCCGACCTCTTGTCGTCCACCGCGCGCCAGCTTCTCCTTTATCGGCTGCTCGGGCTGACTGCCCCGCGCTTTGCGCACGCGCCGCTCGTGCTCGGCCCTGACGGCAAGCGGCTCTCCAAGCGCGACCAGGCCGTCTCGCTGAGCGCGCTCAAGCAGGCGGGCCGCGATCCGCGACAATTGATCGCGCAGCTAGCGTCCATTTCCGGTCTCCATCCTGAGCCCGATGGTTGCCGCCCGAAAGACCTCGTGGCTACGTTCGCGCTCGGCCGCGTTCCAGGCGGCCCGGCGCTCGTCGCGGTGCCTGCCTCCTAGAGGGACGGCGGGTTGCCGGAACATTCGCCGTGTGGTAATCGCCGCCCCGCTCAGAGCCTGCTGCTCGGGTCTCTGCGCAGGACATGCACCGTCCTTATTCGACGCTTTCGGAGCGAACACATGATGAAGCCGGAGATGGCCACCGCCCAGAGCAAGCTGCCCTTCGCCGTGAAGAAGGCGCATTGGAACCTGCCCCGCGCGGCCCTCTACGAGGAGGCCGTGCGCCGCGGCGAGGCCCAGGTCGCCGAGGGCGGAGCGCTGGTCGCCATCACCGGCAAGTACACGGGCCGCGCCGCCAACGACAAGTTCATCGTCAAGAACGCCACCACCGAAAGTCGCGTCTGGTGGGGCAGGGTCAACAAGCCCTTCGAGCAGGCCAGGTTCGACGGCGTCTACAAGAAGATGCAGGCGTACATGGCCGACAAGGAGGTCTTCGTCCTCGACGCCTTCGTCGGCACGAACCCGCAGCACCGCCTGCCGGTCCGCGTGATCACCCAGTACGCGTGGCACAACCTCTTCATCAACACCATGCTCTTGCCCGCGAAGCCCGGCGAGTACACGGCCGACACGCAGCCGTACACCATCATCGACATGCCCGAATTCTTCACCTCGAAGGAAGAGGACGGCACCAACGGCCAGACCGCCATCCTGGTCGACTTCGAGAAGAAGCTGACGCTGATCTGCGGCACCCGCTACGGCGGCGAGATGAAGAAGTCGGCGTTCTCGATCATGAACTTCGTCCTGCCGACCCAGGGCACCATGCCCATGCACGCCTCGGCCAACATCGGCGCGGGCGGCGACACGGCGGTCTTCTTCGGCCTCTCCGGCACGGGCAAGACCACGCTCTCGGCCGACTCCAAGCGCACGCTCATCGGCGACGACGAGCACGGCTGGGGCTCGGGCGGCGTCTTCAACTTCGAGGGCGGCTGCTACGCCAAGTGCATCAAGCTCTCGCCCTCCGCCGAGCCCGAGATCTTCGCCACCACCAAGATGTTCGGCACCGTCCTCGAGAACGTCGTGATGAACCCCGACACTCGCAAAGTGGACCTGGACGACGCCACCATCGCCGAGAACACGCGCGCCTGCTATCCGCTCACGTACATCCCGAACGCCAGCGAGAGCGGGATGGGCGGCCAGGCCAAGAACGTCATCATGCTCACCTACGACGCCTTCGGCGTGCTGCCCCCGATCTCCAAGCTGACGCCGGCGCAGGCCGCCTATCACTTCCTCTCGGGCTACACGGCAAAAGTGGCCGGCACCGAGGTCGGGGTCAAAGAACCGCAAGCGACCTTTTCGGCCTGCTTCGGCGCCGCCTTCATGCCGCTGCACCCGACCGTCTACGGCAAATTGCTCAGCGAGCAGATCGCCAAGAACGGCACCAAGGTCTGGTTGATGAACACCGGCTTCACGGGCGGCCCCTACGGCGTCGGCAAGCGCATGTCGATCGCGCACACGCGCACGCTGCTCAACGCCGCGCTCGAGGGCAAGCTCGACAACGTCGCGACCTACAAGGACCCCATCTTCGGGGTCGAAGTGCCGACCGAGTGCCCCGGTGTTCCGGCGCAGGTGCTCCGCCCGCGCGAGACCTGGGCGAACGCCGCCGAGTACGACGCCAAGGCGCAGCAACTAGCCAAGCTCTTCAACGAGAACTTCAAGCAGTTTGCCGACCAGGCGTCGCCCGAAGTGCTGGCGGCAGCGCCCAAGGTCGGCTGAATTCCAAAGGGGTTAGAGTGAGCGAGAAAGAAGCAGGCATTGAAGTCGAAGGCACCGTCCGCGAAGAGCTCGCGGGCGGCAACTATCGCGTCGAGCTCGACAACAAGCACACGGTGCTGGCGTACGCGAGCGGCAAGATGCGCAAGTTTCGCATCCGCATCCTGCCGGGCGATCGGGTCAAGCTGGAGCTATCGCCCTACGATCTGACTCGCGGCCGCATCACCTACCGGCAGAAGTGAGCTCGCTCGCAGCGTCTCTCGCGGCGGCCCTCTTGGTGGCCGCCGCGCCTGCTTCGCGGGCTCCAATCGTCCGCGAGCGCAAGGAGGTCCTGGTCGCCGGCGCCAAGGAAGTGTGGCGCCTCGAGTGGGCCGCGGTCCCAAAGCCGTTCTGCGACGACGAGCCCGACGGGCTCATCACTTGCCCTTGCCAGGGCCTTGCCGTCGGCGAGGTCGGCGAGCTGTGGCTTGTGCGCACGCGCCCCGGCAAGCCTGACCAGCGGCTCGCGCTGGCGCCGCTCTTTGCCAGCTATGAGCGCGGGACGGACGCACGGGGCGCGGTCTTGCGCCGCTTCGACGCCGAGCGTTGGTACGCCGCCAAGCCTGCCGAGCGCGCGGGCCTCCCTTCGCTCCCGGTCATGCAGGTCGCCGACTACAGCGGCGACGGCGGCGCCCAGTTCGTCCTGCAGCTCGGCAACAACGCCTGCGGACACCAGCCGAGCCTGCTCATCGGCGTCACGGCGCGGCGCAACGAGCTGCACGCCCTGGCCACCTCCGAGCAACCCGGCGAGCCCCTGGTGCTCGAGCGGATGCGCACGTGGGAAGAGCTGCGCGAGCGGGGCCGCGTCGAGTCGATCGAGCTCGCGTGCGGCGATCACGGCGCCGAGCTGTCGGTCGCGATCACCGTGTCGCGGGACGAGAAGGGCCTGCACAGCGCGCGGGCCGAGTACGCCTGCGACGACAACGGCAATCGCGGCAAGCTGCTGCCGCCGCAGTGACTTACTCGGCGGCGTCGTCCTGCGCGTCCGCCGGGTCCTCTTCGCAGACGCGCACGCTCGGGTCAGGCAGCGGCCCGTGCCACTCCTTCCCCTGCGCGCGCGCCCGCTTCTCCATCAGCGCATCGTTGCGCACGAACTTCGCGACCTCGCCCTCACCGAGCAGGGAAAAGACCGCCTCGGGGAGATAGGGCTGGCACGCGTCCAGCTCTGGCATCGCCTCGAAGCCGAGCAGCTCCGGCTTGCCGTCGCCGTCCACGTCCTCGAGCTTGTTGAAAATGAATGGCCGCTCAGTCTTGCCCGCCTCCGAGTAGAAGACGGTGCGCGCCGCGCCGTTGTTGACCTGGATCAGCTCGACCGACGGGGTGTCGCTGTCGAGCGCGTCGCCGAAGAAGAGCAGGAGCCTCGAGGAGGCGTAGGCCCGGGGCGCGAAGAAGCGCGCGCTCGTGGCGAGGTTGTCCTGCGCCAGGCGCGCAAGGCAGGCCGATTCGGCGGGACCCGAGCAGAGCGCCGAGAGGGAGGCGACGTCGGAGAGCTTGCCGCAGCCGATGCTCTTGCCCGTTTGCAGCAGCTCGAGCCGGGTGACGCCATCTTGCGCCTCGCCCGCCTCGTCGCGCGGGGTGAGCCGGCAGAGGCGGACGGTGACGCTGTCGCCGGCGGCGAAGGGGACCAGGGCCTCCTCGCACGACTCCAAGTGGTCGCCCTTGGCGGCGCAAGCGAAGACCGGCTCGCGCGCAGCCTGGCCCGCGCCCACCGAGCTGGCCAGCTTGGGCACGGGCTTGTCCTCGGCGCAGCGCGAGCAGCCCGCGAAGAGGGCCAAGAGGAGCGCGAGCAGCCTCTTCATGAGACCTCCGGAAGCGACCATCGCCGATGGCCGATCGCCATCGCTCAAGTGTCTCTCGCGAGCGCGTGGCGCTGCAAGAACTCCTCGACGGTGCGGTTGATCAGCTCGGGCTGCTCGACCAGCGCCGCGTGGCTGCCGCCGCGGAGCACGAGCAGCTCGGCGCCGGCGATGCCGGTGGCCAGCTCCTGGGAGCGGGCGAGCGGCGTGAAGAGATCCTTCTCGCCGGCCACCACCAGCGTCGGCACGCGCACCGCGGGCAGCAGATCGCTCGCGTCGTGCGTCAGGAGATCATTGGCCAGCGCGAACCAGATGCGGAGATCGAGCTTCGCCAGGTGATCGAAGTAGGGCCCGAACTCGGCGCGCGGCAGATCGCGGTGGACGATGCCGAGCGCCCGGACGATCTCCCACATTCCAGGCAGCCGCAGCCCCGCGCGCAGAATCGACTGGGCCAGCGCGGGCCGGCTCGCTCCAACCGCCAGCGCCGCGCGCAAGAGCGGCGCGATCTTCTCGCCGACGCCGAGGAAGCTCTTCAGCGCCCCGCCGGCTGCGCCCAGCATCGGGATCATCGCCTTCACGCGGCCCGGAGATTGTCGATAAGCCTCGAGGCCCACCTGGCAGCCCATCGAGTGGCCGACGAGGATCGCCTCGCTCGCGCCCGCCGCGTCCGCCACCTGCCAGAGGTCGCTCGCGCAAAGGCTTACGGTCAGCGCCTCGGGATGCGGCGGGAGCGGGCTCGCGCCGTGGCCTCGATAATCCCAGGTGATGACGGCGCGCGATTTCGCAAAATGCGTTTGCAAATATTTCCAGAAGAACGTCGCCACGCCGACGCCGTTGGAGCAGAGCAGCGGGGTCTGCGGCCCTTCGCCCTCCGCGCTCCAGGCGAGCTGCGCGCCATCCCCGGTGCGCACCGAGCCGCTCCGCTGCCTCATTGCTCGCCGGGCTGCTTTGCCTCTTCGACCATGCGGAACTCGACCCGGCGGTTCTTGGCCCGGTTCTTCTTCGAGCTGTTCGGAGCCACCGGCTTGGTCGGGCCGTAGCCCTCGGCCTGCAGGCGACCGGGCTCGACGCCTTCGCGCACCAGGAAGTCCTTCACTGCCTCGGCGCGGTCCTGCGAGAGCGACATGTTCAAGTCGAGCCCGCCGACGTTGTCGGTGTGGCCTTCGACGCGCACGCGGATCGACGGCGCGTCCTTGATGGCGTGCGCCACCTGGCGGAGCAATTCGAAGCTGTCGGGCAGGATGCGCGCCTTGCCGCTGGCGAAGTGGACCGCCTGCTTGAGCTCGATGCGGTCCTTGCGGACGACGATGAGCGTGCGCTTGCGCGGGCAGCCGAAGTTGTCGGCGGGGCCCGGCTCGTCGGGGCACTTGTCGTCCTTGTCGGGCACGCCGTCGTGGTCGCGGTCGGGCCAGGGGCAACCTTGGTTTTCGACGGGGCCCGCGACGTCGGGGCACTTGTCGTCCTTGTCGGGGACGCCGTCGCCGTCGCGATCGGGCCAGGGGCAGCCGAAGTTTTCTTTGGGCCCCGGCACCGTCGGGCAGCGATCGATGTCATCGGGGACGCCGTCGCCGTCGGTGTCCTTGGGCCAGGGGCAACCGTGGTTCTCGATGGGCCCGGGAACGTCGGGGCAGAGATCGTAGATGTCGGGGACGCCGTCGCCGTCGGTGTCCTTGAGCGCGACCTTGGGCGCGGTGGCGGGCGGCTCGATCGGCGCGACCGGCTTCTCGCGGATGAGCACCTGCTTTGGCGCGCACTCGCGCGAGTTGGCGACCGCCTTCTTGGCGGCCTGCAGCGCGGTCTCGACGTGCTCGTCGGCGCGGAAGCTGTCGCCGCGATCCACCTCGCGCTGGGCGAACTCGAGGTTCGCCTCGGCCACGGCCAGCTCTTGCGGCGCGCACACCTCGGCGTGCTGCGCGCGCGCCTGGGCGACGTCGGCCTGCCCGGCGGCGATCTGCTCGCGCAGCCTGCCTCCCGTGACGCAGCTCGCGCAAAGGAGCGCCCAAGCAGCCACCCTGGCGCGAGTCACTTCTTCTCCGGCGGCGGCGGGGCCGCAGGAGGCGGCGGCATCATCACCGGCGGCGGCGGATCGATCTCGATCGGCTCCTTGGCCGCGGGCCGAGGGAGGATCACTTGCGCAGGAGCTGCCGGCGCGCCGCCCTGCGGAGCCTGGGGCACGATCGGCGTCGCGGGCCGCTCGATGGTGGCCGGCGGCAGGGGCGGCGGCGCGGGAGCCTTCTTGGCTTCTGCCGCTCGCTTCACCGCGGCCTCGGCAAAGTCGAGCGACTTGTGCGCCAGGTCCATCGCCTCGCCGTAGAGCGCGGCGCCCTGATCCTCGCGCGCCTTCTGCAGATACAGATCGGCCGAGGTGGTCTCGTAGATGGCGTACTTGTCGCCCTCGGCGGCGTGGGCGCGCGCGGTGGCGATCTGGGCGTCAGAGATGACGCTGGTGGCGCCGATGGGGCCGCAGGCGCAGAGGGCGCCGAGCGAGGCGAACAGGAGCGGGAGCGCGCGCGATCTCAAGGCCGAGAATCGCTACCACGCCTCTGGAGGAAGTCGCAACGAGATGAAAAAAAGCAAAGGGCAAGACAAATGCTTTTGGGGCGCGGCCTTCGGCCTGCGCTGTACAAGGGGCTGCCGCCCCTCGTACCACTCCCCGCAAAAGCTCTCGCTAGACGATCTTCTCCGCCTCTTCCGCTGCTTCAGCCTCTTCGGCGGCGCGCCCCGCGGCCTCCGGGTCAGCCTCCAGCTCGGCCTTGCGCTCGGCCAGCACCACGCGCGCGCGCTCCAGATCGGAGGTGCGCACGAGGATCGCAAGCGTCTGGGCGGGCGCGTCGAGCTTGCCCACCATGCTGCTGCGCGGGGCCTTGACGATGGCGGGGATGCCCTCGTCTTCGCACGCCTGGCGGAGTAGCTCGGCCTCGATGTCGTCGTCGGCGGTCGCGGCGGCGACGAAATCGCCCCCGCCGTCGAGGCCCTGTTCGGCTGCGTCGTCGTCGAGATCGGGCCCTTCGGCCGGGTGGAGCAGGTCGGGCATGACGCCTCCGTGGTCAGGGCACCATAGGTCCGGGCGCAAGGGTGGACAAGGGTCAATCAGCCCGCGGGAGGGAAGAGCTGGCCCGAGGGTCACTTCGCGCCGAGGTCGAGGTCCACCTTCCAGAGACCGTACTCGCGCACCGCCCGATAGATGCGCGTGTGCTTCTGCGCGTCGGTCACCTCCACCTCGGTGAAGCCGCCGTCGGTGGACAATTCGCGCGCGGTCACCTTGCTGCCCGGCAGCGCCGAGCCAAAGAGCATCTGCCGGCCGCTCTCCGGACGCTGCGACCCGCTGGCGGCGCGGGCCTTCTCGGCGAGCGCGTCGGCGGCTTGCTGCGTGCGCAAGGACAGCATCGACCAGGCGGCGGCGCCGTGGCCTTCGGAGAGCGCGTCGGCGAAAGACTGGACCGCCTCGATCGGTCCAGCCGAGCCAGGCTCGGGCGGCTTCTCCGTACAGGCGGCGAGCGACAGCAGGAGCGCGAACGGGAATGAACGTCGATTCATTTTCGCCTCACGTCGGTCCAGTCGCGCCCGCTGCGGCCGGGGGCCGGCGCCAGCTCTGCCGGGCCCGGGTTCATGAAGCGCGCGCGAAACATCGGCTGCCCCGTTTGCGCATAGCGCCGCTCGCGCGTCGAGAGCACCTCGGGCGGCTCGCTCAAGAGCGCGCCTCTGCCGGCGACATTGACAAAGCCCGCCTCTTCCCAGGTGACCACGGCCTCCCGCGCGTAAGCCGGCACATCGGTGCGGAAGTCGATCTCTCCGCCGGGCACGAGCAGCTTGCGCACCAGCGCCGCCAGCTCGACGTCGACCAGCCGCCGCTTGTGGTGGCGCGACTTCCACCAGGGGTCCGGGCAGTGGATGTGCAGCGCCGCGAGCCCGCCCGCGGTGAAGAGCCGCGGCAAGAGCAGCCGCGCGTCGCCTTGCAAGAGGAGCAGGTTGGTCAGGCCCCGCCTGGCCGCGCGCGATCGGATCAGCTCGACGTCGGCGCGCCGGGTCTCGATGGCGAGCAGGTCCACCTCGGGATGGGCCGCCGCGTGGTCGAGCGCGAAGGCGCCATGGCCCGGCCCGACCTCAAGCTCGAGCCGCTGCTCGCCGGCGCGGCCGAACTCGCGCGACCAGTCGGGAAAGAGCTCGCCGGGGGCGGCGCACGAGTGAAGAGAAGCCATGCCGCAGCGCGACTACTTCACCTTGCCAGCCCCGGCAAGACGTGTTTACTCTCGCGCCGTTTTTTCGGCCTGCAGCGTAGAGGGGTTTTCCATGTGGCAGCGGATGCGGCGCGTGTTCCGTTCGATGTTCGGCTGGATGATCGCCTCGGCCGAAGATCCTGAGCTGATCCTCGAGCAGAACATCCGCGACCTGAACGACCAGGTTCCGAAGATGAACGAGTCGATCGCCATGGTGAAGGCGAACGTCACGCTGCTCGAGAAGGAAAACCAGAAGTACAAGAACGACCAGATCGACCTGACGTCCAAGGTCAAGGCCGCCATCATGGCCAGCCGCGAGGACATCGCGACCACCTACGCCACCCAGCTGCAGACGGTGAAGTCGGCGCTCCTGCGCAACGAGCAGCAGCTCTCGGCGGCGCGGCAGGCGTTCGACAAGGCGATGCAGGTCAAGCAGGCCTTCATGCGCGAGAAGGACCGCAAGTCGGGCGAGGCCATGCAGGCCCTGCGCGACGCGCGCCGCAGCAAGTGGCAGAGCAAGGTCGCCGACGCGATGGAGAGCTTCCAGGTCGCGGGCATCGACGCCACCCACGACGAGATGCTGCAGAAGATCCAGGAGCAGACCGCCGTCAACGAGGCGCGCATGGACATGGCGATGTCCAACGTTGACGTCCAGGGCATGAAGATCGAAGAGGACGCCGAGAAGATCCGCGCCCAGGAGATGCTCAAGCAGTTCAAGATCGACATGGGCATGGAGTCGGCGCCCGCGGCACCCGACGCAGCGGGCGGCGACAAGACGCTCGGCAAGAAGGTCGGCGTCTAGCCAGCTCCCATGGCCGACTCCTACGTCAAAGACGCGTTCTTCATGCCCCAGAACCTGTTGGGGCTCGGCGTCGGCGTGGCGGCGGCGGTGGTCGTCTTTCCGCCCATCTTCCTCGGGGTGGCCGCGCTCGAAGGGTTCTATCTCTGGCAGGTCAGCAGGAATCCGCGCTTCCAGCGGATGATCCGCTCGCGGCGCCGGTAGCCCGAAAAGGACAGCTCGATGAAGAGGAACGCGGCGCGGGCGCTTCTGCTGCTCTTCGCGGCCGCGGCCGGCTGCTCGCGCTGCGGCAGCAAGAGCGCGGCCACGGCTGAAGAGCTCCTCCCCCAGACGACGACGTTGGCGGCCAGCACCGGCACGCTCGGGGCGCTCGCGCTGCACGGCGCCGCCCTGGTCGAGCGGGCCGCTGCGGTGCCAGGCGGCGAGCAGCTCGGCGATCTGAGAAAGCAGCTCGCGGCGCAGCTCGGCTTCGATCCGCTGACGCGCGAGGGGCTGCTCTCGGCGGGGCTCGATCCCGATCGCTCGGCGGCGGTGTCGGCCTCTTTGCCCGAGGGAGCGGCGGGCCGGCCCGCCTGGGTGGTCGCGGCGCCGCTCACCAATCCCGAGCTGTTTGCAGCCGCAATGGACAAGCTCCTCGGCCAGCGCGCCGGGTACCCGCTGCGCAGCGAGGAAGCGCGCGAGGAGGTCAAGGTCGTCACCTTCGCGCGGTCCAGGGCACCGGAGCTCGCAGGTCAGCGCGTGGCCTACGCCATCGTGCGCGGCTACAGCTTGCTCGCGCGGGGCCTGGATCCGGCCTCGGCCATCGCGGCCGCCGTCAAGCGGCCGCGCGAGCAGACCCTGCTCGGCGACCCGGCGTACTCGGACGCGCGCGCGCAGCTGAAGGGATCCGAGGGCGGCGTGGACCTTCTGGTCTTCAAGCCCGCCGGCAGCGACCTCGGGCGGCGCTTTGCGCTGCCGCCTCCGCCCGGCGAGACCAGCCTCTTGCTCTCGTTTTCGAAGAGCGGCCTGACCGCGCGCGGCCGCCTGGCGCTGCCGCCAGATCAGCGCGAGCGGCTCGCCACCGTGCTCCCCGGCGGCGGCGCGCCGCTGCTCTCTTTGTTGCTGCCGGCCGCGCCGCTTCAAGCGCGCCTGGGCCTCTCTCCCGCCGAGGTGGCCTCGCTGCTCGAGCGAGCGCCGGTGCTCAAGGACCTCCTCCCGGCGCTGCGCCGCGAGCTGGCCGACCGGAAGATCGACCTCGACCAGGACCTCTTCGGCTCGCTGCAGCCGGGCATCGTCTTTTCGGCGGCCAGCTCGCCGGCGCTCGAGCTCTCGCGCGCCGTGGACCTCGGCTTCCTCGATTGGCGCGCGCACAGCCCCTTCGAGTTCGTCCAGGTGGCCGCCCTGGCCGAGGTGGCCGCGAGCAAGAAGGACCGCCTCGTGCTGGCGCTGGACGCGCTCGCGCAGGCGATGCCGAAGATCGGCGCTGCGGCCGTGCGCAGCGGTGACGATTGGCAAGTGACCTACGCAGGCGGCGCCGGCGCGCGCTTCGGCGTGCGCGAGTCGGCCGGCAAGACCATCGCCTATCTGCTCGGCGGCGGCCTCGCGCCAGAGAGGCTCGCGCCGCAGCCCGGCACGCCCGAGGCAATCTTGTCGGGGCCCGCGGGCGCCGCGGTCTCGCTCGATCTCGGCAAGCTCGAGAGCGCGCTGCGGGCTCTCCCGGAGTCCACCTACGGCTCGGGCCCGCAGTCGTACATCGCCCGCTCGATCGTCGACCGCGTGGTCGCGCCCTTCAAGCTCCTGCGCCTGTCGCTCTCGGTCGCGCCCACCGCCCAGGGCGTGGAGGCGACCGCCACGCTGCAGATCGCGCCCGAGCCCGCGCCGCCCGCGCCAAAGCCATGAGCGAGCCCGCGCTCTCGCTCCACGGCGTCAAGAAGCGCTACCCGCCGCGCGACGGCGCCCCGGGCGGCGATCTGCTCCGCGGCATCGAGCTCGAGGTGGCGCAGGGCGAGTTCGTCTCCATCGAGGGCCAGAGCGGCTGCGGCAAGTCCACGCTGCTCCACCTGCTCGGTGGCCTGGACCGCGACTACGAGGGCGAGGTGCGCGTCCTCGGCCACGAGCTGCGCCAGCTCTCCGACCGCCAGCTGGCGGGCCTGCGCCACGCCCGCATCGGCTTCGTCTTCCAGGCCTTCAACCTCCTGCCGGGGCTCACCGCGCTCGAGAACGTCTTGCTGCCGGACGCGTTCGGCGAGGGCATCCCCGACGCGAAGGCGCGCGCAAAAGATTCGTTAACGCGCGTTGGCCTTTTCGATAAAGCCTCCGCACGGCCGGGCTCGCTCTCGGGCGGCGAGCGGCAGCGGGTCGCCATCGCCCGCGCGCTCCTGGCGCAGCCGGGCCTCTTGCTGGCCGACGAGCCCACCGGCAACCTCGACGCCCGCACCGGCGACGAGATCATCTCGCTCTTCCGCGAGCTGAACCAGGGCGGCCTGACTTTGCTGGTCGTCACCCACGAGGCGCGCGTCTCGGCCGCCGCCGGCCGCGTCCTCTTGCTCAACGACGGCGTGCTGGTGCGGCCCGACGCCGACCATCCGGCCAGCGTCGGCGCGCGACGGAAGGCCGACCAGTGAGGCCGCAGAAGCTCGTGCGCCTCGTGCGCGCCAGCCTGCGCCGCGACCTGCGCGGCCTCGCCGCCTCGACCTTCGGCATCGCGGTCGGCATCGCCTGCCTCGTCTTCTTCCTCGCCCTCGGCCGCGGCGTGCAGGGCGTGGTGCAGCAAGTGTTCCCCTCGAGCACGCGCGAAATCGACGTGGTCGTCCCGCAGGTCGCGCTCGGGTCGCTGCTCGGCGAGGCCAGGCTGGATGACGCCGCGCTCGCGCGCCTCTCCGCGCTGCCCGGCGTCGAGCGCGCCTTCCCCAAGATGCAGCTGCGCATCCCCGCCGGCGTGCGCTACCACGGCATGTTCTTCGGCCGCGAGATCCACATGGGCCTCGAG
Organism: Myxococcales bacterium; assembly: GCA_038231075.1. Taxonomy (GTDB): domain Bacteria; phylum Myxococcota; class Myxococcia; order Myxococcales; family 40CM-4-68-19; genus JBBRMA01. The sequence goes on along the minus strand of JBBRMA010000018.1, from coordinate 77,043 downwards.
CTCATCGGCGTCGGCGTGCCGCCCGAGCTGGCCGAAGGCGACGCGAAATTGCCCTTCGTCGACGGGGGCCTCGGCAAGCCGCTGCCGGTGCTGGTGAACAAGCGACTGCTCGAGATCTACAACAAGGTCTATGCGCCCCAGCGGGGCCTGCCGCAGCTCACCGAGTCGATGATGGTCGGCTTCCAGCTGCCCATCGAGCTCGGCCACAGCTGGGTCGCGGGCCAGACCTTGCCCGGCACCTATGAGGCCGCGCTGCAGCTGGCGGGCTTCTCGGACCGCGCGGTGCTGGCCGGCGTCACCATGCCGCTCGCTGCGGTCCGCCGCATCAACAAGCACTTCGACAAGGACGCAGACAGCTACACGAGCGTGCTCCTGCGTGCGCGCGGCTCGGCCCAGATCCCGGCGCTGGTGTCGGCCATCAAGTCGATGGGCCTCGAGGTGGACGACGCCGAGCGCAGCCGCGCGCTGCAGATCGGCGCCGCCGTGCAGCTCGTGACCGCGGTGCTGGGCCTGCTCTCGGCGCTGATCACGGCGCTCGCCGCCACCAACATCGCCCACGCGCTCTTTGCCAGCGTCCGCGAGCGCACCCGCGAGATCGGCGTGCTCCGCGCGGTGGGCGCCACCAAGGGCGACATCGCGGCGCTCATCCTCGCCGAGGCGGGCACCATCGGCCTCCTCGGCGGCACCCTCGGCGTGCTCGCGGGCCGCCTGGTCGCGGGCCTCGCCGACGCTGCCGCCCACCGCAGCCTGCCCGACTTTCCCTTCAAGCCAGACTCCTTCTTCCAGTTCGGCGCCGGCCTCTTCCTGCTCGGCATCGGCGTGGCGCTGCTCGCAGCGCTGCTCGGCGCCTTCTTCCCCGCCCGCGCCGCCGCCGCGCTCGACCCGGCAAAAGCGCTCTCGAGCGGCTGATGAAGCTCCTGGCCTCGACGGTCTTCCTCTCGGCGCTGCTCCTCTTCCTGGTCGAGCCGCTGGTCGCGCGCCAGCTCCTGCCCCTCTTCGGCGGCACGGCGGCGGTGTGGCTCTCGGCGCTGCTCTTCTTCCAGGCCGCGCTCCTCGGCGGCTACCTGTTTGCCGACTGGCTCGCGCGGCGACAATCGCGCAAGGCCGCCCTGGTCCTGCACCTGCTGCTCCTCGGCGCGGCGCTCCTCTGCCTGCCGCTGGTCCCATCGGCGCGGGTGCAGGGCGCCATCGCCGGGCTGCCCGCGACGCTGCGAGTGCTGGTGATGCTCGCCGCCACCGTCGGCCTGCCCTTCCTCGCGCTCTCCGCCACCGGGCCCCTCTTGCAGGCCTACTGGGCCCGCGCGCTGCCCGGCACGCCCTATCGCCTCTACGCGCTCTCCAATCTCGCCTCGGCGCTGGGCCTGCTCGCGCACCCGATCCTGCTCGAGCGGCTCCTCGGCCTGCGCGCGCAGTCCTTGCTCTGGTCGGCCTCCTTCGCGGCCTTCACCCTGCTCTGCGCCGCGGCCTCGCTCCGCCACGCGCGCGACGCCGCGACGCCGGTGCCGGCCGCGCCAGAACTCGCTCCCGAGGCCGCCCAGCCTGCTCCAGCGCGCGATCGCGCCCTCTGGGTCTTTCTGCCGTTCTGCTCCTCGGCCCTGCTCTCGTCGGTCACCTCCGACCTGACCTTGAACGTCGCGCCCATGCCTCTGCTCTGGGTGCTGCCGCTCGCGCTCTATCTGTTGACCTTCGTCGCCACCTTCGAGCGCGAAGGCTTCTATCGCCGCGGCGCCTTCTTCCCGCCCTTCGCGGTGGCGCTCGCGTTCCTCGGCTGGCGCGCCCGCGAGCCGCTGCGCGGAGAGCACGCCTTCTTCGAGATCGGCAGCGAGCTCTGCGCCTTCACCGTCGCTGCGCTGGTCTGCCACGGCGAGCTCGCGCGGCTGCGGCCCGCGCCCCGCCTGCTCACCCGCTTCTATGTGCGGCTGTCGATCGGCGGCGCGCTCGGCGGCGCCTTCGTGGCGGTTTTGGCCCCCCTCGCCTTCCGCACCGACCTCGAGCTGCCGATCTCGCTGGTCGCCTGCGCCCTCGCCTTCACCTTCTCCCTCTGGCGCGAGCGGCCCGTCCTCCGCGGCCTGCCGGTGCAGCGCGTGCTCCGCGCGAGCCTCTTGATCGGCGTGGTCCTCCTCGGCGGCATCGTCGGGCTGCGCGAGGTGCAGCTGCGCCAGAAGACCCTCTTCTACGCGCGCAGCTTCTATGGGTCCTTGCGGGTCGAGAACGAGCGCACCGACGCCGGCCTCTCGATGCGCACGCTCGTCCACGGCACCACCGTGCACGGCTCGGAGCGGCTCGACAAAGGCCACGAACTAGAAGTGACCAATTACTATTCGCGCACCTCGGGAATCGGCCGCGTCTTCCTCGCCCGCGGCGGCGCGCCGCAAAAGGTCGGCGTCGTCGGGCTGGGCGCGGGAATTCTCGCCGGCTATTGCCGCCCCGGAGATACCTATCATTTCTATGAGATCGATCCCCTGATCGTCCGCGTCGCCCGCGAATACTTCAGCTTCCTGCGGCGCTGCGCCGGCGCCGACGTTGCCCTGGGCGACGCGCGGCTGGTGATGGGCAACGAGGCTGCGCAAGGCTTCGACCTGCTCGTGGTTGACGCCTTCTCGGGCGACTCGGTTCCTATCCATCTATTGACGGAAGAAGCCTTCGCTCTCTACCAGCGCCACTTGAAGCCCGGCGGCATCCTGGCCATGCACGTCTCCAATCGCTTCCTCGATCTCGAGCCCGTCGTCAGCACGGCGGCGAAGGCGGCGGGGCTCACGGCCTGGAATGCGTTCGACCAAGGAAACGCCAATGAAGGCGCGGTGGCCTCGCAATGGATCCTGGTCGGCGCGGGCAAGGAGATGCCGCTCCTCGACAAGACCGGCGTCAAGCGGGGGCGCGCACCGGAAGGGTTCCGCCGCTGGACGGATGATTACGTCAACGTCGCCGCGGTGCTTGATTGAGTTGAACGTCCTATCTTGAGTACGATCAACGCCGCGCACATGCAGATGGCGCCGGCGATGACCCAGGCCGCCGTATAGCTGGAGAGCTGAGTGCGGAGCATTCCCGCTCCCAATGCCCCCGCGCCGGCCCCCAATTGGTGAGCGGCGACAATCCAACCAAAGGCGACGGGCGCGTCGCGCGAGCCCACCGCGTCGGCCGTGAGCTTCACCGTGGGCGGAACGGTGGCGATCCAATCGAGGCCATAGAACATCGCGAACAATGGGAGCCCATAGAAGGAGAGATCGAAGGCATAGGGGAGGAAGAGCAAGGCGACGCCGCGCATGCCGTAATACCAGGCGAGCAGCTTTCGACTATCGAATCGGTCGGTGAGCCAGCCGCTGGTGGTGGTTCCGACCAGATCAAAGATGCCCATCACGGCGAGCAGGCCAGCGGCGCGCACTTCGGGGATGCCGTGGTCCATGCAGGCCGGGACCAGGTGGGTTCCGACCAATCCATTGGTGGTGGCTCCGCAGACGAAGAAGCTGCCCGCGAGCAGCCAGAAGTCGGGCAGCTTTGCGCTGCGCCGGAGCACGCCGATGGCGTTGGCGAAGGCGTTGCCGGTGCGCGGAGCAAGGACTTCGTCCTCGGTGGCGCCGTAAGGACGCAGGCCGACGTCGGCGGGCCGATCGCGCACCAGCAGCGCGACCAAAGGAATCACGCAGGCCGCCACCAGCGCGACCCGGACGGAGACGGCCCGCCAGCCGTGGTGCTCGACGAGCGAGGCGAGCATGGGCAGGAAGATCATCTGCCCGGTGGCGGTGCTGGCGGTGAGGATGCCCATCACCGTGCCGCGGCGGGTGTGGAACCAGCGCTGGACGATGGTCGCGCCGAGGACCATCGCGGTGGTGCCGGTGCCCGCGCCGACCAGGATTCCCCAGGAGAGGATGAGCTGCCAGGGCGCGTGCATCTGCGTGGTGAGCGCGACGCCGCAGGCGATGAGGGCGAGCGAGGCGATGACGGTGCGGCGCACGCCGAAGCGCTCCATCAGCGCCGCGGCGAAGGGGCCGATGAGCCCGTAGAGGACCAGGTTGACCGAGACGGCGGCCGACAGGAGCGTGCGGCTCCAGCCGAACTCGCGCTCGAGCGGGACGATGAGGACGCTCGGCGTCGAGCGGACGCCCGCGGCGCAGAGGAGCACCACGAAGATGGCGCCCGCGACGATGAACGACCGGTGCGGCATCTGCAGCTTCATGGCGCGGCCTCCACGGTGGCGACGCTCTGGAAGCGCTGGCGCCAGGCCGAGGGAGTGACTTGCGCTTTTCGCAAGAAGGCTCGCCGCATCACCTCGGCGCTGCCGAAGCCCGCGCGCGCGGCCACCTCGTCGAGGCTCTTGCGGGTGCCGGTGAGCGCGCGCTGGGCCGCCTCGATGCGCAGGTCCTCGACCGCGTTGGCGGGTGTCTGGCCAAGCTCGCGGCGGAAGATGCGCCCCAGGTTTCTCGGGCTGGTCCCGGCGCGGCGAGCGAGCGCGGGCACCGAGAGGTCGGCCTCCGGGTTTTCGATGGCGTAGGTCAAGAGCTCGCGCACGCCTTGCAACTCACTCTTCTGCAGCCGCAGCGGCGCGCTGTACTGGCTCTGCCCGCCGGGCCGGCGCAGGTAGAGCACCATGGCGCGCGCGACCTCGAGGGCGACGTCGGCGCCGAGGTCCTCCTCGACGAGCGCGAGCGCGAGGTCCATCCCGGCCGTCACGCCGGCCGAGGTCGCGAGCTTTCCGTCGCGCACGAAGATCGGGTCCTCCTCGACCAGGACCTTGGGGTAGCGCTCTTGCAACTCGCGCGCGCGCTTCCAATGCGTGGCGACCCGTTTGCCGTCGAGCAGGCCGGCCTCGGCGAGCAGGAAGGCGCCGGTGCAGACCGACCCGAAGCGGCGGGCGCGCGGAGCCGTCCGGCGCAGCCAGGAGAGGAGCGCGCGATCGGCGAGGCACTGATCGACGCCGCGGCCGCCGGTGACGATCAGCGTGTCGAGGGGCCCGCGCAGAGCTCGATAGTGGAGGTCGGCGAGGAAGCGAAAGCCCGAGCTCGCGACCAGCGGACCGGGCTGCACCGCGGCGATCTCGAGCGCATACCCGGTGTGGCTCCTGCCCAGCTCGCCGAGGACGCGGGTGGCGCGGGCGAAGATCTCGTAGGGACCGGCCAGATCGAGGTGCTGCCCGTCGGGATAGGCGAGGAAGACGATCCGCAGCGGCGACTTTGGCACGTGAGGCATGGCCGGAGGGTGCGCCGGTGGTGGGTTGTCCGCAAGGACATTGATCCCACGATTTCGGACATCCGGCCCGAGGCTTGACTCTCCGGCCACGCCGGCCGACGCTGTCCGCCCCGCCTCGCGGAGCCGCCCATGGCCGTCCAGTTCGCCACCGCCGCAGTCGATCCGCCGACCCCGCACGTCGCCCTGCCGCTTGGCGGCGCCGCCAAGAAGTGGCCCGCCGCCGAGGTGCGCGGGCTGCTCCAAGCCCTCTGCAAGCAGGTGCTCGAGCGCGACACCGATCCGCTCATCGAGGCCAGCTTCGGCGAGGGTCTCTCAGGCGGCACGCTCTCGGTGCGCGACGTGGTCCACTCATTGGCGATGAGCGAGCTGTACCAGGCGAAATACGGCAGCCCCGGCTTGCCGGGCGAGGCGGTCAAACACGCCTACCGGCGCCTGCTGGCGCGCGAGGGCGAGCCCGCGGGCGTGAGCTACTGGACGCCGATCTGCAAGAGCCAGGGCGCGCAAGCGGTCATCCGCGGCCACGTCACCTGCAAGGAGTACTTCGACCGCTTCGGCCTCGACAAGGTTCCCTTCCCTGCGCCCGCGCAGCACGCCTCCGGATTCAACTTCGGGCGGGCGCTCAAGGCGGTGGTCAAGGTCGCGAAACAGGCGATGCACAAGAAGTGACTCAGGGCGGCGGGATCGACGTGAGCTGCGGCGACTGGTCGGTGTGGCACGCGGTCTTGCGCAGATCGACGAACATCTCCAGCGCGCCGTAGACCGCCGAGCGATCGTTGGCGAAGGCGAGCGCGCGCGCCAGGGGCCAGCCACGGGCCTTCTTGTCCTGCAGGATGGACGCTGCCCACGAGAGGCAGACCAGCTCGTCGCGCCGCTCGGGCCGCTCGTTGAAGACGGCGTCGTAGAGCCTCGGGTCGAGCGGGTTGCCGGCCTTCGAGCAGGTCGCGCCGCGGCAGACGCAGTGGCGCAGGCGCACGGCGCGCTCGCGCTGATCGCAGTACACGTCCTCGGGCTCGGCAGTGAAGAGCAGCCCGGCCTGGCGGTGCCTGCGGAAGTTGCCGCACAGGCTTGCGTCCGACCGCGCGTCGGCGTCGGTGTAGTCGTCGCGCGCGGCCACCGGCGTCGCCGCCTTGGCGCCGCTGCTGGCGAAGACCGCGTCGGGTCTGGTGGAAGGCGCCGGCTGGCGATCGTCGAGCTCCACTGGCGGCGCTTCGAGGAACAGCGGCTTGCAGTCGTCCACCTGGGCAAGCCCGGTCAAGAGCGCTGAGCAGCGCGCGCCCGTGAGCGCTCCGGCCGCTCCGTGCGCGGGCGGCAAGAGCGAGCACGAGGCGCCCTCGCGCGCGACCGCCGGCATCGCGCGCAGCCGCAGCGAGGCCGAGCCGCCGCCGTCGCCCCACACCTCAAGGAGCGACGCCTCCTGCGGCGGATCGATGACCGAGCCCACCACCAGCTCGGGCACGCGCGGCCCATCCCAGCCCTTCTCGGCGCAGCGGTGGTCGCGCAAGCCGGCGAGGTGCGTGTGCGCCGAGACCACGGCCAGGAGCCGCTCGTGCAGGACCTGGTCGTGCAGCCCCTTGAGCAGCTTGCGCGCGCACGAGGACATCTCCCCGAGCGGGTGGTGGACGAAGAGGACCACCGCCGCGTCGGGCTCCATCTTGGCGAGCGCGGCCTTCAGGTCGCCGAGCTGGCCCCGCGAGATGCTTCCGCTCGCGCCGGCGATGCCCGGGTCGAAGAGGGTGAAGTCCGAGGTGTCGACGAATGCGCCCACCAGCTGGCGCGTCTTGCCCGGCCCGATGCGGCCCAGCTCCACGGCGCCGTAGAGCGCGGTGCGCGTCGGTCCGGTGTGCTTCATCACCGGGTGCTGGTGGACGCCGATCAGCTCTCCGCGCAGGCCCATCTGCCGCGCGATGGCGGCGAGCTTTGCGTCGGACCGATCCTTGCGCAGGTACTCGCCGGGCTGCGCTCCGTAGCGCGGGCGGCAGGCGCGGTCCCAGTCCGGGTGCCAGTGGAAGTTGCCGACAAAAGTGGAATCGTGGTTGCCCGGCAAAAGGAAGGCGAGGCCCCGCTTCGGGTAGTGCGCGTCGAGCACTTCGCCGAAGCGGTCCAGCTCGGCGCTGCAGGCGAGGTCGGCCGCATCGCCCAGGTGCGCCCAGGGCTGCCCGCCAGGCATCGCCTTGAGGGCCGCGCCGAAGTGGGCGAGCGTCGCGCCGGAGAGCAGATCCAGCTCGACCGGCCTGACCGCCACCGGCACCAGCGCGTCGATGATGTCGAGGTGCGACCCTGCGCGGCGCCCGCGCAGCTCGTGGAACTGGCTGTCGGAGACGATGAAGAGCGAGGCGTCGGCTTCGCTGCGGGGCGGCGCGCCGTTGACCAGATCGCTCGCGCACCGCGTCCAGTGCTGGTCGCGCAGCCGCTTGTCGGCCGCGTCGGCGCTCCCGATGATGCTGGTCGCCGGCAGGAGGCCAACCAGCACCGCGACCACGACGATGCGCCGGTCCCAGCGGCGCCGCAGCTCGCGCGCCTCGGGCGCCTCCATCGACCGCGTCTCCTCGTGCTCGGCGCCGTGGCGCGCGCGCCGGTAGTTCCGCACCCAGCGGTACGAGCGCAGCGCGATCGCGAGCAGCGCCAGCGTCGCGGTACGGACCAGCTCGCGCCAGAGGACGGGCGCCGCCACGAAGAGCAGCAAGACGCCGAGCGCGTTGAGCGCGTGGAAGACGATGCGCCGCGCCCAGAAGAGGTCGGCCTCGACGCGCGCGCGCCGCTCGTCGCTCCGGCGCCGCCAGAGCAAGAAGCGGGTCACGCCCTGGTCGACGGCGCGGGGAGCCGCCAGCACCGCGCCCGTCGAGGCCACGAGCATCAGCACCGGCCAGGGCTGCAGCCAGTTGGCCACCGCGATGACCGCGAGGAAGGCGACCCCGACGTGGCCGAGCTGGCGGTTGAGGAAATCGACCGCCCAGGCACCGCCCGCGAGCACGGGGTGCGAGGCGCCGGGCCGCGGCAGGAGCCAGAGAGCGGCGAGCAGCGCGTCGAGCAAGAAGAGCCACCACTGCGCCGCGAAGTACGAGACCAGCGCCGAGGCCGCGTAGGCAAAGAGGTGCGCCGCCTCCTGCAGCCGCTCGTAGAAGACGTGGCCCTGCGCCGGCGGGTGCTGCGTCAAGACCTCGGCGCTTTGCCGGGCGAGGTGCACTCCGCCGGTGACGATCAACAGGCTCGCCAGCAGAGCCCAGAAGATCAGCGCGAAGTTGCGCTCGAAGCGCGCCGCGAGGGCGATCAGGAGCCGGGGCATGGGAAGAGTGTACCAAGGGACCCTGTCAACCCTCAGCAGCCTCCCGCCGTGCTAGGCTCGCGCCCCTCGGGCGCCCCAGGGCGGCCCTCGCGTCAAGGAGCAGCTTGTTGGAGCGGCTCGTCCCCTTCGGGAAGTACTTCCTTCTCGAGCGAATCAACGTCGGCGGCATGGCCGAGGTCTTCAAGGCGAAGACCGTCGGGGTCGAAGGTTTCGAGAAGATCGTCGCCATCAAGCGCATCCTGCCCGCGGTCGCCGAGGACGAAGACTTCATCAAGATGTTCGTCGACGAGGCGAAGATCACCTCGCAGCTCTCGCACGCGAACCTGGCCCAGACCTTCGACCTCGGCCGCATCGACGACACCTATTACATCGCCATGGAGTACGTGCCGGGCAAGGATCTGCGCTCGGTGTTCGAGCGGCTCAAGCGGCGCGGCGAGCGCGTCCCGGTGCACGTCGCGGCGTACGTCATCGCCCGCGTCTGCGACGGTCTCGACTACGCGCATCGCAAGCGCGACGCAGAGGGCAAGCCGCTCGGCATCGTCCACCGCGACGTCTCTCCGCAGAACATCATCACCTCCTTCGAGGGCGAGGTGAAGCTGGTCGACTTCGGCATCGCCAAGGCCGCCAACAAGATCACCAAGACCCAGGCCGGCATCTTGAAAGGCAAGTTCGGGTACATGAGCCCCGAGCAGGTGCGCGGGCTGCCGCTCGACGGCAAGAGCGACATCTTCGCCGCCGGCGTGGTGCTCTACGAGCTGGTGACCGGCGAGCGGCTCTTCACCGGCTCGTCCGACTTCAGCGTGCTCGAGAAAGTGCAGGCCGCGCGCATCACGCCGCCGAGCCAGATCCAGCGCGACGTGCCGGCCCAGCTGGAGAAGATCATCCTCCGTGCGCTCGCCCGCGAGACCGAGGACCGGTATCAGTTCGCGGCCGATCTGGGCGGAGACCTGACGCGCTTCTTGCTCGACCATCGCGGCAAGCAGGTGCAGCGCGAGGACGTGACCGCGTTCATGAAGGCCACCTTTCCGCAGGAGCCGCAGAAGGAGGACCTCCAGCTCCTCGACCCGCGGCTCCCGCCGGAGATCGTGACGCCGCCGCTCGAGCGCGCAAGGCCCGCTCCAGCCGCGCCGGCCTTGGCGCAGGAGCGGGCGCCCGCGCGAGTTCCCGAGCAGCGGCCTGCGCCCGCGCCGCCCGAGTCGACGCAGCCAGCGGCGCAGAAGGCCGTCCTCGAGGACACCCGGCCCGCCGCGACCGCCAAGGCGAGCGAGGTCGAGGTGTTCGACGAGGACACGCGGCCGATGAGCATGGACGACCTCGCCGCCGCCGAGCGCAAATACGCCGAGCTGGCGCGGCGGGGTGCCGCTGTCCCAGGCGCGGGAGCGGTGCCTCCGCCGCTGCCGCAAAGCGCCCGGCCCGAACCGAAGGCGCGCCACTCGCGCCCCCCGCCGCCCTTGCCTTCCTCGCTGCTCGCCGACGGGCCGCCGCTGGCGCCCCTCCCCGCCGAGACGCTCCCGGCCGCGCGCAGGGCGGGCCAGCGCGATCCTTCGTATGAAGTGACCGACCCGGGGATCGACCTCGAGGCCGCGGACGAGGCGCCCGCGCCGCCCATCGAGGTCACCAATCCCTCGGCGCAGATCCCGTCCATGGCGCCGCCTCCCGCTGCGCCGCGGACCCCTGCCGAGCCGCTCGATCCCTCGCTGCCTCCGCCCCGCATCGAGCGCACCGTGCGACCGCCTGTCTCGCTCTCCCGGCCGCCACCAGCCTCGTCCAGATCGAACGGAGCCGCCGGCCGCGAAGGGCCAGAAGCGTCGCGATCGGAAGGCCGTGTTCCCACGCCGAGCGGGCGCGTGCAGACGCCGAGCGGCGTCTTTCGCCGGCCCGCGACCATCCCTCCTCTCGCCGGTCCGCGCGCGCAACCTCCCGTCGCCGCCGCGCCTGCTGGAGCGCCGCCGGTCGCAGCAGAGCCCCCGGCCTCGCGCCCGCCCCGATTCGAGCGCCCCCCGTTCGGCGGCCGCATCGCGCCCATCAAGCCCGCCGACGACGGCGGCGGCGAAGACACTGGCTCCGGGCTCACCGGCCGCGCGCGGCAGATCCGCCGCCTGCTCTACGCGGTCATCGGCATGGCGCTGGCCGTGACGGCCTGGGCGCTCTTCAGCGCTGCCCGCTCGAGCCGACGCCTCGACCAGAGCGGCGTCCCGGTCGGCTCGGTCAGCGTCACCACCGAGCCCGAGGACGCGGTGGTGCTGCTCGACGGCGCCCAGGTCAAGGACCCGCTCGACCACGACTGGACCGAGCCCAAGCTGTCCGCCAAGGTCGAGCACAAGCTGGTCGTGCGCCGCGAGGGCTTCGCCGAGCAGGGCCTCTCGGTTCTGCTCGAGCCCGGTGAGCGCAAGGCCATCGAGGTCAAGCTGTCGCCGCTGCCCGGCCAGCTCACGGTGCGCTCGGCGCCCGCGGGCGCGCAGGTCTTCCTCGACGGCACCCGGCGCGGCGTCACCCCGGTCTATCTGGCGGACGTGGACCAATCGCAGGCCCACGCCATCGTCCTCGAGAAGCGCTGCTTCAACACCTGGCAGCTCGCCATCCCCGCGCACGCAGGCAAGCGCGAAGTCGCGGCCACGCTCCAGGCCCAGCCGGGCGCGTGCGCCGGGCGCCAGGCGCGCGAGGAGCAATCGAATCCCGAGGTGCCGGAGGACCCCGCCGCGCTGGCCTCGCTCGGCTACCTGAGCCTGGCCTCGCGCCCCTCGGCCAACGTCTTCATCGACGGCGTCGACATCGGCCGCCAGACACCCTTGACGAGCTGGCCCCTGAAGATCGGCCCGCACAAGATCCGCATCCGCGTCGGCAAGAAGACCCGCGAGGTCAAGGTCGAGATCCTCAGCGGCCAGACCCACTCGGAGATCATCGATTTGCGCAGGCGCTAGAGCACCGATCGGGTTGAAGGACCGAGGAGGACGGCCGAGATGCAAGCAGTGCAAGGAACGACGAGGAGAGACGCAGCAATGCGCAGCAGATCGGCCGAGCGGGTTGCTCTAGAACCCGCGGTCATCCGACGGGATTCAACCCGTTCGGTGCTCTAAGCAATCGCTTCCGTTACAACGCACCTCCCCACTGGCCGACAGTTGATAGTCGATAATCGATAGCCGAGGTCTTCAATGGCTCGCAAGTCCCGCTCCGCTTCCACCAACGCCGACCCGCTCGCCTCGTTGCCGCAATGGGCGCGAAACCTAGCCGAGCGTTATTACACCAAGACCGTCACGACGTTCCTGATCCATGGCGCCGTGCGCGACCTGCAGCCCGCCGACGACGGCAAGGGCGGCAAGAAGTTCGTCCCGCTGCGCGCCTTCCTGGCCGATGAGCTCTTCGGCACCCGCGATCTGGTCATCTTCTATGACCGCTCGAGCGGCATCCGGCTGGCCAATCCGGAGATGCAGAAGGACTTCATGGGCGCCGTGCAGGGATATGACACCTTGTTCGGCACCGAATACGCCAAGGGCTTGCCCAAGGACCCGGCCCGCGCCTTTCCCTTGATCGAGAGCTATTCGCGCGTGCGCCTCGCCGACAACAAGACCATCGCGGTGGTGATCGACTTCGCCGAGACGGTGGCGCCGGCGGGCGACACCGGGTTCATGAGCTCCGAGGATCGCTATGCGCTCGTCACCTTGATGAAGTGGGCGCAGGACGCGCAGTTCATCCAGGCCGACTATTCGATCTGCATGATCGCCGAGAACATCGCCGAGCTGAATCCGCGCATTGGAAGAAACCCTTATTGCGCCGCGATTGAAATCCCGCTGCCCAATGAGAAGGAGCGGCACGACTATATCGAGACCAAGCTGGCGCAGCACGGCCGCAAATGGAATGAAGTCAGCGAGGTCTCGCAGCAGTCGCTCGCGCACATGACCGCCGGCGTCTCCCGGGTGGCGCTCGACCGCATCCTGGCCGAGGCCGAGGGCGGCAAGAAGCTGACCGCCGAGCGCATCAAGGAGAAGAAGAAGGAGATCATCCAGGCTGAGTGCCATGGGTTGCTTGAGTTCATCGAGCCCGCGCACTCCATCGATATGGTGGCCGGCCACGGCAAGGCAAAGCAATTGCTCAAGCAGGCCGCCAAGGCGATTCAGGGCGGCAAGCGCGACGTCGTTCCCATGGGCTTTCTCATCGCCGGCCCGATCGGAACGGGCAAGACGTTTCTCGCCACCTGCTTCGCTGGCGAGATCGGCATCCCCTGCGTGAAGTTCCTCAACTTCCGCTCGCAATGGCAGGGCGTGACTGAAGGCAATCTAGAGAAGATCTTCAACCTATTGAAAGCAATGTGGCCCGTCGCCGTCATCATCGACGAGGCCGACGCGTTCCTCGGCAACCGCGGCCAGTCGGGCGACAGCGGCACCTCGAGCCGCGTCTTTGCAAGCATCGCGGCGTTCATGGGCAACACCGAGTATCGCGGCAAGATCGTCTGGTTCCTTTTGACCTGCCGGCCCGATCTCTTGCCGGTGGACTTGAAGCGGCAGGGGCGCGCCGAGGAGCACCTCGCGCTCTTCTATCCGGAGAGCCGCGCCGAGAGCCTCGAGCTCTTCAAGACCATGGCCAAGAAGGCGCACGTCGTCATCGACGGCGATTGGGAGAAGGTGATCCCGATGGACATCCCCAAGCTGTCGGGCGCCGACATCGAGGCCGCCTTGGTGCGGGCGAAGCTGCGCGCGGTCACCGACAAGCGCGAGAAGGTCACGGCCGACGACGTCAAGGAGACGCTCGCCGACTTCATGCCGCCGAGCTATCCGCTCGAGGTCGAATTGCAGACCCTGGTCGCGATCGCCGAGTGCACCAGCCGCGAACTCTTGCCCGAGAGCTACAAGAACAAGCCGCGCGACGAGGTCACGCGCCGCATCCGCGAGCTGAAGATCATGCTGGCGGAGCAATAATCAAATGCGCGCGTTGGTCTTGAGTTGCCTGCTGGCCCTGCCTGCGGCGGCCGACGAGCTGGCCGGTCGCGCCGCGAAGCTGCACCGGTCGGCCATCGTGGTCGATACTCACGTGGACGCGCCGTTTGAGTTGAAAAAGAAGTGGGTCGATTTGAGTCAGCCCGGCGCCACCAAGCACATCGATCTGCAGAGGCTGCGCGCGGGCAATGCCGGCGCGCTCTTTTTCTCCCTCTATGAGTCAGCCGACGTTACCGCGGCCTCGGGCGGGCTCAAGGCGGCTTTGGAGGAGATTGATATCACCGACCGGGTGATTGAGTCCCACCCGGAGGTCTTCGCGGCCGCCACCAGCGTCGCTGATATCCGCCGCGCGCATGACTCGGGCCATATCGCGGTCCTGATGGGGCTGGAGGGCGGCAACCTCTTTGAGTCTTCCCTCGGGGCTTTGCGCGAACTGCACGCCTTGGGTGTCCGCTATGTCACGCTGACTCATACCAGGACCCATGACTGGGCTGACTCCTCGGGGCCGTTCTGGACTCACGACTTCGATCCGAAGAAGAGCGTGCAGCACCATGGGTTGACTGAGTTCGGCAAGGACGTGGTGCGCGAGATGAACCGGCTGGGCGTGGCCGTCGATGTCTCGCACGTCTCCGACGAGACCATCGCCGCCGCGCTGGCCCTCTCGCAGGCGCCCATCTTTGCCTCGCACTCCTCGTGCCGCGCGCTCACCAACATGCCGCGCAACTTGACCGACGAGCAGATCGCCGCCATCGGCAAGGGGGGCGGCGTGGTGATGATCAACGCGGGCTCTGCGTTCCTCGACGACGAGAGCTTGAAGCAATTGCACGAGTTCCAGCGCTCCCATCTAAAGCAACTCAACGAGGCGGCCGAGAAGCACGCGAACGACCCGGCCGCGCTCGGCGAGGCGATGGAGGCGATCTACAAAGGGCAGCGGCAATATCGGACCACGCTCGCAAAGTTCGTCGATCACCTCGAGCACGCGATGAAGCTCGCGCCCGGAGGGGTCGGCATCGGCAGCGACTTCGACGGGGTGGACGACCCGCCCATCGGCTTTGACGACGTCGCGGCCTATCCGAGAGTCACCAAAGAGCTGCTCCGCCGCGGCCACTCCGACGAGGAGGTGCGCGGCGTGCTGGGCGAGAACTTCCTGCGCTTCTTCCAGCGCGTGGAAGACACCGCGCACAAGCTCGGCAAGGCCGCGGCGCACTGACGCAGATCGGCGCGCGCGCCGGGGCATCGATCGGTGATGCTCGATGCGGTGGTGATCGGCGCTGGATTTGGCGGGCTGGCCGCCGCGCTCACCCTCGCCGAGGGTGGGGCGCAAGTGGCCATCTGCGAATCGCTCAACTACCCGGGCGGCTGCGCCAGCACCTTCCACCGGTCTGGCTACACCTTCGAATCGGGCGCGACGCTCTTTGCCGGCTTCGAGCCGGGCCAGCTCTTCGCGAAGTTGATCGAGCGGCACGCGCTCGCGGTCCGCACCGTCGCGCTCGACCCGGTGATCGAGCTGCGCGCGCCCGGGCTCGTCTTGCCGGTGCCACCCGCGCGCGAGCGGCTGGTCGAGCAGCTCTCCCTCTTGCCGTCGGCGCCGGTTGACCGCCTGCGCGCGTTCTTCAAGGAGCAGCGCCGCGTCGCCGATGCGCTCTGGGCGCTGCTCGACGACCCCGCGCTGCTGCCGCCCTTCGGCGCCGCGGAGCTCGCGCGCCACGCGGCCCGCGCCCCGCGCTACCTGCCGCTCTTGCCGCTCCTCGGCCGGCCGCTCTTTGCGGTCCTGGCGCGGCATGGGTTGCTCGACTTCGCCCCGCTGCGGCTGCTCTGCGACGCGCTCTGCCAGATCACCGTGCAGGCACCGGCCGCCGAGGCAGAGGCACCCTTCGCGCTGGCCACCCTCGACTATCCATTTCGCGGCGCGCGGCACATCCACGGCGGCGTCGGCCAGCTCGCCAATGGGCTGCTCGAGGCGGCGCGCGCGCAGGGAGCAGAGGTGCGCCTGTCCGACCGCGTGAAGTCGGTGCGCCGCGAGGGCGCAGGCTTTGTCGTGCAGACCCGCCGCGGCGAGCTGCGGGCGCGGGAGGTGGTCTTGAACGTGCTGCCTGCGGCCGCGCGCGAGCTGCTCGGGCTGCGCGAAGGCGAGCGAGAGAGCAAGAAGCTCGACGCGCTCGACCATCGGGTACAGGGCGGCTGGGGCGCGGCGATGCTCTACCTGGCGCTGCCGCGCGACGCCCCGCTGCGCGAGGGCCCGCACCACCTGGAGCTGGTCGCAGACCCTGCGCTGCCGCTGCGCGACGGCAACCACCTCTTCTGCTCCGTCAGCGGCGGCGACGAAGAAGGGCGCGGCCCGCGTAACGAGCGCACGGTGACCGTCTCGACGCACATCGCCCTGGCGGACCTGCTCGGCCTCCCCAAGGCTGCGCAGGCGGCGCGCGTCTCCTCGGTGCAAGCGCAGATGGAGGCGACTTTGCAGAAGCTCGCGCCGGAGCTCTGCCAGTCGCGCGCGCTCACGCTCACGGCCAGCCCGCGGACGTTCGAGCGCTTCCTCGGCCGGCCCGGCGGCTTCGTCGGCGGAGTTCCGCGGCGCGCTGGTTTGCAAAATTATCGAAACCTGGCGCCGGGCGTGGCAGCGCCGGGGGTGCACCTGGTCGGCGACTCGGTGTTCCCGGGCCAGAGCACGCTGGCGGTGGCCATCTCCGGCATCAAAGCGGCCGAGCAGGTCCTCGCTAAGCGTCGTCCCTGACCGCGAGCAGCTGCCCGATGCGCAGGCTGCGCGCGCGCCGCCCGCGCAGGCCGTTCAGCTCCTTGAGCCGATCGACGGTGGTGCCGAACTGGTTGGCGATGCTCCAGAGCGTGTCGCCTGACTTGACCGCGTACTGCCCGGCCCGCGTGCGCGGCGAGGCGGCGGCGTGCTTGGCCGGCTTGGCGCTGGCCAGGACGCGACCCTGCGGGCGGGCCTTGCGCCGCTCGGCGCGCGGGTCCTCGAGCGACTTGCCGGCGACCAGTCCCTGCGACTTCCGCACCTGGATCACGAGCAGCGAGCCGACCCGCACCTGGCGCGCCGAGCGCAGCCCGTTTGAGGTCAAGATCGACTTCTCGCTGACCCCATAGGCGCGCGCGATCTTCGAGAGCGACTCACCCTTCTCGACCTTGTGCTGGGCGACGACGAGGCGCTGCTCGGGCGAGAGCTTTGCAAAGTTTTCGGTAAAGACCGGCGCGCGCCCTTTCGGTAACTTGACGGTCCAGCCGCTCGGCGGCGTGCACGAGCGGCGCAGCGCGGGGTTCAGGTCGCGCACCTCCTCGAGCGTGATGCCGGCCGCCTTGGCGATGACCGAGAGATCGGTGGCTCCCGGCACCTGCACCTCGTCCACCTGCCAGGGCTCCTGGTACGCGACGTGGAAGCCGAACCGCTCGGGGTGCTTGGCGATCAGCGCCGCGGCGATGAGCTTCGGCACGTAGTGCTTGGTCTCGGCGCGGAGCGTCCGGCCCTGGTAGCGCATCTTCCAGAAGTCGGTGGTGTTCTCGCGCTTGATGGCCCTGTCGATGCGCCCCTCGCCCGCGTTGTAGCCGGCCCAGGCCAAGAACCAGTTGCCGTGGAAGCGCTTGTTCAGATCCTTGAGATAGCGCGCGGCGGCCACGGTGGCGCGCGCGGGATCGCGGCGCTCGTCCACCCAGAAGTCCGAGACGAGCCCATAGCGCCGGCTGGTGCCGACCACGAACTGCCAGAGGCCGGACGCCTTGGCCCACGAGTAGGCATAGGCGTTGAAGCCGCTCTCGATCATCGACAAGTACACGAGGTCGAGCGGCAGCCCCTCCTTCTCGAGGATCTGGCGCATCATCGGCATGAAGCGCGTCGAGCGGGCCAGCCACTTCTCGAAGTGCTCGCGCACGCCGGTCTGGAAGAAGCGGATGTACGCGACCACGGCGTCGTTGAGCTCGACGGGGATGTCGTACTTGGCGCGCAGGGCTTCTTCCGAGATGCCGGCCAGCTCGGGCAGGCTGGCGAACACCCCGCCCACGGGCGCCGGGTCGGCCAGCGGCGAGCCGTCAACCGAGGGGCCAAGCGCTGCGCCCAGGTCCTGCGAGAGCGGATTCATCTCGCCGAGGCCGAGAGCGATGGCGTCGCGCGCGGCCGGATTGTCGGCGAGCAGGCCGGCGCGCAGCTCGGCGCGGTGCAGCTCTTCGAGCTCGGCTCGGGCCCTGGCCTCTTCGGGCGTCTCGTCGCCTTCGTCGGAGTCGCTATCGGAGTCGCTGTCGGACTGGTCCACCGCAGCCGCGGCCGTCGGCAAAGCCGCGCTCTTGGCGGCCCCGAGCGTCGCCGCGGCCTGCGTGGCCGGCTCCTGCGCGCGCGCCGCAGAGGCCAGCGCGAGCAGGCCGGCGAGGGCAAGGGCGAGTCTTGGCGGCGTGCGGCTCGTCGGCAACGTTGCTCCCAGGCGGCGATGCGGGCCGAACGTACCGGAGCGAAACTCGACGGGCAACCGGACATTCGGCCGGCTTTCCCCACCATTTCCCCCTCGGCACGCAGGCGCGCTGCAGGCTTCAACACTGCTGCGCCTCCGCCGCTTCCCGAGTCTTCACAACCGGCAGAGCGGCGGGCAGAGGTCGTCAGCGCAGGGTGTTGATGAAAGCCGCCACGCGGCGGCGGGTGAACGCCGGGCGCTCGAGTTGGGGGACGTGTCCGCAGCGCGGGATCACCTCGACCGCGGCGCTGCCTAGGTGCTGGCGAAAGTAGGGAACCGAGGAGGCCGAGAGCAGGCCGTCGTTCTCGCCCCAGAGGATGAGGACGGGGCAGCGGATCGCGGAGAGCCGCTCTGGGCCTACTTCGCGCTCGCCCAGGCCGCGGCGGCCGTCGGTCATCACCCGCTGGACGACGGGGCCGTTCCACATCCGCGCGTAGTCGCGCGCGACCAGCCAGAAGAGGAGCGGCGGGCGGTGGAAGAGGATGTCGGCCATGGCGAAGGCGCCCGCGTGCGGGTCCGCGAACGGCTCTGGGACGCGCGTGAAGTCGAGCGCCGCGCCGGCCGGATTGAGGCCGAGAAAGCCGGCCACCTGCGCCGCTTGCTCCTGCGCCAACCCGAGCGCGAGCCCGCCGCCGAGCGAGTTGCCGATCAGCACCGCAGGCCCCTCCTGCGCCGCGAGCTCCAGCAAGGCCGCCCTGGCGACCTCGCCGTAGTCGCTCACCGCGAGCGGGCCGCCGGGCGCCTGCGGCGAGCGGCCATGGCCCGGCATCTCGAGCAGCACCACGCGGCGGCAGAGCTTCTGCAGCGCGGGGACCAGCACCGCCATCGAGCTGGCGCTGCCGCCCAGGCCATGGAGCAAGAGCGCCGCCGGGCGCTGACCCTGGCCCGCGAACGCATAGCGGTGCGCGCGGTGGCCCGCGAGCAGCGAGGTCCAGCTCTCGGCGCCGCGGGCCAGCAAGGCCCCGTGAGCCAGGCGCACGCCGAGCTCGAGCGTCAGATCGGGCAGCCCGCGCAGCGCCAGCGAGGCCAGTTGGGGACGATAGTTCACGGCTTGCCTTTCTCGGCCTGCTCGCCCGGCCAGCGCGGCCCCGGCTCCTGCCCCTTGGCGAGCGGCGCGCCATGGCCCGGGCCGACCACGCCGGGCAGATATTTGGCGAAGTCGAAGTGCGGCGAGTTGGCGGCCTCGTGGCAGCGGATGCACGTGGCCTTGCCGACCTTGTCGTCGATGTGGCCGGGCGGGTCCTTGACGTGCTCGCTGGCGGGCCCGTGGCACGACTCGCACTGCACGTCCTGCCGGCCCGCGCCGAAGAGGCCGCCGTGGGACTTGAAGCCCGGGCCACCCACGGCCGCCTTGTCGATGCGGCACACCCCGCCCGGCTGCTGCCAGCCCGTGACGTGGCAGCGGATGCAGTCGAGGCTGAACTCTTTCTTCACCTTCACCAGCGTGGCGTAGGCGTGCGCGTGGTTGGTCTTGCTCCAGAACGCGGCCTGCGTCTTGTGGCACGCGGCGCAGCTCTCGCCCGAGGGCAGCTTGTCGGAGATGCCGATGTAGCTCGCCTCGCCGGCGGCTGCAGCGGGGCACACCTCGGGCTGGCGGCGCGCGGCCGCCAGGTTGATGGCCGCCGCGTTGTCGTCGTAGGCATCGACGAGCTTCTTGGCCCCCGCGTCCTCGCCCGCCTTGCCGTCGATGGGCAAGAACGTCGCCTTGGCGACGATGGCGCCTTTGGGCGCTTCTTCCTTGGCGCTCTCGGCGTCCGCGCGCAGCTTCTCTTGCTCCTTGATCTTCTCGAGGTAGAGCTGCTTCCGCTCCGGGCTCGCCGCCGCCTCGGCCTGGCCCTTGAGCCGCGCGATGCGCTCGTCGAAGTGGGTGAGCGCCTCGCGCCGCCCGGCCTCGCCGCGCGCGAGGAAGAGGGGCGCACCCGGCGCGGCATCCGCCGGGACGGTCAGATCGATGCGCAACAGCGACTGCCCGTGGCCCTCGACCGCGAGGAGCGCGGGCGGCCCCGCCTCGAGCTGGTTCGGGTCGCTGGCCGGATCGTCGCGATGGCCGAGGACGACCAGATCGACGCCGGCCGCGCGGGCCGTGGACAAGAGCGCCTCGCCCTGGCTCCAGCCGGCGAGCCCGCCCGCCTTGGGCTGGAAGAGCAGCACGACCACGCGCGCGCCCTGCTCGCGAAGCTGCGCCGCCGTCTTGGCGAGCGCGTCTTGCTTGAGCTCGCCGAGGCCGGCGGCGAACAGGCCGACGGGCAGCAAGCCGACCTTCACCACGAGTGATCCGCGCGCGCCTTGCACCGGGAGCCCGCCGGCCTCGAGCAGCGGCGTGCCGCCTGCGCTTTGCGAGACGAACTCGGCGCCCCGGGCCAGGTCGCGCGCGCCCACCACGCGGGCCACGGCGTCGAGCACCTCGTCGCCCTGCGCCAGCACCTTGGCCTTCAATTCGGCCTGGCCCCTGCCTACCTCGCTTGGCGGCCCCTCGAAGAGCAGGTCGCCCGCGTCGATGTACGCGAGCGCGGCCCCTTCGGCGCGCAGCTTCTTCACGAGGGCCACCGCGCGCGGCAGCCCGCCCTTCTGGTCGGGCGAGCAGCCGCACGGAACGAGCTGCCCCGCCGTGCTGGCCGAGATCACAAGCGTCGCCTTGAGCGCGCCGGTCGGGCCTGCGGTGGTGGCCGCGTCGGCCTTGTCATCCCTGGCCGCCGCGCGCTGGCAGCCGAGGCCCAGAGCGAGCAATGCGGCGGTAGTCGCGATCGCGTGCGTGTTCACGCGCGACAGCTTAGCGGCAGGACGGCGGAACGCAGTACTTTCCGTGTCCGCCTGCCGAATCATCGACGCCGCGGCAGATGCTGTTGTTCGGGCACTGGCCGGTGCTCTGCGAGTTGGCATCGCAGAGGTTGTTCGTAAAGTCCTGGCAGGGGATTCCGCAGCGGCCGTAGGGCAGGCCGGGCGTGCGGCACTGCGTGTTCACGGAGTCGAGCGTCGTCGGCTGGTAGAGCTTCACGCAGACCGCGGGCACCGGCACGCAGGTGGAGGAGGCCGCTCCAGCCACGGCCGGGTCGTTGATGTCGCCGCACTCGGTCGTCGCGCTGCAGGTCTCGTTGAACCTCTTGGAGCGACAGCTCAGCGTGTGGGCGTCGCAGACTCGAACCTGGAGCGATGGACCGCTGCCGATGTTCGGGCAATCCGTCGTGTCGGGGCACCAGCTGCCGTTGTCCTGCGTGCTGGTCCCATCGCCGCAGCTGCAGTCCACGCACTTGTTGTTGTTCGGGTCGCCGGGCGAGCCGAGGTGGCACTGCTTGCCGCTCTGGCAGTCGGCGTTCGAGTCGCAGCCCTCGACGCAGAAGTCGGCCACGCAGCGCGAGCCGGTCAGGCTGGCATAGGCGCCCTGGAATTGCGTCGAGCCGTGGACGCGGTAGCGGCACTGGTCGTTGTGGCCCACCAGGCACTCGACGCAGGCGCCGAGCGCGGGGTTGCCGTCGGAGTTGGTCGTCTTGGCCGTGTCGCAATATTCGCCGGACACCACCGCCACCGCGTGGTTTCGGATGCACTGGCCCGGGGTGCCGCCCGAAGGCGTGACGCAGGTTCCGCTGGCCGAGGTGCAGCAGTGGTCGCCCGCCGCCACGTTGCACTGCGTGTCGTTGAAGCAGGTGTTGTGCGGGTAGCGCGGGCAGTTGCTCTCGGTGCCGTCGGCGTTGCGCGGGCAGCCGCACTGGGTGTCGTGCGCGCACCCGGCGACGCAGGAGTGCGAGGACGGATTGCAGGTCTTCTGATCGTGCGAGTCCTGCGGCCCGCCATTGTAGAAGCGCGTGCCGCAGTCGCCGCCCACGGCGTCATTGGCCGGCAAGCACGCGACGCAGCTCTTGCTCGAGGTGTCGCAGCGGGGCACGCCCGGAGTGCAGTAGGTGTCGTCAACGCAGGCGACGCAGTGGCCGGTGCTGTCGCAGGCCGGAAAGCCCTGCGCGGTGCAGTCGGTCTTCTCGGTCGCCTTGGTGCACTGGATGCACTGGCCGGGCGCCGAGGCGGTCGCGCCGCTGCAGTGCTCGCCGATGCTGACGTTGCAGTCGCCGTCCACCTGGCAGCCCGGCACGCACTGGTGCGAGGTGGTGTTGCAGAAGTTGCCGTGGCTGCAGTCGATCGGGTTCAGGCAGGAGACGCAGGTGCCCGAGGTGGAGTCGCAGCGCGGCTTGCCCGCGACGCCGGCGCACTGGTTGTCGAAGGTGCATTGCGCGCACTGCTTGAGGCCCGAGTTGCAGACGAACCCGGTGCCGCAGTCGGCGTCGAGCGTGCACGGCTTGGTGCAGACCGTTCCGTTGCAACTGTAACCGGAGGGGCACCCCACCGAGGGGCAGGAGGCCCCCTGTGCATTCACGCAGGTGCCGTTGTCGGCGCAGGCCTGGTCGGGCTGGCAGCCGCCACAGGGAAGCGCCTGGCAGACGTTGTTGATGCAGCCCTGGCCGCTCCTGCAGTCGAAGTTGTGGACGCAGGCGAGGCCGCCGTCGGGGAGGACGGTGCCTGGTTGCCCTCCGCCGCCGCAGGCCGCGAGGACGAGGGTGGCGAGCGCCAGGGGCGCGAACAGTGCAGCGAGGCTGGACGGTCTACAGGGCAGCATGAGAGCGCCAGTCTACCCGAGAGGCCGGGGGGGGCCGAATCGGGAGATCGCCCGACCTGGAAGCGGGTTTCCCGCTTGAGGCTTCCGACTTCCGGCTGAAAGCCGCTATATAGCTGCCGTGTCTCAAGATGCCATGAACCGCTCCGAGCCCTTCGTGGCGCGCGACGCCCGCCTCCGCGAGGGCACCCAGCCGGAAGCGGGAAGCCCGACGCCGGAAGCCCTGCGGCCCCTGAAGCCAGTTTCGATCGGCCGCCTCTCGCTGCCGAACCGCTACTTCCTCGCCCCGCTGGCCGGCGTCTCCGACTGGCCCTTCCGGCTGCTCTGCCGGGAGCTCGGCGCCTCCATCGCGCACACCGAGATGATCTCGTCGCACGGCCTTGTCTATGGCGGCGATCAGACGCTGCACTACCTCGAGCGGCCCGAGGACGAGCGGCCCTTCGCCATCCAGGTGTTCAGCCACGACGCGCGCATCCTGGCCGAGGGCGCCAAGGTCGCCGTCGAGAAGTACGGCCCGGTGGACGCGGTGGACATCAACATGGGCTGCCCGGTGAAGAAGGTCTGCTGCCACGGCGCGGGCGCCGCCATGCTCAAGGACCCCGCCATCGCCGAGCGGGCGGTCCGCGCGGTGGTGGACGCGGTCGGTCCGGTTCCAGTGACGGTGAAATTGCGCGCGGGCTGGGATGGCGATCACAAGAACGCCCCCGAGATCGCCAAGGCCTGCGAGCAGGGCGGCGCGGTGGCCGTGGGGCTGCACCCGCGCACGCGCGCGCAGATGTACTCGGGCCGCGCCGACTGGGAGCTCATCACCGCCACCAAGCGCGCGGTCGGCATCTCGGTCTGGGGCTCGGGCGACTTGTTCACCGCGGAGGCGGTCCACCGCATGCTGCGCGAGACCGGCGCCGACGCGGCCCGCATCGCCCGCGGCGCCTGCGGCTACCCATGGATCTTCCGCGAGGTGATCGCGCTCGAGCGCGGCCAGACGCCTCCGCCGGTGACGCTGACCGAGTGGCGCGCGATGGTGCTGCGCCACGTGCGCCTCGCGGTCGAGGAGAAGCAGGGCCGCTACAAGCTGGCCCGTCCCGAGGGCGCGCCCAGGCCCCGCCCTCCGCGCGACGACGGCGGCCACGAGCACTTCACGCTGCAGGGCGACGCCGCCGAGCGCGCCGCCGTGCGCGAATTGCGCAAGCACCTGCTCTGGTACACGCGCGGCCGCCGCGGCGGCGTGACGTTCCGGAAGCTCGCCCCCACGCTGCACACGGTGGCCGACGTGCAGGCCGCGCTCGACCGCGTCTTCCCCGAGGACGGCAGCGTGCCGGGCGAAGTCCGCGACGAGCCAGCGCCGCAGGCCGTCAGCTTCGAAGAGTAAAGAAGAGAGCCAGGCGCTTTCTTTCCGCTCGTGCCGGAAATGGCTGCGCGCCAGCGGCGTTCTTTTGCTAGCCTGCCAAGCCCCCGCCACACTCCGAGGCCGCCCGTCCATGCAAGAGCAGCTCTCGACCGACATCCGCAAGATCCACGACCGCATCCAGCGCGAGTCGGCCTTCGTCGACGCCCTGCTCGCCCAGGCCGGCCAGGTGATCGTCGGCCAGCGCACCATGATCGAGCGGCTCTTGATCGGGCTCATCACCGGCGGCCACGTGCTGCTCGAGGGCGTGCCGGGTCTCGCCAAGACGCTCACGGTCAAGACCCTGGCCGAGTGCCTGCAGCTCTCGTTCAAGCGCATCCAGTTCACGCCCGATCTGCTGCCCGCCGACCTCATCGGCACGCAGATCTATTCGCCCCAGCAGCAGACCTTCACCGTCAAGCGCGGGCCGGTCTTCGCCAACATCATCCTCGCCGACGAGATCAACCGCGCGCCCGCCAAGGTCCAGAGCGCGCTGCTCGAGGCGATGCAGGAGAAGCAGGTCACCATCGGCGACCAGACGTTCCCGCTGCCAGACCCGTTCCTGGTGCTGGCCACCGAGAACCCGATCGAGCAGGAGGGCACCTATCCGTTGCCCGAGGCGCAGGTCGACCGCTTCATGCTGAAAGTAAAGGTCACCTATCCAAGCCGCGCCGAGGAGCGCGAGATCATGGACCGCGTGGCCGGCCGCTCGTTCCCGACGCTGGAGGCCGTGGTCACGCCCGAAGAGCTGATGCGCGCGCGCGACATCGTCTCGCAGATTTATATCGACCCGAAGGTAAAGGATTACCTCGTCAACCTGGTGTTCGCGACGCGCGAGCCGGAAGCGAGCGGACTCAAGGATCTCAAGGGTTATATCGAATATGGCGCCTCTCCGCGCGCGACCATCTATCTGAACCTCGCCGCCCGCGCGCACGCCTTCTTGAAGCACCGCGGTTTCGTGACTCCCGAGGATATCAAGGCCATTGCCTATGACGTCCTAAGACATCGCATCTCGTTGACGTATGAGGCCGAGGCCGAGAACCTCACGCCGGAGAAGATCGTGCAGCGCATCCTCGAGTCGGTTGAAGTCCCGTGAGAGGGACTCCGGCCTTCGGCTACCGGCTTGCAGTCTCCGCCGGAGTCCGCGCCATTCGCAAGCCAGCAGCCGAAGGCCGAAAGCCGGAAGCCTGATCCATGCCCGCGCCAGCAGACCTCATCCGAAAGATCCGCCGCATCGAGATCACCACCAGGCGCGCGGTGCTCGACACGCTCGCGGGCGGATATCACTCCGTCTTCAAGGGCCGCGGAATGGCGTTCTCGGAGGTGCGCCCTTATCAGCCCGGCGACGAGATCCGCGCCATTGATTGGAACGTCACCGCGCGCATGGGCGAGCCGTTCGTCAAGGTGTTCGCCGAGGAGCGCGAGCTCACTGCGCTGATCGCGGTCGATCGCTCGGCGTCGCAAGAGGCCGGCATCTCGGCGCAGGCCAAGGCCGAGGTGGCCGCCGAGGTCGCCGGGCTGCTCGTCTTCTCCGCGCTGGCCAACGGCGACCGCGCAGGCTTGATGCTCTTTACCGATCATATCGAGCGCTATGTGCCGCCGCGGCGCGGGCGCAAGCATGGGCTACGGGTCATTACCGAGGTCCTGGCTTTTCAACCCAAGGGCCGGGGGACCGATCTAGAGAAGGCGCTCGGCCATCTCACCCGCGTCCAGCGCCGTCGCGCGGTGGTCTTCGTGGTCAGCGATTTCCTCTCCGAGGGATATGAAGCCGCGCTGGCCGTGGTCGCGCGCAGGCACGATGTGGTGCCGGTGGTGATTTCGGATCCAATTGAAGACGAGCTGCCGGGGCCCGAGCTGCGCGGCATCTGGCCGGTGCAGGACGCCGAGACGGGCGAATTGGTCCTGGTCGATTTCGACGACCCGCGCACGCGCGCGGCGTATGCCGATCTGGGCAAGAGCCGGCGAGAGAAGCGCGACCGGCTCTTTCGCAAGCTCTCGCTCGACGCCGTGCGGGTGAGCCCCGGCGACGACTACGTGGCCCCTCTGGCGGCGCTCTTTCGCGCCCGGGCGCGCAGGCGAGCAGCGTGAGCCTGCTCTGCGCAGCGCTGTCTTTGTTGCTCGCTCTGCCGGGTGCAGCCGCGCCGCCGCGGCCCAAGCACTTCAGCGCCTCGCTCGACAAGCAGCGCATCACCCTCGGCGAGCCGTTCACCCTGACGCTCGAAATCACCCACGCCGCGGCCGATACCTATGCGCTGCCGCAGCCGCTCACGGTGGGCGAGCTGTCGCTGCGCGGGCAGCCAGGCGTCGCCCGCCAGGCCACGCCGGAGGGCGACGCGGTCACCACCTTCAAGCTGCCGCTGGTGGACCTCAAGACGCTCGACCCGCGGGTGCCCGATCTGACGCTGGCCGTCGATGGGCCAGAAGGCGCGCGGACGTTCACCGTGCCGGGCCGGGCGCTCACGCTCGCCAGCGTCATCGAGCCGGACGGCCCCGACGGCAAGAAGAGCAAGGAAGTGGGCCCGCGCGCGCCCAAGCGGCCGGTGCCGATCTTCATCAAGAGCTGGCTCTGGGCGGTGCTGCTGGCCTCGGCCATCGTCTTCGGCGTCCTCTTGTACCTGGCGGCAAAGCTCGGCAAGAAGGCCAAGGAGGCGCGCGATCTGCGCAACATCCCGCTGCCGCCCGAGGCTGCCGACGAGGCGCTCCACCGCATCGCGATGCTGCGCGCGCGCAAGCCCTGGGAGAAGGGCCTGGGGCGCGCGGCCATCTTCGAGCTCTCGGAGATCGTCCGCGTCTACCTGGGAAGGCGGCTCTCTTTCGACACTCTGGACCTGACCTCGGATGAGCTGCTCACCGAGCTGCGGCGGAGGCGGATCCTGGGCCTGGATCTGTCCGAGCTGACCGAAGAATTGCAATGGGAGGACCTGGTCAAGTTCGCCAAGCTCGAGCCCACGGGCCCCGAGTGCAGCGAGGCGCTGGAGAAGGCCAAGGAGCTGATCGACCGCACCCGCCCGATGGTGCCGAAGTCGCCGGAGAAGGCCGCGAAGGCGGGAGAGGCGCGCGCATGACGGCCGCGCCGCTCGACTTCATCAGCAATGGCGCGCTCTCGCTCGCGCACCCGCTCGCGCTCTTTGCGCTGCTGGCCGTGCCGGTCTCCGTCTGGCTCCTGCTGCGCCGCCTGCGCCGCCAGCCGGTGCTGCTGGTGCCGAGCGTGACCGCCGCCAGATCGCTGCGGCCGAGCACCTGGGCCAGGCTCTGGTGGCTCCCGAGCGCGCTGGTGGCGGTCGCGCTGCTCTTGACCGCCCTCGGGCTCGCGGGGCCAAGGCTGCGCGCGGCCGCGCGGCGCGACCTGTCGGTCGAAGGGATCGACGTCGTCGTCGCCTTCGACTTGTCGAGCTCGATGCTGGCCGCCGATTTCCGGCCCAAGGATAGAATCAGCGTCGCCAAGGACGTACTGAAGAGGTTCATCGAGTCGCGCCAGAATGACCGCATCGGCCTGGTCGTCTTTGCCGCCGAGGCCTATACCCAATGCCCGCTGACGCTTGATTACGCGGTGCTCGAAGAGTTGCTCGATCGGGTCAAGACCGGCGTCATCCAGGACGGCACGGCGATCGGGAACGCGGTGGCCACGGCGGTCAACCGGCTGCGCGAGTCGGACGCGAAATCAAAGGTCATCATCTTGATCACCGACGGCGACAACAACGCCGGCAATATCTCTCCATTACAAGCGGCGCAGATAGCAAAGGACCTTGGTATCAAGGTCTTTACCATCCTCATCGGCAAGGGGGGAATGGTTCCCTATCCGAGCGGGACCGATATCTTCGGTCGGACGACCTATCAACAAGTCGAGATCGACGTAAACCCCGAGCTGCTCCAGCAGATCGCGCAGACCACCGGGGGCACTTACTATGCCTCCACCGATCGGCAGACCTTGGAGGCTGGGTTGCAAGCGGTGCTGGATAAGTTGGAGAAGAGTAAACTCTACGAAGCCGGAGGCCGCGTTCATTACGACGAATGGTATGCGCGCCTCTTCCTGCCGGCGGCGCTCCTCGGGCTCTTCGGGCTGCTCCTGCGCTCCAAGCGCCTGGCGGGCGCGCCGTGACGCCGCCTCCGACTTCACTCTTTCCCGCGGCGCTGCAGACCACGATCCTGGGGCTGCGGCTGCGCATCGCCGACCCCATCTGGCTCTGGGTGGCGCCGCTCGCGCTCGTGATCGGAGCCTTTGCCGCCGTCGCCGCCGCGCGCAGGTATCGGCGCGCCGAGAAGCTCTTTACCGAGGCGCGCAGGGCAAGGATGCTGCCCGGCGGCGGCGCGTCGCAAGGGGCGGTGCGGGCGAGCGCGCTGGGCCTGGGCCTCGCGCTGCTCTTCGTCGCCGCGTCGGGACCGCAGTGCGGCGAGCACACCGAGATCGTCAAGCGCGCCGGCGTCGATCTCGTCATCGCGCTCGACGCCTCGACCAGCATGCTCGCGCGCGACGTCAAGCCTTCGCGGCTCGAGCGCGCCAAAGTAGAAGTCAGCGCGCTGCTCGACCGGCTCAAGGGCGACCGCGTGGGGCTCGTGGTCTTCGCGGGCGAGGCCTTCGTGCAGTGCCCGCTGACCACCGACTACAGCGCGGCCAAGCTGTTCTTGCGCGCCATCGATCCAGAGGCCATGCCGCAGAAGGGCACCGCGCTCTCGGCGGCGCTCGAGGAGGCGAGGCGCGTGCTGGAGGCCGGCAGCCGCGGCGGCGCGGGAAAAGCCGTGCTGCTGCTCACCGACGGCGAGGACTTCGAGGGCGAAGTGGCCGAGACCGCGGGCAAGCTCGGCGAGGCGGGCATCCGCGTCTTCGCGGCGCCGGTCGGCACCGAGGCCGGCGAGCCGATCCCGCTCACCGATGCCAAGGGCAACGTGACCGGCTACAAGAAGGACCGCGAGGGGAAGACGGTGCTGACCAGGGTAGACATCGCGGGGCTGCGCGAGGTGGCCGAGAAGGGGCAGGGCAAGCTGCTCCTCGGGCGCTCGGGCGAGCCGGCCGTCTCGGACATCCTGCCGGAGCTCGACAAGATGCAAAAAGGCGAGCTCGAATCGCGCCTGACGGTGCAGTACGACGAGCGCTATCCGGTGGTCGCCTGGCCCGCGTTCGCGCTGCTCCTGGCCGCGGCGGCGATGGGCGAAGGCGCCTGGAGGCGCAAGCGATGAACGCCCTGCTCCTCGCCGCGCTCGTGCTCGCCGTGCCCTCGTGGGTCGAGCGGCTGTGGAAGAAGCCCGAGCCGCACGTCGAGGCCTCGTTCGAGAAGCTGCGCAAGGGCGACGCCCCGGCCGCGTTCGAATTGATGGATCAAGCCAGCCCCGGCCTCGAGGACCCCCGCGACAAGGCGGCGCTCAGCTACGACAAGTCGGCCGCGCTCCTGATGATCGGCAAGCAGGGCGCGCCGGTGGCGGCCGACGAGGCGAAGAGGGCGCTGGAGGGGCCATGCGGCAACCTCTGCGCTCCCTCGGCCTACAACCTTGGCTTTGCCTATGCCGACCAGGGCAAGCGAGACGAGGCCATCGAGGCCTACGGCAAGTCGCTCGCGCTTGACCCGGCCGATGAAGACGCCAAGCACAACCTGGAGCTGCTCTTGCGCGAGAAGAAGGAGCAGCAGTCGGGCGGACAGGGCGAGCAGAAAGAGAACAAGCCGCAGCAGGGGCAGGACAAGGAGAAGAAGGACCAGGACAAGCAAGGCAAGGACGACGAGAAGAAGCAGCAGAAGCCCGACGACAAGGAGCAGAAGAAGCAGGACGAAGAGAAGCAGGGCCAGGGCAAGGCGGACGAAAAGAAGGACCAGCAGAAGCCCGACGACAAGAAGGGCGAAGAGAAGCAGTCGCAGGGCGCCGACCAGAAGGAGAAGGAGCAGCGGAAGCAAAAGGAGGACAAGCAGCAGCAGGCGCAGGGGCGGCGGGTCGATCGCACCGAGGCGCAGCGGCTGCTCGACGCCCTGCGGGCCAGCGAGAAGAACCTGCAAGTCTGGCGCTTCGGACAGCGGCGCGAGAAGCCGACGAGGTCGCGCGATGCCGCGAAGGATTGGTAGCGCGTCGCTCGCGCTTGCCGCGTTGCTCTCGCTGCCCTGGGCGGCGAAGGCCGCGCCGCACGCGCCGCCGCAAGACGAGGCCGAGGTCTCGGCCACGCTCGACGCCGACGAGGTCGCGCTCGACGGCGTGGTCACCTTGCAGATCTCGGTCACCACCTCGTCCAAGGGCGACACGCCCGAGCTGCAGCTGCCGCCGCTGCGCGAGTTCGACATCGTCAGCCGCGCGCAGTCGGAGCAGGTCAGCTTCCAGTTCGTCGGCGGGCAGCCGAGCTTCCGGCGGACCACGGTCTATACCGTCGCGCTGACGCCCCACCGGCAGGGCAAGGCCACAGTCGAGCCGGCCAGCGTCACCTGGAAGGGGAAGAGCTACCCGACGCAGCCGCTCTCGTTGCGCGTCCTGCCGGCCGGACAGGGGCCAGCGGCGCGGAGCCGCCGGCAGCCACCGCCAAACCCGATCGACCCGTTCGCGGCGCTGGGGCAGAGCCAGCAGCCTGGGCCGGACCTGGGCGACGCCGACCCGTTCAAGGGGATGCACCCGGGCGCCAAGGACCTGGTCCTGCGCGGCAGCGTCGACACCGAGCACCCGTTCGTCGGGCAGCAAGTGACCTGGTCCTTGTTCTTGCTCTCGCGCGTGAACGTCAGCGGCATCGACAAGCTGCAGCTGCCCCGGCTCGACGGCTTCTGGAACGAGGAGATCGAGGCGCCCCAGCAGCTGGTCGGCGAGCAGCGCATCATCGACGGCGTGCCCTATCGAAGCTACCTGCTGCGCAGGCGCGCGCTCTTTCCGCTGCGGCCGGGCAAGGCCTTCATCGAGCCCGCCGACGTCGAGGTGCTGACCGGCTTCGGCATGCTCTTCTCGCGCTCCAGCTTGCGGCGGCAGTCGCAGAAGATCACGCTGGAGGTGCAGCCGCTGCCTGCCGGCAAGCCCGCCGGATTCGACGAGGGCAACGTCGGCGTCTGGTCGATCGCCGCCACCGCCGAGCCCGCCAGCGCCGCGGTCGGCCAGGCGATCACGTTCCGTTTGCAAGTCACCGGCCGGGGCAACGTGCGCGATCTGCAATTACCGAAATTACCGAACACCCCCGGGCTGCGCGCCTATGACGCCACCGCGACCGACAAGAGCTCGGTCGAGCGCGGACAGGTGACCGGCACGCGGACCGTCGAGCAGCTCCTGGTGCCCGAGCGCAGCGGCGACTTCGTCATCCCGGCGCTGGCGATGGAGACCTTCGACCCCATCGCGCGCGCCTACAAGACCATCCGCTCGGCGCCCATTCCCGTCTCGGTCCACGTCGGCGCGGCCAGCGCCGGCAGCGGGGGCACGGGCGCGCAGGCGGCGCAGAACCTGCTCGCGGCGGGCGGGCTGCGGCCCATCCGGTTCAAGCTCTCGCAGCTCTCGGCCGCCTCGGCGCCGCCCTGGTCGCGACCCTGGTTCTGGCCGCTCTTTGGCCTCGGCCCCCTCGCCGCGGTCGCGACTCTCGTCGCCCTCCGCACCCGGCGGGCCATCACCTCCGACGCCGAGGGGCGGCGCGTGCGCGGGGCCGCGCGGGCGGCGAAGAAGCGGCTGCGCGGCGCCCAGGCGCTCCTGCTCGAGGAAAAGCAAGGCGGCCACGACGCGCAGGCCTTCTATGCCGAGATCGCGCGCGCGCTGACGCAGTACCTCGCCGACAAGCAGGGCGTGGCCGCCGCGGGGATGACGCGCGACGAGCTGGCGCGCGCGCTCGCCGGGCGGGGTCACGGCAAGGGCACCATCGAGGCGCTGCTGGCCGCGCTCGACGAGTGCGACCGCGCCCGCTTCGCGCCCGGCGCCTCCGAGGTGGCCGCGCAAGAGGGGCTCTTGGCGCGCGCCGACCGCCTCCTCGAGCTGCTCGATGGCAAGCACAAGGAGGCCGCTTGAAAAAGGCTTCCGGCTTGCGGCTTCTGGCCGCCGGCTTCGTCCTCGCCTTGGCCACCAGCGCCTCGGGCGCGAACCTGTTCGAAGATGGCAACACGGCCTTTCTCGCCGGCGACAACGCGCGCGCGGTGGCGGCCTACGAGGCGCTCCTGGCCGAGGGCGTGCGCAGCCCCGAGCTCGAGACCAACCTCGGCGCCGCCTATCTGCGCCAGGGCCGGCGCGGGCCCGCAGCGCTGCACTTCGAGCGCGCGCTGGTGCTCTCGCCCGGCGACGACGACGCGCGCGCCGACCTGCAAGATCTGCGGCGCACCAACGTGGACAAGCTGGAAGGCGGCGACGACCAGGGCCCCGCGGAGATCTTCATCCGCCTGCTGGCGCCGCTTCCCGGCGGCCTGGCTGCCGTCGCGCTCGCGCTCTTCTGGTCGCTCGGCTGGGCGCTGCTGGCGCTCTCGTTCGCGCGGCCGGCCAGGCTGGGTGGCGTTCCGCTCGGCGCCGCGGCCGTGGCCTCCTTCGCGCTGGCCTTGCTCGCGGGCGCCATGGCGGCGGGCGCGGCGGCCGGGCAGGCCATCTCGCTCAAGCGCGCGGTGGTGGTCGCGCCCTCGTCGGCCGCGCGCGAAGGCCCGAGCCCGAAGAGCGCCAGCCCCTTCGAGGTGCACGAGGGCACGGCGCTCTCGATCGAAGAGCAGCTCTCTACCTATAGCCGCGTCAAGCTCTCGAATGGCCTCGTCGGCTGGGTCGAGACCGCGGCCGTCGAGCGCGTGGTGCCGCAGGCGTGGCGCGCCGAGCAGCCATGAAGCCTTTCTCGCAGCGGCCGCTCGGGCTGCGAATCATCATCGGCTACAAGGTCATCAAGGCCGCCATCGTCGTCACCGTGGCCGCCTACCTGACGCTCTCGTCGGCGGTCGCCTATCACGAGGCGCGCCACCTCGTGACCCTGCTCGCCGAGCACGGGGGCCTCTTGCACAGGCTGGCGCTCTGGCTCGATGCCCATGTCACCGAGAGCGCGCTCGGCACGGTGCGGTTGCTGGCGTGGCTCGATTTCGCCACGACCGCGGTCGAGGCCGGGCTGCTGCTCTCGGGCAAGCGCTGGGGCGAGTGGCTCGTGATCGGCAGCCTCGCGCTGCTCGTACCCTTCGAGGCCCACGCGCTCTGGCGCTTCCGCCACCTCGGCCACGCGCTGGTGCTGATTGCCAACACTGCCATCGTCGTCTACCTGGCGCGGCGCCGCTATCGCGCGTCGGCAGTGGCGAGGGTGGCGGCGGCGCAGCAGCGGAAGCCGGTCGAATAGTCGTGATAGTCGAAGGCGTGCGCGGTGGTCCGGTAGAGGCAGCCATCGCCGTTGATCTTTGCGTCCACGTAGTAGCCGCCCTTGAAGCTGTGGTCCGAGACCCACTCGTGCACGTTGCCGACCAGGTCGGCCACGCCTTCCGGCGTCACGCACACTGAATAGGCCCCGCTGTTTGCGACGGTGTTCGCCTGCTGGTTGATGCCCGCGTCGTTCATGTGCAGCGAGTCCCAGACGCCGACGGAGGTGCCGTAGAACTGCACCACCGGATGGGGCGTGCGGCCCTCGTTGCAGGCGTGCGCGAGGTACGAGTTGCCATACGGGTACGTGCGCTTCTGCGTGCCCTGACAGGCCGCCATCCACTCGGCCAGCGCGCAGAGCCGCTTGCCCGCGCGCACGCACGCCGCCGTCGCTTGCGCGCCCGAGATGTACCCTTGCGGCTGCCGGCCCGCCGAGGCCTCCGCACGCACGATCGCGGTCCCTGGATTTTCGTACGGGCTGAAGCGCCGCTCGCCGCCGTCGGGCAGCTCTTCCAGCAGCGCTCCCTCGTAGCGGTCGATGCAGACCGACATCCCCGGCACCAGCGCCATCTCGGCGGGGCAGCGGGCCGTCACGCCCGCGTCGGTGCCGGAAGCGCCTCCATCGCCCGCATCGATGCCTCCATCAATGCCTTCGATGCCACCGTCGCCTGCGTCGAGGCCAGCGTCGACGCCTTCGATGCCACCGTCGATGTCTTTGGGGCCACCGTCGATGTCTTTGGGGCCACCGTCGATGTCTTTGGGGCCGCCGTCGATGTCTTTGGGGCCGCCGTCGATGTCTTTGATGCCACCGTCGATGCCTTCGCTGCCACCATCGCCCGCGTCGGGGAGCAGGGAGCTCTCGGCCGGGTCGGCTACCTGGCCACAGGCGAAGGCCGAGAGCACGAGAACCAAAGCGGGGACGAGGCGGCGCACGCGAAGACGTTACCCGCCCGGCCATCCCTGCCGCCCTCGGTCAGTTGCCGCGGCCCGGAGTTGCACGATAAGCGCGCATGGCGAGCCTCGGACACACAGCGGTGGGAATGGCGCTCGGCCGCGCCTGGCGCAGTCCCGCGCGCAAGAGGCCCATCGTGCTCATGGTCGCCCGGGAGCGGTCAGCCCACGCTGCCGGTGTTCGGCTCCCATCGATAGATCGTCGAGTCCACCAGCTTCTCTTGCTGGTACGGGTCGCCGGCCAGGACCGCGGTCAGCTCGGCCTCGTCGGCCACGCGGAGGAGCAGTCCCCCGCCCTCGCGCGGGTTGAACGGCCCCGAGGCGATGAGCTTTCCCTGGGCGAGCAGGTCGCGCATGTACGCGCGGTGGCGGTCCACCGTCTGGTGCATGCGCTCGAGGGGAAATCGGTACTTCAAGGCGACGAAAGCAGTCAGGGCCATGCTGCCGTCCTACTCGCGCAGGCGCGGCTCCGCAAGCTTGCGGAAGGTCGCCTCGGCCTCGGCGATGAGCTCGGCCGTGGTGGCGAGGCGATAGTCGGTGTCGAAGCCCACGGCCTTGCTGCGGGCCAGGCCTTGCTCGATCGCTTTCCAGGTCGGGTTGTTTGTGCGCATGCGATGATTGTCTGCCCCTTCTGATCGCTGTCCAGAAAACCGCCGGAGCCCGCGTGACGCCACTGTTCACCCTGCTGCTTCTGGTAGCGGCGCCCCAGCCTGCCGAGAAAGCGGCCGAGGTCGCGCGCTCGCTGCCTCATGTGGCCAAGGCCTCGCTCGCGCTGCGCAAGCAGGTGGCGCTGATCGGAAGCCCGAGGCTCCGGTCTGCCGTCCTGGAGCGCCTCGCCGATCCGGCCTTCTGGTCGGCCCCGGGCGGCCCGTGCCCGGCAGGCCATCACGCGTACCCGGGTGGCCTCGCCGTCCACACGCTCGCCAACCTGCTCCACGCGCTCGAGCTGGCGCGTGTCTACCGCGACGTCTATGGCGTCCAGCTCGACGAGGACGTGCTCCGCGCGGCCGCCGCCTGGCACGACTCGGCCAAAGCAACGACGCTGCCCTGGCGCGACGACGGAGGCTGCGGGCCGGAGGGGGTCAACAGCGGCACGCCCGAGCATCACGTGCTCGGCCTCGCGGCGGCCATCAAGGCGGGCCTGCCGCCGGGGGTCATCGTCGCCATCGCGGCGGCGCATGCCCCGCCGACCAAAGAGAGCTTGGAGAAGCTGTGTAGCTGGCTTCACGCGGCGTCCGTCCTGGCCACGGGAAAGCCAGACGCAATCGCCTGTCCCGATGCGCAGCACCCGGCCTCGCTGGAGGCGTTCGTGACCAACTCGTCCGACACCGACTACGCGCTCACCGGCGCGGCCAGCGTCGCTGCGGTCGGCCAGGGTGGCGGCTGGGAGCGATTCGAGACGCTCCGCGGCGCCAGCGAGCTGCAGCTCTGGCAGGCCCACCGCAAGTAACCGCTCAGGCGCGCAGGGCCTTGACCGCGAGGCGCAACTTCGCCAGCGCGTCGGGGACAGCGGCGGCGGGCAGATCCAGGTGCGTCACCAGGCGCACGCGCGTCGGCGAGACGGCGTTGATGAGCACGCCCTGATCGCGCGCGGCCGCCACCAGCGCGGGCGCGCCGCCCTTGAGCGGGACCTCGACGATGACGAGGTTCGTCTCCACCGGCAAGGGAGGCAGGCCAGCCTCCTCCAATCCGGCGGCGAGGCGGCGCGCGTTGTCGTGGTCTTCGGCCAGGCGCGCGAGGTTGTGGTCGAGCGCGTAGATTCCAGCGGCCGC
Source organism: Myxococcales bacterium (assembly GCA_038231075.1). Taxonomy (GTDB): domain Bacteria; phylum Myxococcota; class Myxococcia; order Myxococcales; family 40CM-4-68-19; genus JBBRMA01. Next base: position 41,244 of record JBBRMA010000018.1, on the reverse strand, counting down.
GAGGATCCCGGCCTGGCGCAGGCCGCCGCCCATCCGCTTGCGCAGCCGTCGCACGCGCTTGATGCGCTCTCTGCTCGCGGCCACGACCGAGCCCGCGGGCGCGCCCAGGCCCTTCGAGAGGCAGACCGAGACGGTGTCCGCGGGCGCGGAGAGCTCGGCGAGCGAGACGCCCGTGGCGATGTGCGCGTTCCACAGGCGTGCGCCATCGAGGTGCACCGCGAGGCCCTCGGCGTGGGCGAGCCTGGCCACCGCCTGCCACTGCGCCAGAGGCCAGATTGAGCCGGCGCCGCGGTTGTGCGTGTTCTCGACCGCGATCGCCCGCTGCAGCGGCGCGCCGTCGTCGGTCGCGTGGCGGAGCGCGGCCTGCAACTGCTCGACGGTGAAGATCCCGCGCGCGCCGTCGATGGTGAAGGGCTGCGCTCCCCAGAGCGCGCAGATGGCGCCGCCCTCGTAGTTGAAGACGTGGCAGTTCTTGTCGCAGATCAGCTCTTCGCCCGGGCCGACCAGCGCGCCGACCGCCGCCTGGTTCGCCATCGTGCCCGAGGGCAGCCAGACCGCGGCCTCCTTGCCGAGCAGCTCGGCGATGCGCGACTGCAGCCTGTTGACGGTGGGGTCCTCGCCGTAGACGTCGTCGCCCACTTCCGCGGCGGCCATGGCGGCGCGCATCCCGGCCGAGGGCCTCGTGACGGTGTCGCTCCTGAGGTCGATGGTCATGTCGGCTATTCTCCCTGCATGCCACGCGAGTCTAAGGCGCAGCGCACTGGGCGCGCACGCAAGATCGTCGCGCTCCTGGGCCAGGCCATGCCCGAGGCGAAGATCGCGCTCGACTATCGAGACGAGCTGCAGCTCCTGGTGTCGGTGATGCTCTCGGCGCAATCGACCGACGTCGGCGTCAACAAGGTCACGCCCGCGCTCTTTGCCCGCTTCCCCACCGCGCAGGCGTACGCGAGCTCCACGCCCGCGGAGCTCGAGCGCTACATCCAGAAGCTGGGGCTCTTTCGCAACAAGGCGAAGAACCTGCACGCGTGCATGACCATCCTCGCCGAGCAGCACGGCGGCCGGATCCCGCGCACGCGCGAGGCGCTCAACGAGCTGCCGGGCGTCGGCTGGAAGACCGCCGGGGTCGTCGTCAATCACGCCTTCGGCACGCCCGCGTTTCCGGTGGACACGCACGTCGGCCGCGTCGCGCGCAGGCTCGGGCTGACGCGCAATGAAGACCCGGACAAGGTGGAAGCAGATCTGACGGCGCTCCTTCCTCCGGAGGCGTGGGGGCGCGGGCACCAGCTCTTCATCTGGCACGGGCGGAGGACCTGCGAGGCGAGGAGGCCCAGGTGCGGCGCGTGCGTGGTGGCGGCGCTCTGCCCGAGCGCGGGCAAGGCAGCGATCTAAATGGCCGGGATCGCGCCGGGGTCGCAGCGCCGGTCGGCGGCTCGTCCCTTGGCGGTATACTCAGCCCATGTCCGAGGCCCCCTTGGCCCCCCAGCGGCCGCAGTTCATCGAGGACCTCGACACCCTCATCCGCGCGCGCTACCCGCTGCTCTACCTCGTCTCCTGGGAGGAGCAGCGCCTCGACGGCGTGCTCACGGACCTGGCGTCGGCCCATGGCAAGGTGCTCCTCTCCTGGTCGATCACCCGCGGGCTGCGGCGCATCGGCGGCGCGCGGACCATGCCGGCCGCCGAAGGTTCGAAGGATCCGGTCGAGGCGCTGACCGCCATCGGCAAGCTCGCGGAGCCGTCCTTGGTGGTGCTGAAGGACTTCCACCCATTCTTGAACGACCCCGGCGTGGTCCGCGCGCTGCGCGAGCTGTCGCACGAGCTGAAGACCACGTACACCACGGTGATATTGTTATCACCCGTCCTCAACATTCCCACCGAGCTGGAGAAGGACGTCTCGGTCATCGACGTCCCGCTGCCCACCTATCGAGAGCTGTTCCAGCTCTTCCGCGAGATCGTCTCGGCCGTCCGCGAGGCCGGCAAGACCGAGATCAACCTCACCAAGGACGAGGCCGACCAGATCATCAAGGCGGCCCTCGGCCTGACGCTCTCGGAGGCCGAGAACGCCTTCGCCAAGGCCATCGCCTCGGGGCGGCTCGACGCGCGCGCGATTCCGCTCATCCACGACGAGATCAAGCAGGTCATCAGGAAGAGCGGGATGCTCGAGTATTTCCCTGCCGCGGTGGGCCTCGCCGAGGTCGGCGGCCTCGAGCACTTGAAGCTCTGGCTGCACATGCGGAGCAGCGCCTTCAGCGAGGCGGCGCGCAAGTTCGGCCTGCCCGAGCCCAAGGGGCTGCTCCTGCTCGGCGTGCAGGGCTGCGGCAAGAGCCTGACCGCCAAGGCCATCGCCTCGACGTGGAAGCTGCCGCTCCTGCGGCTCGACATGGGGCGCATCTTCAGCGGGCTGGTCGGCTCCTCGGAGGAGAACTTGCGCCGCGCCATCCGGGTCGCCGAAGGCGTGGCGCCGGCCGTGCTCTGGGTAGACGAGATCGAGAAGGGGCTGGCCGGCTCGAGCGGCTCGACCGACAGCGGCGTGAGCGCGCGCGTCTTCGGCACGCTCCTCACCTGGCTGCAAGAAAAGTCGGCGCCGGTGTTCGTGGTCGCCACGGCCAACCGCATCGAGGGCCTGCCGCCCGAGCTGTTGCGAAAAGGCCGCTTCGACGAGATCTTCTTTATCGATTTGCCCAGCGGAGACGAGCGCCGCCAGATCTTCGGCATCCACTTCGCCAGGCGCAACCGCGACCCGGCGGCCTTCGATCTCGACGCCCTCACCGAGCTGTCGCAGGGGTTCAGCGGCGCCGAGATCGAGCAGGCCATCGTCGCCGCGCTCTACCACGCGTTTGGCGAGGGCCAGGAGCTGCAGCAGGCGCACCTCGCCCGCGCGCTGTCGGAGACCTTCCCGCTCTCGTCCACGATGGCCGAGGAGATCGCGCGCCTGCGCTCCTGGGCCGCCTCGCGCACGCGGCCCGCCTCGGGGGCGCTGAGCAGCTCGCAGGGCGGCGTGGCCGCGCGCTTTCGATAATCGTGGACGACGACTCGCACAGCCGGTTTCGCAAGGTCGAGAAGCCGCGCGAGCGCCTCGCCGACAAGCCCGCGCCGCTCGCCAGCCCCGGCCGCTTCGGAAAGGCCCCGCCGCCGCCGGTCGCGACCGCCCTGGACGAGCCAGCCCCAGGGCGCCACGAGCGCTTCCGGCAACAGCAGCGTCCTCTCGAAGAGGTCCCCGAGGTGGCCGAAGCCGAGCCGCCGGGCAGCCAGCCGTTCCAGCGCTGCGTCTCGTGCGAGGCCGACTCGAGCCGCTTCGCCCAGCGCTGCCAGAACTGCGGCTTTCGCCTCGACACCCCCGAGCAGCGCGCCTTCAACGAGTGGGTCTGGACGCGGCGGCGCGACGAGGACGCCCGGACCGACGCCGCGCTCGCGGAGATGAACGAGGCCAGGGAGGCCTCGGCCGAGGCCCTGGCGCGCACCCAGCGCGAGCTCGGCGAACAGCTCGCCCGCGAGGTCGCCGCCCGCGAGCGCGACCGGCTCTCCTGGATGGCCGATGACGATGGCCACGGCCAGGGCGCGGGCCGCCGCGAGACGCCGGGCTTGCGCCTCTTGCGCAACATCCCCTCGACGCGCGCGCGGCTGATCGTGGCGATCGCGCTCTTCGGCATCGGCTGCGTCTTCGCCTACGTCTTCGTGCGCGGCACGGGCATGGGGCGCGTGGCCGCCATCGCCTTTTTCTATGCGATGATCTCGCTCTTCACGCCGGGCGGGGTCCGCCGGCGCCGCTGGTTCCGGAGGTAGACGATGTCCCACCAGGTCTCGCTCGAGATCGTCGTCATCGGCATGGCCGGCCTGCTCGAGGCGGTGGTCCAGTGCGGCCTCGACCACGTGCAGGCGAAGAAGTTCCAGACCGACGACGGCCAGGAGCACGACGTCGATCTGGTGGTCAGCGATCAGGAAGGCGCCAAGGTCGGCGTCAAGGTCGATCGCAAGTCAGGCGAGGCGACTTTTGTTGCCCACGACTGCCAGGGCGGGCGCGGCAAAGCGCTGGCCGAGCGCATCACCCAGCGCTGGGCGTATGCGAAGATTACCGAAGAGCTGCGGCGCAAGGGTTATCAAATCGGTAAAGAAGAGAAGCAGCTCGACGGCACCATCAAGCTCACCGCCTCGCGCTGGAAGTAGGGGGACGCCATGCCCGACAAAGTCGAGCTCGAGGTGACCATCGGCCCCGATGGGAAATTGTCGATCAAGACGCACGGCTTGAAGGGCGAGACCTGCCTGCTCGAGACCAAGGACCTCGAGGCCGCGCTGGGCAAGGTGAGGGCGCGCGAGAAGACACGCGAGGCCTTTGAGAAGGCGGTGGGGGTGCAGACCACGGTCAAGCGCAAATGACGGCGCAAGAGAAGAGCCGCGCAGGTTCACGCTGGTCGAAGCTAGCTGCAGAACTCGCGCACCACCTGGTACAGCGCGTTCAGACCCCACTTGAAGCCCTCGACCGGCGCGCGCTCGTCGTGGCCGTGGAACATCTCGCCGAAGCTCGGGCCGTCTTTCGGTAACCGCAGCGGCGAAAATCCGTAAAAGGTGCAGCCGAGCTGCTTGAAGGCAAACGCGTCGGTAAAGCCCGGCACCATGTAGGGGATCACTTTTGCGCCGGGCTCGAGCTCGCCGAGCGTGCGCGCGATCTGCGCGAAGAGTGGAGTGTCGCTGGGGAAGACGGTGGGCTCGATCTCCAGGAAGACATCGAGCTCGACGTCTTTGCCGACCACGGCGCGCAGCTCGGACAAGAACATCTCGCGCGTCTGGCCCGGGAGCGTGCGGCCGTCGATGACGCACTCGGCGACGCTCGGGTGCACGTTGCTCTTGCTGCCCGCGCGCAGCACCGTCGGCGAGGCGGTGTTGGCGAGCAGCGCCGAGAAGCTGCGGGTGAAGCTCGAGTCGCCCGCGGCGCGCAGCGCAAGCGGGCCCATCGTCTCGGTCGCGAGCAGCGGCAGCGCGGCCTTCGCGGGTCCCTTGAGCCCGGCGGCGAGCGCGCCGACGAAGCGCTTCAGCTCGGGCGTGGCGTGCGCGGGCAACCTCGTCTTCGATAATTTGGCAATCGCGTCGGCGAGCTTCGGGACCGCGCCGTTGGGCCTGGGGACCGAACCATGCCCGGGCTCGCCGCGCGTGCGCATGGTCAGCCAGACCACGCCCTTCTGCGCCACCTGAATCGGGTAGAAGGTGCTGCCCGCGAGGTGGAGCGAGAAGCCGCCCGCCTCGCCCAGGCCGTACTCGGCGCGGATCAGCTCGGGGTGCGCCTCGATCAGCCAGCGCGCACCCTCGGCGCTGCCGGCCTCCTCGTCGCACGAGCCGCAGAAGATGACGTCGCGCCGCAGCTTGAGCTTCTCGCGCGCGAGCTGCCGCACGACCTGCACGCTCATCGCCGCCATGTGCTTCATGTCCACCGCGCCGCGGCCCCAGACCCAGCCGTCGTGGATCTCGCCGGCGAAGGGCGGGTGCTTCCAAGCGGAGAGCTCGGCGGGCACGACGTCGAGGTGCGCGTTCAGCAAGAGCGGCGGCAAGGAGCCGTCACCGCGCAGGCGGGCGATGACGTTCATCCGCTCGGCCGTCCTGCCGAGGAGCACCGGCGCGAGGCCATCCGCCGCGAGCTCGCGCGCGCAGAGCTCGGCGGCGGGCGTCTCGTTGCCCGGAGGATTGGTGGTGTCGATGCGCAGGAGCGCCCGAAAAAGCTCCAGCGCCTCCTCTGCTGCGCCCGCGTCGATCACTTGCCATCCTCGGGCGGCTTGACGAAGACCTCGTCGATGAGCCCGTACTTGCGCGCCCCCTCGGCGGTCAATTCCAGCTCGTGATCGAGGTCCTGCGTCACGCGCTCCAGCGTCTGGCCGGACAGCGCCGCCACCAGCGTGAGCAACGTCTTGCGCAACGACTGCAAGCCGAGGTCGGCCACCTCGCCGTCTTTTGCGGCCAGCTTGTCGAGCGAGATGCGGGCGTGGGGCCGCGCCGTGCGCTGGCCGCGCGTGCCGGCCGCGAGCAGCAAGGTCGCGACGCCGCCGCAGCGATCAAGGCAAACCGTGCGCAGGGGCGTGCCGAGCGTACAGATGGTTTGCAAAATCGATAATCCTGCGGGCACCGAGCCGCCGGGCGTGTTGATCGACAGCGTCACCTCGCGCTCGGCGTCGATCTCTTCCAGATAGAGGAGCTGGCCGATGGTGCGGTCGGCGACCCTCTCGTCGATGGGCTCGAAGAGCGCCACCACGCGGTCGGTGAGGAGCTTTCGCTGGACGTCGCCGAGCTCGGACATGGCCGCGGACTCTATCCCGCCCGCGCGACGTCGCGCGCGATGCCGGTGGCCATCGACATGATGGTGATCTGCGGATTCACCCCGAGCGCCGTGGGGAAGAGCGAGCCGTCGGCGACGTAGAGGCGCTGCACATCGTGGGTCTCGCCGGTGGGCTTGCAGACGCTGTTCTTCGCATCGGCGCCGAGCCGGCAGGTGGACTGCGGGTGGCTTCCGTAAGGGGTGATGCGCTTGACGGGCAGATCGTCGGGAAGCTGGGCCAGCGCGGCCGAGAGCGTCTTCGATCCGTCGAAGTTGGTGTTGAGCATGGGCCAGACGGTGGTCGCGCCGGCGGCAAAGAAGACCCGCGTGAGCGCCCGGTTGCCGAGGATGAAGCGCTGCCTGTCCAGATCCGTCAGGTTGTACTCGATGGCCGGCAGCTTGCCTTCGCCTTGGTAGCGGATGCTGCCCTTGCCCTCGTCGCGGATCATGCAGCCGCAAGTGGCCAGGTTCTTCAGCTTGCGCATCGACATCTGCCCGAGCGGCAGCGAGGCCCAGAAGATCTCCGGCGTGGCGGTGAAGGTCTCGAGGATGGCGTGGTCGAGCGGGACGTAATAGCCCTGGGTGACGCCGTCCCAGTAGCGCACCTCTTCGTCCATCTCGGCGCCGGCCGGCGAGCCCGGGTGGATGTGCAGGTTCTCGCCGAGCTGGCCGCTGGAGTTGCAAATCCCGCTCTTTTGCAAAAGCTGCGGGCTACCGAAAGCGCCGGCGCTGACGAAGACGCGGTCGGCCTCGAAGATGACGGTGCCGCGCGCTTCCTCGCTCTCGCGGTCGAGGAAAGTCGCCTCCACCCCGCGGGCGACGCCCTTCTCCACCAGCACCTTGGTCGCGCGCACTTCGCTAAAGATGCGCGCGCCGTGCTCGAGGGCTGTCGGTAACAAATTCTTATCGACGGAGCCCTTGCCGCCGGTGGGGCAGCCAAGCTGGCAGACGCCGCAGCCGACGCAGCCCGGCGCGTTGCGGGAGATGAAGTCGCCCTTCATGCCGAGCTTCTCGGCCCCGCGCTTGAAGACCAGCGAGTTGTTGCGCGCCTGCGAGGGCTCGGTCTTCTTCACTTCGAGCGCGTGCTCGATTTCGGCAAAGAGCGGCGCCAGGCGCTCCTTGGTCCAGGTCGAGCCAAAGTCGCGCTCCCACTCTGCCAGCACGTCATCGGGCGCGCGGAAGCAGATGGCGCTGTTGACGAAGGTGCTGCCCCCCACCGCGCGTCCGGCCGCCACGGGGATAAAAATATCACCCTTGGCAGGCATGACTCCGCGGCCCTGGTAGAGATGACGATAGGCCCAGGACGGGCGGGTGATCAGGTCGCTGGTCGCATACGAGCGGCCCTCTTCGAGCACGGCCACCTTCATGCCGCGCTTCGACAATTCGCAAGCGACCGCCGCCCCGCCGGCGCCCGAGCCGACGATGGCCACATCGAACTTGAAGCGCTGCCCGTCGCGCAGGTGCGTGCCGTCGTGGAGAGCGCCGGCAACCGGCTGCGGAGGCGTCATCGGCGTTACCCCTGGCTCGTGGACGGCGTGCACCCGAGCGACCAGCCGCAGGCGGCCTTGGCGACGTCGGACTCGAAGTAGGCGATGCCGACCTGGAAGCGCAGCGAGAGGATGATGGCCTGCTTGGCGTAGGTGCTCGAGCGCTCCCAGCTTCGCACCACCGCGGTGCGCGCGGGCAGGGGAAGCCGGGAGAAGCGCGCGGCGTGGCCGGGCAGCGTTGAATACTCGAAAGCGCGCAGGCCAAGCTTGAGCAGCCTTCGCACCTCGGGGTTCATCCAGCCGATGGCCTCGTCGAGCCGCCCGAGAACGTCAGCCTCGGTGGCGCTCGGCAGGCCGCGCTCGCTGCCCGCGGGAAAGAGGGTCTCGGCCAGCGCCCGGGCAGCGGCGCACTCCGTCGCCGAGAGCCACTTGCGCCCGCGCGCCACCGGCCCGCCCAGGATCAACGGCGAGCTCACCGCTGCCAGCGCGGCCACCCCCGCGCCGCCAATGAGCAGCGCGCGCCGGCCGACTCTCCACGGGCGCTGGTCGGGGCTCTCTGCCATGGCGCGAGCTTACGATCTTTGCGCCCGCGTCGAATACGTCATTGATCAGGGCTCTTGCGGCGCCTTGCCCGGCACGTCGGCCTCGATGAAGACGGCGAGCAGATCGCCGTCCACTTCGCCCCGCTTCGCCTCGTCGCGAAGGATGTCGAAGGCCTTCTCCTTGGGCATCGCCCGCTTGTAGGGCCGGTCGCTCGCGGTCAGCGCGTCGTAGATGTCGCTGATGGTCATCATCCGCGTCTGCACCGAGATCTCGACCTGGTTGAGCCCGCGCGGATAGCCGCGGCCGGTCAGCTTCTCGTGGTGGCCGTAGGCGATCTCGGGGACCCGCTTCAAGTCGCGCGTCCAAGGGATCTGGCTGAGGAAGCGAAAGGTGTGGCTGACGTGCGACTCGATCTCGCGCCGCTCCTGCTCGGTGAGCGAGCCTTTGCGAATCGATAATTTGATGATCTCGTCGTCCGACAAGAAGGGCCGATCGCCGCCGAAGGGGCTGGGATATTTCTCTTTGGCGATGACGCCGAGGCGGTCGAAGGTTCCCTCGGGGAGCACGGTGGGCCGGTTGCACCCGAGGATGAACTCGAGCATGCCGGACAGGTCGCGCTTGCGCTCGTCCAGCTCGCCGTCGATGAGCGTGATGCGGCCGTGCGCCTCGGTCCCGCCGGCGAGCAGGGCCGCCACTTTCAGCCGCTCGGCCTTGAGCTCTTCCTGGATGTAGATGGTCTCGAAGCGGGCGCGCACCATCTCGAGCTCGCCGGGCTCGAGCTTGTTGGCCTTGACGAGCACGTTCTCGCGCACGCCGACTTTACCGAAATCGTGGAGCAGCGCCGCGTAGCGCAGCTCCTGCCGCTCGGTGGTGGAGAGCGCGCGGCCCTTCCACTGGCCCGCCGTGTCGCCGGCGCGCGGCAGGATGTCGGCGAGCCCGATCGAGAGCCGCGCCACCCGCCCCGAGTGGCCCGCGGTGGTCGGGTCGCGCGCCTCGATGGCGACGACGCTGGCGCGCACGAACCCCTCGAAGAGCCGCTCGATCTCGAGGTGCAGGAGCGCGTTGTTGACCGCCGCCGCCGCCTGGCCGCCGAGCGCGCCGAGCAGCTCGATGTCCTCGTCGTTGAAGGGCTGGCCGTCCTGGCGGTTCAACGCCTGGAGCACGCCCACCACCTCGCCCTCGAGCGACTTCATCGGCACGCTGAGCAGCGACGTCGTTCGATAACCGGTCTGCTTATCGATTCCCGGATTGAAGCGCGGATCGGCGTACGCGTCGGCAAGGTTGATCACCTCGCCCGAGGCGGCCACCGCGCCGGCGATGCCTTTGCCGATGGGAAAGCGGATCTCGCTGGTCCCTTGCGCGACCTTGCTCCAGAGCTCACCGCGCTCGCGATCGACGAGGAAGAGCGAGCACCGATCGGCCTCGACCACGCGGGAGGCGCTGCGCAAGATGAGGACGAGCAGCTTGCCGAGGTCGCGCTCGGAGACCAGCACCTGCGCGGCCTCGAGGATGCCGCCCAGCTTCTCGACGCGCTTGTTCAAATCCATCGGGCCGCGACTCTATCACCCAGCGAGCACCCGGCGCGAAGCGCGCCCGGCTCAGATCTTCCAGAACTTCAGCGCCGCGGCGGGCTCGCCGTTGCCGAACTCGTCCTTGCGGTCGTCCTGCACGTACTGCAGCCAGGAGGCGATGGCCTTCTTCTGCGGCGCCGAGAAGCCGGCCATCTTCTTCTCGAACCGTGCGCGCTCCTTGGCGTCGGCGGGCGGATTGAGCGCGAAGACCGCGTACTGCGCGAGGTCGTTGGACTGGTCGAACGAGCCGTGCAGCCAGGCCGGCAGGTAGTGCACGAACCCATTCGGGCTGAAGAACGAGAGCGCGTCGTGGTGATACTGCGCGAGCTTTGCGTCGAGCTGCTGCCAGGTCTTGCCGGAGAAGGCCTCGCGGATCTCGCGCGCCTCCTGGTGGCCCTCGTTCTGGTAGACGATGTCGCTCTCGGCCGGACGGGACGACCCGGCGAAGGCTTGTTCAATCTGCAGCTTGAGCGCTTTGACGTCGTGGGCCACGAGCTCCTTTGGGTCCTACTGGCAGGCAGGGCGCTTCTGCGCGATCTTGGCGGCGCAGAATGCCTCGGCGGTGCGCGCTTGCGAAGCGGCCGTCCTGTGACCAGGGTCGCCGCCGTTGAAGCACTGGGTGTTGATGGCTTCGCGAGCCACGGCGCAGCGGGTGTTCTCTTGGCGCCGGCAGCGCCAAGCAGGGTGAAGGCGAGGACGGCGGGAGCAAGAGGCGGGATTTGCCCGGGCTTGAACTACGCGGCGCCTGTGATGCCGAGCACACGCCGCGCCTCGTCGGCCCGCTCTGGCACGACGTAGAGCCGCGCCAGCGTCGCCGGATCGCGATACCGATCGTAGAGCGGCGTGTACTCGGCGATGGGCACTTCGCCGCGCGCCGGCGAGATCACCCAGAGGGGCGCCTCGCTGCCGTAGGTCGAGAGCACGCCGCGCGAGGTGGTCTTGAAGCAGTCGATGCCGGCCTCGTCGAGCAGCGCGGCCTGGGCGGCCACAGACGACTCTTCGTTGGCCTCGACCAGCATGCGAAAGCCCTGCCGCCGGACGACGCGCAGCGCCCAGGGGTTCTTGCTCTGCCGCAGCGCCGAGATCAGCGCCACGTCGTCGTGCTGCAGGTATTCGTCGATATCGGCGGGCAGCGCATATTCGCCGCCGTTGGTATCGCAATAGCGTTGCAACAAGACCTCGTATCCGACCGAGGCATAGTGGAAATAGACCGAGAGGAACATATGGTAGCGCGAGAGCAGGAAATCCTCGAAGGCGAAGACGGCGCGGTGCTGCAGCGCCAGCAGGACCTTGCCGTCGCGCTCGATGCCGGCCAGGTTCTGGATCAGCCAGTCGAGGTCGAACTTTCCGTAGTTGACGCCGGTAAAGAAGGAGTCGCGCTGCAGGTAATCCATCCGGTCGGCGTCGAGCTCGCCCGAGACCAGCGATCGCAAGATCGGCAAGTAATCGAGAGGGCCGATTCGATAAGGGTCGGCGCCGGGGGGCCGCTCGCCGAAGATCAGGCCGGCCACGTGCGCCGGCTCGATGCCGCGGGCAGAGAAGCGGCGCGAGATCTCGGCGGCGAGGCCCGAATCGAGCACCAGCTTGAGCGTGTAGTCCTCGTGGTCAGCGCGCCGCCCTGCGGAGTCGCCGCGCACCCAGGCGGGCAGCTTCAGCTCGGAGGCCTGGGGCATGATCCGCTCGGTGGCGTGCGAGAGCGGCGCGTGGCCCAGGTCGTGGAACAGCACCGCGAGGCGCAGGAGCTGGCGGAAGCGCACGCGGTCGCTCTCGGGCAGCTGCAGCTTGGGCGCGAGCAGGTCGAAGATGCGCGTCGCCACGGCCATCGCGCCGAGGCCGTGCGCGTAGCGCGTGTGCGTTGCGCCGGGAAACGCCAGGTCGGCAAACCCGAGCTGCTTGACGTTGCGCAGCCGCTGGTACTGCGGGCTGTCGATCAGCGCCCGCTCGTCGGCAGTGACCTCGATGGCGCCGTGGATTGGATCGCGGATGTGCACGAGGAGCGCGCTAGGCGCGGGCTTCCAGCTCGTCGGCCTTCTCTTGGATTGAGTCTTTCGGATAGGTCCCGAAGACCAGATCCCAGAGCGGCGAAGTGATGCCGTACCGCACAGTGGGCGTCGCGAAGTGGTGCGTCAGGTGGTACTTGCGCATCCACTTTCCAAAGGCGCTCCTTGGCACGCCGTGGTGGACGTAATAGTGCGCGAGGTCGTACCAGAGGTAGCCGCCGACGAGGCCCGCGAAGAAGGCGTAGACGTTGCCGCCCATCAACGCCTTGCTGGGAAACCAGAGCAGGATGGCGATGAGCGCGGAGACGGTGGGCGGCATCACCAGCCGGTCGCCGTCCCAGGGGTAGTCGTGGTGGATGCCGTGGATCAGGAACGACAGGTCCTTCTGCAGCGGCGAGTCCTCGGCCGGGTGGAAGTGGAAGACGAAGCGGTGCAGGCAGTACTCGGTCAGGGTCCAGAAGAGGACGCCCAGGGGGATGAAGAGGGCGAAGGCCAGCGCCGAGACCTGCGCGACCGCGAGCGCCTTCCAGGCCATCCAGAGGGTGAAGGGCACCCAGATGGCCACCACGTGCAAGGGGCGCACGCGGGAGAAGTACTTCTCGACCCAGTCGATGGTGAACATGCGGGGGCTGCCGCGGCGCGGGCGGTCGAGCTTCGGGTGCGGGGCCAGATAGAACATCTTCTGCTCCAGGGCGCGCGGGGGGCCGCCGCGTGCCTCTCGTAGACGATCGGGCCAGCGGGTGCAAGGTGCTGCCCATGATACGGACCTGCCGCGGGTGCGGACGGCAACGGAGGATGGGATGACCGAAGGGCAGACCAAGGTGCGCCTGTCGGGCTCTGCCGTGCTCTGGCGGCGGGGCGCCGCGGGCTGCGTGGAAGTGTTCTGGGTGCGGCGCGGAGAGCAGCTTCGCTTCGCGGGCGGCTTCTATGCCTTCGCGGGCGGGCGCGTCGACGAGGCGGACGCTGCGCTGCCCGTCCCGCATGCGAGCGACCCCGCGTGCGTCGCGGCCACCGCGCGCGAGCTGTTCGAGGAGACAGGCGTCCTGGCGGTTGACGGCGCCGAGAGGATCTCCGCCGAGGAGCGCGCTGCCACTCGCCGCGGCCTGCTCGAGGACCGCGGCCGCGGGCCGGGCTTTGGCGCCTTCGTGCAACGCCACGGCTTGCGCATCGAGGGGGCACGCTTTCCCTTCGCCGGCCGCTGGATCACGCCGCCGCAGATGCCCGTGCGCTTCGACGCGCGCTTCTACCTGGTCGAGCTGCCGGAGGGCCAGGCAGCCGAGGTGTGGCCCGGCGAGCTCTCCGACGGCGAGTGGATCACCCCGGCCGCGGCGCTGCAGCGCTGGGAAGCGGGGAGTGCACTTTTACACCCTCCCGCGTGGCACATCCTCCGCTGCCTCGCGCTGCCCGAGGCGCAAGCGCATCCCGACAACGTGCAGCCGCTGCTCGCGGACCCGTCGCGCGCGCCTTGGAAGCTGCCCATCGAGAGCTACGTCGTGCAGCGCATCGAGTTCCAGCGAGGGGTCATGGTCGTCCCGCTTCGCTCAGAGACGCTGCCGCCCGCCACGCACACCAACTGCTTCCTGCTCGGCGAGGACGACCTGTGGGTCGTGGACCCTGGCTCGCCCTGGCAAGAGGAGCAGGCGCTGCTCGAGCGGTCGCTCGAGTCGCTCGCCGCCGAGGGCCGCACCGCGCGCGGGATTCTCTTGACCCATGAGCACGTGGACCACGTCGCGGGCGCGATGGCGCTGTCGGCGAAGCTCGGGCTGCCCGTCGCCGCGAGCGCGCTGACGGCCGCGCGGCTTGGCGAGCTGCAGTCCGGGGTGCGCATCGACAAGGTGCTCACCGACGGCGAGCCGCTCGAGCTTGGCGCCGCGCGCTGGCGGTGCCTCGTGCTCCCGGGCCACACGCGCGGCCACACTTGCCTCTTCGACGACGTGAGCCGCGCGGTGATCGCGGGCGATCTGGTCGCCGGCGTCGGCACCGTCATCATCGACCCGCCCGACGGCGACATGGCCGACTATCTGGCCTCGCTGCATCGGCTCATCGATCTAGGTCCAGGGACGCTCTACCCCGCGCACGGCCCGGTGATCGCGGGGGGCGTCGCACGGCTCTCGCAATACGTGGCGCATCGGCTCGAGCGCGAAGAGAAGGTTTTCGGCTCGCTCCGCGCCGCGGGCGCACCGGCCACCGCCGCCGAGCTTGTTCCCGGCGCGTATCAGGACGTGAACCCGGCGCTCTACCCTTTCGCCGAGCGCAGCCTGCTCGCCCACCTGCTCAAGCTCGAGCGCGACGGCCGCGCCAGGCGCGACGGCAGCCAGCGGTGGGCGCTCGCCTAGACCTCAAGACGCCTGACGCGGAGACGCGGAGTTCGCTGAGGAGGCTTCCTGAAAAAGGAATGCTTCCTCCGCGCTCTCCGCGCCTCTGGTTTTGATTCGAACCTTCGAGTTACGGCGTGCGGGTGGCCGGCGCGTCCACTCCGCCGAAGCGGTAGGTGACGCCCGCGCTGATGAAGTGCGCGGTGGTGTCGTACGTGCCCGGGAAGGCCGCGGTGCCCGTGGAGGTGATGGTGTCGAGGATGGCGAGCTTATATCCCGCGTCGATGTCGACCTTGGGCGAGATGCGGTAGCCAAGGCCGGCGCAGAGCGAGGTGCTGTTGGCGTCCGGAATGGCGGGCTGCAGCGTGTCGGTCGGCTGCGGCGACGAGACACGCTCGAAGCCGAGCCGCACCACGAGGCCGCTCACCGGCCCGAACGTCGGCAGCTTGTACTCGCCGCCCACGCTGAGGCCATAGCCGTTGTGGTAGTCGTGCGGCACGTTGACGACGAGGCCCTGGCCGCCGACGAAGACATCGGCCTTGTAGACGACCCAGCGCACGAGCAGGTAGCCGACGTTGACGAGCAGGTCCGGCGTCACCTGGTACGAGGCGCCCGCCTGCAGCACGTTGGGGAAGGTCAGGTCGTGGGCGGCGGTCTGGTCGCGCAGCTGGTTGCCGAAGCTGTCGGGCACGTGGCCGAAGTGCGCGTTGCCGGTCAGCTGCTGGTCGGCCTTGTGTCGATAGTCGATGCCGATGCGCAGGCCGGGCAGCGGCTGCAGCTCGCCGGCGATCTGGAAGCTGAACGCGCCGCCCGCGGTGCCGAGCTGCACGTCGCCCTGGCTGGAGAGGAAGTCGAGCCCCTGCACCAGCTTCTCCTGCGTGCGCATGTAGATGAGGCCTCCGCCCAGCTTGAGCATGTCGATGGGCTGGTACGCGACCGCCAGATCGAAGGCGAACGAGCGGCGATCGACGGTGATGATCTGCGCGCGGCCCGGCCAGTTGTTCGGCCAGTACTCGAGGCCGCCGCCCGCCACCGAGAAGCCGGCGCCGATGGCCGCGTTGTGGCCGAACAGCTTGTCACCGTACGAGGCGTAGAAGGCCGGCGGAAACGTTGCCTTGGGCGTCGTCTGCGCCTGGGCAGTGGCGCCCGGGATCCCCGCGGGGTCCTGCCACTTGGAGGTGAGCGTGATCAGCTCGAGGTCGCCGACCAGGCCAAGCCCGTCCTGCCCAGCGAGCGCCGCCGGGTTGGCGTAGGTCGCGGAGGCGCTGTTCTGGATCGCCGCGGTGCCCGACCCGCCAAACGCCAGGTCGCGCGGGTTGGTGATGGGCAAGTGGTAGCCGTTCGCGAAGGCCGCAGGAGCGAACAGCGAGGCGGCAAGAAAGAGGCGCGTCATCTTGCGGTTCATTACGGCACCTCGATCGGGGCAGGCACGGTGTCGGTGGCGAGGAAGGCAGCGGCGTCGGCCTGCGCTTCCATCGTGAGGGTCGGAGTGACCCAGTTGGTGATGAAGCCATGCGTGATCCCACCGGCCGGGCAGGCCTGGGGAACGGTGGCGGCGTTGGTGGTGGTGAACACGGTCACCGCCGACCCGGCCACGTTCGGCGTGCCCGGGTTGACGTTGCTGAAGTAGGGCAGCCCGATGTTGCTGTAGAGCTCGAGGTTGAACGCATCAGGCACGGTCGAATCGCACTGCGCCCGCTGGCCGAGGACGCTCTTGGCCGGCATCGCCGAGGTGCCGCCGATCAGCAAGTTCGGCAGCGGCGCCGTCTTGAGATTTTTGGCGAAGTTGATCGGATCGGCGGGGTCGATGATCCACTTGGCCACGTTGATGAACTGCAGATACGCGGCGGTGCCCGGCGTGATGCCGAGCGAAGCGAGCAGCGGCGCGAGCTTGGCCTTGTAGCTACCGTTGGTGAAGGTGTCGATGAGCGTGCCGCCGCCGACGTTGAGCGCCACCTTGCTGAAGCGCGGGTTGACCGCGGTGTCCACCGTGCCGCTGATCGATCCGAGCGACTGCGAGAGCCAGTAGATGCCGCCGGTGGGCCCGCCCGGGAAGATGGCGATGGGCGTGCCGTTGGTGGCGACGCCGATGCCCTTGAGCGTCTCGAAGACGTAGTGCGTACCTGCCGTCGGGGGAGCGAACGGCGCGATCACGCGCACCAGCATCGACTGGTCGATGATGTCCTGGCGGAGCGTGTCGCGCGAGCGGAAGAGGTTGCCCGAGATGAGGAAGTCACCCGAGCCGACCGCGCTGCCGCCTTTGGTCGAGTCGTAGCCCGTGCAACTGGCTGCGACGCTGCCGGCCTTGCAGAGCACGGGCTGGTACTGGAAGCCGCCGGGCGCGCCGCCGCAGTGGCCGGGCTTGACGGTGTCGCCCTGGTTGGCCAGCGCGGGGTCGGCGACGCAGGTCTTGCCGGGCGCGCACTCGGCATCCACGCTGCACCAGGAGCGGTCGTTGTGCTTGGCCGCGTCGATGGCCACGCCGACCATTCCTTTGGCGGCGAGCGCGTCGGCCATCGTCAAGAGGTCGCCGCGGCCATCGCCGATGCCGTGGCGATAGACGACCAGCGGCGCGCAGTTGCTGCCAGTGAGGCCGGTGGGGGCCGGGCACGCCGTCGTGACCTTGGTGGGGATGGGCACGGTGATGGTGGCGCGGACGAACTCGATGCAGTTGCCGGCCACCGTGGCGCAAACGCTGGGGTCGGGCCGGAAGGCGCCGGTCGCGGGATCGAGGAGGTTCAGCGTGGCGATGTTCACCTCGAGGACCGCGGCGAGGTTGGTCGGGTTGACCACGTTCGTGTCGACGCCAAAGCGCGTGAACGCCTGCGCGACCGTCTCGGTGGTGCACGCCGGCAGGCCGAGCGCCGCCGCCGGAGCGCCGCAGACGGGCACCGCCGGGAACTTGTCCGCGCCGGTCGAGTCCTTCTGGTACGGCGCCGCGGCCAGCTGCAGCGCGCCCGACTGCTTGGTCGGGTCGGTCAGCGCCGCGACGCCGGTGATGGTCTGCGTGCGGAAGGTGTACGCCATCGCCACGTCGTCCTTGGTGATGCCGAGGTCGGCGCTCGCCTTGGCGATGACCGGGACGAGCTGCTGCCGCATCACCTCGAGGCCGCCCGCAGTGCCGGCGTCGATGCCGGCCAGGTTCGAGCTGACCGTCGTGCCGTTGACGGTGACGAGCGGGTCGCTGAAGAGCAGGATCTTGGCGACGGTGGGCCGAGAGAGCGGGTTGCCGCTCGAGTCCTTGACCCGCGACGTCACCACCACGCCGTAGGTGGTGTTCTCCTTCAGGGGCCTGGTCGCGAACGCGCCGCTGCCGTGCGAGAGTGCCGGGGCGCCGGGTTGCAGGCCGATGATCGGCGAGAAGCACTGACCGGCCGCGGTCGGGACGCAGCCAGTGACGCCGGCGGGGGTGCCGGAGATGGCCGAGGGCTCGGACTCGTAGGTGCTGGCGTCCACCTGGACCGCGCCCGTGGCGGTCAGCTCGTAGAGGGCGACCGTCTGCTGCAGCGCCCCGCTGGCCGCGTTGCGCACGGTGAAGGTGTCAACGTTGCCCGAGGTGGGCATGATCAGCATCGCGGTGGTGCTGAAGCCATCGAGCGTGGCGATGCCGGCCGCGAGCGGCCCGAAGGCAGGGTTCTTGACCACGGTCTTGCCGCCGTTGGCCGGGTCGAGCAGGAAGTTCGAAGGCAGCGGCACCTGGCCCGAGCTCGGGTCCACTTCGACGTGGGCGCCGGCGAGCGGGGCGATCTTGAAGGTCTGGATGAGCGCCAGCTCGCGGTGGGGGAAGACGCTGTCGATGATGGTGAACGCGCCGAGGTAGCCCTTGCGGATGGCCTCGAGCTGCTCGCCCGCCGCCGCGGCTGCCGCGCGGCTGCCGAGCTGGGTGATGAGCAGCGCCTGGTTGGCGGGGTCGTTCAGCTTCTGGTCCTGCGTGAGCAAGAAGGTGGTCGGCATGGGGCCGATGGGGTTGCCGTTCTTCAGCTTGGGCCCGCTCGGTCCGCCACGGATGGCGACGACGTACTGGGCCCCGGGGGTCCAGCGCACCTTGCCCTTGTTGTGCAGGGTGAGCGTGCCGTGGTCGTTCTGGTTCGAGTAGTCGGCCGCGGTGATGGGCTCGAGCTTCGCCGCCGAGACCGAGCCGGTCGAGGTGTTGATGGCGAAGACCGCGAAGTTGCCCGCGTTGAACGAGGTCAGGTCCAGGTCGGGATAGCCGAGGATGTTCTGCCCCTGCGCGTTCACCTGGATGGCGCGGAAGTCGATGGTGATGGCCACTTCCTGATCGTTCGGAAAGCCGCCCGCCTTCTGGAACTCGAGCAGCAGGTCGCGCTGGGCCGCGGACACCGGCAGCCCGTTCACGTCCTGGGCGAGGATCAGGTCGTTCGGCTGGGGCAGGAGCGAGTTCGAGGGGTCAAAGACCGCCACATCGACTTCGCTCGGGCCGGCGACTTGAGGCACCGAAGGAGCACAGGCAGCGGCGGCGAGCGCTAGCGCGAGCGGGCCGGATCGTCGGAGCAGCATCGGCTGCCTCCTGAGTAATGAGTGAGTGCGGTGTTAGGAAAAAGGATACGGCGCTTTTCCTCGAAGCATCGTTGCATGTCAAGAAGCGGGGGGCGAATCATCGGCCACAACGAACTCATGCAACGCCGGGCAGCGGGAGCTGTCGGTCGCCGAAGACCGGCTCGGCCGCCATCCCAGCCGCGGTCAGGGCGGACGCCAGCGCTTCGGCTCCGTCGCCCAGCGTCAACACCAGCCGCGCGCCGCTTTTTTTTGCGTACTCAAGAAGCTGCGCGTGGTCGGCCTGGTCGGAGAGCAGCACCGCTTCCTCTGCGCCGGCGCGCGCTGCGGCGCCGGGGTCGGCCGCGGCGCCCGAGATCAAGCACGATCGCGCCGGACCGCGCTGGAAGCGGTCGAGCCGCGATCCAGCCGGGGCGATCAGCACCTCGCCCTTGGCCGCGGGTGAATCCAGCAGCGTTGTATTTTCGATAGTCACGCCAGCGGCCCGATATGCCGCCAGGAAGCGATGGGCCGACGGATGCAAGCGCACCGGATGGCCCTCGCGGCCAAGGTGCCTCGCGATCTCCTGCGACTTGCCGAGCGGCGCCGCGAACAGCACCGGCGAGCACCCGTCGGCGAGCGCGCGGCGGACGAACTCGGAGACCTTTGCCAGCGCTTTTTGAAACGGAGGAAATTTATAACGCGGGTCGCCATACCTCGCGCCCAGGATCAATGTATCGGCCTCGAGCTGGGCGCGGGGCTCGGCGGTCTCGGGGGCCGCTTCATCGACGCCGCCCAGATCCGCCGCATAGACGATGCGCTTGCCGCGCAGATCGCAGCGAAGCTGGGCCGAGCCGAGGACGGTGCCGGCGGGAAAGACCGCCAGCTCCAGCTGGCCGAGCGTGAACTCGCGCCCGTAGGTGGCGAGCAGGGGGAGAGATCGGTCGAGCGCCCGCGCCCCCTTTGCCTGCACCAGCGAGAGCGTGGCCGCGGTGAGGATGGCGCGCTCGGGCAAGGCGCTGCCGGCGCGGCCCGCGTGCGAGACGAAGCCAAGCGGGCAGCGGCCCGGCGCGTCGAGCTCCAAATCCGTGCCGCGCAGGCGCAGCGCGTGGCCGCGGGTGTCGAGCTCGGCGATCAAGCCTTGCCCTCGGCGCGCCGGACCAGGAACGAGCCGGCCTCGCCGACCAGGACCCCGGCGATGATGAGCGCGCCGCCGATCAGCTCGGGGGGCGAGAGGCGCTCGCCCAGGATGAGCGCGGCCCAGAGCGCGGCAAAGACCGGCTCGAGGGCGGAGATGAGCGCGATGCGCACCGGCGTCGTGTGCCGCTGCGCCCAGGTCTGGACGGCGAAGGCCAGCAAGGTGCAGAAGAGCGCCAGATAGGCGAGCGCGAGCAAGAGCTGCGGGCGGGCGGCCAGATGCTGCTCTTCGATGAGAGGCCCGACCAGCAACGCCGCCGCAGCGACGCTGGCCAGCTGCAGGAGCGTGAGCGGCAGCACCGGGTGGCGCGCCGCGACCCGGCCGAGCAGCAGGATGTGGCCGGCGAAGACGATGGCGCAGCCCACCGTGAGCGCGTCGCCGAGCAACGTCGCCGAGGACGACTGCCGCCACGGGCCGCTGAGCAGCGCCATCCCGCAAAACGCGAGCAGCACGCCGGCGAGCGCTGCCGCGGGCGGGCGCTTCTTGAAGAAGATCAGCTCGAGCAGCGGCACGAAGACGACCAGCAGGCCGGTGAGAAAGCCGCTGCGGGAGGCGGTGGTGCGCGAGAGGCCCTCGCTCTGCAAGAGGAAGCCGCCCGCCAAAAGCGCGCCGCAGAGCAGGCCGTCGCGCAGCAGCCTGCGCGCGTCAGGCGCGAAGAATGGCCGCAGCTGCCCGCCAAGGGCCAGCGCGACGGAGAGCAGCACCGAGGAGAGCGCCATCCGCGCGCCGAGGAGCAAGAGCGGCGAGGCGGCCGACTGGGCGCCGCCCGACAGGAGCGTGCGCATGATCGCGAACGAGCTGCCCCACACCGCCATGATCGCGACCAGCGCCAGGTCCGCCATGAGGGCGCCGTCTATTGCACGAAGTAGAGGCCGAGCGCGAGCACCGCGTAGACGCACATGAGGAAGGCGCCCTCGAGCCAGTTGGTCTCGCCGTCGAGCGCCACCAGCGCCGTCGCCAACACCGCCACCGCAACCGCTGCCACCTCGAAGGGGCGGAAGGCGAGGTCGAGCGGGACGCCCAACGCCGCGGCGAAGAGCACCAGCACCGGCGCGACGAAGAGGACGATCTGCTTGGACGACTCCCAGGCGATGCCGAGGCCAACGTCGAGCTGCCCCTTGTGCGCGAGCGTCACGGCGGTGGAGTGCTCGGCGGCGTTTCCGGCCAGGGCGACGATGACGACGCCGACGAACGCCTCGGGCAGGTGGAAGGTCTGCAGCGCCCCCTCGAGGCTCGAGACCAGCACCTCGCTGGAGATGGCGGTGGCCACCCCCGAGGCGCCGAGCAGGAGGAAGGCGCGGCCGGCATTTCCCTCGAGCGCGCGGATGGCGAGCGGGGTCTGCGCCGGCACCCCGCGCGCAGGGGTCGCTTGCGGCGGCGGCATCAACAGAGAGGCGTGGGTGCGGAGCTGGAAGAGCAGCGAGAGGCCGTACATCCCGAGCAGCAGGACGGAGATGGCGATCGAGAGGCCGTAGAGCGACGGCGCGCCGGGCGCGCGCATGCCGCTGAGCAGCGTCGGCGTGGCCATCGCCACCAGGGCGAGGAAGAGCAAGGAGACGCTGGCCGCGGCGCCGGTGCGGTTGAAGCGGGGCCGCTTGTTGCGCAAGCTGGCCGCGAACATGGCGCCGCCGCCGACGAGCAACAGGTTGCCGATCAAGCTGCCGGTGATGCTGCCCTTCACCAGATCGACGCGCCGGTGGGCGACGGCAAAGAGGCCGACGATGAGCTCGGCCGCGTTGCCAAACGTCGCGTTGAGCAGGCCGCCGGCCGTGGGACCCAGGCGCTCGGCCAGCTCTTCGGTCGCGCGGCCCATCGAGCGCGCCAGCGGCAAGAGCGAGAGCACGGCCAGCGCGAACGCCAGCGCTTCTCGATGCAGCACCTTCTCCGTCACGAACGCGAGCGGGACCAGGAGCCAGGCGGCGCGCCAGAGGTGCTTCATGCGCCCTGCTCTGCGTCGAGCTGCAGGAGCCTCATCTCGCAGAGCTGCGCCACCAGGGCGGTCACGTCCATCCGGGCCTCGCGCGGGTCGACCTGCAATTCCGCGGTGAGCTGCTCGGCGATCTGCAAGAGCGTGTGCCGGCCGTCGCAGAGCTGCCAGATGCGGCCGCCGACCCGAGTCAGCTCATGCTCAGCGCCAGCGGGCTCGTCGAGCGGGATGACGATCTCGTCGCCGCGCGCGCGAAACAGCACCTCGCGCCTGCGCGCGGGCCGTGCGTCGAGCGAGGGCGGCGTCGGGTCTGGCACCAACCTGATTTAGGGCCAGCCCCGGGTCAGGTCAAACCACCGCCTCGAAGACCCACTTTCCCGAGCGCTCGGCGCGGGCCACCTTGCCCCGCTCCTGCAGCACCTCGAGGTTGCCCATCACCTCGCTCAGGATCAGATACTGGTGGTGGGGCCGCGCGTTCGGGAACACCAGCGGCGCCAGCCGCGCAGGGGCGAGCGGCCCGTGCTCGCGCAGCCTCTCGATCATCAGCGCCTGGCGCTTCTCGTAGAACGCGAGCAGCCGGTCGATGATCTGCGCATGGCCGGTGAACGTCTCGCCGTGGCCAGGGGCGACCAGCTGCACGGGCAGCGCCCTCACCTTGACCGCCGAGCGCAGGTACTCGACCAGCGCCTGGTGCGGCGGCTCCTTGCCGTCGCCGAGGTCGAGCATCGGGTTCGGGCTCACGCGCTCGAGCAGGTGGTCGTCGCTGAAGAGCACTTGCTCGGCTTCGGCCCAGAGGCAGACGAGGCCCGGAGTGTGGCCGGGCAGGTGCAGCACCTCGGCGTCGAACTTTGCAAAGTGCAGCCTTGTGCCCGCGGCCAGCGGCTCGACGTGCGGCAGCGGCCGGGCCATCGACTCGATCTGCCGCTGGAAGTGCGTCGCCAGCGCGCGCAGCTCGGGGCCCGCGCCGAGCCGCGCCAGATATTCGAAATATCGC
Source organism: Myxococcales bacterium (assembly GCA_038231075.1). Taxonomy (GTDB): domain Bacteria; phylum Myxococcota; class Myxococcia; order Myxococcales; family 40CM-4-68-19; genus JBBRMA01. The sequence goes on along the minus strand of JBBRMA010000018.1, from coordinate 18,420 downwards.
TCCACGCGCGCCGGGTCGCGGTCGCGCCAGGTGACCTTGTCGTGGTCCCGCTCGTGGCAATGCACGGGCGCGCCGCTGGCCTCCTGCGCCGCCCGCGCGTAGCCGTAGTGATCGAGGTGGCCGTGCGAGATGAAGATGCGGCGCACCTCGCTGAGCGACCTGCCGATCGCGGTGAATCCAGCGAGCAGCGCCGCCTCGCCCTCCCGCGTGCCGATGCCGGCGTCGAAGAGCGCGAGACCGCCGCCCTCCTCTTCGATCACATAGACGTTGGCTGGCCCGCCCGCCTCGGGAAATGGCACCGGCACGGGGACGCGGTGCACGCCAAGGCGGGCGAGAAGCTCCACGGCTAGCGGCTGTCGGCCATATCTAGGCCTTCAGCTTCTTGACGGCTTCGGTCAACTCCGGAAGCGCCTTGAACAAGTCGGCGACGAGGCCGTAGTCGGCCACTTGGAAGATCGGGGCCTCGGCGTCCTTGTTGATGGCGACGATGACCTTCGAGCCCTTCATGCCCGCGAGGTGCTGGATGGCGCCCGAGATGCCGGCCGCGATGTAGAGCGACGGCGCGACGACTTTTCCGGTCTGGCCGACTTGCAGGTCGTTCGGCTGCCAGCCCGCGTCGACCACCGCGCGGCTCGCGCCCACCGCGGCGCCGAGCACGTCGGCCAGCGCCTCGACGGCCTTGAAGTCGCCCTTGGTGCCGCGGCCGCCGGAGACGACGAACTTGGCCTCGGTGAGCTCGGGCCGCGCCGACTTCACCTCGTTGAACTCGACGTACTTCGTCTTCGCTGCGGGAGCGTCGACGCTGAAGGCCTGCACCGCGGTGGCAGCGCCTGCCGCCGCCGCCGGGAAATCGGTCGCGCGCACGCTGACGACCTTGACGGCGGTCGTGACCTCGACGGTGGCGATGGCGTTGCCGGCCCACATCGCGCGCTTGAAGGTGACGTTCGCGCCCTCGCCGGCGAAGCCGAGCACGTCGCTCGCCAGACCCGCGCTGAGCTTGGCCGCCACGCGGGGCGCGATGTCCTTGCCGTAGGTCGTCGCCGCGATCACGACGTGGCTCGCGCCCGCCGCCTTGGCCGCTGCCGCGACCGCCGCCGCGTGCGTCTCGGCCAGCGGATTTGCAAATGCCGCGTGATCGACGACGTGCACGGTGGCGCCGGCGAGCTGCTTTGCCACCTCGCCCACGCCCTCGCCGATGATCACCGCGTGCACCTGGCCGCCCGTGCGCTGCGCCAGCTGCTGCGCGGCGCCCAAGGCGTGGAACGTCGCCTTCTTCAGCTGCCCCTTGGCCTGCTCGGCTACGACGAGAATGGTCGCCATTGTCAGATCACCTTCGCTTCGCTGTGCAGCTTCTCGACAAGCGTGGGAACGTCGGCCACCTTGATGCCCGCGGTGCGCGCGGGCGGCGGCTCGACCTTGAGGATCTTGACCTTCGGCGCCGCGTCGACGCCGAGCGTCGCAAACGCCAGCTCCTCGATGGGCTTCTTCTTCGCCTTCATGATGTTCGGCAAGGACGCATAGCGCGGCACGTTGAGGCGCAGGTCCACCGTGACGATGGCCGGCAGCGCCACCTCGAGGCACTCGAGGCCACCGTCCACCTCGCGCCAGACCTTGGCTGACTTCTTGTCGGCCGCGAGCTGGACGCCCGGCTTCTTGGCCTTCTCCTCGGGCGACTCGAGCGACTCCTTCTTGCTGGCGAACGTCGCCTGCCCAAAGCCCAGGTACTCGGCGAGCAATTGCCCGGTGACGTTGTCGTCCACGTCCACCGCCTGCTTGCCCATCAGGACGAGGTCGGGCTTCTCTTTTTCGATAATCTTTTGCAAGACGCGCGCGACCGCGTCCGAATCGATAAAGCCGTCTTGCTTGACGAGGATGCCCTTGTCGGCGCCCATCGCCAGCGCGCTCCTGATCTCGGCCACCGCGGCCGCCGGGCCGATGCTGACGGCGATCACCTCCGAGGGCATGTTGGCGTCGCGCAGGCGCAGCGCCTCCTCGACGGCGATCTCGTCGAACGGGTTGGCGCGGTAGTTGACGCCCTCGGTGACGATCCAGGTGTGGTCCGGCTTCACCTTGATCTTCGATTCGTAGTCTTCGACTCGCTTGACGGTGACGAGGATCTTCACGACGGCTTGCCTCCCTGTGAATCGCGTTCCACTGGCAACAGCCCGCGGACCAGCCACGCAGCCACTTCGGCCGCGGTCTTCTTGAGCGAGGTGCGGCGCGCCGAGCGCAGCCAGCCGAGCGCCAGCTCGTCGAGCGCGCCGAAGACGGCCCGTTTCACCACGGATGGCGTCACGGCGGAATCGAGCTCGCCCGCTTCCTGTCCTTTGCGCACCACTTCGGCGATCACCTCGAGGTAGCTCTGCAGGCGCGCTTTTTCATTCGGACGGAGGGCCTGCGCGCTCTGCCGCAGCTCGACGATCAGCACCGCGGCCAGCTCGGGGTTCTTCTCGACGGCGGCCAGGTGGTGCTCGATGAAGCGCGACAAGCGGGCGGGCGCGGTGGTCTCCTCCGCGAGCGCCGCCTCGGCCGACGAGAGCAGCTCGGCCATCTTCTCCTCGAAGAGCTGGAGGAGCAGGTCGTCCTTGCTCTTGAAGTAGAGATAGATGGTGCCGTCCGCCACGCCGGCCGCGCGCGCGATCTCGGCGACGGTGGCGTTGAAGAACCCGCGCTCGGCGAACACGCGCACCGCGGCCTCGAGGATGCGGGCCCGCTTGTCGGTCTTCTGTTCACGAGCTTGCAACGGAGTTCCCGGCTGAATGAGGGCTCATTCATCTAGGGCCGCGGCCGCGTCGCGTCAAGGCCGGAAAGCCACCCATGAGTGGCCATCCGTGCTGGCACGGAGGTCAGGCTTCCGCGGATGACGCGGCCACCCGGCCGTGATAGTCCACGCCCCCCGATGGCCTCCCGGCGCCGATTGACCACCGCCCCTGCCACAAGCGACGCCAACGAGAGCGCGGCGCTCGAGTCCGCCCAGCGGGTGCTGCGCGTCGAGATCGAGGCGCTGCAAGGCGTCGCCCGCCGGCTCGATGGCTCGTTTCCCCGCGCGGTCGAGATGGTGCTCGCCTGCAGCGGCCGCGTGGTCGTCACCGGCATGGGCAAGCCGGGGTTCATCGCCCAGAAGCTGAGCGCGACCTTTGCCTCGACCGGCACCCCCTCGCTCTATCTGCACCCGGCCGAGGCGCTGCACGGCGATCTCGGCAGGCTGGTCGCGGGCGATCTGGTGCTCGCGCTCTCCAACAGCGGCGAGACCGACGAGCTGGTGCGGTTGCTCCCCTCGCTCAAGCGGCTCTCGGTGCCCATCGTCGCCATGACCGGCGACGCCGGCAGCCAGCTCGCGCGCGCGGCCGACGTGGTGCTCGACATCGGGCCCATCAGCGAAGCTTGCCCGATGGGCCTCGCGCCCACGGCGTCCACCATCGCGCTCCTGGCGCTGGGCGACGCGCTGGCCATGAGCGTGCTCGACCGGCGGGCATTTTCTCCCGAGAAGTTCGCCGCGCTGCACCCGGGCGGCGCGCTCGGCCGGCAGTTCGTGCGCGTGCGCGACGTGATGCGCGTGGGAGACGCGAACCCGGTGGTCAAGGACAGCTCGACCCTCGGCGAGACGGTGGCGGTGATGACCTCGACGCCGGGGCGGCCGGGCGCGGCCAGCATCGTCGACGCCGCCGGCAAGCTGGTCGGCATCTTCACCGACGGCGACCTGCGGCGGCTGGTGCAGCTTGGCCAGGCCGACTTCAATCAGCCGGTCTCTTCGGTCATGGGCAAGACGCCGCGCACGGTGACGCCGAACGACCTGGCCACCGCGGCCGCCGAGCTGCTCCGCGAGCGCCAGATCGACCAGGTGCCGGTGGTGGACGCGCAGCGGCGGCCGGTCGGCCTGCTCGACGTCCAGGACCTGCTGGCCGCGCGCCTCTTGGGTTAGCGCGTGCCCGAGACGCCAAGCGAGCGCACCCTGCGCGCCCAGATGGTCGAGGTGGGGCGCCGCCTGCACGGCCGCGGTCTGATCGGCGGCGGCGAGGGAAACCTCTCGGCGCGCCTGGGCCCGCGGCGGCTGCTCTGCACCCCGACCGCCATCAACAAGGGCTATCTGCGCGAGGAGGACCTGGTCGTCACCGACCTCGACGGCGACCCGCAGAACGAGCTCAAGCGGCCGAGCTCCGAGCTGCTCTTGCACCTCGCCTGCTACCAGGAGCGCCCCGACTGCCTCGCGGTCGTGCACGCGCACCCGCCGCACGCGGTGGCCCTGACGCTGGTCGGCGAGCCGCTCGTGCCCTGCATGCCCGAGGCGATCACCGCGCTCGGCGACGTGCCGACCTCGCCGTATGCGACGCCGGGAACTTCGCTGGTGGCCGAGGCCGTCCGGCCCTTTCTCGGCGCGGCAGAGGTGGTGCTGATGGAGCGCCACGGCGCGCTCTGCATGGGCTTTGGCGAGCGGGCGCTCTTCGACGCCAGCGACAAGATGGAGATGCTCGACGGCGTCGCCCGCGTGCAGCTCCTCGCCTCCACGCGCCGCCCGGTGACGCCGCTGCCCGCGGAAGAGCGCCGCGTCCTCGACGAACAGCGCATCGCGGCCCGCGCGCGGATGGCCCAGAAGCGCCGTTGGTGAGCTCCTTTTTTTTTGGGATACGATGCCGGCCATGTTCGCCATCCCGACCAGCCGCAAAGACGTCTTCAAGGCGCTCTGGACTTCGCGCGCCGCCACCAGCGCGATGCTCTGGGCCAAGCTGCCGCTCGCGGCCTTCGCGGGCCTGCGCGTGACCCGGCTCGACGCCGGCGGCGCCGAGGTCACCCTGCCCGCGGGCTGGAAGACGCAGAACCCATTCCGCTCGACGTACTTCGCCGCGCAGGCGATGGCCGCCGAGATGTCCACCGGCGCGCCCGCGGTGCTCTACATCGAGGAGAGCGGCGAGCGCATCTCGTCCCTGGTGGTTGGGCTGACCGCGAAGTTCACCAAGAAGGCCACCGCGCAGGTGACCTTCACCTTCTCGGGCGGCGAGGAGATGCGCCGGGCCATCGAGCAGGCCGCGCGCTCGGGCGAAGGCGTGCCCTTCACCGCGCAGTCTGTCGGCCGCGTGCCCGACGGCACCGTCGTCGCCGAGTTCTCCATCGACTGGTCCTTCAAGCGAAAGAGCCGATGAGAGCGGCGGCGCTGCTGCTCTTGCTCTCCGGCGCGTGCGCGCACATGCAGGTCCCGCCCGAGCTGAGGGACGGGGTCTTGCCGGTCGAGGAGAAGCCCGGCTTCTTCAGCGGCAACCTGCGCTTCGGGCCCTTCAAGGCGCTGGACATCGACAAGGGCTTCACCCACGGCGGCACGTCCAGCTGGTTCGGGGTCTACAGCTCGACCGAACAGACGCAGGACTACTCCTTCCGCTTCGAGGAGCCGGGGCAGCCGCCGCGCCTCGTGCAATGCCGGGCGGCGTATCGCGGCCAGAGCACCGAGCTGCACCTCGGCCGCAACCTCACGGTCGGCTCGAACGAGGGCCGGCAGACGCTCGACTGCAAGTTCGGCCCCGACGGCGCGCCCGCGCCCGACGGCATCTTGCGACTGGCCGACGGCGGCCCGGGCCGGCTCGAGCTTCACGAAACGGTGCTGGAGGTGAACCTCAACGACGAGTTCGACAACGGCGCGCGCAGCAGCAAGCCCATCGGCTACGTGCTCACCAGCCGCGGGCAGCCTGTCGCCGCGGTGGACACCAACGTGGTCGGGGCCTGGATGAAGCGCGACCTGGCGCCCGCCGAGCGCACCGCCTCGGGCCTGGGCTCGGCGATCCTGCTCCTCTACCAGCCGCAAGAGCCGCCGCGCCGGTAGCCAGCACCCGGTTATCGAAACTTATCGAATCCTGGCCAGCTCGTCGGCGATCTTGTGCCGCGCCGCGAAGGCCGCGTCGGCTGCCTGCGCCGTCTGGAATCGCTCGGCCGCGCCAGCCTTGTCGCCCTTGGCCGCCAGCACCATCCCAAGCTCGTAGTTGGCCCGCGCCGACTTCGGGTCGAGCTGCAGCGCACGCCCCAGCACGCGCTCGGCCATGGGCAGCTTGCCGAGGCCCCGCATCACGCCGCCCATCGCGGCCGCCACCCGCGGGTCGTCGGGCCGCATCGGCATCACCTGGATGAGCGAAGAGCGCGCCTCCGCATACTTGCCCTCATCGAGCAGCGCCTCACCGCGCGCGAGCGACTCGTCGAGCGACTTCTCCAGCGCGGGCGTGCGCTCGGTGTTCTGCGCGGCCTCGGCCAGGTTCTTCACCTGCTCCGCGCTCGGGCCGCCTTGCTCGTGCACGGGGTCGTTGGTCGAGTGGCCCTGCGGCTCGGCTCCCGGCGCCTGGTTGGTCTGCGCCGCCGTGCTCGGATGGCCCGGCGGCAGCTCGGCCTTGTTGGCCACGGGCGCAAAGAGCTGATCGACCTTGGGCAGGTTCTCCTTCACCAGCGCCGCGCGCGGATGCTCGGGCGCCACCGCGAGCAGCTTCCTCCACATCGCCTTGCCCTGCTCGCGCAGCTCGGGCTGGCTGCGGCTCTTCTCGAGCAGGATGGCGCCGACGAAGAAGAGCGACTCCGGATAGTCGGGGTCCTTGGCCAGCACCTTCTGGTGCTCGGCCAGCGCCTGGTCTGGGTTGCCGACCAGATAGAGCGCGTTGCCGCGGCGCGCCCGCGCGGCCACCGCCAGGCCGAGCGCCTCGTCGTCGCAGCGCAGCGCCTTGGCTGGCTCGGTGGCGGCGAGCTTGCGCGCCACCTCGGCGATCTGCTCGAGCCCGTAGGACGGCCCGCTGCGCCGGCACTCTGCGGGCAGCTCGGCGGCGGGCTTCACTTTGCGCTCTTGGAGCGCGAGCGCCTCGGCCTCGACCGGCGCCGACTTCGCCAGCGCCTGCCGATAGACATCGACCGCGTCGAGATACCGGCTGTTCTCGTAATAAAGGTTTCCCAGCGCGACCAGCACCTCGAAGGTCTTGGGCTTGTCCTTGAGCTGCGCGGCCATCTGGTCAACCACGGCCAGGAGCTGCTTCGGGTCCTTGCCGTCGAGCTTGCCGAGCTGCTCGGCAGACAGGCCCGCGTCGCTCTGGGCCGCGCCAGGCGCGGTCGGGGTCGAATTACAGCCAGCCAGCGCCAGCACGATCAGGAGAGGTGCGCCCTTCGACATGGCGGAGGTGTAACGCAACCGGCAATGAGTGGGTAGCGAATGCGGCCAACCTAGCGCGGCCACTCGGTCGCGTCGGTCCAGCGCGTGGGCAGGACGCGCACGCCGGCGCGCTCGTCGATGGGCCGTGCGGCGAGCAGCTGAGCTGCGGTCATGTGCAGCAAGGGGTGCAGCGCGCCGGGGGCGATCTCGGCCAGCGGAGCCAGCGCGAAGGCGCGCTCGTGCAGCTTGGCGTGGGGCAGGTGCAGCTCGGGGCCGGCGGCGGACCTGTCGCCATAGAGGAGCAGGTCGAGGTCGATCTCGCGGCTGGTCCACTGCTCGCCGCGGATGCGCCCGAGCTCGTCCTCGATGTCGTGCAGCCTCTTCAACGTGCTCCGCGCCGAGAGCAGGGTGCCGACCTGGACCACCGCGTTCAGGTAGCGCGGCTGGGCAAATCCGGCCGGCTGCGGGTCGGTCTCGTAGAGGCGGGAGGCCTTGCGCGGGACGAAGGCCGATTCGCGCGCGATGGCCTCCAGAGCGGTCCGGAGCTGCTGCAGCCGATCGCCGCGGTTCGAGCCAAGCCCGATGAAGGCCTCGATCATCGGCCCATCCCGCGGAGGAACTGTTCCAAGAGGAGGTATCCGCGCTCGAGCGCCTCTTCGGAGCAGCTCTCGCTCTTCTGGTGCGCCTGGGCCTGCTCGCCCGGGCCGAAGTTGGCGGCGGCGATTCCATTGAGTCCAAGCCGCGCCACGTCGGTCCAGGCCTGCTTGGCCTCCACCGGGACGGAGGTGATCTCGCGCAGCCTCTGCACCAGCGGATTGTCGAGCGCCACCTTTCCGGAGGGCGAGCGGTCGGTGATCGCGCACTCTGCTCCGAATCGCTGGCCCAGCTCTTCCAACTCAAGGACGGCGCTCTCGATGGTCCGCCCGGGCGCGAAACGGAAATTGACGTTGAGCTCGCAGCGCGCGGGGACCACGTTGCGGCCGGTAAACCCTTCGATGCGCGTCACGGTCTTCACTTCGCGATAGGTCAATTCACCAAAGGCGACGTCGATTGGCTTCAACTCATGCAGATAGGTGAGCAGCGGACCGGCCTTGGTGATGGCGTTGTCCCCCTGCCAGGGCCGCGCGCTGTGCGCCGACCGGCCGCGAAAGGTAAAGGTCGCGTGCAATGCGCCGCAACAACCCAATTGCAGCGCCAGGTCGGTCGGCTCGAGGCAGATGCCAAGCGTGGCGGCTTTCAAATCAGGCCGCGCCTCCAAGAGGGGTCCGAGCCCATTGCCCTCATAGGGGCCCTCTTCGCGATCATAGAAGACCAGGACCAACTCAACCGGCAACTCAGCCCGCCCCTTGGGTCCGAGCCGCTCGCCCAGCTCCAGCATGACGGCGAGCGCGCCCTTCATATCGCTCGCGCCGCGGCCATAGACGCGGCCCTGCTCGCGGCCGGCGGGGAAATCACCTTCTTGCAAGGGCACCGTGTCGAGATGGCCGAGCAAGAGGAGCCCCGGCCGCGCGCCGCCGACCCGCCCGAGCACCACTGAGTTGCCGATGCGCGCCACCTCGCCCGGCCAGTGCTGCTGCGCCCCGGCGGCGATTGCGCCCGCGAGCACCGCCTCATCGCCGATGGGGCTCTTGATCTCGCAGAGCGCCCGGGTGCGCTCGGCTAGCTTCTCGCGCAAGGTCAAGCAGGGACTCCAAAGTCACGCAAGGCCGAGTTGAGCGAGGTCTTCTTGTCGGTCGATTCCTTGCGCGTTCCGATGATTAAAGCGCATTGCAAGAGATACTCACCCGCGGGGAACTTGCGCGGCCGCATTCCATTGACGACCACGCTGCGCGCGGGGACGCGGCCCTTGAGTATCTTCTCTTCGCTGCCGGTAACGTCGATGATCGGCGTCGAGGCGGTGAGCACCACGCCCGCGCCGAGCACCGCCTCTTCCTCGACCAGCACCCCTTCGACCACGATGCAGCGGCTGCCGATGAAGGCGCCGTCCTCGATGATCACCGGCCGCGCGCCGGGCGGCTCGAGCACGCCGCCAAGGCCCACGCCGCCCGAGAGGTGCACGCCCCTGCCGACCTGCGCGCAGGAGCCGACCGTGGCCCAGGTATCGACCATGCTGCCGGCGCCCACGCGCGCGCCGATATTCACATAGCCCGGCATGACGATGGCGCCCTTCTCGACGTGCGCGCCATAGCGGATGACGCCGGGCGGCACCACGCGCACGCCGGTCTGCGCGAGGCCGCGCTTGGGAGGGATCTTGTCGAAGAACTCGAGCTCGCCCGCCTGGTACGTCTCGAGCGGGGCGAGGCCAAAATAGAGATTGATCGCCTGTTGCACCCAGCCGTGCACGAGCCACCGCTCGCCGCTCGCGTCGGAATTTCTCTCCGCGACCCGCAGCGTGCCCTGGTCGAGCCGATAGACGACCTCGCGCACGGCATTGGCATGGCGCGAGCCGCCGCCTTGCAGCAGCGCGCGGTCGGCGACAGCGGCAGCGACCAGCGCCTGCACGGAGGCCGTCTCCTCAGAGGGCAACCTGAGCTCGGGCGCGCTGGGATCGTGCATGCGACCTCCCTTGGGCCCGACAATCTACGGCAGAACGAAGCGATATAGTCGCGCGAAACGGAGGTTTGCCATGGCCAACGCGGGCGTGATCTCGCGGCGCGGTTTCGCTCGACTCCTCGGCGTCGGCGTTGCGACAGCCGGGCTGCGGCCACTGGGAGCGGCGCGGGCAGTCTCGCTGCGGCCGCGCGCGCCAGAGGGCGCCGTCCGGCTCTCGTCGAATGAAAATCCTTACGGCCCCTCGCCTGCGGCGCTCGCGGCCATCCGCGAGGCTTGCTCGCTCGCCTGGCGCTACCCCGACGAGGCCGCTGATCTGCTGCTCGCCGACCTGGCAAAGCACCACGGCGTGCCCGCCGAGTGCCTGCTGTTGGGTGCGGGCTCGAGCGAGATCCTCAAGCTCGCGGCCAGCGCCTGCCTCGACGGGGGCAAGAAGCTGGCGATGGCCGACCCCTCGTTCGAGGCCCTCGGCAACTATGCCCGCGTGCGCGGCGCCGAGGTGGTCAAGGTGCCGCTCGACGCGACCTTCGCGCACGACCTGCCCGCGCTGGCCGCTGCCTCGGCGGGCCTCGTCTATCTTTGCAATCCAAACAATCCGACCGCCAGCCTGACGCCCAAGGCAAAGGTGCGCGCGTTCCTCGAGGCCCAGCCGGCGACGACGGCGGTGCTGGTCGACGAGGCGTACCACCACTATGTCGACAGCGCCGATTACGAGAGCGTGGTGCCGCTGGTGCAGGCGCACCCGAACCTGATCGTCGCGCGCACCTTCTCGAAGATCTACGGGATGGCCGGCCTGCGCCTTGGGTATGCGATCGCCCAGCCCGCCGTGATCAAGAAGCTCGCCGAGCAGGGCGCGTGGGACTCGGTCAACGTGCTCGCCTTGGCCGCCGCGCGCGCCAGCGTCAATGACGCCGCCTACGCCGCCGAGGGCAAGAAGCGCAACGCCGCCCTCCGCGCCGAGGTGGTTGGAGCGGTGTCCGCGCTGGGCTTCAAGGTGATCCCTTCGCAGGCGAACTTCATCATGATCGACGCCAAGAAGCCGGTCGTGCCGATCATCACCGCCCTCAAGGACAGAGGCGTGTTGGTCGGCCGCCTCTTCCCGGCGCTGCCCCAGCACCTGCGCGTCACCATCGGTACGCCCGAGCAGATGCACCGATTTCTGGAGGCGTTCAGCTCGGCGATGGGGTGAGGAGTGCAATTGCCTCGCGCGTCCGCTCGCGCCCAGCGATCGCGACCGGCGAACCGGTTTTAGGGCTCGCGCGGCCAGGCCAGCACGGCCTTGTGGCAGTCCTCCAGCGTCGGCACCATCGCCAGCCGGATGAAGCCCGCGCCTTCTTTCCCAAACGACGATCCTGGAACGACCAGGATATTGGCCGTGCTCAAGAGCGCCGCATAGCTCTCGCTGGTATGCCCTTCCGGGACGCGAACCCAGAGATAGAAAGCCCCTTCGCCACCTACCCTCAACTCAAGCTTCTGCAAGTGACTGAGCAGGACCGCGCGCTTGTCGGCGAAGACCTTGCGCCGCTCGGCCACGTGGGCGTCGTCGCTCCAGGCCGCGGTGGCGGCAGCCTGGACGAAGCCTTGCGACGCGACCCCGAAGTTTGCCCGCACATCGCGCAGGACCGCCATCAGCGCGGGCTCGCCAGCGATGAAGCCGCTGCGATAGCCCGTCATTCCGCTCCGCTTGGAGAGCGAATGAATGGCGAGCACGTTCTTGCGCGCGACTTGCAAAGCGGTGTGCGGCGGCTCGCCGACATATAGGTCAACATAAGGCTCGTCGGCTACTACGACAAAGCCGAACTCATCGGCCAGCGCGGCCAGCTTCTGGTGGTGGGAGCGCGGGGCGCCGGCGCCGGTCGGGTTGTGCGGATAGCAATCAAAGACCAGGGCCGTGCGGCGCCAGTCCTCGGGCTTGATTGCATCCAGATCGGGGAGGAAAGCGCGCTCGGCTTTCAGTGGCAGCGTGCGCGGCTCGCCGCCGGCAAAGAGGATGGCGCGCTCATAGACCGGATAGCTCGGGTCTGGATAGTACGCGAGCGGCCGCTCGGCGGAGATGAAGGCGAGCGGCAGGTGAAACAGCGCCTCTTTCGCGCCGCCGCAGGGAAGGATCTCGGTATCGGGGTTGAGTGATAGTTGGAAGCGGCGCGCAAGGTATTGAGAGATCGCTTTGCGCACGGCCGGCGTCCCGGCGATGCTGGGATATTGCGAGACGTCGGGGACCGACGCTTTGAAGGCCTCTTTGATGAACCCGGGCGTGGGCTCGCGCGGGTCGCCAATTCCGAAGTCATAGACGGGGCGGCCGCTCTTGAGGGCCACGTCCCGCAGTGCGTTCATCTTTTCCTGCATGTACCCGGCGAGCCGGGGAACCAATGGATTCCAATGCGGCTGCATCTAGGTCGCGCTCCGCACCGGGTTCTTCAAGATGCCCACTCCCTCGACCTCGATCTCGACGATATCGCCGTCTTTGATTGGCCCCACTCCGGAAGGCGTGCCGGTAGAGACGAGGTCGCCCGGCTCTAGAGTCATGCACTGAGAGATGAAGGAGAGCAGGCGGGGCACGGGGAAGATTTGATCTCTGGTATTGCCGTCTTGTTTGATTTCGCCATTGACGCGGCATTGGACGCGCAGCGCGCTCCAATCAAGGCCGACCGTCACCCAAGGGCCGACGGGGCAGAAGGTGTCGAACCCCTTGGCGCGGGTGAACTGCACCTCGGCGCGCTGGATGTCTCTCGCGGTGACGTCGTTCAAGCAGGTCAGGCCGGCCACCGCTGCGGCAGCCTCCGCCTCGCCGGCGCGGCGCAGGCGCTTGCCGATCACGACGCAAAGCTCGGCCTCGTGGTGCACCTCTTTGGAAGCGGGCGGCAGCTCAATCACCGCGCCGGCGCCGATCAGGCCCGTGGTGGGCTTCATGAAGATCAGCGGCTCCTTGGGCACCTCGTTGCCGAGCTCCTTCGCGTGCGCGCCGTAGTTGCGGCCCACCGCGACGACCTTGCGGCCGATGCCCCACGGCAGGAGCGTCACCTCCGACAGCTTGCGCCGCGCGCCCACGCGGCGGCCGGCGGCAAGCATCTGGTCGAGGCCGCTGATCTCTTGCAGCTCGGCGCCCTCGACCACGCCCTCGAGGATTTCGCCGTCCTGGCCGAGAAAGCGCGCGATGCGCACGTGCTCCACTGTGCCTCCCTTTTTGGATCGATCAGCCCCGCAGGCCGAGCGCGTCCTGCATGTCGTAGAGCCCGGCCGGCTTGCCGGCGAGCCATTTCGCGGCCCGGACCGCGCCCCGCGCGAAGTTGTCGCGGCTCTGGGCCCGGTGAGTCAATTCGATGCGCTCGCCATCTGCAAAGAAGAACACGGTGTGCTCGCCCACCACGTCGCCACCGCGCACGGTCTGCACGCCGATGGTGCCCGGCTGACGCGCGCCGATCTGCCCGTGGCGCTGGTAGACCGCGGCCTTTTCTACGTCGAGCTTGAGCGCATCGGCGGCCACCTCGGCCAGGCGCAGCGCGGTGCCGCTCGGCGCGTCGGCCTTGTTGCGGTGGTGCACCTCGACGATCTCGACCTCGTATTCGTTGCCGAGCGCGCGGGCGGCGTCGGCGACGAGGCGGAAGAGCACGTTGACGCCGACGCTCATGTTCGGCGCCATCAAGACGGGCACGCGCTGGGCGGCGCCTGCCACCTCGGCGCGGGCCTGCGCGGAGAAGCCGGTGGTGCCGACGACCAGCGCGACGCCGCGCGCGGCGCAGAGCTGCGCGTGCTGCACCGAGGCGGTGGGCGCGGTGAAGTCGATGACCACGTGCGCGGGCCTCTGCGCCGCCTCGGCCTTGTCCAGCGCGGCCGCGAGCGACGAGGCCACCACGACCTCCAAGGGGCCGGCGCCGGTGAGGAGCCCGGCGTCGAGGCCGATGCGCGCGCTCTCGGGCCGGTCGGTGGCGCCGACCACTTCGCAGGCCTCGTCAGCGCGCACGGAGTTCAGGATGCGCTGCCCCATGCGGCCGGCGACGCCGGCGACGACGACGCGAATGACCTCGCTCACGAGAGCAGCCCGTGGGCCGCGAGTGCGGCGTCCACCTTGGCGGCCGTGTCGGCCATGACTTCGATGAGCGGCAGGCGCAGCTCGCCGCTCTGGATGCGCCCCATCTTGAAGAGCGCGTACTTCACCGGCTGCGGATTGGGCTCGAGGAACATCGCCTTCACCAGCGGCGCCATCTTGGTCTGCACCCGGCCCGCGGTGCGCGCGTCGCCGGCGAAGTACGCCTCGCACATCCTGGCGAAGTCGCCGGGGATGATGTTGGCCACCGCCGAGATCACGCCCGCGCCGCCCATCGAGAGCGTGGGCGCGACGAACATATCGTCGCCGGCCAGCACCGCGAAGGCCTCGCCGCATTTCTCGATGATCTCTCCGGCGCGCGAGATATTGCCCGACGCCTCCTTGATTCCAATCAACGCGCCCGACTTGTGCAGCCGCGCCACCGTCTCGGGAAGCAGGTCGCACGCCGTGCGCCCCGGGATGTTGTAGGCCAGCACCGGCAGCCCCGCCTGCGCGACCTCCATATAGTGGCGGTAGAGTCCTTCTTGAGTTGGTTTGTTATAATAGGGAGTCACGATCAAGGCCGCGTCGGCGCCCGCCTCTTTTGCCCGGCGCACGTTGTCCACCGTCTTCCTCGTGCTGTTGGTTCCAGCGCCCGCGATGGTGGTCTTGCCGGCCTTCTTGCACTCGGCGGCGCAGGCGGAGATCACCTGCGCGGTCTCGGCCGCGCTCAGCGTCGCAGCCTCGCCGGTGGTGCCGCAGGCGACGATGCCGCTCGAGCCCTGCGCGAGGTGCCAGGCGGCCAGCGCGCGCAGCGAGCCCTCGTCCACCGCATCGCCGAGAAAGGGGGTGACGATCGCCGAATACGAGCCGCGCACCTGCACGTTTGCCTCCTTCTGCACCGAGGGCGCGACTGTAGCGCAACTGCGGCGGCCGCGCGGCCCCGCGCTATTGTCGGCAGATGGTCCCGACGCTCCTGGCGCTGAGCGCGCTCATCCCGGCCTGTCTGCTCCTCTGGTATCTGTGCCGCTTCGACGCCAACCCGGAGCCGCCGGCCGTCGTCATCAAGGTCTTTCTGCTCGGCGGGCTGGTCACCGGACCGATCGTGCCGGTGGCGATGTTCCTCGAATCGCTCGGCGCCCGCGCGCTCGGCGCCTGGGAGCACGCCGCGGTCTCTGCGTTCCTCGGCGCGGCCATTCCCGAGGAGACCTTCAAGTTTCTCGTCTTGCGCTTCTGGGTCTGGAGGCAGAAGGAGTTCGACGAGCCGATGGACGGCATCGTCTACGGCGCGGCGGCCTCGCTCGGGTTCGCCGCGCTCGAGAACATCCTCTACGTCAGCGGCAACGGCGGCGGCTTCAGCACGGCACTCTTGCGGGCGCTCACCGCGGTGCCGAGCCACGCGCTCACCGGCGTCGTCATGGGCTACTTCGTCGGCCGCGCCCGCTTCGCGCCCGAGGGCGAGCGCGGCGACCTGCTCGGCACCGGTCTGCTCGCGGCCATCGCGCTGCACGGCGCCTACGACCTGTTCCTCATCCGGGGGCAGGGATTTTCGATCCTCGCGCTGGCCGTGCTCGCCCTCGAGATCTGGTGGTGCAGGCGGCTCATCGGGCAGATGCACCGCGAGCAGCTCGCCCTCGCGCCGCCGGTCGCAGCGCTGCTGCCCGCGCACTCCGAGGTGGTGGTGGTCGCGGCGGGCGAGCGCCACCGGACGCGCTGGGCCGTGGCCAAGTTGCTCCTCGGCGGCCTCGGCGCGAGCCTGTGCGGCCTGCTGCTGGCGGGCTGCGCCCTGGCAAAGTTCAGCCCGAGCGAAGAGGTGCCGCTCGCCGGCCTCATCGTCGTGGGCGGCGGCGCGCTGGGTTTGACGATCGCGTTCTTGAGGCTCTTCGCGAGCGGGCTGCGCGGCCCCTTCGCAGCTCGCAGCGACCTGCAATCCAGCTGAAACCCGAGTCGAACGACGTGCACCGACCCGGCTACGAAGTTCCGGGTCGATGGACTACGGCGGGTCCGCCCTAATGAGTAAAGAAGAGCGCTTGGACGAGGATGATTGCCCCCGCCGCGCCGCCGAGCAGGCTGAAGTACCAGAGCAGCTTCTTGCGCGTGAGCACCGCGATGGCCGAGAGGGCGATGGAGATCTGCAAGAGCGTGACGGTGCGCGCCAGCACTTGATGCTGGTTCAAGTGGTGGTGCGACTCGGCCTCGAGCTCCTTGGCCTTGTGCTGGATCTCCTTGCGCTCGTCGGCGTAGCGCTGCTTGTCCTCGGCGTGCTCGGTGACCGGCTTGCCGAGGCCCTGCAGCGTCTCGATCTTGGCGGTGACGATCGCCTCTTTGATCGACTTGGCCTGGTAGAACGCCCACTGGTCGGAAGAGCGGATCTGCTCGACCATCGACTCGTTCGCGAAGTGGCCCGCCATCAGCGCCGACACCGCCGCGAGCACGGCCAGGAGCGCCGAGCTGAGCGCGACCTGCATGTTGAAGCCGCCGCCCGCCGAGTGGCCGTGGCCGGACTCGTGCGCCTTCTCGTGAATGGCCTCTTGCAGGTGCTCGATGGGGACTTCGATCTCTTCGGGCATCTTTGATCTCCGGGCAGGCACGCTGGGCTGTGCAGCCTTCTTCAGCGCCTGCTGGCGCATCTCTTCCGGGGTGGGAACGTGGCGGAGGTCGAGCATCTGTGTGGCGCCGTCGCTGGCGCCTTCGGCGTGAGCGACGGGCGGGGCAGCTTTGCGAACGGGAACTGCAGCGGGCGCGGGCGCGCGCCTGGGAGGAGCAACCGGAGGCGGCGGATCGTCGAGCCGCGGCGCGACCTTCTTGCGCGGCGCCGGCGCGGGAGCGTCCACCTTGAGCATCTGGGTGGCGCCGGGCGCGTCGTCGGGCGAGGCGATGGGCGAGTCCGGCGGCTCCGGCAGCATCGGCATCGTCTTCATGATCAGGTCGTTCTGCGTGTCGGGCAGCACCGGCGCCTTGCGCTTGGGGGGCGGCTCGGCCGGCTTGCCGATGTTCAACATCTCCGTCTTCGGCCCCTCTTCCGGCGCGGTCGGCGCGCTCCGCCGGGGCTCCGGGATGGGCTTGTTGACGTTCAACATCTCCGTCTTTGGCCCTTCCTCCGGCTTCCTGTCTTTGGGACCCATCAGATCACTCGCTCCCTGCCGCCGCGGACCATGGCCCGTCCATCTATAGACATAGACCAACCGGTGCCCGCAAAGAAATTACCGGGTCTCGCCGCGCACGAGATCCTCGAGCGTCTCGCGGGCCCTGACCACGCGGTATGAGTCGCCGTCCACCAGCACCTCCGCCGGGCGCGGGCGGGCGTTGTACTGGCTCGCCATCGCCATTCCATAGGCGCCGGCGGTGCGCACCGCGAGCAGATCTCCCTCGTCGAGCGGCGGAAGGCGGCGGCGCTTTGCGAGCACGTCGGCGCTCTCGCAGACAGGGCCCACCACGTCGTAGAGCTCGCTGCCTGTGCGCGGCCGGGCCACCGTCTCGACCTCGTGGTGGGCATCGTAGAGCGCGGGACGAAGCAGGTCGTTCATGCCTGCGTCCACCACGGCGAATCGCCGCGCGCCCGCGCCCCGCTTGGTCAGGAGCACGCGGGTCAAGAGGACGCCGGCGTTGCCGACCAGCAGCCGGCCAGGCTCGAGCAAGATGCGCCCGGGCAGCCCGCGCAGCGCCTCGGTGAGCGCGCGGCCGTACTCTTCTGGACCCGCCGGAACGGGACCGTCGCCGTAGGGCACGCCAAGGCCACCGCCGACGTCGATGTGGCGGATCTCGTGGCCGTCCTGGCGCAGCCGCAGCACCAGCTCGCGCAGCTTGCCTGCCGCCTCGACGAAGGGCTGCACCTCGCTGATCTGCGAGCCGATGTGGCAGGCGACGCCCGTCACTTGCAGCCCCGGCAGCGAGCGGGCGAGCGCGAAGGCCTTGCGCGCGCGCGCCGCCGGGATGCCGAACTTCGACGAGGAGAGCGCGGTGGCGATGTACGGATGGGTCTTGGCGTCCACGTCCGGGTTGACGCGGATGGCGATGGGCGCGCGCACGCCGCGAGCCTGCGCCACCTCGGAGAGCTGGACGAGCTCCTCTTCGCTCTCGCAGTTGAACTCGAGGATGCCCGCGTCCAGCGCGGCCAGAAGCTCGTCGCGCCGCTTGCCCACGCCGCTGAAGACGATGACTTTGGGATCTGCGCCCGCGAGCAGCGCGCGGTGCAGTTCTCCCCGCGAGACGATGTCGAAGCCAAAGCCCTCCTCGCGAAAGATCGAGAGCAGCGCGAGGTTCGGCGAGGCCTTGAGCGCATAGCAGGCGAGAAAATCGAGGCCCCGCAGCGCCTTCTTGAAGACGCGCGCGTGGCGACGCAGGGTCGCCGTCGAGTAGACGTAGAGCGGAGTGCCCGCGCTCTCCGCCAGGGACGCGAGCGGGACGTCCTCGCAGCAGAGCTCGCCCTGCCGGCGGCGGAAGTGGTTCACGAAGGAGTTCCACCATCAACAGCGGCGGGGGCCTCGGGCAGCGGCGGCTGGGGCGAACCCTTGGCGCCGCAATAGGCCGAGAGCGTGGTGCTCGAGAGCAGCGCCAGGATCCGGAGCCAACGCCGTCGCATCGCGGACCCCCGAAGGACTAGTGCAGCGGTCGCGAGATAGCGTACATTCGAGCGCCGATGGCCGGCGCGCTGCTTCCTCGCTCCTCGGTTGAATACAGCACGGTATTCGCCCTCGTCGCTCTTCGCATCGCTTGGCCCTCGACGCTCTCGGTGTTT
>JBBRMA010000017.1:0-103735 GCA_038231075.1 Myxococcales bacterium | reverse complement strand
GCCAAGCTCGGCCTTCCGAGCCTGGTCACTTGACCTCAACCTCTCGAACCGCCGGATGCGGACCCGCATGTCCGGTGGTGTGGCAGGGGGCTGGCGGCGAACGCCGACCCCTATGCCAATTCGGGTGGGCGCCCGTTCCGACCGGCGGGTTCCCGCCTGCCCGCGGCCGGTCCCTCACCGGCGCCCTTTTGACTGACATTGAACCTAAACCAGGAATAACCCCCGCACGACATAGTAGATGCCGACGGCGCCGAAGATGCCCGCGGCGCCCCAGAGCAGGCGGCGCTTGACGATCAGCGTGACCGAGGCGAGCGCGATGGCCACTTGCAGCGCCGCCACTCCATTGGACAGGGGGCCGTCTTTCTTGCCCGCCAGATCGCGCTCTGCCTCCAGCGCGCGCGCCTTGTCCATCAACTCTTTTTGCTGCTTCTTCAATTTCTCCGCCTCCGCGTGGGCGGCCGCGCGCACCTTCTCGTCGATGCCCGGCGTGCGCTCTTCCAGCTCAGCAACGCGCGCCTTCAAGGCTTTGGCCTGATAGTAGGCCCAGGTATCGGAGGCCTGAGTCTGCTTGAGCATCTGCGTGGTGCTGACGCTCGAGTCCTGCTGGCTGCCGATGGCCGCGAAGACGGCAAAGAGCACGATGGAGAGCGAGACCCAAAGCGTCCACCGCTCGGCGCGCTCGCGGTCTTTCGCTTCCTGCCGCTCCTGGTGGATCTCGCGGATGAGCGAGGCGATCTCTTCGTGCTGGGTCGGCTCGCGCCCCGGCGCCTCTGAAACCGTACTCAACGGGCTCTGCATGCGGGTATTCTAGTGCCAGATGCGCGCGATCCTGCACGTCGACATGGACGCATTCTACGCCTCGGTCGAAGAGCGCGACGACCCCGCGCTCAAAGGCAAGCCCTTGGTCGTAGGCGGGAGCGCACGGCGCGGCGTCGTCCTGGCGGCGAGCTATGCGGTGCGCAAGTTCGGCATCCGCTCGGCCATGCCGATGGCGCGCGCGCTGCGCCTCTGCCCGCAGCTCATCGTCGTGCCGCCGAGCTTTCCCAAGTATGAGCGCGCGAGCGAGCAGGTCTTTGCCGCCTTCCACGAGTTCACGCCGCTGGTCGAGGGGCTCTCGCTCGACGAAGCGTTCCTCGACGTCACCCGCTCGCAGCAGCTGCTCGGCACCCCGCGCGAGCAGGGCGTGGCGCTCAAGGCGCGCATCCGCGAGACGACCAGGCTGACCGCCTCGGTCGGCATCGCCGAGGTGAAGTTCGCCGCCAAGATCGCCTCCGATCTGGGCAAGCCCGACGGCCTCGTCGAGGTCGCGCCCGGCACGACGCGGCAGTTCCTCGCCGAGCTGCCCGTCTCGCGCTTGTGGGGCGTGGGTCCGCGCACCGAGGAGGTCCTCGCGCGGCTGGGGCTGCGCAAGATCAAGGACGTCGCCGTGGCCGAGCTTGCCTGGCTCGTGCGCGAGCTGGGCTCCTCCGGCGCGCACCTGCACGCGCTCTCGCTCGGCGTCGATCCGCGCGAGGTGGAGCCCGATCGCGAGGCCAAGAGCGTCGGCGCCGAGGAGACGTTCGAGGAGGACCTCACCGAGGTGGAGGACCTCTTGCCCATCCTCCACGGCCAGGCGCTGCGCGTCGCCGGCCGCCTGCGCCGCGCGGGGCTCAAGGCGGGCAGCGTCAGCTTGAAGATCAAGTACGCCGACTTTCGCGTCATCAGCCGCCAGGAGACGCTTGCCTCGAAGAGTGATGACACGGGCGAGATCTACCGGGCCGCCGCCCGGCTGCTCGGGCGCGTCGAGCTGCGGCCCATCCGCCTGACCGGGGTGCACGCCGGCGGGCTCGACGAGCGGGCCAGCCAGCTTGGCCTCTTCGAGCAGCCCAAGCGCGAGCGACAGGCGCGGCTCAACAAGTCGCTCGACGCCATCACCGAGAAGTTCGGCGCCAACGCCATCCTGCCGGCCGATCTGCTGCCGAGGAAGCCGCGCAAATAGGTCTTGCGCCACCGCCGGCGCGCGCAGGCTCAGGGCGGCGCGGGCTCGACGTCGCGCTCCCAGGCAGACCGCCACGCGCCCGTCCGCTCGGCGTGATCGAGCAGCCCCGCGTAGAACGGGTGGCGGCTGATGGTGGCGCCGTCGCCAATCACCACCAGCTTTCTCTTGGCGCGCGTGAGCGCCACGTTCATGCGCCGCACATCGCCGAGGAACCCGATCTCTCCATCCGGGTTCGAGCGCACCAGCGAGACCACGACCGCGTCCTTCTCGCGCCCTTGAAAACCATCGACGCTATTTACCTCGAGCCCCGCATCTAGATATTCTTCGAGCAGCTGCCGCAGCCGCTGCACCTGCGCGTCATAGGGCGATATCAACGCGATATCGAATGGGGGGATTCCCCGCGCCAGCAATCGGCGCACCTCGGCGGCGGCCAGGAGCGCCTCGCCCTCGTTGCGCTTGGATTCGCTGCCCTCGGGTGTGTCCTCTTCATCGCCGCGGCCGGCGGTATCAATCAGCTCGAATGGCCAATCGTCGATGCAAGCGTCCGCGACGGCGGGGTGCGCGCGCAACAACCCGCCATACAAGGCGTCGGATGGATATCGCATGATGCGCTCGTTCATCCGGTGCTGCTCGAGCAAGGTGGTCTTGAGGCCATCGCCATGGAGCGCGAGCAGCCGCTCGAAGAGCGAGGTGCCGAGGCCCCCCTCCTGCGCGGCGGCCGACAAGATGGTGGGCGGGAGCTGCTTGTGATCGCCCGCGAGCACGGCGCGCTCGGCGCGCAAGAGCGCGAGGTAGAGAGCCGGTTCAGTTGCTTGAGTTGCCTCGTCAATCACCGCCAGCTCAAAGCGGCGCGCGCGCAGCGGGCCTGACGGCGGCGGCGCGAGGCCGGTGAGCGTGGCGCAGACCACCTGCGCGCGATCGAGCACCGCCTCGGCGGCCTTGTCCTCGAGCTTGCGCGCCTCGCCCAGCAGCTGCCGCGCCTCGCGCTCGGAGGCGCGCGCGTCGGCGAACCGATCGGCGGCGCGCCGGCCCTTGCTCTTGCGCGCATCGGCCCGCAAGCGCAGCGCCTGTTTGACCAGCCCCTTGGCGATGCGCGACGACTCGTGGGCGCGCACGCGATGCTCCAAGGTGTGCTCGAGCACCGCGGGCAAGACGCGCGCTGGATGGCCGAGGCGCACGGGATCAAGGCCCGCGGCGGCCAGCGCCTCGACCAGGTTGTCCACCGCCAGGTTCGAGGGCGCCGAGGCCAGCACCGCCTCTCCGCGCGCGGCGGCCCGGCGCACGATCTCGACCAGCACGGTGGTCTTGCCAGTGCCCGGCGGGCCATGCACCAGCGCGATGTCGAGCGCGCGATCGGCGAGGTCGAGCGCCGCTTGCTGCTCCCCGTTGAGCCGCGTCGGCAACAGCGGGCCGGGCGGCCGCGACTCGAAGCGCGGGGCCTCGCCGAGCAGCGCCTGCCGCCAGCGCTTCCCCTCGACGGACTCGCCGATCCGCCGCACCGCGCTCTCCAGCCGCTCGTGCGTCGCGGCCGAAGGCTGCAGCTCCAGCACCACGTTGCCCTCGGTGGCCCAGTCGGGAGGCGGCTCGTCGAAGCTGATGGAGACGCTTCCGCGCGTGCGCCGCGCCACCACGCCGGTCGGAGCGTCCTCGGGCCGCTCGCGCCGCTGGCTGACCAGCACGATGGCGCCGACCGAGACCCGGGCGGCTCCCAGCTCGCGCTCGCCCTCGCGCTGGTAGGTCACCAGCGGCCGGCCGGCGAGACCGCTCTCCTCGACCGCGACGGCGTCGGCGATGGCCAGCCCCCGCGCGTCGCGCTCCTCCAGCGAGAGCTGGCCGGCGGCCTCGGCGAACCGCTCCTTCTCGGCGGCGCGCTCGGCGAGCAGCAACGTCCGCAGCCGCGCGAGGTGCTCATCGAGGTCCATCCGCGCATCGTAGCCGCGGCGTTCCGCGTTGGGTCTATTTATTGCTCCCCGAACGTGGTAATCTGTTGTCGGCGACGTTGTCCTTTCGCGTCGCCTCCCTGGAGCGGCAATGTCCGAACAAGAGCAAGAGGCACCCGCTGGCGACGACGCCGCGGCCGGTGGCGAAGCAGCAGCCCCTGAGACGACGCACCAGATCCGCTTCGTCGCCCGCACGCTCGATGGGGTCGAGATCACCTCCGCGCCCATCAGCTTGAAGCCCGGCGCAGGCGCCGCGCTGCAGGCCAAGGTCGCCTCGGCCTATTGGGGCCACGCGCAGTACCTGCCCGGCGACACCGCGTACGCCTGCGCCAACGCCTTCAACGCCGAGGGCGCGCAGATCAAGTTCATCGTCGAGTCGTCAAGCGGCGGCGGCTGGAGCGGCGTCGCCAACCTCAAGGCCTCCGTCAAGGACGACAAGGCCGTCGCCACCTGGCCGGTCCCCGCCGATCTCGCCGCCGGCGCCAAGGTGCGCTTCCGCGCCAAGACCGTCATCAACGAGCAGACCGCGATCGAGTTCACCATCGCCGCGGCGGCAAAGGGCGGAGGCGACGACGAGGCCGCCGCCGACAAGCCCGCGGCCAAGACGGGCGCGGCCAAGACGGGCACGGCTCAGAAGGGCGCGGCTCCGGCGGCAAAGGGTCCTGCGAAGGCTCCCGCTGGGAAGGCTCCTTCCGCAGGCAAGGGAAAGTAAGGCCCGCCAAGATTTTCGCGTCTCCGAGTCTGTTTCAAGGAGGCCAGCTCGCTCTGCGCTCCTTCCGCACCACGAGGCGCAGCCCCGACCAGGTCTCGTCGATGGCGCAGACCTTGTTGTCCACGAGCCCGCGCGGCAGGGCCACCTCGCGGACCACGTCCTCGGTCATGTCGGTCTTCTTGCCGCTGCTCTTTTTCGGCCACGCGATCCAGAGGCCGCCCGCGGGGTCGAGAGCCGCCTCGAGCGCCGGCAGCCGCTTCTCGAACGACGCGCGCGCGTCGGTGAAGAACACCACGACGTCGAGTGGACCGCGCAGCTTGCCGGCCACCGCGACGCCCACCGGCAGCGCGCCGAGCGAGGCGGCGAAGTCTTTGGGGGCGCCGAGGAACAGGACGCGCGCGCCGGGCTTGATGCCGAGCTTCTGCGGCAAGGGAGTGCCTGAGTAGCCGGCCATGGTCGATTCAACTCTCGGCGTTCGCGGCGGCGGTTTCAACTCCCAGGCGGCCAGCGAAGAGGAGCCCCAGGGCCAGGAGCTCGACGGCGGCGGAGGCTGCGAAGAGCGGGGCCACGCCGCCGAAACGATCATATCCGGCGCCGGCCAAGGCGTACCCGGCAGCATTGCCGATGCCAAAGACGAAGGCCGAGAAGAGCGTCTGCCCGGTGGCGCGCAGCTCGGGAGGAACCAGCTCGCTCATCGCCTGCACCGAGGCGCCCCACCAGACTCCAAACGACGCCGCGTGCAAGAGCTGCAGCGAGACCAGCGCGGCTGGCGCGCGCGCGAAGGACAGCAGCACCCAGCGCAGCGCGCTCGCGGCGAAGGCGATGGCCAGCAGCTTGCGCAGCGAGAGCCGCCGCGCGAGCCAGGGATAGACCAGCAGCGCGCCCACCTCGGCCAGGACGCCAAGGCCCATGCACAGGCCTGTGAGCTGCGCCGGCTGGTGCAGATCGCGCACCAGGACGCCGAAGAGCAGGTGGTACGGCGCCAGCGCCATCCAGTGCAGCGCGCAGAGCACGAAGAGGAGCGGCAGCGGCCCGCGCAGGAGCAGCCCGGCCTGGCGCAGTCGGGGACTCGGCAGGTGCGCCGGACGCGCGCCGCGGGGGACGAAGAACGTGGTCAGCGCGAAGCCCGCGATCAAGGTGAGCCACGCCCAGGGCACGAGCTTGTCGGCGGGCAGCTCGCCGCGGGCGGAGAGCCAGAGGCCGAGTCCCTGCGCCACCAGCACAAAGCCGATGGACCCGAACAGGCGCGTCCGGGCGTAGCTCGCCTTGGCCGTCGCGACGGTCTCGATGGCGATGGCGTCGGCCAGCGGGACGGTGGCGCAGTTGAAGAGCGAGTGCGCAAAGAGGAGCGCGCCCACTTGCAGCGGCGTGCGCGACCAGGGGAGCAGCGAGAGCGCCGCCAGCGCTCCGAGCGCGCAGAGCTGCAGCGCGCGAGCCGAGAGAGCCAGCCGGTCGGCCAGCGCTCCCCAGGCGAGCACCATCGGCACGGCGACCACTTGCGCGGGCGCGAAGACGGCGCCGATCTGCTCGCCGGCAAAGCCCAGGCCGCGCAGGTAGGCCGGGAAATACGAGAGCAGCGCCGCGACCGAACCATAGTAGAGAAAATAGAAAGCGCGCAGCGCGGTCACTTAAGTCGTCACTCTGGTTCTCACTCAGGCTCCATCGTGCAGAGCAGTGGAAACTGCGCCTCCTCGGCCAGCGAGGTGACCTTGGCGACCTTCTCTTCGGCGATCTCGAACGAGAACACCCCAGCCACCGCGTAACCGGTCGTGTGCGCGTGCAGCATCACGGCGTGGGCGTCGCTCTGCGATTTGAAGAACACGGTTTGCAAAATCGCCACCACGAACTCCTGCGGCGTGTAGTCGTCGTTGTGCAGGAGCACCTTGTAGAGCTTGGGCTTCTCGAGCTTCTTCTTGGTGCGCGTCTCGACGGCGACATCGTCACTGCCCTGGCCGCCCTGCCCTTCTTTTGGCTTGCTTGACTTGGGGCTCATCGCGCCTCCCCGCCATCGATTGGCTTGAGCAGTCCGGACTCGGCCTGGAAGCGCTGCAGCGCGGCCTCGCGCTCGGTCCGCTCGGCGACCAGGTACTGGCGCACCGAGCGGTCGAGCTGCGGGTCGGCGAACTCGAAGGCGCCATAGGTCAGCGTGGGCTGAAACCCTCGGGCGATCTTGTGCTCGCCGCCCGCGCCCCCTTCGAACGCGAGGACGCCGCGCTCGATGCACTGCTCGACCGAGTGGTAGAGGCAGACGTTGAAGTGCAGGAACTTGTGATCTTCCAAGCAGCCCCAGTAACGGCCATAGAGCGTGGTCGCCGAGGCGACGTTGAAGGCGCCCGCCACCAGCTCGCCGCCGCGGCGGGCCTCGACGATCTCGATCTTGTCGGGCATGCGCGTCAGGACTTTTTCATAGAACTTGCGATTGAGCCAACCGCGACCCCACATCAACTTGTCGATGGTGGATTTGTGCAAGGTGTGCGCGATGCGCGCCCAGCCGAGCGGGTCATCGGCCAGCTCGGGACCGCGCACGGTGCGGATGGTGATGCCTTGCTCGGCAGGGGCGGCGCGCTCGCGCTTGATCATCGCCCGCTTCTTCGCGCTGAAGCGGGCCAGGAACTCGTCCACGCTTCGATAGCCGGCGTTGTGCCAGTGGAACTGGAAGTCCACCCGGCCGGCGAGGCCTTGCACCTTGGTCAGCTCATCGACCTCGGCCTTGGCCGGGAAGAGCACCTCCAGCACGTGCAGGCCGTGCTCGGTGGACAGCGCCCGCGCCCCGGCGAGCAAGGCGCGCGTGCAGGCCTCGCGGTCCTCGCCCTTGGCCACCAAGAAACGCGCGCCGGTGCAGGGCGTGAAGGGCACGCCGATGACGAGCTTTGGATAGAACGGCCGCCGCGCGCGCGCCGCCGCCGAGGCCCACTCCCAGTCGCGAGAGAAGTCGCCGTCGCTCGACTCCTTCTCGTAAGCGGGCGCCGCGGCGATGAGCTTGCCCTGCTTCCACAGCGTCAGGTGGCGTGGCCGCCAGCCCGTGCGCTCGGTGGCGCAACCCGAGGACTCGAGCGACTCGAGCCAGGCCCACTCGAGGAACGGGCTCGCGGCAGCGCCGTCGCCCAGCAGCGCGTCCCAGCTCTGCTGCGGCACCTCGGAGAGCCAGTCGAGGACGCGAAGGCCGTCAGCGAGCATAGGCCCCCTCTATAGCGAGGTTCGGTCGCTGCCGCGACAAGGTCTCGATGCCAGGCAGATCGGCGCCGGGAGGTACCGGCCGCGGGCAGGCAGAGACCTGCCGCGCGGCACGGGCGCCCACCCGCAGGCGGTGGCTCGCTGCGCTCGCATTTTTGGATTTCTGCTGCGGGAGCCCTTACGCCACACGACAGGTCTCTGCCTGCCCGCTGCCTATCTGCCAAGCATTGAGTAAGGGGAAAAAAGTTACCAAATGATTCAGCTCTGGGCTCGAGCCTCAACCGCGACAATCGATGTCTCTTTCCCCCTAGCTCTCAATGTCAGGCAGATAGGCAAATAGGCCGCCGGCAGGCAGAGGCCCGTCGCGAGGATCAAGGGCTCCCGCGGCAATAAATCCGATCGATGCGAGCGCAGCGAGCCACAGTTCGCGGGTGGGCGCCCGTTCCGAGCGGCGGGCCTCTGCCTGCCGGCGGCCGGTACCCTACCGGTGCTTATCTGCCTGGCATTGAGCCCGACCCGACGAGAGCCGAGCGACATGGCGCCTCCCCGAGCCGGATCGCGCGCACCGGCATCGCAAGCTATCTACTGCAAACTCCATGGTCCCCCCACTCAAGTCAAAAGAAGCGCTCGGCCTGCGCGAGCGCGCCCGCCGGACCGTCTCACTGCTCGGGACGCTGCCGCGCACGCTGCGCCTCGTGCGCGAGTCGGGGCCAGGCTTTGCCGTCGCTCTCGTGGTGCTGATGGTCGGCTCGGCGCTGGTCCCGGGCGCCATGGCCTGGGTCGGCAAGCTGATCGTCGACGCCGTGGTCGCCGCGGCGCGCACCAGCGACCCGGCCGATCGCGCGCGCGTGGTGCGCCTGGTGCTGCTCGAGCTTGGCCTGACGGGGCTGCAGCTCCTTTTGTCGCGCGGCCAGACGCTCGTGCGCGACCTGCTCCGGGCCACGCTCGGCAACCACGTCAACACCCAGATCCTCGAGAAGGCCGCCACGCTGGAGCTGCGCCACTTCGAGGACGCGGCCACCTACGACAAGATGCAGAACGCGCGGCGCGAGGCCAGCGTGCGGCCGCTCAGCCTGGTCCTGCAGGTGGCCACGCTCGGACAGAACATGTTGATGCTGGCCACCTACGCGGCGCTCCTCGCGCGGCTGTCGCTCTGGTCGGTGCTGGTGATCGCGCTCGCGTCTTTGCCCGCCTTCATCGCCGAGGCGAAGCTGAGCGGCGACGCCTTCCGCCTGCAGAGCTGGCGCGCCCCCGAGGGCCGGCGGCACAACTATCTCGAGTGGATCCTGACGCGAGACTCGCACGTCAAAGAGGTGAAGCTGTTCGGCCTCGCGCCGCTGATTTTGCAAAGATACAAAGATCTGTTTACCAAATTTTATCGAGAAGATCGGGCCCTCGCGCTGCGCCGCACGGCCTATGGACTGGGCCTCGGCGCCGTCTCGCTGGTCGCGTTCTACGGCGGCTATCTCTTCATGGCGGCGAAGGCCGCGCAGGCCACCATCACGCTCGGAGATCTGACCCTGTACCTGGGCGTCTTCCGCCTCGCCCAGACCTCGTTCCAGCAGATCCTGTCGTCGGTCGGCGGCTTCTATGAAGACGGGCTGTTCATGTCGAACCTGTTCACCTTCCTCGACCTGCAAGGCAGGGGCGACGCGGTGCGCACCCTGCCGGCGCGAACAGTATCGAAGGGACCGCACGCCATCGAGTTCAAGAACGTGTCGTTCAAGTACGAGAACAGCGACAAGTGGGCGCTGCGCGACATCAACTTCACGTTGCAAAGAGGCGAGAAGCTGGCGCTGTGTGGCGACAACGGCGCAGGCAAATCCACGCTCATCAAGCTGCTCTTGCGCCTGTACGAGCCGACCGAAGGCGCCATCCTCTACGGCGGCGTCGACGTGCGCGACCTGGATCCGAAGGTGCTGCGCGAGCGCATCGGCGTCGTCTTTCAAGACTTCGTCCGCTACCAATTCACCGCCGCCGAGAACGTGGGCCTCGGCTGGGTGCCTGATTTGGAAAATCGGCCGAAGATTCTCGAAGCCGTCGAGCGCGGAGGTGCCAAGGCCACCGTCGCCGAGCTGCCGCAGGGCCTCGACACCATGCTCGGCGGCTGGTTCGAGCACGGCCAGGAGCTGAGCTCAGGCCAGTGGCAGAAGATCGCCATCGCCCGCGCCTTCATGCGCGACGCCGAGCTGCTGGTCCTCGACGAGCCCACGGCCAGCCTCGACGCCGAGGCCGAGCACGAGCTCTTCGGCCGCCTGGCGGAGCTGGCCAAGGACCGCAGCGCGATCCTCATCAGCCACCGTTTTTCCACCGTCCGCAAAGCCGACCGCATCGCGGTGATCCGCGACGGCCGCATCGAGGAAGAAGGCACCCACGCCGAGCTGCTGGCGAAGAACGGCCGCTACGCGCGCCTCTTCACGCTGCAGGCGTCCGGCTACGTCGGCTGAGCGGGTCTCGCTTACTTGCCCAGCTCGCCGTGCGCGAGGTGGTGCTCCACCTCCAGGACGCCCGGGCCTTCCTGCTCTGCCGCGGCGCGGAAATGCGCCATCGCCTCCTCGCCCTCGGCCCTGACGCCCGCCCAGAAGTGCGCGGCGGTCAGGCGCCTGGCCTCGAGCGCGGGGTTGTCAAAGCCCTCGCCGAGAAACTTCTCCTCCTCGACCTCGCCGAGCAGATAGCCCGAGACGGGGCCAGGCCATCGGCGCGAGAGCTTGGGCTTCCACAGCTTGCCGAGCAGCCGCGTCCCGCGCAGCCGGTAGCGCTCGTCGTTGAGGCGCAGGCCCGCGTAGAGCAAGAGCGCGGGCGCGCGCACCGCGTCGGCCGGAGTCTCGTGGCCCGCGTCCAGCGCGGAGATCCAGCGCTCGACCGCCACCTCGCGATTGCCCGCCAGCCAGTGGGCGGCGCCGGCCAGCTCCAGCATCGAGGCCGACCCCGCCGCTCCCTCGGCCGACTCCAGCACCGGGGCCGCCTCGGCGAACTTCTTCAGCTCGAGCAGCGCCAGGCCGCGCCAGAGCGGGTGCTCGTCGTCGGCCACTTTCTCGAACTCGCCAGCCTCTAGCAGCGCGCGTGCGTCCTGGTCGGTCATGGCGGAAAGGTGGAGACGCTCGCTCCCTCGGGCAGCGGGGACACGCGTTTCTTGTGCAGTATCCAACTCCCTCGTGGGGCGGGCGAGAGAGCGGGCGGTATGGTTGCGCGAGTGGACCCGGCGCAGCGGCTGCGGACGATCAGGTGGAGCCCGCTCGCGGACTTGCACGAGTCCGCCGCCAGGGCGATCGCGCGCGTCCTCTCGGGCGAGCCGGCGGAGAAGGTGATCGACAGGCTTCTCCGCTCGCAGCGGGGGCTCTCGGGCGAGCAGCGCACGGCGCTGGTCGAGGCCGTCTTCGGCGTCGCCCTCTGGCAGAGGCGCCTCGCCTGGCACGCGGCGGTCGAGCCTCATCCCGAGCACGCGCGCGCGCTCCTCTTCGTGCTGCTCCGCGATCTCGCCGGCGTGGCCGAGGCCGAGGCGGCGTCGCTGTCGGGCCTCTCGGGAGCGCCGCCGCCGCCACGAGACGCGCCGCCATCGCTCGCCTTGCGCTGGTCGCTGCCCGACTGGATCGCCGCGTCGCTCAGCAGGGACTTCGGCGCCGAGGCGGAGGCGCTCTGTGCGTCGCTCAACCTGCCGGGTCCCATCTGCCTGCGCGCCAACACGCTGCGCACCACGCGAGAGGCGCTGGCGTCCACGCTGCGCGCCGAGGGCGTGGCGACGCGGCCGACGACATTTTCTCCTCTCGGGCTCCTGGTCGAGGGGCCGCGGCCCAACATCCTCGGGCTGCCCTCGCACCGCGCCGGGCTCTTCGAGGTGCAGGACGAAGGCAGCCAGCTGCTCGGCCTGCTGGTCGAGGCGCGGCCCGGTCACACCGTGCTCGACTTCTGCGCCGGCCGCGGCGGCAAGACGCTGCTCCTCGCGGGCGAGCTGCGAGGGCGCGGCGCGCTCCTGGCGCATGACGTTGACCAGTCGCGCCTGGACCGGCTCGAGCAGCGGGCGGCCCGCGCGGGGGTGCTTGCGTTGCGCGTCTTGCGGGCGGAGCCGGACGCCTCGCTGCGCTGCGATCGGGTGCTGGTCGATGCGCCCTGCTCCGAGCTGGGATCGCTCCGCCGCGGGCCCGACGCGCGCTTTCGCACCCGGGAAGCGGACGCGCTCGCGTTACCGAAACTGCAACTGCAGATTTTGCAAACCGCCGCAAGGCATGTGGCCGCGAACGGCCTGCTGATCTACGCCACCTGCACGCTGCGCCGCGAGGAGAACGACGAGGTGGTCGAGGCCTTCCTTGCCGCGCAGCCGCGCTTTCTGTTGCGCACGGCAGGCGGCCCGTGGCTCGCCGACGGGCTGCGACGCGGACCGTACTTCGAGTCGCTCCCGCACCGGCACGGCTGCGACGGCTTCTTCGCCGCCGTGCTTCAGCTTGCTTGACTTGGTGTCGCATGAACACTAAGCTTGGTGTCGTAGATACACCCGGAGCCGCCGCCCATGCTCGACGCCCTGCCCTTTCAGCTCGCCGGCGCCACCGTCATCGGTCGGCTCCACCAGCGCAGCGGCCGCAACAACCAGGACGCGTTTGCCTGGGCAGAGACCTCGGCGGGGATCGTCGCGGTGGTCTGCGACGGGTGCGGCAGCGCTCCCCACAGCGAAGTGGGCGCGCAGCTTGGAGCGCGCACGGTGGCGCGAGCGCTGTCGCTGCGCCTTCACCGCGGCGAGGATCCCGCCGGCGCGGACTTGTGGAGCGCCGCGCAAAAGGACGTGCTCGACGCGCTCGACACCGTCGCGCAAGCGCTCGGCGGGCCGCGGTCCCAGGCGATCTGCGACTACCTCCTCTTCACCATCGTCGGCGCGGTCATCACGGCCGAGACCACGCGTTGCTTCTCCGCCGGCGACGGGCTGCTCGCGGTCGACTCCGCGCTCACCGTCCTCGGACCCTTCGCCGACAATGCACCGCCCTACCTTGCCTATGCGCTGCTGAACGAGCCGCCTGTTGATTGTCGATTCGAGCTGCAGCCCCCGCTGCCGACCGCGTCCATCGGGTCGCTGGTCCTGGGCACCGACGGCGCGCTGGCCTTGCTGGGCGCGGACGAGCGCGCGCCGGACCGCCGCGGGAGCCCTCCGCTGAAGCTCGAGGAGCTGATCGGCGACGAACACACTTTCGATAATCCGGATGGCCTGCGGCGCCGTCTTTTCCAAATCGGGCGCGATGGCCTGCTCGGCGACGACACCACGCTGGTCGTCCTCCGCCGCCAAGGCGGGGCCTAGCCATGGACGCCTGGGTCGCCGGCAAGCGCGTCAAGCTCGACCCCGCGCGGTCGCTCGGCAAGGGCGGCGAGGCCGAGGTCTTCGAGGTGGCCGGACGCGCGCTGAAGATCTTCAAGGGCCACGATCACGACGACTACGCCAACCAGCCCGCCGAGCAGGCCGCCGCGCGCGTGCGCCTCGCCGAGCACCAGCACAAGCTGCGCGCGTTCCCCCGCGGCTTGCCCGGCCAGGTCATCGCCCCCGAGGAGCTCGCGACCGACAAGAGCGGCGCCACCGTCATCGGCTATTGCATGCGCCTGGTCTCGGGCGCCCTGCCGCTCTCGCGCTTCTCGGAGCCCTCGTTCCGCCGCGCCGGCAGCACGCAGGCAGAAGCGGCCGCGGTCCTGCTCGGGCTGCACCGCGCGCTCGCCGCGCTGCAC
Organism: Myxococcales bacterium; assembly: GCA_038231075.1. Taxonomy (GTDB): domain Bacteria; phylum Myxococcota; class Myxococcia; order Myxococcales; family 40CM-4-68-19; genus JBBRMA01. The sequence continues at coordinate 90,231 of JBBRMA010000017.1, read as the reverse complement.
GGCGCGCAGGTGGTCATCGGCGACTTCAACGACCTGAACGTGCTGGTCAAGGACGGCAGCGCGCTCTTCATCGACGCCGACAGCTTCCAGTTCGGCCCCTACCCGAGCCGCGTCTTCACCGAGCGGTTCGTCGATCCGCTCCTCTGCGATCCGCGCGCGGCCGCGCCGGCGCTGGTCTTGCCGCACACGCGCGACTCCGATTGGTACGCCTTCGCCGCCCTGGTGTTGCAGTCGTTGCTCTGCGTGGGACCGCACGGCGGCGTCCATCGGCCCAAGGATCGGTCGCAGCTCGTCCCCCAGCCCGCGCGCCCTCTGCGCCGCGTGACCATCTTCCACCCCGAGGTGCTGTACCCGAAGCCCGCGACGCCGCTGGCCACGCTGCCCGACGAGCTGCTCCACGAGCTGGAGGAGATCTTCCTGCGCGACGCGCGCGGGCCGTTTCCGCGCCGCCTGCTCGAGTCGCTCGAGTTCCGCGCCTGCCCGCGCTGCGGGTGCGAATCGGCGCGCACCGCGTGCCCGCTCTGCAGCCCGCACGCGGCGTCCAGATCCGTCACCACCGAGCTGCGCGGAGAGGTGCGCCGGACGGTCTTGCACCGCGCCCGCGGGACCATCGTCTCTGCCGCTGAGGCCGGCGGCGAGCTGCGCTGGCTGGTCCACGAGGGCGGCCGCTACCTGCGCGAGGACGGCGCCCTGGTGCTCGAGGGCGCGCTCGACCCCGCGCTGCGCTTCCAGCTCTGCGGCCCGGAGACCACCCTGGTCGCGCGCGGCGAGGAGCTCGCCGTCCTGCGGCCCGGACGGGCTCCAGAGCGGCTGGCGGCGGACGCCTTCGCCGCTGGTGGCCGTCGCTTCTGCTGGTCCTCGGGCGGCCGGCTCCTGCGCGACGGGGACTTCGGCCCGGAGCTGATCGGCGAGGTGTTGCAGGGCCGCACCCAGCTCTGGGCCGGGGCCGAGCTTGGACTCGGCCTCTACTCCGCGGGCAGCCTTCTGCGCGCGTTCCTCTTCGGCCTCCACCATGGGGGGCTCAATGATTCGCTGCCGCTGCCCCGGCTCAAGGGCCAGCTGATCGGCGCGAGCGCCGTGCTCTCGGCCGCGCGCGCCTTCTTGCGCCTGACCACGCACGAGTCCGGACGCCGCGTGCACCGCGCCCTGGCGTTCGGCCGCGACGGCGCAGCGCTCGGGTCCGCGGAGGCCAGCGAGGGCGAGCCCGACTGGCCCTGGCTCGACGCGCTGCCCTTTGGCTGTGCGCCGGGCGAGGCGCTCTTCGTGCCCACCGACGAGGGTCTCTGCCGCGTCGAGGCGCGGTCCGGCCGGCTGCTGCAAGTCAGGACCTTCCCAGACACCGAGCCCTTCTTGGACGCCCGCTGCCAGCTCTTGCCGGCCCGCGGCGGGCTGCACGTCATCTCGAACAAGGAGATCGCGCTCTTGCAGCTGCAGTGAATTGCAAAGTCGTCGTTATCGAATCTTTGGAAACCACCAGCCAGCTGCGGCCAGGGCCGCAGTGAAGGGACACGTCCATGCCCGCGAACCAGAAGAGAGAGCTGCCGCTCCCGCCGTTCTACGACCCGCGCAGCGCCGCCCGCTGGGACCACCGGCCCGACGCGGCCCGTCTGCAGGTCGCCGCCGCGGGCTGGGCGAAGCAGCACGGAATCGGCGCCGCCGCCGCCGACAAGAAGAGCGTGCACCTGTTGCTCATCGACGTGCAGAAGGACTTCTGCCTGCCCGAAGGCAGCCTTTTCGTGGGCGGGCGGAGTGGTCTCGGTGCGATCGACGACAGCCGCCGCATCGCCGAGTTCATCTATCGAAACCTATCGACCATCACCAACATCACCACCACGCTCGACACCCACTTCGCGCAGCAGATCTTCTTCCCCTCGTTCTGGCAGGGAAAGGACGGCAGCCCGCTGCAGCCGCACCGCGAGATCACGCGCGAGCAGATCGACGCCGGCGAGGTGCGCCCAGACCCTGCGCTGGCGAAGTGGCTCTGCGGCGGCAACTACGGCTGGCTCCTGGCGCAGTGCAAGCACTACTGCCAGGAGCTGGAGAAGGCCGGCAAGTACCGCCTCTGGCTCTGGCCCCCGCACTGCCTGCTCGGCAGCGACGGGCACGCGCTGGTGGGCGCCATCCACGAGGCCCGGCTCTTCCACGCCTATGCCCGCTCGGCGCAGTCGCTCTGCGAGGTGAAGGGCGGCCACCCGCTGACCGAGAACTACTCCGTCCTGCGGCCCGAGGTGCTCACGCGCCACGACGGCCAGCCGCTCGCGCAGCGCAACACGCAGTTCATCAAGACGCTGCTCTCGGCCGACGCGGTCGTCATCGCCGGGCAGGCGGCGAGCCACTGCGTGAAGTCGTCGATCGACGACCTCCTGACCGAGATCGTCGCCGTCGACCAAAGCCTCGCGCGGAAGGTCTTCGTGCTCACCGACTGCATGTCGTCGGTCACCGTCCCTGACGGCAAGGGGGGCCTCGCCCTCGACTTCACGCCGCAAGCCGACGAGGCGCTGCAGCGATTCGCAAATGCCGGAATGAACCTCATCAAGAGCACGGAGATCTTCCAATGACGAACTTATCGAATCTGTTCCAAGGGGCCAACCTCTCGGCCGAGTCGCTGCGCACCCTCGACGTGCCGGACCTGGGCGCGCAGATCCAGGCGGGCCTCGGCGTGCCCGTCGATGACGTGGCCGCGAGCGAGGTGGTGCTCCTGACGCTGATGCCCGACGACAGCGGGTCGATCCGCTTCGGCGGCAACGCGCAGCTGGTCCGCGACGGGCACAACCTCGTGATCGAGGCGGTGGCGAAGTCGGCGCAGCGAGAGAGCGTGCTCGCCCACTGCCGCTATCTGAATGGGCACGTCCTCTATCCCTATCGCCTGATCGCCCAGGCCGAGCGCATGACGGAGCAGAACTTCGACCCCTCGCTCGGGACGCCGCTCTACGACCAGTCCGTGGTGCTGCTCGGCACCGTGCTCGCCAAAGCGCAGGAGTTCGCGAACAGCGGCGTGCTCGCGCGCACGGTCACCTTGATCATGACCGACGGCGCCGACGCCCACTCGACGCGCGCGACCGCGCAGGACGTGGCCAGGATCGTCGCCGACCTGCAGCGGCAGGAGACGCACATCGTCGCGGCCATGGGTCTCTACGACGGCGGCCAGACCGACTTCAGGAAGGTCTTCGCCGAGATGGGCATCGAGGACCGCTTCATCCTCACGCCAGGCCAGGGCGCGCAGGAGATCCGGCGCGCGTTCCAGGTCTTCTCGCAGAGCGCCGCGCGCGCCAGCCAGTCGGCGCGGTCCTTCGGGTCCGCCTCGGCCGGAGGGTTTGGCGGGTAGCGCTGTCCGCTTTCAAGCGCCTGCCACTTGCCAGCGCAACCTTCAGTGAACACCTTGTCTGGCCGCGACCGACTGTCGGCGCGGGAAAGGCGGAACCATGATCAGGACCAGAGCACTTTCACTTTTTTGCGCGACTACCCTGGCGCTCCTCGCCGGCTGCGCCACCTCGACGGAGACCGGCGCCCTCGCCGGTGGCGGAGGCGGCGCGCTCATCGGCGCGGGCATCGGCGCGCTCGCGGGCGGGACCAAAGGCGCCGCCATCGGGGCGGCGCTCGGCGGCGTCACCGGCGGCGTCAGCGGCGCGCTCATCGGCCGCTACATGGACAAGCAAAAGGAGAAGCTTGACCGCGATCTGAAGTCTGGCTTCGTCGAGAAGAAGGGCAACAAGCTGGTGGTCAAGTTCAGCAACGGCATCCTCTTCGACATCGACAGCGCCGAACTCAAGCCCGCCGCCCAGCACGACTTGACCGAGTTCGCCCGCGTCCTCAACGAGTACCCGGACACGAACCTCGAGATCCTGGGCCACACCGACAGCACCGGCTCCGACGAGCACAACAAGAAGCTCTCGGCGGCGCGCGCGGGCGCGGTCGTGGACTTCCTGGTCGCCGCCCAGGTCAAGCGCGGGAGGTTGGTCTCGGAGGGGATGGGCGAGGCCAACCCCGAGCACTCCAACGCGACGGCCGAGGGGCGCGCCGAGAACCGCAACGTCGAGATCCAGATCAAGGCAAACGAGGAGCTGAAGGCCGCCGACGCCGAGAATGCCAAGAAGGCGTGAGTTGAGCGATGCTGGCGGCATGAAGCGCAAGGACGACGATCGCCTGACGACTTCCCAGCCGGCGCCGCTCGGGCACAACCCGTTCGCGGCGCTGGCTGGCAAGCGGCAAGAGCTGCCGGCAGGCGTCAGCAAGCAGCCCCCGGCGCCGCCCGCGCAGGCCCCGCGCGGCCCGGCGCGCGCGGTGGTCCGCTATGAGCGCAAAGGGCGAGGCGGCAAGGAGGTCACGCTGGTCGAGCAATTGAACCTGCGCGAGGCGGAACTGGCCGGCTGGTTGAAGGCGCTCAAAGCGGCCCTCGGGTGCGGCGGCACCGTGGACGGCGACGCGCTGGTGCTGCAGGGAGATCAACGCAAGCGACTCCCGGCGCTGCTCGAGGAGCGCGGGGTCCGCAAGGTGTCAGTGGGGTAGCAGTCAGGTCTGGCAGAGCGCAATCGGCCGCCGGCAGGCAGAGCCCCCCGGCGCGGCGCGGGCGCCACCCGACTGAGGTGGCTCGCTGCGCTCGCGGCGATCGGATCTGTGTCGGGAGCCGCAGCAGGTTGCTGAAGAACCCGGACCGAGCCGGGCGAAGGAGCGCCAAGCGATGCAAGGAGCGACGACGAAGAAGACCGGTCGTCTCTGAGGAGGAGCGACGCGGCAGCGCGCCGGCGATCGTTCGCCCGGGCGACGGGAGGGTTTTTCAGCAGCCTGCTAGAGCCGCGCCGTGGGTCTCTGCCTGCCGGCGGCCTATTGAATCTGCCAGACTTTATTTTCGAATTGCAGAATGAGCGTTGAGCGCTCTGGTCGAGTGAGGCTTCACGCCATCAATTACTTGCCGAAGGAGAGCGGGGTCGCGGTGTGGGCCGGCGCCGCCTGGGTGGCGCGGGCCGCGGCGGCCGAGAGCGGCGGGACCGGCTCGCGCAGGGCGGCGGCGACCAGGGCCACGGCGGCGATGGCCGCGCAGGCGCCGAGGATGACCTTCCAGGGCTTCCTGCCGGAGCCGGCGATCGACTCGAACCGAGGTCCGCTGGAGGGCGGCGCGATCCGCTGCTGGAGCGAGGCGCCGTTGACGGGCGTCGGCAGCTCCATCGAATCGGCGCGCGAGACGCGCTTGACGGTGGGCTCGGTCGAGTACCCGAGCGCGGCCAGCTCCGAGGCCAGCATCGGCGGCATCGTCGAGAGATCCACGCGGGTCTGCGTCAGCCGCGCGCGGACCACCTTCAGTTGCCCGAGCAGCTCGTCCATCGAGCTGTAGCGGGACTGGCTGTCCTTGGCGAGGCAGCGCAGGGCGATGCGCTCGAGGCCCTCATCGAGGTCGAGGTCGGGCCGCAGGGCGCGCGGCGCCACGGGCTGCTCGGCGAGGTGGCGGACGATGACCTCGGTGGCGGTGTTGCCGGTAAAGGGAACGCGGCCCGTCAGCATTTCGTAGAGGAGAACGCCGAGCGCATAGACATCGCTGCGCGGATCGGCGGGCTGGTTCCTGGCCTGCTCGGGCGCGAGGTAGTGCGCGGCGGCCGGCGGCAGGTGCGCGAGCTGCCCGCCCGGCACCGCGGAGGTGACGCCGTAGTCCATCACCTTGGCGAAGTCCTGCTCGTCCTGCTGGCGGAGCAGCATCACCGCGGACGGGCGCAGGCCGCGGTGGACGATGGCGAGCGAGTGGGCCTCGCGCAGGCTCCGGCAGATCTGCTGGGCGATGTGGATGGCGCGCACCTGCGCCAGCGGCCCGTCGGCGAGCACTTCACGGAGGGTGCGGCCGGCGAGGAACTCCATGGCGACGAAGGGGGCGCCGCCGTCGGTGCGGCCGTAATCGATGAGACGGACGCTGTTCGGGTGGGTCAGCTTGCCGGCGACGGCGGCCTCGCGCGCGAACCGATCGCCCGCGTCGTGGCCCGCGAGCACGCGCAGCGCCACCGGGCGCTCGAAGGGGATCATCGACGCCTTGAAATGCTCGGCGCCGAGCGCGGCGTCGACGCGGTAGCGCCCGCCGATCACCTCGCCAACCTGCGGCGCCGCGGCCATGGCTGGCTGCTTTTCGTCGAGCTCCGAGCCTGGCAGCGGCGTAGCGTTCATCGTGCCTCCCCCTTCAGTCGTACCAGCTCGCGCCCGCGCCGGGCATCCGCCACGCATCCGTGGGGAGCAGTAGGCACCGCGCGTACATGCAAGATTGCATTCGATAAATCGCTAAAAACACCTAGACGAGTTTTTTGCGCTTGTCGCTGTACGCGGCGGGCGCACCCAATCGTCGAGAGCGGGCGGGGAGGGCCTCACTCGAGAGCGGAAAAGCCGCCGGCGCGACAATTTTTCGCGACCGCGCAAAACGGCCTTGGACTGCGCAGATGATCAGGATAAGACCCGCCGCCATGCAGACCAGCGGCGGCGCGGCGGTAGACGGAAGCGACTCCAGCGCGGCATCAGCGGCGCTCCACAAGCTGAAGCCCCGGCTCTCGGCGCTGAGCGGCGAGCAGATCGCCGCGCCCCGCGCCGACGTCAAGCTCGCGGCCATGGCGGCCCTCGCGGTCGCCGATCGACTCGCGGCTCCCGAGGTGCGCGCGCGCTTCACGCGGCTGCCGCGCGAGGAGCTCGACCCGGCGCACCTCGACGACCTGCGCGACGCCGCCTGGGCCGCCTGGCATGCCAAGAGCCAGCTCGACGCGGCGCTCGCGGCGCAGTCCGAGCCGCCCTTGCCGGGCGAGCTGGTGGAGCGCGCGGGCGTCCTCAAGGAGCGCATGCTCCGCGTCTTGAAGTACTGGCTGGAGGATGACGCCGCGGTGCAGAAGCAGCTCTCGCCCCTCGCCCGGCGCAAGGGAACCGCCGAGCTCGCCGCCGATCTCTCGCGCCTGGCCGCGCTCTACCGCGAGAAGCGCGAGACCATCGCCGCCGACGTCAAGCACCACCGCGCCGAGGACGCCGACGACGCCGACAAGCTCGCCGCCGAGGCGCGCGCTCTCTCGGGGGCGCGCCGTGAGCAAGCGGAGAAGAGCGGCGGCGAGCTGGTCTCGCGCGCCTTCGCGCTGCTCTTGCAAATCTACGACGAGGTCCGGGCCGCGGGGCTCTACCTGTATCGCCGCGACGCCAATGCGGCCGAGCTCTTCCCCGCGCTCAACACCCTCTCGGCGACGCGGGCGCGCAAGAAGCAACCCGAGGCCCCTCCCGCCGCCCAGGGATAACGAGCTAAGCTCGGGCAGCATGACTCCCAAGCAGCTGGCCGCGCACAAGGCGACGCTCGAGCGGCTCCGCAGCGAGGCGCTCGGCAAGGGCCCGATCAAGATCGAGCCCAACCGGCGCGACTCGAACGACGTGGGCGTGGCCGACGAGGACGCGCAGGCGCTCTCCGAGATGATGCAGGCCATCGGCTCGCAGCGGAACCGCGGGCAGGCAGAGCTGGTGCTGCGCATCGACCACGCGCTCAAGAAGCTCGCCGACGCGCCCGACGACTTCGGCCTCTGCGCCGAGTGCGGCGACCCGATCGCGCCCAAGCGGCTGCAAGTGATGCCCCACGCGACGCTCTGCACCGAGTGCCAGGGCGCGCGCGATCCCAAGCGCGGCTTCACGCGCAAGAAGCTGACCGACTACCTCTGAATGCCGCACGCCGCGGCCACTTCGTCGCGGTACGCCTGCCAGAGCCGCAGGCACTCCTCCAGCGCGTGCACGACCGCGCCCTCCTCGCCGGGCTTGACGTTGTTCAGCACCATGTCCCAGGCGTCCTCGCGGTGGCCGCCCTCGACCTGCTTGTGCACGCGCACCAGCGTCAGCGCCGCGGGATCGATCTTGTGGAAGCGCACCAGCGGATGGCGCAGCACCGAGGCGTCGAGCTGCGCCTCGCTCATCGGCGCCTCGTGCAGCGCGGCCAGCTCGCGGCGCTCATTGGCGCTGCCCTCGACCCAGAGCGTGAGAGTTGCGGCGCCGATGACCCAGGGCCTGCCCCAGCCCTTCTCGTCGAGCCAGGCGCGATAGGCGCGCGCGGCCGGCCGCAGCTCGACGTGCGCGAACCGCTCGCGGTCAAAGCCGCACGCCTCCATCATCTTGAGGAACAGCTCGGGGTGCGAGGTCGAGCCGCTGATGCCGCCGGTCTGCTCCTCGTAGATGTTGGCCGCGAGCGCACCCCGGACGTCCGGCGGCGGCCCATGCCCGAGCACGCGTCCGAGCAGCACCGGGAAGTCGCGCACGTAGACCTCCCACTCCTGCTCGAAGTGGGGAAAGAGCCTCGCCAGCGGCACGCGCCCCTCGGCGAAGTGAGGCCACGCCCAGTGGTTCTTGGCCTCGAGAAGGGCGAGCAGGCGCTCGCGCAGTGCGTCGGATCCGCTCATTTGTCGCTAGAGGATATAGTCGTCGAGGCTGGCCGCCAAAGAGTTCGGCGCGGGCTGACCAAGGAGGCGCGCATGTCGTCTGAGGGAAAGGTCAGCCGCAGAGGAGTCCTGACGGGCGCCAGCTTGCTCGCGGGCGCGACGCTCGCCAATCGCGCCCTCGCCGACGGCGAGCCCCAGCCCGGTCGCTCGGTCACGCGCGGGCCCGACGCGGCGGCTATCTCGCTGCACGTCAACGGCGCCGAGCGGCGCATCGCCGTCGAGCCGCGCACCACGCTGGCCGAGGCGCTCAGAGGCGAGCTGCAGCTCACCGGCACCAAGATCGGCTGCGACCGCGGAGCGTGCGGCGCCTGCACCGTCCACCTCGACGGAGTGCCGGTGGTCTCGTGCCTGACCTTCGCGCTCGACGCCGCGGGCCGCCAGGTGACCACGGTGGAGGGTCTCTCGCCTCCCGGGCTGCTCTCGCCGCTGCAGCAGGCGTTCGTGGACAAGGACGCGCTCCAGTGCGGCTTCTGTACGCCTGGGATGCTGATGTCCTGCGCGGCGCTGCTGGCGCAAAAGGGACGGATCGGCGAGGCCGAGGTGAGAAAGGCGACCTCGGGAAATCTCTGCCGCTGCGGGACCTATCCGAAAGTGTTCGAGGCGGTGATCGCCGCCGGAGCAGGCCAGGCGCAGTCGCCCGCGATCGCCGCCGGGACGATGCAAGACTTCGCCGCGGGCCGCGAGCTCTTGGTCGGCGTGGGCAGGGAGCTGGCAAAGGAGCCGCGCGCCGTGCCCGCCGGCGAGCCGCCCCCGTGGGACGGCGAGTCCAAGCTGACCTCCGTCGGCGGCCGCGTGCCAAGGCTGGACGGTGCCCGCAAAGTGACCGGCGCCGCGAAGTACGCCTTCGACGTGCGGCTGCCCGGGATGCTCTACGCCGCGGTGGTCCGCTCGCCGCACCCGCACGCGTGGGTCCGCAACCTAGACCTCGGCCCGGCGCGCGCGATGCCCGGCGTCAGGGCGGCAGTCGCGGTCGAGCGAGTCCTCGGGCCGGCGAAGCTGAAAGTGGCGCTGAAGATGCCGAGCCCTTGGCCCAAGGTGCTCTACGAGGGCCAGCCCATCGCCGCCGTCGCGGCCACCTCGCAAGCCGCAGCCGACGAGGCGGCGCGCCGCATCCAGGTCGAGTACCAGCCGCTAACCCACGTCACCGACATCGACCGCGCGCGCCAGGGCGATTCGCCGCTGGTCTTCGAGGGGCCCGTCGAGCAACGCGGCAGCGCGGGCGGAGGCGGCGCCGCCAAGGGCCTCGCCCAGCGCGGCAACGTCCGCGGCCCGCTGGTCAAGGACCGCCCGGCCGACGTGGACATCGAGGCCGCGCTGGCCAAGAGCGCGCACGTCGTCGAAGAGACCTATCGAACTCAAGTGCAGACTCACTCGGCCATCGAGACTCATGGCGTCGTCGCCAGCTTCACTGCCGAGGGCCTCGAGATCTGGGCGTCAACTCAAGGCCTCTTTACCGTCCGGGATGAGTTCGCCACGCTCTTCGAATTGCCCAAGGAGAAGGTCCGGGTCCATTGCGAGTTCACCGGCGGCGGCTTCGGCTCGAAGTTCGGCGCCGGCAACTTCGGCGTGCTCGCGGCCCTGCTCTCGCAGAAAGCCAAGGCGCCGGTGCGGCTGTTTCTCGACCGGCGCGGCGAGCACCTCGCGGTCGGCAATCGCCCCTCGACGGTGCAGTCTTTGCGCCTGGGCTGCGACGAGGAGGGCCTGCTCACCGGCATCTACTTGAAGGCCTACGGCAGCGCCGGCGCCGCCGCGGGCGCGGGCTGCGCCGGCCCGGTGCAGAACATGTACACCTGCCCGGCCGTCCGGTCCGAAGAGGAGGACGTGTTCCTGAACTCAGGCCCCGCGGCCGCCTTTCGCGCGCCGGGCCACCCCCAGGGCGCCTTCGCGCTCGAGCAGGCGATGGACGAATTGGCGCACGTGATGCGCATCGACCCGGTCGCGCTGCGCGACAAGAACGACCCGCACCTGGCCCGCCGTGAAGAGCGGCGGCGCGGCATGGAATTGTGCGGCTGGAAGGAGAAGCGCGCGGTCCCGCCTGGCGCCGCGCACGGGCCGAGGAAGCGCGGCATCGGGTTCGCCCAGGGCAACTGGTACAACTTCGACGGCGCGCCCGGCAACGCCGAGGTGCTGATCCACAGCGACGGCACCGTCGAGTGCAAGAGCGGCGTGCAGGACATCGGCGGCGGCATCCGCACCGTCATGGCCATGGTCGTCGCCGAGGAGCTTGGCCTCTCGCCCGCGCAGATCAAGGTGAGCATCGGCGAGACCTCGTACCCCGAGGGGCCGCCCAGCGGCGGCAGCATCACCACGCAGATCCTGACGCCCGGCGTGCGCAAGGCGGCGTTCAACGCGAGGAAGAAGCTCTTCGAGCTGGTGCCGGGCGAGCGCGACGTGCTGGCCGCGGCGCGCAAGCTGCGGGTGCCGTCGGTGCGCGGCGAAGGCGATCGGGTCAAGGACTACGCGGGCTGGAACGCGGGGCCGCTCGATCTCAAGAGCCGGCTCGGCGGCGCCCAGTTCGCCGAGGTGGAGGTGGACGTCGAGACCGGCATCGTCCGCGTCCTGCGCGTGGTGGCCGTGCACGACTGCGGCCGCGCCATCAACAAGCTGACCACCGAGTCGCAGATCAACGGCGGCATCATCCAGGGCCTCTCGTACGCGCTCTTCGAGGATCGCATCCTCGACCGCAAGACCGGCCGGATGGTGAACGCCAACCTCGAGGAGTACAAAATCGCCGGCAGCAAGGACGTACCGGTCATCCAGCCCATCCTCATCGACCAGTTCCGCGGACGGACCAACACCGACGCGAGCGGCATCGGCGAGCCCGCCACCGTGCCCACCGCGGCGGCCGTCGCCAACGCGGTCTTCCACGCCATCGGGGTGCGCGTGCGCGAGGCGCCGATCACGCCCGCGAGGGTCCTCGCCGCGCTCTCCTTGCGCCGGGTCGGAGGTGCGCCATGAACCCCTTCTCGTGGGTGGAGCCCTCCGACGTCCCGGCCGCGCTGGAGGCCGGCGCGCGCAAAGGCGCCCTCTACAAAGCGGGCGGCATCGACGTGCTCGATCGGCTCAAGGAGCACCTCGACGAGCCCGTGCAGTTGGTGAATCTGAGGAGGCTCTCGCAGCTCGACTTCTTGAAGGCCGAGGACCACGCGCTGCAGATCGGCCCGCTGGTGACGCTGGCCCGCCTGGCCGCAGATGCAACAGTGTTGCAAGAGGCCCGGGCGCTCGCGCAAGCGGCCGAAGGGGCGGCGACGCCGCAGATCCGGAACGCGGCCACGCTCGGCGGCAACCTCGCCCAGCGCCCGCGCTGCTGGTACTTCAGGAGCGAGCTCTTCGCGTGCGCGAAGAAGGGCGGCGACACCTGCTTCGCGCAGGAGGGCGAGCACCAGTTCCACGCCATCTTCGACAACGGCTCGTGCGCCGCGGTGGCCCCGAGCGGCACGGCGACCGCGCTGGTGGCGCTCGGCGCGCGGCTCAAGCTGCGCTCGCAGGGCGGCGACCGCACGCTGCCCATCGAGGAGTTCTTCGTGCCCGCGGAGGAGGACTTCCGCCGCGAGAACCGCTTGCTGCCGGGTGAGCTGATCACCTCGATCGAGGTGCCCAAGGCCGCCCGCTCGGCGTACGGCAAGCTGATGCAGAAGCAGTCCTTCGACTGGCCGCTGGTCGAGGTCGCGGTCGCGCTGGAGCTGGACGGGCGCATCGTCCGGAGCGCGCGGGTGGCCCTGGGCGCGGTCGCGCACACGCCGCGGCGCGCGCTCAAGACCGAGCAGTGGCTGGCGGGCCGACCGCTCGACGAAGCCACGCTGCGCAACGCGGCGCGCCTCGCGACGCACGGCGCGACGCCGCTCGAGCGCAACGGGTACAAGCTGCCGCTGGTCGAGACGCTGGTGCGCCGCACGCTGGAAGCGGCCGCGCAGGAGGAGTCATGAAGCTCGCCATCGCCTCCGCAAGCTCCCCCGACACGCTCTGCAAGTACCTGCGCGCCAAAGTGAGCAACGCCGCGCACGGCGACCGCCAGGCGCTCCTGGCCGTGAGCGAAACGGCCAGCACCATCTATTGGTGCCTCTTGACCATGGGGCACGCCGGGCCCGACGACGGGCTGGTCCACGCCGAGCGCTGCGGCGAGGGGAGGGTCTGCTCAACCCGAGAGGACCCGAACGTCGCCTGAGCGCAGGTCGTCCACGTCTACGTCTACAATCACGGTCACGCTGATGATGAGCGTAGAGTCGATCCATGTGCACACTCGCGGTCGCCTTTCGCGCGCGGTCTGACCTTGCGCTCGCCGTCACCGCCAACCGCGACGAGCTCTACGCCCGCCCTTCCTTGCCCCCTCGCTACTCCCTGCCCGAAGGCGACGCGCCCGCCGTGGTCATGCCCCGCGACGAGCAGGAGGGCGGAACCTGGCTTGGCCTGAACGCGCGCGGGCTCTTCGTCGGCATCACCAACCGCGCCGGCGTCGAGCGCGACCCGATGCGCCGCTCGCGCGGCATCCTGGTGGTCGATTGCCTCAAGGCCTCGAGCGCGCGCGAGCTGCACACCTTCCTGGCCACGTTGCCGCCCTCGCGGCACAACGGCTTCCATCTGCTCTACGCCGACCGCGAGCACGCCTTCGTCACCTGGTCCGACGGGCAGCAGGTGACGCAGCTCGAGCTGCCCGCGGGCGTGCACGCCATCACCGAGCGGTCGTTTGGCGCCGGGGTGCTCGATCGCGCGGGAGCAGTCCAGGAGCGGGTCCGCGCGATCGTGGAGCGCGAGCCGCCTACCTTGGAGCTGCTGCGCGATCAGGTCAAGCAGCACGGGCCGCCCGGCGCGCCGCTGGAGGAGGCGTGCGTGCACGGCGAGGCCTTTGGCTACGGGACCCGCAGCTCGCTGCAGCTCTTGATCCCGTCGAGCGGCGCGCCGTCGGGCCAGTGGACGGAGGGGCCGCCTTGCACGGCGCCGGCGTCCGATCTGGGCGAGCTGCTCAGGCAGCTTCTGCCGCCGGCGACTTGAGCGGAGAAGCGGCCGCGGCGCGCGACTTCAGGCCCGACTCGACCCGCCAGAACATGTACGGCAAGAGCAGCGCCATGCCGATCGAGGTCATGGCCACCGTCGGGATGCCGATGAGATTCCCGTTCGCCGACTCGGTCAACAGGCGCGACGAGAGAAAGGCGCCGAGCGCCGCCGACATGTGCTGGATGGCCGACTGCAGCGAGAGGAAGCGGGCCCGCTCGCGCAAGGCCGGCACGCGCGTCGTCAGCGTGTTGTAGGTGACGTTGCGGAACGAGTTCGCCAGCATGAAGCCGATGAAGATGGCGATCACCGGCGTGCCCGGCAGGTAGTGCGCGAAGCCGAACCAGGTGACGATGACGATCGCGACCACTCCGAGCGAGCCGGTGAGGACGGCGCCCGCGCGGTCGACCAGCGCGCCCGCCGCCCGGGTGGCGAAGAAGCTGACCGCGCCGCCCGAGAGGTACAAGAGGCCGAGCCGCTCGCGCGGGTAGCCGAGGTTGAACTGCACGTACGCAGAGATGTTCGGGATGAGGACGAAGCCGCCCATCATCACCAGCGCGGTCATCACATAAGAGGTGCGGACCAGCGGATTGGCGAAGAGCTCGCGGAAGGAGATCTTGCGGGTCGCGTCGCCGGCCACGAGGTGCAGGCGCAGAGGCGGCAAGAAGAAGATGGCGCCGGCGGCGACCAGCGCGCCGAGGCCCGCGACGCCGAAGAAGGGCATGCGCCAGCCGCCGTGCTGGGCGAGCCAGAGGCCCGCGGGGACCCCGAGCACCGAGGCCACCGAGAAGGCGCCCATCACGGCGCCCATGGCGCGGCCGCGGCGCTCGGCCGGCACGACGTCGGCGATGATGGAGAAGGCGAGCGAGGTGGCGGGGCCGCCGAAGAGTCCGGCCAGGACCCGCGCGGCCATCAAGGAGCCCATGCCGGTCGCGAACCCGCCCGCGGTGGTGCCGAGCACGAGGCCGAGCATGGCCACGGCGAGCGCCTTCCGCCGGTCGAAGCGGTCGAGAAAGAGCGACCCGGCGAGGCCAGCGACCGACGCCGCCGCGGTGTAGCTGCCGCCGATGTACCCGAGGTGCGAGGTGGGAATGCCGAGCGCGACGGCAAAGTCGGGCCCGAGCGGCATCACCATCATGAAGTCGAGGATGTTCACGAACTGAACGGCCCCGACCAGGAAGACGATCGCGCGTTCGCTCGGCTTCTGCATATACCGTCCGATGCCGCCGCCCCTTGGCGGTCGCACAGGAGGCTACCGTGACGGTGAAGATCACATGCTTGAAAAATGGTCCGTACCTGGTCGATGGCGAGATCGAGCTCACCGATCCGACCGGGGCCAAGGTCGACACCTCGGGCAAGCCCAAGGTCGCGCTCTGCCGCTGCGGCGCCTCGGTGACCAAGCCGTTCTGTGACGGAACGCACAGCAAGCTCGGCTTCCAGGCTGCGGAAGCCGCGGTCGCCGGCGACAAGAAATAGCCGCTTTCAGGATAAGCTCGCGGCAGTGAAGTCGTCGTCCGAAAATGGGTTGGGCAAGAACGAGCCCCCGGACAGCAAGGGGGCCGCGCGCGCGGACAGCAAGGCCGGCGCGACCCCCGCGGACGCGCGCGCCTCGCTCGACGGGCAAGGCGAGGCCACGCCGCTGCCGGCCGACGAGATCCCGGCCGCCCTGCGCGCCTGGGAGCGCTACAAGGTCGAGGAGCTGATCGGCGTCGGCGGGATGGGCCGCGTCTATCGCGCCTGGGACCCGCACTTGAAGCGCACCGTGGCGCTCAAGTTCCTCCGCGGCGGAGAGCCGCAGGTCGAGGCCCGCTTCGCCCGCGAGGCGCAAGCCCAGGCGCGCGTCCAGCACAAGAACGTCTGCGCGGTGTTCGAGGTGGGCCGGCACGAGGGCCAGCCGTATATCGCCATGCAATATATCAAAGGGCCGACGCTCCGCGAGGCGGCCAAGGACCTGAGCGCGCACGACTGCGCCCGGGTGATGCGCGACGTCAGCGACGCGCTGCACGCCGCCCACCGGCAGCAGCTCCTGCACCGCGACATCAAGCCCGCCAACATCCTCCTCGAGAAGACCGACGAGGGCTACGTCCCGTACCTGACCGACTTCGGCCTGGCGCGCGACCTCGAGGGGCCGGGCGTGACCCAGGCCGGCTCCATCGTCGGCACGCCGCAGTACATGGCGCCAGAGCAAATCCGCGGCGACCCCGGCCGGCTGGACGCGCGCACCGATGTCTATGGCCTCGGCGCCACTCTCTACGACGCGCTGGCCGGCGTGCCGCCCTTCTCGGGCACGAGCAATCTGCAGACGCTCTACCGAACGCTCAATGACGAGGCGCCGCCGCTGCGCACGCGCAACGACGCGCTGCCGGCTGCGCTGGAAGCGGTGGTGATGAAGTGCCTGGAGAAGCGCGCCGAGCGGCGCTACAAGACCGCGCGCGAGCTGTCCGAGGACCTGACCAACTGGCTCGAGGGCAAGCCGGTGAACGCGCGGCCGGCGAGCGCCATCGGCCGCGGGCTGCGCAAGGTGTGGCAGAAGAAGGCGCTGCTCTCGCTGCTCCTCGGGCTGGCGCTGGCCGCCGCGGTGCCCGCGCTCCTCGCCCTGCGCGACTCGGGCGAGCCGGCAACTCTAGCCGTGGCCGACTTCGTCAATGAGACCCACGACCCGGATCTGGATGGCTTGTCGGGAATGTTGATTACCTCGTTGGAGCAATCGCCGCGCCTGGCGGTGCTCACGCGCACCCGCATGCGCGATATCCTGCGGCAGCTCGGCAAGGACACCGAGGCGCGCATCGACGAGCCGCTCGGCCGCGAGGTGGCGCGCTTTGCCACGGCCGACGCGCTCCTGGTTCCGGGCATCCGGCGCTTCGACGAGGTTTATCGGATTGAGTTGCACGTGCTCGACCCTAGGACCAATCAAGCGCTCTTTACCCTCTCCGAGGAGGGGCGCGGCAAGGGGAGCGTGCCGGGGCTCATCGACCGCCTCTCGCGGGCGACGCGCCGAAAGCTGCGCGGCAAGTCTCCCGAGGGCCCATCTAGCGTGTCCGCGGTGACCACGGCCAGCCTCGAGGCCTACCAGCACTACTTCCGCGGCGAGGAGTTGATCGAGCGGCTGCGCTTTCGCGAAGCGCAAGACGAGCTGCGCCGGGCCATCGAGGCCGACGGCGGGTTCGCGCTCGCCTACTATCGGCTCGGCTATAGCGCGATGTGGATGAAAGACGGCGCGATGGCGCTGCACAACGTCGAGAAGGCCGTGCAGCTCTTGCAGCGCGTGCCCGAGCGCGAACGGTTCCTCATCCTCGCGCTGCGCGCCACGCTCACGGGCCACGGCGCGGAGGCGGCGGCGCAATATCAACAATGCCTGACGCGCTTTCCCCAGGAAAAGGAAGCGGCCTTCAATATCGGCGATCTCGCCTTTCATTTCGGACGGTATGACGCCGCCCTGACCTATCTGAAGCGCACGCTGGAGCTGGACTCCGCCAATGAGCGCGCGTTCCAGCACCTGGTCTGGACCTATCAACTCATGGGGCGCATCCCCGAGATGGTGGACGCGGCCAGGCGTTATGTCGCGCGCGTGGGCAATGCCAACTCCTATGCGCACCTGGGTCGGGCGCTGGCGGCGGCGGGCGATGTGCGGGCCGCGCGCGCCGAGCACGAGAAGTCGCTCTCGCGCTTTCCCGAGAGCTCCCTGCCGCTCGCCGATCTCTCGACCCTCGACGCCATGGAAGGCCACTTCGCCGAGGCGCAGGCGCGCGTCCAACCGCTCTTCGCGGCCAATCGGTCGGCGCAGGATCGCCTGGTGGCGCTGCAGGCCGTGGCGGAGGCCGAGACCTATGCCGGCCAGGTGCGCGCCGCCGCCACCACGCTGGAAGAGATGGTGCGCGAGGCCCTCGCCGCCAACGACCCGGACACCGCCGTGCAGGCGCGCGCGATGCAAGGCTTCACCGCCATCCACCTGCGGCACGATCTGCAAGCGGCGCAGCGCTATGCCGAGCGGGCGCGGGCCGATTCGCTGCCAGAAGCAACTCTAGGTTTCGTCTATCCTTATATTGGTGACTTCGAGCGCTATGGCAAGGTCCTGAGAGCCCTCGGCGACGCCCTGGTCGAGACCGAGGAGCGCGCCTTTCGCCTGCGCGCCGGCGGCGAGCACGCTCAGTCCATCGCCGATTTTCGCGAGCTCTCGCAGCGGACGCCTTTCCAGGATATCCTGCTCTTCGAGCTCGGGTTCGCCGAGCTGCAGGCGCAAAAGTTCGACGCCGCCGCCGAGACCTTCCGCCGCGAGCTGGCGACGGCCCCGGCGGTCACCAGCAACGGCTTTGGCGTGACCGTCTCACTGCGCCCGCGCGCGCTGCACGAGCTTGGCCTGGCTTACGAGGCCGCGGGTCAACCCAAGGCGGCGCTCGCCGCCTATGAACAATTACTCAAGCTCTGGGTCAATGCCGACAATGACCTGCCCGAGCTCATCGACACCAGGGCCCGCGCCGCCCGGCTCCGCGGCATGCCGCTGCAGCGCTGACTGACCCGCGCAGGTGATTCCAGGGCCGGCGCTCCGCTCGCGCGTGCTACGATCGCTCAATGACGAAGGCGGCTCTGGTCTGCGCATTGCTGCTCGCCCTGCCCTCCCTGGCCGACGAGCCGCCCGCGCAGCGCAAGCCGCGGCTCGCGTTCCTCGAGCTGGCGGCGGGACCCGGCGTCAGCAAGGAAGTGGCCCAGTCCGCCGGCGAATTGCTCGTGGTCGCGCTCTCCGAGACGGGCAAGTTCGACGTCATCGCGCGGAGCGACGTGAAGTCGATCCTCGGGTACGAGGCGCAGGCGCAGCTGCTCGGCTGCGGCGAGGCGAGCTGCATGATGGACCTGGGCGGGGCGCTGGGCGCGGCGTTCCTGGTGTCGGGCTCGATCGGCAAGCTCGGCGACGAGCTCTCCCTGGTGCTCAGCCTGATCGACGTCAACCGCGCCACCGTGGGTCGCCGCGTGGCCCAGTCGGTCGCCGGCGAGGGCGCGCTGCCGCAGGGCCTGCGGACGGCCGTCGCCAAGCTCACCGGCGAAGTGGTGCCGGTGGCCGGACCGGCAGATGCGTGCGGCTCGCCGCCCTGCGCGCGCGAGGCCATCGTCGCGCTGCGCCGCTGGTGGGAAAAAGAGTGGGACGGGCTGACCGTCATCGGCGTGGTGCCGGACGGCCCGTTCGATCAAAAGCTGGTCGAGCGGGCCCCGGCGCGCATCTTCCGCATGCTGGTGCGGACGCGGGCCCGCAATGGCGCGCGCGGCGAATATCTCGCCTATATCCAATTCAAGAAGGTCGAAGGTGATTGGTACTTCGACCAGGGCAGCCAGCGGCACCTGCGCGAGCTGCCCATCGCGCCCGACGACCCGCCCGACGAAGCCTCCTTGAAGAAGCTGCTCGGCGACGGCTTCTCCGCCGCGCACAAGGGAAGCCGGATACTCAAGCTGGCCGCGGATAGGTTCCCTGCCTATGAGCTACCCGGCAAAGACGGAACGCCCGCCTCGTGGTCCTATACCTTCGAGGTGACTCATCGGTTGAGTACGGGCAAGACCGAAGTGTGCCCGCGCGCCGAGGCAAAGCTCGTCAAGCAGGGGCGCGGCTGGAAGTACCAGCACACGCGCGACTTCAACTGCGAAGAAGTGATCGACGCGCAGTAAGTTGACGGACAACGTCGACTCAACGGAACAAGAGGCCGCACCAGGGCCCCTCGCGGGTCTCGCTGCGGAGCACGCGGCCGCGCGCCTCATAGGCGGCCACGACTTCGTCCCGGCGCTTGTCGGTGAAGCCGCTCAGGATGAGGAGCCCGCCGCGGGCCCTGGCGCAGAGCACCTCGCAGAGCTGCAGGCTGACGTCGGCGCTGGGGAGGTTCGCGAGCACCAGGTCGAAGGTGCCCTCGACCTCGCCCGCCGGATCGAGCGTGAAGCGGCAGCGATCGCTGACGCCATTGTGCCGCGCGTTCTCGTCGGCCAGAGGCGGGCTGTCCGGGTCGATGTCCACGCCGAGCGCCTCGCTGGCGCCGAGCCGCGCGCAGGCGATCGAGAGGATGCCGGTGCCACAGCCCACGTCGAGCACGCGCGCGGGCCGCGGCGCCCCCTCGGCGTACAGCCCGCCGAGGAGCGCGAGGCAGCGGCGGGTGCTCTCGTGCGCGCCAAAGCCGAAGACGCTCTTGCGCTCGCGCCCGCGCCCGACGTTGATGCGCAAGCGCAGCTCGTCCTCGGCTGCCTCGCCTTGGTCCCAGATCGGCACGCTGACGATGCGTCGGATCGCCATGACCCGCGAGCGTAGAGCAAATCGGCGCCCGCCGCTTGCCTGAACAGGCGTTCCGTCGCTATCTTGCAAGGGTGCAGCTGCAGATCCTCTCCAATCCGCCCAATCCCTGGCGCTCCACCGAGGTGGAATACCTCGGCGACGAGCCCCCGCCCGGCGCGAAGCTCGAGGTCTACGAGGATCACACCCGCGAGATCCTCGCCAACAATGACAGCCCCGACGTCGGCTTCGATTGGAGCGTCAATCCCTATCGCGGCTGCTTCCACGCCTGCGCCTATTGCTTCGCGCGCCCCTCGCACGAATATCTGGGCCTGGGCGCGGGCACCGACTTCGACCGCAAGATCACCGTCAAGCCGCGAGCGCCCGCCCTGCTGCGCGAGGCCTTCGAGAAGCGCTCGTGGCAGGGCGAGGTCATCGTCTTCAGCGGCGTCACCGACTGCTATCAACCCTTGGAAGCGAGCTATCGACTCACGCGCGGCTGCCTCGAGGTCTGCGCCGAATATCGCAATCCAGTTGGTATCATCACCAAATCACCTTTAATCGAGCGCGACCTCGACGTCCTGCAGTCGCTGCACAAGGACGCGCGGGTGGTCGTCACCATCAGCATTCCCATCCGCGACCGCGAGGCCGCGCACGCCATCGAGCCCTACGTCGCCACGCCCGAGCGGCGCCTGCGCGTCATCGAGCGGCTGGCCAAGGCCGGCATTCCCGTCGGCATCAACGTCGCGCCGGTGATCCCCGGCGTCACCGACGACGACCTCGGCCAGCTCCTGCAAGAGGCCAAGGACGCGGGCGCAACTCATGCGGGGTTTGTCTTCTTGCGCCTGCCCGGCTCGGTGAAGACCGTGTTCGAGGAGCGGCTGCGGCAGACGCTCCCGCTCCGCGCGGACAAGGTGCTCTCGCGGGTGCGCCAGGCGCGTGGGGGCAAGCTCTACGACTCGCGCTTCGGCGTGCGCGGCCGCGGAGAGGGGCCCTTGGCCGAGGCGTCGAAGGCGCTCTTCGACGCCACCGTCAAGAAGCTCGGACTGAAGAGCGGCTGCTTCGCCAGCGGCCCTGCTCCCGAGACCACGTTTCGCCGGCCCGAGCGCAGCGGCACGCAGATGAAGCTTCTTTGAATCAGGTCTACAATGGCGACATGCGCGTCGTCTTCGAGCCCGCGAACGCGACCGCGACCGTGGCGGCCTTCCAGGACCCCGTCGAGGCCGAGCTGGCCCGCGGCGCACTGCAAGGCGAGGGCATCGCCGCCGAGCTGCGCGACTCGGCGCTGGTGGGGATCGCCGCGCACCTGAGCAACGCGGTCGGCGGCGTCAAGCTGGTGGTGGCCCAGGCCGACGCCGCGCGCGCCGAGGCGGTCCTCTTGCGCATCCGCGCGCTCGCGGACCTCGGGCCGCACGACGAGGGCGACGCAGAGCCGGCGACCTCCCGCGCCGACGACCTGGCCTTGCGCGCTTTCCGCGCCTCGATCTTCGGCCTCTTCACGGTGCCGGTCCTCTTCCACCTCTGGTCGCTCTGGCTCTTGGTGGCCAGCGCCCGCGCCGGAGGGCCCGTTTCCAGCCAGGCCCGCTGGCGCAGCCGCGCCGCGCTCGCGACCGATCTGCTCATCCTCGGCACGGTGGCGGCCATGGTGCGGATCCGATTTTATTGAATCCGCGACGCTCTGCCCCGCGGCGCATCCATTGACAATGGCCGAGCCCCACGACTCCACCCGGACGCACGCCGACACCATCGCGCACCTGCACCACGCGGCCGACCACCGCGCCGGCCCCCACCAGCAGCTGATCGAGGAGCTCACCCGCCGGCTGGGGAGGCCGCGGACGCTCTACGCCACCGTCGCGCTGCTCGTTTGCTGGGTGGTCCTGAACCTGGCCGCGCCGGCGATTGGCTCGCGGCCGATTGACCCGCCTCCGTTCCATGGAATGCAGGCGGTCGTCACGCTGGCTGGAGTGCTCCTCACCATCATCGTCCTCATCACCCAGAACCGTCAGCTGCACCTCGCCGAGCGGCGCGCGCAGCTCGATCTGCACGTGAACCTCGAGTCCGAACAGAAGATCGCCAAGCTGGTCTCGCTGATCGAGGAGCTGCGCCGCGACTCGCCCCAGGTGCGCGATCGCCACGACCCGGTCGCGGAGCGGATGTCCCAGGCGACCGATGCGCGGGCGACGGTCCTGGCGATCGAGGCCTCGCTCGAAAGCGGCAAGGAGCCTGAGTCCTAGCTAGAGGAACGCCGTCGGATCGAAGGTGTCGATCTGGATCGGCACCAGGCGCGGCAAGCGCTGGGGCAGGGCCTTCACCTCGTACTCCAGGTCAAAGATCTGCAGCCCCTGTGGCACCAGCTCGCGGAAGCGCTGGCTCATGAACTCGCGGAAGCCGATCACCGCGACCCCGCGCCCCTGGCCGAGCAGCGGCTGCACGTGGGTGGCGAAGTCCTCGCCGTCGTGGCTGCCGAGCACGACGTTGGCGGCGGGCACGTCCTTGAGGGCGTCGAGCAGCTTGATGATCGCCAGGTCCACGACCTTTTGATCGGGGCGGCCATAGAGCGGCACCACCTCGCACTTCGAGGCGCGCAGCGCTTGCACGAAGCCGAGCATGGGCTCTGGGATCTGCTCGCCGCGGACGTTGAGACAGACGAGGCAGCGCACCGGCTTTGGCCACCGCTCCGAGCAGAAGGCGACCAGGCTTTGATAGTTGATCCGCTCCGACGCAGAGGGGCGGCGCCCGAGGATTTCACCGATGGTGCGATCGAGGTTCTCGGCGTCGATGAGGACATAGGTGGCTGCAGAGGGTTGCGGGCTCATTTGGCAATGCCTTCTTTCATATTGAGGCTAGTTGAATTAAATCGAGCGAGCGCCAGTGTACTCGCCGGGCTCTCTTCTCCTCAAGATCGTGCATTGGTCGGCCTCGCCGCTTGCGCCCCCGGCGAGGTGCGATCAAGATGCCGCCGTGATCCGCGCCCTCCTTCGCACGCTCTTCGGCATCAAGCGCGCCGTCTTCGGTGACGCCAGGCCGCAGAAAGCCGCGCCCAGCGCGGACCCGCGCGCGCAGGACCCCTGGATGGGCGCCATCCTCGAGTCGCTCGGCGCCCGCTACCAGCTCGGCGAGGACAAGCCCGACGGAGCGCAGGTCCTGCGCCGCACCGGCCGCGAGCGCTTCAACCCGATGATGGTCTTCCTGCGCGCGGCAGAGCACACGGTGACCGGCTCTTATGAAGTGCGCGGCCACGGTGACGACCCCGCCGCCGATGCCCGCCGCGTGCTCGACGCGCAGATCACGCCGCGGCTGTTGCGTTGCGGCCTGACCGGGACCACGGACAAGACCGAAGAGTGGGGCGGGCTGGTGCTCATCCGGCGCTATCAAGGGCGCTGCGACGAGCCCGGCCGCGCCGCCGATGCAGTGCGCTTCATGTGCCAGGAGTCGGACCAAGTCATGGACACGGCGACCGAATGACCCCTCCGAATGGGAAGCAGATCCGCCATGGAGCGCCCTCGCCCAACGAGGCCGCCGCCATCCTTCACTCCTTTACCAACCACCTCTTGTATTCGCTGGCCAAGGACCAATACGTCGCCACTGCGCACGATCGCTACATGAGCCTCGCGCTGGCCGTGCGCGACCGGCTGGTCGAGCGCTGGATCGCAACTCAACAGCGCTACTACAAGAAGGACGCAAAGCGCGTCTACTACCTCTCGGCCGAGTTCTTGATGGGCCGGTCGCTGGCCAACAACCTCATCAACCTCGGCCTCTATGAAGTCGCGCGCGAGTCGATGCGGATGATGGGCCTCGAGATCGGCGACCTGCTCGAGCAGGAGGTGGACGCGGGCCTGGGCAACGGCGGCCTCGGCCGGCTCGCGGCCTGCTTTCTCGACTCGATGGCCACGCTCGACATCCCCGGCTATGGCTATGGCATCCGCTATGAGTTCGGGATGTTCGAGCAGCTGATCAAGGACGGCCACCAGGTCGAGCACCCCGACGAGTGGCTGCGCTTTGGAAATCCCTGGGAGCTGGCGCGGCCCGAGTATGCCCTGCCCGTCCACTTTGGCGGCCGCGTCGAGGAATATACCGACGCGCACGGCCGCTATCGCGCGCGCTGGACCGACACCGAGCAGGTGATGGGGATGCCCTACGACACCCCGATCGCCGGCTATGGCAACGGCAGCGTCAACACCTTGCGCCTCTGGAGGGCGCGCGCGAGCTCCGAGTTCGATCTCAAGTTCTTCAATGACGGCGACTATGAAAAGGCCGTGCTCGACAAGAACAAGTCGGAGACCATCTCCAAGGTCTTGTATCCCTCGGACACCAAGGTCTTCGGCAAGGAGTTGCGACTCAAGCAGCAGTACTTCTTCGTCGCCTGCTCGCTGCACGATATCTTGAGACGCCACTTATCGACGCACAAAGACCTGCATGACTTTGCCGACAAGGTCGCGATCCAGCTCAACGACACTCACCCGGCCGTGGCCATCCCCGAGCTGATGCGCCTCTTCCTCGATGTGCACGAGATGACCTGGGAGCAGGCCTGGGAAACCACCGTGCGGACCTTTGGATATACCAATCACACTCTCTTGTCCGAGGCGCTCGAGACCTGGCCGGTCGAGGTCTTCGGCCGCTTTCTTCCGCGGCATTTGCAGATCGTCTACGAGATCAACCGGCGCTTCTTGCGGCAGGTGATGAACCACTTCCCGCTCGACGACGCGCGCCTGCGGCGGATGTCGCTCATCGACGACGCCGACGGTGACCCCCGGCACAAGCGGCTGCGCATGGCTTATCTGGCCTGCGTGGGCTCGCACTCGGTCAATGGCGTGGCCGCGCTGCACACCGAGCTACTCAAGGCAGATCTATTGGCCGACTTCTACGAGCTGTGGCCCGAGCGCTTCAACAACAAGACCAACGGCGTCACCCCGCGCCGCTGGCTCTTGACCGGAAACCCGCTGCTGGCGCAGGCCATCTCGAGCCGCATCGGCGAGGACTGGATCACCGACCTCGACCAACTCAAGCAGCTCGAGCCGCACGCCGAGGACCCCGAGTTCCGCAAGCAGGTGCGCGAGATCAAGGCGATCAACAAGCGCGCCCTGGCCAGGATCATCGAACAGACGATGCACGTGCAGATCGATCCGGAGTCGCTCTTCGACGTGCAGGTCAAGCGGCTGCATGAGTACAAGCGGCAGCTCCTCAACCTATTGCACGTCATCGCGCTCTATCTGCGGATGAAGAAGGACCCGGAGTCGATCAAGCAGCCGCGGACCTTCATCTTTGGCGGCAAGGCGGCGCCGGCCTACTTCACGGCCAAGACCATCATTCATTTAATCAATCAAGTGGCCGACGTCATCAACGCCGACCCGCAGATGCACGGCAAGCTCAAGGTCATCTTCCTTCCCAACTATCGCGTCTCGCTGGCCGAGCGCATCTTCCCGGCCAGCGACCTGAGCGAGCAGATCTCCACCGCGGGCAAGGAGGCCTCGGGCACCGGCAACATGAAGTTCGCGCTCAATGGCGCCTTGACCATCGGGACGCTGGACGGCGCCAACATCGAGATCCGCGAAGAGGTCGGCGCCGAGAACTTCTTCCTCTTCGGCATGACCGCGCAGCAGGTTAGCGACACTCTCAAGAAGGGATATCGCCCGCGCGACTACTACGAGAGCAACCCGGAGCTTCGCGCGGTGCTGGACCTGATCTCCTCCGGCTTCTTCCTCGCCGAGCAGCCCGACCTCTTCCGCCCGCTGGTCAATGATCTGCTCGAGCGCGACAACTATCTCTTGCTGGCCGATTTCGCCTCCTATGTAGAGTGCCAGGAGCGCGTCACGGTCGCCTATGCCGACCAGGAGCAATGGACCCGGATGGCCATCCTGAATATTGCCCGCATGGGCAAGTTCAGCTCCGACCGGACCATCAGGGAATATGCGCGAGACATCTGGGGCGCCGCGCCCGTCCCAGGTTAGTTTGGTAGTCCCAATGCCAGTCAAATCGGCGCCGGTAGGGTACCGGCCGCCGGCAGGCAGAGGCCCGTCGCGCGGAACGGGCGCCCACCCGCGTAGTGTGGCTCGCTGCGCTCGCGTCGATCGGATTTCTTGCCGCGGGAGCCCTTAATCCTCGCGACGGGCCTCTGCCTGCCGGCGGCCTGTTTGCCTATCTGACTGACATTGGGAGGGGGGTGAAGGAGACGTCAGGTGTTCGCGCTTGAGTTAACTCAAGCTGACTCACTGGATTTCTTTTTCCAATTCTCCCAGAGTCTGGCAGATAGGCAGCGGGCAGGCGGGAACCTGTCGCGAGGATTAAGGGCTCCGGCAACCTTGCTTTACAATTGGCCCATCGGTGCCGGTGGGTGCCCGTTCCTCGCGGCGGGTTCCCGCCTGCCCGCGGCCGGTACGGCGCCGATTTGACTGGCACTGGGCTCAGGCCGGCGTCCGCCCGCCAGCTCCACCACCGCCTCCTGCAGCCGCACGACGATGCTCGACAGGGTATGGGCGGTCAGCCTGGTCTGGCTCGCGCCGGCGGCGCTGACGCTGGTGGCGGTGGCGATGCCGCCGATCTTGCCGGCGATGGACGAGCTGCCGCGGGCCGCCTCGGCGACGCGCGCGGTGACGTCGTCGGCCGAGTGGGTCTGCTTCTCGGCCTCCTGCGCGATCGACTGCACGATGCCGTCCATCTCCTGGATGACCTCGGTGATCCGGGCCATCGACACCTGCACCGCCTGGGTGTCGCTCTGGATGATGTCGATCTTGCGGGCGATGGAGTCGGTGGCTAGCGAGGTGCCGCGCGCCAGCTCTTTCACCTCGAAGGCCACCACGGCGAAGCCCTTGCCGGCGGCTCCCGCGCGCGCCGCCTCGATGGTGGCGTTGAGGGCCAAGAGCCGAGTCTGGTCGGAGATCACCCCGATCTCGACGAGCGCCGACCGGATCTCCTGGGTGCTCTTGCTGAGCTTGGCGAGGGTGGCGTTGCCCGCGCCCGCCACCTCGACCGCCGCCCGCGCCACCTTTGCGGCCCCGTCGGCGCTGGAGGCCACGCCCCGCGCGCTGTCGTTGAGCGAGCGGATCGCGACGGCGGCGTCCTGGACGCTGGTGTTGACCTGCTGCGCGGCCGCCGCGATGGCCGACGCCTCCGACGAGGTCTCATCCAGGCTGCCCGCGATCTCGTGGCTCACCTGCGTCAGCGAGGTCGCCGAGGTCGCGACCTCGCGCGACTCGAGCTGGATTGCGTCCACCGCCCGCTGGACCCGCGCCTGGGTGATCTGCACCGCCTGGGCGATGCGCCGCGTCTCGGCGTCGGTGGCGACGATGGTCATGCCCTTGGTCATGTCGCCGCGGGCGAACTCTTCGATCAGCTCGATGTAGCGGCGCAGCGGCCGCACCACCGTCCACGAGCTCCAGACAGTGGAGACCGCCAGCAGCGCCAGCGAGCCGAGCAGGAGTCGCCAGATGAGCGCCCGGGCCGCGATGCCGATGCCCTCCTCGCTCAGCCCGAGCACGATGGTGCCCACCTGCCGCTGGTTGGAGGTGACCGGGAGCGCGACCACGGTCAGGCCCTCCTCGTGCACCACGGTGGGCGCGTCGGCCTTGCGCAGCAAGCGCTGGTAGAGCGCGATGGGCTTGGCGCTGGAGGAAGCGAAGGTTGAGCCGTCCACCCGCAGGGCGGCCGCGAAGACAAAGTCGCGGTCGTGGGCGGCGATGGCGATCTGCTCCTTGGCCGCGGCGGCGTCGTCGAAGGCCAGGGTGATCCCGACCACTTGCACCAGCAGGCGGTCCACCGACTCGGCCTTGGTCTCGAGGTCGGTCAGCATCGTCCGGCGCAGCGTGCGCTCGGTAAAGACGCCGGCGACCACCACCACCAAGAGGAGCGGGACGAAGGCGCTGAGGAAGACCTTGCCGTGAGTGCTCATCCGGTCACTGGACGATGCGCGCGAGGCGGAGCAGGTCGGTGGAGAACTCGTGGGCCTCCACCTTCGAGCGCTGCAGGTTGATGATGATCTGCGGTGCGCCGTCGGGCCTGGTGCCGAGGCCGACCGAGACGGTGCCGTCGTCGGCCATCGCAGAGACGCCGCTCAAGGAGAGCACCTTGTGCTGCTCGCAGAGCGCCTTGATGCGGCCTTTGTCGGCGCCGGGCAGCCAGTAGACCACCGAGGCCCCGACGTCCATGCGCCCGATGCCCGCGGCGCGGTCGTCGCGCTGCACATCGTCGGCGTAGACGATGCCGTGCTCGACCAGCTTGCGGCCCAGGGCCGTGGTGTTGATCGCCTCTGCTTGGAGCCCGCCGGCGTTGAACGCCTCGGCGACGCTCTCGGCCCCCTCGCCGAGCACCAGCACGCGCAGCTTGCCCTTCCCCGCCAGCGACCGGTCGTAGGAGAGGATCTTGCCGATCAGCATGGCTTGCGTGGCGAGCGGCACCTGCACCGGCACCGCGCTTGCGCCAAACGCCACGGCGAACCCAGCGGCGGCAAACGAGCGCGCGAGGTGCAGTCGCTGGGCGGGTGACGGGAGGTTCACGGAAACGCCTCCGAAGGGCGGGTGTTCCCGACGAATCGGCCGGCGGCGGCGCGCCTGTAACGGCCCCGCTGTCGTGTCGAGGGTAAGACGAGGCCCTTTCCAGGCGCGGCTGCGGTATCCTCGCCTGATGGAAAATGCCGCTGACGTCATTGTCGTAGGAGCCGGGCACAACGGGCTCGTCGCCGCGACTTTTCTCGCCCGAGGCGGGCGCTCGGTGCTGGTGCTCGAGGAGAAGGACACCGTCGGCGGCGCAGCCAAGACGGAGCGGCCGTTCAAGAAGGTGCCGCAGCTGGCCACTTCTACCGGCGCGTACCTGCTCGGCGTGATGCCGCCCGAGCTGATGCAGAAGCTCGGCGTCGAGCTGCCGCTCTTGCGGCGCGACCCGCACTATTTCTTGCCGACCACCAAGGACAAGTACCTGCTCTTCGGCAGCGACAAGGAGAGCATGAAGCGACAGTTCGTCTCCTTCTTCAGCGAGCAGGATTGGAAGGCGTACGAGGCGCTGCAGGACGAGGTCGGCAAGCTCCGCGACGACGTGCACGCGACCTGGCTTGAAGAGCCGCACAGCATCGAAGACACCGCCGAGAAGTACGTGCGCAGCGAGCTGCGGCAGGTGTTCGTCGATCTGTGCAGGAAGTCGGTCGGCGAGTACCTGGATCGCTTTGGCTTCAAGAGCGACCTGGTCAAGGCGATGTATGCCGTGACCGACGGGTTCTCGGGCCTCTTCGGCACCTGGGACACGCCCGGCACGGGAATGAACTTCCTGGTCCACAACATGTGCCGCCTGCCCGGCAGCGACGGCACCTGGATGGTCGTCAAAGGCGGCATGGGCACCGTCACGGGCAAGCTCGCCGAGGCCGCGCGGGCGGCGGGCGCGCGCATCGAGACGGGGCGCCTGGTGAAGTCGATCCTGCTCGACAAGGGCTGTGCAAAGGGCGTCGTCCTGGCCGACGGCAGCGAGCTGCGCGCGAACGCCGTGGTGGCCAACGCCGACCCGTTCCGGCTGCGCGAATTGGTGGGCAAGGACTCATTGCCCTCCGCGTTCAATGCCAGGATCGACAACTGGTCGCGGCCCGGGAGCACCTTCAAGGTCAACATGGCGCTCACCGGCACGCCGAAGTTCACCTGCCTGCCCGAGGACCGGAACCAATACAGCTCGACCATCCACCTCCTGCCCGAGGAGCGCGACGTGATGCGCCTGCTCCGCGAGGGCTTCGAGGCGGTCAAGGCCGGCAAGCTGGCCGAGTTCCCGACCATCGAGTGGTACATCCACACCACCGTCGATCCGTCGATGAAGGACCCGGCGGGGCACCACAACTCGGCGCTCTTCGTCCAATGGGTTCCCTATGAATTGAAGGGCACCACCTGGGAGGCGGAGGAGTCCAAGTACGTCAAGCATTTGTTATCGATTTGCGACCGCTTCGCGCCCGGCACGAGCGAGCTGGTGGCCGACACCTTCCCGCTGCACCCAAAAAAGATCGAGCAGCACTTCGGCATTACCAAAGGTCACATCCACCACGTCGACAATGCCTTCGGTTTTACCGATCGCATGCCGTATCGAACGCCGATCGCGGGGCTCTATTCGTGCAGCGCGGGCTGCCACCCGGCCGGCTCGGTGGTCGGCGCCGCCGGGCACAACGCGGCGATGCGCGTGCTGCAAGATCTGGGGTAGCTCAGGCGGCGGGGAGCAGGAAGCGGAACGTCGCGCCGGGGCCCTGGTTGCGCTCGGCGACGATGCGGCCGCCCTGCGCCTCGACCAAGGAGCGCACGATGAAGAGGCCAAGGCCGATGCCCTGCTGGGAGGTGCTCTCGGCCTGCCAGTAGCGCTCGAAGACATGGGGCAGCTGATCGACGGAGATGCCCTTGCCGGTGTCGCGCACCGCGAACTCGACGGCGGGGCGCAAGTCGAGCGTGCCTTGTTGCAAGGCGACGACGATGGCCCCGCCCGAGGGAGTGAACTTGATGGCGTTGCCGATCAGGTTGGCGAAGATCTGCAGCACGCGCGAGCGATCGCAGCGCACCAGGGGCAGTCCGTCCGGCGCCTCCAGGGTCAGCGACTGCGCCCGCTGCTGGGCGATGGGTTGCTGCAGCTCGATCGCCTCGCGCGCGAGCTCTGCCGGGTCCCAGTCGCCCGGCTCGACGTTCAGGCCTCCCGAGTCGATGCGCGCCAGATCGAGCAGGTCGGCGAGCAAGAGCCGCATCCGCTGGCCCGAGCGCAAGACGCTCGCGACCGCGCGCTGGCCAGAGCCGCGCACCTCGGCCGGCACGCCCTGGTTCTCGAGAACCTTGCCGACCACCTGCGCTGCCAGCTGGATGGCCGAGAGCGGGTTGCGCAGGTCGTGCGAGACCACCTTGAGCACGTCCTCGCGCGAGCGGACCGCGCGCAGCGCCTCGAGCCGCGCGGACTGCTCGGCCTCGAGCAGCTCTTGTTGGGTGCGCTCGTTCCGGGCCGCGCTGCGCACGTTGCGCAGCAAGAGCAGCGAGATGGCGCTGCCCGCGAGCAGCACGACCAGGGCCTGGTACGCCGGGTCGATGCCCGGCTGCGCCAGCTCGTCGAGCGCGACGGTCCAGACGTGGCCGCCCACCTCCACGGTCGAGAGCGAATGGAGCGGCGGCCGGGGGTGCCGCAGATACGAGCGCTGCGGGTCCCCACTTGAGAAGAGCTCGACGCCAGCGTCGCTTGCGCCATCGAAGACGCGCACGCCGATCTGCCCGCGGACGGTCGGATCGCCGAGGGTGCGCGCGAACAGGTCGTGGGAGCGTAAGACGTCGCAGACGTACCCGGTGATCGCCGCGCGCCGTTGCTCGACCGAGTCGAGCAGCGCGCGCTTTCGATAGACCGCGAGGCAAAGCAAAAAGCCCGCTTGCTCGTCGACGCCGTTCTCCTGCACCAGGCGAAGCGGGTTGCTGAGCGCGGATCGACCCCGGTCTCGCGCCCGCTCCAGCGTCTCGCGGCGCACCGGCTCGGTCAACAAGTCGAACCCGAGGACCCGCCGGTTTCGCTCGTCCCGCGGCTCGATCATCGTCACCACCACCAGCTCGCCCGCCGCAGCCGGGGGCGGCCAGACCTTGAAGCCGGGAAGGCCGTCGGCGCGCTCCTTCTCCTCGAAGGCGGCCAGCTGGTCCTTGCCGACCTGCTCGGCGAACGCCACCGCCTGCATCCCCGGGAACCGCCGCGACAGCTCCAGGCTCTGCACCACCTCTTCGAACGTGGTGCGGCCGGGCGAGCGGCCCCCGACGAAGAACGCCCGCAGCTCGCGGAGCACGTCCACGTGGGCGCGCATGCGGAACTGGAGCGTCTCGACCACGCGCTCTGACCGGCGGGCGAACGCCACCCGCGCGTCGCCCGCGCCGCTGCGATAGGTCTGCAGGGCGGCCAGCAAGGTCAGCCCCAGCACCACCGGAGTGACGAAGGTCAGCCTCGCGCGGCGGCGGTCCCGTGCATTCAGCGCTGGAGCGGCCGCCGGCTCGTGCATGCGGCCGGACGATAGAAGGCCCGCCTCCCGCGCGCCAGCACCAATGGTCTACAAGGGCGACAGGCAGCGCTGCGGAGGGTCCACGTGACTGCAAAAGAGTGCGTCTTCTGCGCCATCGCCCGGGGCGAGCTCGCCGCCTCGGTCGTCTCGCGCTCCGACAATTTTGTAGCTTTTCTCGACGCCCGGCCTGTCTTCCCCGGGCACGTCCTGGTGGTCCCGCGCGTCCATGTCGCTGACCTCGCCGATCTGCCGGCAGCGCTCGCCGGGCCCCTCTTGCTCGAGGGGCAGCGCATCGCCCGGGCCCAGGAGGCGGCGCTCTCCGCCCAGGGCGCGTTCGTGGCCATCAACCACCGGATCTCGCAGAGCGTGCCGCACCTGCACCTGCACGTCGTGCCGCGCAAGAAGGGGGACGGCCTGCGCGGCTTCTTCTGGCCACGGACCAGCTACGCGAGCGAGGCGGCGCGCGACGAGGTGGCCGCGCAGCTCGCCGCGGCGCTGGACGCTCCATGAGCTGGTATCGCGTCTGCGCCGCCTCCGCCGACGCGCTCTTCGCCGAGGGAGCGGTCGCGGTCGAGCCCGACGGCGCGGGCTTTGTCGGCCACTTCCTCAGACCCGAGCTGGCCGCGGCGGCCGGGGCTGCGAAGGCCTGCGAGCCGCCCGATTGGGCCGCCGACTGGCTCTTGCAGCAGCGCTCGGCCCGGGTCTCGCGGCGGCTCTTCGTCACCTCCAGCGCGGCGCCGCAAGCAGCTCCGCCCGGCACGCTTCCGCTGGTGCTCGACCCGGGCCTGGCTTTTGGCGACGGGCACCACGCCACCACCCGGCTCTGCCTCGCCGCCCTCGACGACGAGCTGGCAGAGCGGCCCTTTCTGCGCGTGCTCGACGTGGGCACCGGCACCGGCATCCTCGCGATCGCCGCGCGGCTCCTCGGCGCCACCCGCGCCGCGGGCAGCGAGATCGATCCCTCGGCGCTGCGATCCGCGGCGCGCAATGCGCAGCGGAACGGCCTCTCGCTCGAGCTCTCCCTGGCCATCCCTTCCGGGCCCTTCGACCTCGCCCTCGCCAACATCCCTGAGGAAGCGCACGAGGCCCTCTGCGCGGCCATCGCACGAGCGCTCGCCGGCGGCAGCACGCTCTTGCTCGCAGGCTTCGCGCCCGACCGCGCCGCGAGAGTTGCCGCGCTCTATCAAGCCTGCGGCCTGCGCCAGCACTCACTCAAGGCTCAATCCGGCTGGGCGCTGCTGCAGATGGCGCCGGATGGAGAGAGCCGATAGCCGAAGGCCGTCATCTCAAGAGCGGTCCCACCGCCAGCTCGAACAGCTGCAGCAGGCGGCGATCGAACCGATGGGCCAGCGCGCCGCGCATGGTCGCGAGCGCCTCGCGCGGGCTGAGGGCCGGGCGATAGGGCCGCGCGGTGGTGAGCGCGTCGAAGGTCTCAGAGAGCGCCACCACCCGGCCGCAGAAGCCGATCTCGTGCGGCTCGCCCGCGGCCGGCACCTCGAGGTCGAGGTGGCACTCGTAGGCGGCCAGCGCCCGCTCGAGCGCCGCAGCGTGGACCTCGCGGTCGCGCAGCAGCACGCGGGCGGCAAAGAGCGGATTGGCCGCCACCGCCCAGCGCTCGCGCTCGTCGAGAGACGTCGTCTTCCCGAGCACGCTCGCGGGCATCGCCGCCATGCCGACGTCGTGGAAGAGCGCCGACATGCCAAGGTCGTGGCGCCGCCGCCTCGCGATGCCGAGCCGCTTGCCGAAGGCGATGGCCAGCACCGCGACGTTGGCGGCGTGCTGGCCAAAGTAGGCCTCGCCCTCGGCCTTGCAGAGCGCGAGGCGCAAGAACGTCAGCGGCGCCAGGCGCTCCAGATCGACCAGCTCGCGGACGAGGTGGCCCGCGGCCCAGGAAGGCGCCACCTCGCCGCCCGCGCGCAGCTGCGAGAGCGTGCGGCCCGCGAAGAGCGCGGCGGCGGCGTAGGCGCGGGCCAGCCGCAGCTCGGCCGGAACGCCAGGCGTCGGCAGCGCCGCCGCGTCTTGCGAGGGCAACAGGCGCAGCAGGGAGAAGGGGCGGTGCGCGTCGCCCACGGCGGTGGCCTGCTTGTTCGAGCGCAGCCACGCGATCAAGAGGCGCAGGTCGGCCTCGGGCGGCGCGCCCGCCGATTTGAACCCCGCGGTCCCGCGCAGCTCGAGCTCATTGAAGACCACTGAAAGCAGCGGCCGGGCCAGCGCGTCCAGCTTGAGCGCCTGCCGGTTGGCGCGGACGCCGTCTCGGCTGAAGGAGATCTCGAAGGCGCCGTCGCAGCCGACCAGCGCCTCGATGGCGGCCGAGAGCTGGGCCAGCGGCGGCGCGAAGACCGCGTTGCGCTCGTCGTAGGAGCGCGTGTGGCGCAAGAGCACGTGCAGCGCCATGGCCGCGCGCAGGCCCAGATCCTGCCGGCGCGCGCGGGTGGCGAGGTTCGCGGTCGCATCCAGGCCCGCGCCCAGCTCCGGCCCCTTGCTGCTCATCGCCGCTCCGCTGCGCGCGCCAGGAGCTCGCGCACGTGGGACGCCGCCGCCCTGCACGCCGAGACCACGACTGCCGGGTGCCCCTCGTCGGGATGCGCCGCGTGCTCGAGGACCCGCAAGGTGCGCAGGCTCGCCTCCTCCGCCAGGCCGCGGACGGCCAGAAGCTGCTCCTCGACGCCGCGGGCGCGCTGGGCAGCGGCGCGCGGCGGGCTCTGCAGCTTCTCGTGCAAGAAGCGCAGCCCGACCTGGGTGTGCTGGCGGCCGAGCGCCTCGAAGAACACGGCGCGTGCAGCCCGCGTCTCGTCGACGAACTCGGGGGCGGACATGCGCGAGAGCAGCGCCTGGGCGGCCTCCTCGAGTGAGACGGCAGAGAGCGCCTCGGCGGCTCCCAGGCGCAGCGCTGCCTCTGCATGGTGGAGCTGCGGCCCGACCTTCTGCACCGCCAGCCGCGGGTCGTAGGCCGCCACCGCGCGCATGGCGTCGATCTGCACCAAGAGATCCGCATGTCCGAGCGCACAGGCCGCGAGCGCGCCGCGCAGGCCCGGCGCCAGCCCCTCGACCGCCCCGAGCAGCGCGCGCGAGACGCCCGCGCTGCCCTTGGCGAGCCCCTCTTCATATTGGTGGCGGCAGCTGCCGAGCCGCGCCGCCGCCGCCGTCGCGAAGGCCTAGCGGAGGCCTTTGCTCTCCGAGGCGGACATCGCCTCGACCAGCGCCGCTCCGGCCTCGGGCGGCACCAGCGAGAGCCAGACCGGCAGCCCGAACATGAACAGGTCCATCGACTCATCGCAGAGCCGCGCCAGCTCCTCCAGGCGCCAGGCCTCGCCCATCCGCCGCCCCAGCTCCTTGCGCACGACGGCGGCCGTCTCGTCGAGCCCGCGCACCTTCTCGAGCAGGGTCGCGACCGCGGGGGCGTCCTGGGTGAAGAGCATGCCGTCCATCAGCCGGCCGAGCGTGTCGCCCAGGCTCTCCAGATCGCGCCCGGCCAGGTGCCGCTCGATGACCCGCAGGACCACCAGCGCCGCGCGCTGCAGCCGGTGGGTACCGGCCTCGGGATCGAGCGCCGTCCGCTCGGCGACCGAGACCAGCAGGGGCAGCGCGCCGTAGACGTCGTCCTCGGCGGCGCTCCTGCCCCCGGCGGCCTGCAACGTCGCCTGGGCGCAGACCGAGATGCCGGTCAGGGTGGCGCGATCGGCCTCCGTCCGCGCCACTTCGTAGACGTCCACCGACTCGTACGACAGGTGAGGCAGGTCTGCCTTCCACAGCTCGATGACGGCGTCCTCGCGGCCAACCAGGTGCCCGCCGATGCCGTCGGGCATGGCGATGCGGCTGAAGGACAGCATCTCGTCCTCGGTCAGCCCGCGCTGGAAGCGAAGCGCGCGGACGCCGCCTTGGTAGAGGCGGTGGCAGAGGCTGGCCTCGCGGAGCGGCTCGGTCAGGACCGGCTCGCCGTGCAACAGCAGCGAGGTGGGCTGCACCTCGAGGAGCAGCTCGCCTTCGCGCGCCAGCACCGCGTCCAGCTCCTGCCACGCGGGCTGCAGGTACTCGCCAAACTTGCCGCGCGCGTGGCGATAGCTCGAGATGCGCTTGATCGAGCGCCCCAGGGCCTCGAACGCCTTGGCCACCTCGCGCACCGCGTTGCTCACGTTGAGAAGAGTACACCCGCGCGAGCAACCTCGGGACGGGCCCGGGGGCAATGAAAAATTTTTCGTCAACCCCCTTGTCCGAACGGGGCAGGCGATTAATTTTCCGCCTGTCCGGTCGCTCGACCACGAAGGAGACTGCTTGGCTCCCGTCAGCAAGAGACGTGCAATCAAACGCCTCGAGAAAGCTCCCACGGGGATCAAGGGACTCGACGAGCTGACCAGGGGCGGTCTGCCCCGCGGCCGGCCCACCCTGGTGTGCGGCGGACCGGGCAGCGGCAAGACGCTCCTGGGGCTCGAGTTCATCGTCCGCGGCGCCGCCGAGCTGGGCGAGCCCGGCGTCATCTTCACCTTCGAGGAGACCGGCGAAGAGCTGGCCAAGAACGTGGCCGCGCTCGGCTTCGATCTCGACAAGCTCGTCGCCGAGAAGAAGCTGGTGGTGGAGTTCATCTCCATCGACCGCTCCGAGATCGAGGAGACGGGCGAGTACAACCTCGACGGCCTCTTCGTGCGGCTCGCCTACGCCATCGACTCGGTGGGCGCAAAGCGGGTGCTGCTCGACACCCCCGAGGCGCTCTTTGGCGGCCTCTCCAACACGGCCATCTTGCGCGGTGAGCTGCGGCGGCTCTTTCGCTGGCTCAAGGAGCGGGGCACGACCGTCGTCATCACCGGCGAGCAGGGAGCGGCGGGAAGCCTGACGCGGCAAGGCCTCGAGGAGTTCGTCTCCGACTGCGTCATCAGCCTCGATGTCCGCCTCGACCACCACGTCGCCACCCGCATGCTCCGGGTCGTCAAGTACCGCGGCAGCTCCCACGCGCCCGATGAATACCCATTCATCATCGGCGAGCACGGCCTGTCGATCATGCCCATCTCCTCGCTCGGGCTCGATCACGACGCCCCCGCCGAGCGGGTCTCGAGCGGCAACGCCGGCCTCGACGAGATGCTCTCCGGCGAGGGCTACTTCCGCGGCAGCACGGTGCTGGTCTCGGGGTCGTCTGGCACCGGCAAGACCAGCATCGCGGCGCACCTGGTCGCCTCCGCCTGCAAGCGCGGCGAGCGCTGCATGTACTTCGCCTTCGAGGAGTCGCCAGCCCAGCTGATGCGCAACATGCGCTCGATCGGCGTGGACCTCGGGCCCTACGTCAAGAAGGGGCTCCTGCGCATCGTCGCCGCCAGGCCCTCGCTCTTCGGGCTGGAGATGCACCTCGTCTCGAGCTACCGCGCCATCGAGGAGTTCGACCCGTCGATCGTCGTCATCGACCCCATCACCGACTTCGTCGCCCTCGGCTCGGCCTACGAGGTGCGCTCGATGATGACGCGCCTCGTGGACCACTTGAAGGGGCGCGGCATCACCGGGCTGATGACCAGCCTGAGCAACTCGCACACCGCCCGCGCAGAGGAGGACGTGGGGATCTCCTCGCTCATCGACACCTGGATCGTCCTGCAGATGATCGAGGTGGCGGGCGAGCGCAACCGCGGCATCTCGGTGCTCAAGTCGCGCGGCATGCCCCACTCGCGGCAGATCCGCGAGTTCACCATGGGCAAGCAGGGAATGCGGCTGGTGCAGGCCTATCGCGGGCCGCAGGGCTTTTTGTCGGGCTCGGCGCGCGAGGCGCAGCAGGCGCTTGACGAACCCTTGCCGGCGAGCGGAGGGCGGCGCTGATGGCCACGCGAAAGCGCGCGGCAGCGCGGCGCACCGCCGATGACCTGCTCGACTTCTGGCAGCTCCGCCTCTACGTGGCCGGCAAGACGGCCCGCTCGGAGGCGGCGCTGCGCAACTTGAAGACGGTCTGCGAGGAACACCTGCAGGGACGGTACCGCATCGAGGTGGTGGACCTGCTCGTCAGCCCGCAGCTGGCCCGCGGCGATCAGATCCTGGCGGTGCCGACGCTGGTGCGGCAGCTGCCGCCGCCGGTCAAGAAGATCATCGGCGACCTCTCCAACAGCGAGCGCGTGCTGGTCGGCCTCGACCTCCGGCCCATCGTGCTGAAGGGCGCGCTGTGAAGTCGCCCCGCGCCGAGAAGTACGTGCTGCGGCTCTACGTGGCCGGCGTGACGCCGCGGTCGCGCCGCGCCATCACCAACATCAAGGAGATCTGCGACGAGTACCTGAAGGGGCGCTACGATCTCCAGGTCGTTGACGTCTACCAGCGGCCGGTGCTGGCGCGCGAGGAGCAGATCGTCGCCACGCCGACGCTCGTCAAGCGCCTGCCCGCGCCGCTGCGCCGCTTCATCGGCGATCTCTCCGAGAAGGACAAGGTGCTCATCGGCCTCGATCTCAAGAGGCTGCAGGCCTGACATGCCGCGCCCGAGTCGCAAAAAAACGAAGGCCGTCGGCAAGGCGGCACCCGGGGCCCGATCGCTGCGGACCAGGCTGGACGAGGCCGAGCAGACGCTCGCGGCCATCCGCACCGGCGAGGTGGACGCCATCATCGTCGGCGGGCCCGAGGGCGACCGCGTCTTCACGCTCACCGGCGCGGACAAGAACTATCGCGTCCTGATGGACGAGATGAGCGAGGGCGTGGCCACGCTCGGCGCCGACGGCCTCGTCACCTATTGCAACGCCCGCTTCGCCGCCATGGCCGGCGTGCGGCTCGAGGATCTGGTCGGCAAGTCGGTGCACTCGCTGGTCGGGCCGGCGTCCGCGGCGCGGCTGCGAGCGCTGCTCAAGGCGGGCACCCACCACGTCAGCAAGGCCGAGTTCCTCTTCGAGCCGGGGCCCGCGGGCAAGCCGATGCCGGTCCTGCTCTCGGTCAGCCAGGTGGAGATGGAGGGCGGACCCACGCTCTGCGCCATCGCCACCGACCTGACCGAGCAGAAGCGGCAGGAGGAGTCCCTGGCCCGCGAGCGCGCCGAGCGCGAGCTGCAGCGGCGCGCGAGCGAGGCGCGCTACCGGCGCATCGTCGAGACGGCGGTCGAAGGCATCTGGCTGCTCGACGCCGAGGCGCGCGGCACCTTCGCGAACCGCGCGCTCGCCGACATGCTCGGCTACGCGCCCGATGAGCTGACGGGCCGGCCCATCTACGACTTCCTCGAGGAGGAGTCGGCCCGCGCCGCGCGCCGCTTCCTCGGCCAGAACCGCAAGTACGCCGAGATGCGCGAGTTCGCCTTTCGCCGCAAGGACGGCGGCGAGCTCTGGGCCGTGCTCTCGGCGAGCCCGGTCGCCGGCGCAGAGGGCGAGCTGCTCGGCGCGGTGGTGATGCTGAGCGACGTGAGCGAGCGGCGCAAGCTGCAGGCGCAGCTCCTCTTGGCCGACCGCATGTCGTCGCTCGGCACGCTGGCCGCGGGCGTGGCGCACGAGATCAACAACCCGCTCGCGTACACCATCGGCAGCCTCGACCTGCTCTCGGTGCGGCTGCCTCCGTTGATCGATGAAGCCTCGACCCGCGGCCAGGCCGTGATGCAGGAGCTGCAGCGGGCGCGCGAGGGCATGGAGCGGGTGCGCATCATCGTCCGCGATCTGAAGTCCTTCTCGCGCGCCGACGAGGAGACGGTCACCGCCATCGACGTGCGCCGCTCGCTCGACACCTCGCTGACGCTGGTCGGCAACGAGATCAAGCACCGCGCCCGCCTGGTGCGCGACTACGACCAGGTGCCGGCCGTGCGCGCCAACGAAGGGCGGCTCGGCCAGGTGTTCATCAACCTGCTCGTCAACGCGGCGCAGTCGATGCCCGAGGGCAGGATCGACGACAACGAGCTCCGGGTGGTGGGCCTGCAGGACGCGCTCGGGCGCGCCGTCATCGAGATCCACGACACCGGCTGCGGCATCCCGGCCGAGAACCTCGACCGGATCTTCGAGCCCTTCTTCACCACCAAGGCGGTCGGCGAAGGCACGGGCCTTGGCCTCGCCATCTGCCACGGCATCGTCGCCTCCTTCGGCGGCTCGCTCAGCGTCGAGAGCACGGTGGGCAAGGGCAGCGTCTTCCGCGTCACGCTCCCGGCCGCGCACAGCGAAGAGCGCGCCTCTCCGCGCCTCCCGCAGCGCACCGCCAGCGAGAAGCGGCGCGGGCGCGTGCTGGTCATCGACGACGAGGAGGACCTGACCGAGGTCACCCGCGAGGCGCTCGTCGATCACCACGACGTCATGACCACCGGCGACGCGCGCCAGGCGCTGGAGTGGATCGAAGGCGGCGACCGCTTCGACCTCATCCTCTGCGACATGATGATGCCGCAGATGACCGGCATGGAGTTCTACTCGCGCCTGGTGAGCGTGGCGCCCCGGCA
Source organism: Myxococcales bacterium (assembly GCA_038231075.1). GTDB lineage: Bacteria > Myxococcota > Myxococcia > Myxococcales > 40CM-4-68-19 > JBBRMA01. The sequence continues at coordinate 50,263 of JBBRMA010000017.1, read as the reverse complement.
GGCCGAGCGCGTCGTCTTCATGACCGGCGGCGCCTTCACCCCTCGCGCGCGCGAGTTCCTGGCGCGGCTGCCGAACCTGCGCATCGAGAAGCCGTTCGATCTCGAGCGGATCCTCACGGTGGTCAACGGCCATCTCGAGTGGCCGCAGGATCACAAAGATGCGGCTGTGCCGGCCTGAGAAGTCGGGGTTCGATGCCGGCTGACGGCACGGCTCTTCAAGCACTGCCAGGCGCGGCCGCGCCGGCGCGGCGCTGCAGTCGCCAGACCGCGGCCAGCGCCACGCTCGAGAACGCAGCCAGCCCCATCAGCACCTGGAAGACCGCGCCCCAGCCGAACTTCTCGCTGACGGTGACGACGACGAGGCCCTGGGCGATGGCGCCGACCGAGCCGCAGCCGTTGATGAACCCCGCCACCGTCGCGGTCGCGAGCGGCCCGCCCATGTCCTGCGCGGCCACGCCCGAGATGAGCGCGTCGGGGCCGAAGAGGAAGAAGCCGACCAGGGCGAGCGCGAGGGCGCCCTCAATGCGGCCGAGCGGCCCCACCACCGAGTAGAGCAAGAGCGACAGGGCGAGGAGCGCGGTAGAGACCATGGCCACCGCGCCGCGGCGATCGGAGAACCAGCGGTCGCTGATCCAGCCGATGGCGATGGAGCCGAAGATTCCCCCGAACTGGAAGGCGGTGGAGAAATAGGCGGCGTCGTCCTTTGCATACCCGAGCGCGCGCTCCAGGTAGTAGGGTTGCCAGAAGTCGATGCAATAGCGGATGAGCTTCATTCCAAAGTAACTCAACCCAAGCAGCCAGACGATGGGGTTCTTCAATGCCGTCGAGGCGGCAGCCGCCCTGCTGGCGCGGCCCTCGACGGTCGAGGCCTCTCGCTTGCGCTCGGGCAGCAGGAGCCAGACCGCGACGCCGACCACGCCGACACAAGCCGCCGGATAGAGGAAGGCCGCGCGCCAACCTGAGTGCTTGAGTAGATAGGCGGCCATCGCCGTCGCCGCCAGCGGTCCTACTTGAAAGCAGGTGGTCCAAAGGCCCATGACGGCCCCGCGCTCTTTAGGACCATAGGCCTCGCCCATCGCCTTGACGTTGCCCGACCAGCCGGTCGCCTGGAACAAGCCGTTGAGTCCGAAGAGGACGGCAAAGACGAGGGCCGCGCTGGAGAAACCAAAGGCGAGGCAGACCGCAGAGGAGCCAAGCATTCCCCAGGCGATGAGGCGTCGCGCGCCGATGCGATCGCCGAGCCAGCCCATCGAGAACTGGCCGACGGCATAGGTCGCCAGATAAGCGGTATCAATCAACGCCAGCGCGGGCCGGCCGATACCGAACGACGTCTCTAGAGTTGCCTTGACGACCGGGAAGCTCTTCCTGCCGAAGTAATAGACGGCATAGGAGAGCCAGGTCAGCCCGAAGACGCGGGAGCGGTTGGAGCGCATGCGGCGTACTTAAGAATGCTCCAGGATGACGCCGCGGATCACGTCGGCGACGTCCTCGCAGCGGTCGGTCGCCGTCTCGAAGAGATCGTAGATCTCCTTCCACTTCATCACCATCAAGGGGTCCTTCTCGGTCTTGAAGAGCTTGGAGACGGCGGTGCGGAGCAGCGCGTCCGCCTGGTTCTCGAGCCGGCTGATCTCGCGGCAGTCCTCGAGGATGCTGTCGGGCTTCTTGAAGTGGCGCAGGCCGGCGACCGCGTCGCGCATCTTCTCGGCGGCCAGGACCAGGACCCCCGCCAGATGCCTGGCGTCCTCGGGGATCTCGCGGATCTCGTAGAGCGCGAGCCGGTCGGCGGCGGCGTCGGCCAGATCGAGCACGTCGTCGATGCGCGAGAGCAAGGTGTGGATCTCTCCGCGGTCGAAGGGCGTGATGAACTGCTTGTGCAGCCGCTCGAAGGCGAGGTGGGTGAACTCGTCGCCGCGGTGCTCGGCGGCCTTGATCTTCTCCACCTTGGAGGAGACGTCGGTGAAGTCCTCGACCAGGTCCTTGAGCAGCCGCGCTCCCTCGACGGTGGCCTTGGCCTGGTTCTCGAAATCGTCGAAGAACTCGTCGGACCGGGGCATCAGCTTCTCGAGCATCGTCGCTCCTTGTGCCAGTGGCGGCGCGGCACCATACCGCAGCGCGGAGAGCGCCGGACAGGCCAACTCCCCGTCGCCTGTCGGCGCAGCGCTCGTCCTGCTCGGTCTGCTCTAGCCGTCGCGCGCGGGCAGCGATAGAACCTCGCGGATGCGGACTCTACCGTTCGGCCTGGTGCTCGCGCTGGCCCTCTCCTCGCTCGCGGCGCAGGCGGCCTCGGGCCCGCGCGAGCGCGGCTACCACGCGCGCCACTATCGGGTGGAGCTGACGCTCAACGCCAAGACCGGCTCGTTCGAGGAGCGGACCACCGTGCGGCTGGTTCCGACCCGCGCCCTCCGCACCGTCGAGCTGGATCTGGCCCTGCAAGAGGTGGTGAGCGCGACGCTGGTGGGCGGCGAGGCGCTGGCCGTCGCGCGCGGCCGCTCGGGGATGGTGGCCGGCGAGGACCTGCTCCTCTTGCGAGCGACCCGGGCGCTGCAGGCGGGCGAGCCGGTCGAGCTGGTCATCGTCACCAAGGGCGCGGCCGGCCGCGACCAGGAAGGCCTCTTTCGCGTCGTGGACCCCTCGCGCCCGGGCTCGCCGCCGCTCTACGCGACCCAGCTCGAGCCGGTGGGCGCGCGGCGCCTCTTTCCCTGCGACGACCAGCCCGGAGACAAGGCGACCACCGAGCTTGTCGTCACCACCGACGAGGCCTTTCGCGTCTGGTCGAACGGCCGCCTGGTCAAGGACGAGCCCGTGGGCGAGGGCCAGCACCGCGTCCACTGGTCGCAGGAGAAGCCGCACTCGACCTATCTGGTCGCCCTGGTCGTCGCGCAGTTCGAGAGCGTGACGGGCGAGGTGCACGGGCTGCCGCTGGCCGTCCACTCCGCGCCTGGCACCGGAGCGCAGGCCCGCTTCTCGCTGCAGGCGATGCAAAAGGTGATCCCCTTCTTCGAGGAGCTGCTCGGCGTGCCCTATCCCTGGGCGCGCCTCGACATCGCCGCCCTGCCCCTCTTCCTCTATGGCGGCATGGAGAACACCACGCTCATCGTCGACAACGATCGCACCGTGGGCACGCTGGATCTGGCCACGCCCGGCGTCGAGCTGCAGCCCTTCGGCCTCGTCGCCCACGAGACGGCGCACCAGTGGTTCGGCGATCTGGTGACGATGCGCTGGTGGGAAGACGTCTGGCTCAACGAGAGCCTGGCGACGCTGATGGGCCAGCTGGCGATGGAGCGGCTCACAGACCCCGCCGCCTCGGCAGAGCGCGTGGCGCGGCTGCTGCTCGAATATTTTCCGCAGGAGGACGGCCCGCGCAGCCATCCGATCATGGGACCGGTCCTGACCCACCCGCAGGACGCCTTCGACTCCATCAATTATCAAAAAGGCGCCGCCGTGCTGCGGACCTTGATGGCCTTCATGGGCGAGGCCGCGTTCCGCCGCGGCCTGCACGGGTATCTGCTCGCGCGCTCCTATGGGAACGCGAGCAGCAAGGACCTGATCGACGCCCTCGGGCGCGCGGCCGGGCAGGACGTGGCTGCGTTTCGCGAGGCCTGGCTAAGGCAGCGCGGCTACCCGGTCTTGCGCGCGCGCTGGAAGTGGAGCGCCGAGAAGGCCGAGGCCCTGCTGACCGTGACGCAGCAGCCGAACCACGCGGGCGACAAGACGCTCTTTCCCGCGCGCGTGCCAGTGGCGCTGCGGCGGCGCGCCGCGCCTGCGTATGACATCGAGGTGCTCCTGCCCATCTCCGGCCGCACGGCGCAGCTCTCCGTGCCGCTGCCCGCGCCGCCCGAGTGGGTGAGCTGGAACGCCGGCGCAGAGGTGCTGGCGCGCGTCGAGTCGGACGGCGATGACAAGGAGCGCGCGCTCCTGGCCACGCTCGACCCGGACCCGGCCTCGCGCATGGCGGCCCTTTTGCAGTTTGCGCTGCCCTTGCTGGACCGCGATCGGCGCACCGCGCCCACCCTGTCGTTCCACGCCACCTCCGCGCTGGCCAAAGCGGTGGGCGAGGATCCGGCGGCCCTGGTTCGCGGCCAGCTGCTCCTGGCGCTGACCCGCGCGCGCTTTGCCTTGCCTCACGAGCTGGAGGCGCCGGCGCTGGCGCTCGCCAAGGGGCACCAGAAGCCCGAGGGCCGCGCCTGGTTCGAGGCGCGCAACGGCGCCTGGGGCGTGCTCGGGATGCTCGGCAGCGACGAGGGCAAGAAGCTCGCGCGCGAGGCGGCCAAAGACCCTGGTGTCGATCGCGGCACGCTCGAGGCGGCGTGCTTCGCGCTGGCCTACGCGCGCGATGTGGCCGCGCTCGACGAGGTGCTGGCCGTGCAGGCCCCGCGCGGCTACACCTACCGGCGCGTGGTGCTCTCGGCCTACGCGCGCGTGCGCGACCCCGCGGTGGTCCAGCGGCTCACCGCGCTCCTCGCCGAGGCCTCCGGCAACGACGAGCTCTTGCAGCTCCTCTTCCGGGACCTGGCCGACAACGCGGAGGTTGCCGGCAGCGACGAGGCGGCGGCCTTCCTCGCGCGGCTGGTGCTCGACCGCTCCCTGCAGATGAGCGAAGAGGTGCGGGCGCGCGCGCTGCACCTGCTCGCGGACTTCAAGACCTCCGCGGCGCTGCGCGAGCTCAAGCGCATCGCCCGCGAGAGCCGGACGCCGCGCCTGGTGGGCAACGCGCAGAAGCTCGCCGGCCGCCTTGGCAAGCAGCTCTTGCGCACGCCAGCGCCCAGGGACCCTGGCACGCAGCCGGCCGGCTGATGGAGCCCTCCGAGCAGACGCGGCGCTGCCTCGTGCACGGCCGCGCCCTCTACGATCGCGGCGCCTTCTGGGACGCGCACGAGGCCTGGGAAGAGGCCTGGCAGGAAGAGTCGGGCGAGGTCCGCCTGCTGTTGCAAGGCCTCATCCAGGTGGCCGCGGCCATGCACAAGGCGTTCGTCCAGCGCCAGCCGGGCTCCTGCTGCAAGCTCCTGACCTCCGCGCTGCAGAAGCTTGACCCGCTTGCAGCCGACCTCATCGACGGCCTCGCGCTCGACTCCTTTCGCGCCTCCTGCCGCCTCGCCCTGGCCCACGCCGAGACCTGGTCCGCGGGGGCGATCGCGACCTTCGATCCTGCGCTCAGCCCCAGGCTCGAGAGCAGCCGGTAGCCTCGTTGTCAGACCCCTTCGCTAGCGTGCTCGACATGAACCTCCAGCTCGAGCTTGCCTCGCCAGCCGCCCCCGCCGACAGTCAGCGCGTGACGGCGCGCCCCTTCCCTCGCTCAGAACCGCTGCCCGCGGGCACCTCGGGCCGCGTGGTCGTCGCCGACGCCTTCGCGCTGCTCGACGGCCTCGCCGACGAGTCGGTGGACCTGGTGCTCACCGACCCGCCCTACGAGTCGCTGCAGCTCCACCGGTCGCGCGGCACCACCACGCGGCTGACCAGCGACTGGTTCCAGACCATCGCCGACGCGCGGCTGCCCGAGCTGCTCGCCTCGGTCTCGCGCGTCCTCAAGCCCGACCGCCACTTCTACCTGTTCTGCGACGAGGTGACCGCGGACGTCATCAAGCAGCAGCAGGGCATCGGCAAGGAGCGGCTGCCCAACGGGGCGCGCAAGGCGGCCTGCGGGCTGCTCTACTGGAAGGAGATCGTCTGGGCCAAGACCACCCTCGACGGCTCGAAGATCCGCGGCGGCACCGGGTACCACTATCGGGCCTCGTGCGAGCGCATCCTGTTCTTCGAGAAGGGCAAGCGGGCGCTCGCGGATCTGGGCATTCCTGACGTGCTGCAGGCGCCGCGAGCGGGCGTGCGCGGCCCCGCGGCCAAGCCAGGCGCGGTCGTGCGCGTGCTCATCTCGCAGAGCACGAAAGAGGGAGAGCTGGTCCTGGACCCGTTCTGCGGCACGGGAGTGGCTGGAGTGGAAGCGCGCGCTCTCGGGCGACGCTTCCTGCTCGGCGACCTCGATCTCGCGTACCTCGACCCCACGCTGGCCGACATGGCGGAGGGGGCCGCCCTGCCCCGCTCGCGCTCGCCCGAGGTGCCAGCGCTCGCGCCGCCGCCGCTGGAGTCGCTCTTGGAAGAGGACGCCGGCGAGGAAGAGCTCGAGGCCGCCTCCGCTGCGGGCTGGCTGCTCGAGGGGAGACCCACCCCCGCGTTGATCGGGCTGCTCGCCATTCGCGCCGTCGAGCGGCGGGCCGCGGTGCGCCGGGCCCTTCGCGAAGGGCGGCCCTTGCTGGACGAACCGCCGCTGCTCCGCGCCTGGCGCGCCTGGGCGCTGCATGGGAGGGAAGAGTGAGGGAAACTTCCGAACTGCTCGCCGGCCTGCGCGCCTGGGACGCCGGCGGCCTCGGCAGCTGGGCCATCGCGCGCGAGCTGATTCACAAGCTGCCGCTCGCGCCCGACGAAGTGCAGGCGCTGGCCTCGGCCCTGCCCGAGGTCGAGCTGACCGCGCCTGAGTTCGAGCGGCTGATCGCGCTGGTCGGCGCCCAGCTTGGCCTGGACTATCGGCGCAAGCTCCTGGTGGGCAAGACCATCTACGGCAAGGACCGCGAGGTGGACCTGCTCTTTCGAGACCCGCGCACCGGCATGCGCGTCGCCGTCGAGGCCAAGTACCAGCGCGTCGCCGGCACGGCCGACGAGAAGCTGCCCTACGCCGCCAAGAATCTAGAGACGCTGCCCCTGCCCGGGGTCATCGTCTACGGCGGCGGCGGCTTCAACCTGGGCGCGCTGCACTGGCTCTGTGCCAACACCCGCGCCACCGACGTCGCCCGGCTGGCCGAGTGGCTCACGGTCTTCTTCGCCCTCTGAGGGTCACTCCGCGCCGAGCTCCTTGACGATCCGCTTGCGCAGCGCCTCGTCGGGCAGCCTGCCAAATCCGGCCTTCAAGTCGTCTTCCATGTGAAGGGGATTTCCCGTCGCGGGGATCGGGCAGGTCACCGCCGGGTGGCCGAGGATGAACTTCAAGAAGACCTGCGCCCAGCTCGTGCAGTCGATCTCGGCAGCCCACGCAGGCAGCGGCTTCTGGCGCGCCTCGCGAAAGAGCGAGCCGCCCTCGAACGGGCGCATCACCAGGACCGCCGCGCCGGCCTCGGCGCACGCGGGCAACAGGCGCTTGTCGGCCTCGCGCACGGCCACCGAGTAAGGCAATTGGACGAAGTCGGGCTTCTCGCTGCGCACGATCTGCTCCAGCTCGCCCAGCGCCGATAATTGATAGTGGGTAATCCCCCAATAGCGAATGGTGCCCTTGGCCTTCATCTCGCGCAGGGTCGGCAAGTGCGTGCGCCAGTCGAGCAGGTTGTGCACCTGCATCAGGTCGAGCGGCCGCCCCCTGGCCATCAGCCGCATCGAGCGTTGCATCGCGGCGATGCCCTCCTCGCGGCCGCGGGTCCAGACCTTGGTGGCGAGAAATGGCTTGGGACCGGCAGGCTGCTCGGCGATCAGCTCGCCCACCACCGCTTCCGCCCGGCCGTACATCGGCGACGAATCAATGCAGCGACCGCCCGCGGCCAGGAAGCGCCGCAGCACCTCGCGCAGCGGCTGCCGCCCGGCCGGCGCGTCGGCGACGTCGAAGGTGCTCCAGGTTCCCATCCCGATGCAGGGCAGCGCCTCGCCCGTGCTGGGGATCTTCCGCGTCCGCATCACCTCTGTGGCCATGGCCTTCCCCGGGCGCAGGAGCGGCGCGAGGGCGGCGAGCCGCAGCAGTTCCCGTCGCGTGAGCGGCTCCGGCATGGCGACAGCTTGCGCCCGGAGGGGAGGGAGCGCGCAAGTTTTCGAACGGAGACGCTCCCTCGCCGGGTCAACTCAACCGGTACTCTACCAACCCCACGCGCGCAGATCGTAATGCGATTGCATCGCCTGCTTGTCGCCGGTGACGGACAAGTACACCTTGGCCGGCGCGCTCAGGGTCAGCGTGCACTTCTCGTTGGTATTGCCGATATACGACTTGCACTTGTAGGTCGGGCCGGGAATCGGCGCCGCGCCGGCGCGCACGCGCAGATCGCCGTCGCCGCCCGGGAACGCGGGGTCCGCGGTCAATTGGAACGAGTAGGTCCCGGCGGGCAATAGCTCGGTCGTATAGACCACCGATTCGGCATAGCCGACGAAGCCGGTCTCGTGCAGGTTGCTGAACCTCGGAGACAGGGGCGTGCCGGGCTGGAAGACGTTGTCCTCCTCGCCCATGGCGACGACGACGTGATCGGCCGAGATGCCTTGGAAGATGGCCGGATAGGTCTTCGGCGACTCCGGGTGCAGGAGGGCGTGGATGAGCGCCATCGAGGCGTCGGACATATTCACGAAGTAAGCCGGCATGGCGTTGGTCACCACGTCCAGGTACTTGGTGCCGGACACGTCGTCCGGGTTGAGCGCCGCGCGCCGGGTGGCGAGCGTGTCGTCGGCATAGGCAAAGGTATCGCAGCCATCGAAGAAGACGATTTGATACTTGCCGGGAAAGAAGGCGCCCTTTTGCGCCAGCGAGGCAACGTTCGAGCCCAGGCCCGCGTGGCCGTTGTAGATGATGACATCGGCGCCGGCCGTGAGCTCGGCGTAGCGCTTGTCGAACGAAGGCGGCGCGGTCTTGACCTCATCGACCAGGAGCGCCGCGATGCTGACGCTGCGGCCGTTCGGCAGCTGCGCCTGGAAGACCACGTCGGGATTGGCGGCGCCGGGATTTCCGGTGAAGGAAGACGGCGTGAGAGTGGCGCCGGGCAGCTCGGCGCGCACGGCGGCGACGAAGGCATTGAAAGCGGAGATACCGGCGTCGCCGTCGGAGGTCGCGCCCTTCTCGTACTTGCCGAACACGGCCAGCACGTCGAGCGAGCGGTCTTCCCAGACGCGGTGATACTCAGGGTACTTATTGGAGGTATTGAGCGTGTGCACGCTGGCGGCGGCCAGCGGCGTGCTGGCATCGGCGGCCGCGATGGCGCAACCGGCCAGGGCGGGCCGATAGTAGAACCAATAGTTCGACAGCAGCATGCCGTGCCCGTCGGGCTGGCCGCAGGGCGCGGAGTACGTGCTGAAGAACGCGGTCTGGCCGGCCAGGTCTACGTGGCGCGGCATCGAGAGGCGGAACGAGGTGGGAAGATTCACCTTGCTGCCCCAGGCGACCGGCAGCTTCGCGTGATAGGCGATCTTCGTCAGGCCGCCGCCGAGCGAAGTGGAGACGATGTTCGAGAGCTGCACCTTGTCGAGCCGGGCGACGCTCGAGACGCCGTTGAGCTGCCCCACGGTGTAGAGGAGCTGCGCGTGGATCTGACCTTTGGGCGAGGCCGGCGCGTTGGTGATCAGGTCGGCGTCGAACTCAAAGAGCATCAGCGTCGCGACCGAGCTGGTGAAGGGCTGCTCGGTGGTGTCGTCCAGCTGCGCGCCTCCGCAAGCGGACAGAGCAGTGGCCAGCGCAATCAACGCGGTCTTGCGAAACATGAAACCTCCGAAGGAAGCGTGGAGGTATCGCGATTCCGACGCGAGTCCTATCCTACCTCTGACGTATGCCCTCGGAAAAATCCGAGCCCGCCCGAGTGAAGAACCGGCAGCCGATCACGCTCCCGGCGCACTCGATGAGCTCGCTTGAAACGAAGAAGGCGGAGCGCCGGGTTCGCGCTCCGCCTTCAAATGGCTGCTTCAGTACCCGTGTCCGGTCTTATAGCGACCGATAGAACGACGACCAGCCCGTCACTCCCGACGTCCAATTTCCATTGTTGGTCTGGAAGCGCCACCAGTAGGTCGTGAACCACTGCGAGGCGGGCACATCGACATCCTGGTACGGCACGGGGAACGAAATGGTCGGCAGGAAGTTATTGGCGATGGTGTTGAGATCCTGATCGCAGAGGCGGATGGTGCCGCCATTGGTCGGGATGTCGGTGATTCCCACGGCGCAGACCAGCTTTTGCGCCAGCGTCGCGAGCCCGTAGGCGGCCGAGAGCTTGAGGTTGAGCGCGCGGTACGCCGGGTAGACGGTCTTCTGCGCGGTGGTCCAGACGTCGTTGTAGCAGGGGTACGGGAAGACGCCCCACTGCCAGCAGGTCTTCCACTGGCGGTCATACCAGCCGACCTGGACCATGTAGCTCTGCGTCGGGTGGAAGTGGTGGTTCTTGTCGCCATCGAAGAGCATCACGTGGGTGGTCGAGCCGAAGGCCAGCGGCCAGCCGTTCTTCGGGCCCGCGTTGCGGATGCGGTCGTTGGGGCGCGCCGTCCAGCCGCCGAAGGCGTTGTCGATGACCTGCTGCTGCGAGGGCGAGTGCGCGTAGCCAAAGCCGTCGTCCCAGTTGCGCATGACGGTGTTGTCGTTCATTAGGTTATCGCCGCCCTGGTGATAGGTGCCGCGGCCGAAGAACATGCCGCCCTCGTACGCATAGTTGACGCCCGCGTAGCCGTTGGTGCCGACGGTGCTCGGCCAGGCCGAGGTGGCCATGTTGTCGCTGCCGTTGTTCGCGAGCACGTCGCTGATGTTGTAATCGTACACCCCGAGCAGGTCGTTGATGGCGTTGATGAAGCCGCCCCAGGTGCCGTCGAAGAGGACCAGCGGCGTGGCCAGGTCGATCTGGCGGATGCTCAGGTCCTGGAAGCCGGGCTCGACGTACTCGTCGAGGAAGTTGAGCGAGGCGTGGGCCAGCTCGTGCGTCGGCACGTAGGCGCCGCGGGTGGTGAGATCGCCGCGGGTGAACTTGGAGACGCCGAAGGCGCGGTTGACGAGCGAGGGAGGCGCCGCGTTGGCCGTCACGGGCTGCTGGAAGGAGTTGAAGATGACGGCGGCCCCGATGGGGCGAAGGGAAGTGATCTCGCCGGCGCGGATGGCGTCGACCTTCGAGTAGACCGACTGCTGGTCGAGCGAGGTGGCATAGCCGCGGATCGGGTGGGTGGCGATCTTGCCGCCGAAGGCCGCCGACGGGTCCCCGAGCGCGCCGCCGGAGACGAAGTAGCCGATGAAGAGCAGCTGGCTGCGCTTCTGCACCGACCAGCTCGTGCCCGCGCTCGAGGCCGAGGTCATCAGCTGCACCGTGGTCTTGAAGTCGGTGAAGAACTGCCCGTAGTCGGCGTCGGCGTAGCCGCTCGGCATGATCAGGACCTGCTTGTACCAGCCGTTCTGCAGCTGCCAGCTCTGGCAGGCGGCGCCGTCGGCGGTGATGCACTGGTACGTCGGCTGGTACCACCACCAAGGGAAATTGAAGACGGTGGTGTAGCTCTGCGCGCGCGCGGGGAAGGCGGCGCAGAGGGCGAGCAAGAAGAGCGTGAACAGGCGGCGCATCGAGGCTCCTAGCGAGAGTGCGAGGTGGTGGCGAGCGCGCGCATCGAGGCGAGCAGCTCGCGGGAGGAAGGGGTCAAGCCCATGAGCGCGGGCGCGGGCAGCTCGGTGCCGTCGCGCAGGCCGACCAGCGCCAGCGTGAAGGCGAGCTGCTTGCGCTCGACCGGGGTGACTTTGGAAGAGTCGAGCGTGCGGGCCAGCTCGGAGGCGTAGGGCTCGTTCAGGTCGGTCGGCCGAAGCAGCGGGACGATGGCGCGGCGAGCCGCGTCGTCCGCGGGCAGATCGGCGGAGAGCAGCTCGAAGAGCGCGTGCTGGGCATCGGATCCGCCGACGCGGCCGAGGGCCTCGACGGCGACGGTGCGGGTCTGTTCGTCGCTCGCGCGGCGGGCGATCTCGGCGAGCTTGCCGGTCTGCGCGGGGGCCGCCACCGTCGAGGAGACCTGCACCCGCAGCTCGGCCTCGCGGCCGTTGAGCAGCGCCGGATCCAGGCCGACCACGCGGGCGTCGGGCGGCGCGGTCTTGACCAGCTCCCAGCCGCCCTCGGCGAAGGCGCGCTTGTCCTTGCCAGCCTCCTGGTTCTTCTCGGCCACTTCCTTGTCGGCGGCGCGCTTGGCTGCGGCGCGGGCCGCGGGAGAGAGGCTGGCCACGTCGACTGCGCCGATGGCCGAGGCGGTGTAGCTCGGCTCGGCGACCGGCGCGGCAACCGCCGGGCGGACGGTCTTGGGGTTCACGCGGGCGTCGGCCGTGGCGCGAAAGCCGACCACCCAGATCAAGAGCGCGGCCAGGGCGGTCGGGCCGACCACCCAGCGAACCGCCCGCGCGAGGGCAGCACGCCTCGCGTAGCTCTTCTTGGTCTCGAACTTGGGGGCGAACAGCTTGAACATGCGGAGCGCTAGAGCACGCCGCGTGCCAGCGCTGGTCGGTCAGCCGTCCTGGGACACCACGCCGCGTCAACGCGCTTTAGTGGAGCGCCGCCGCACCATAGGATTGCGCGCGCGCGCCTTCTTCTTGGTGCTCGCAGGCGCAGCGGCGGGCCTCGCCTTGACCTCGTCGAGCGTGTCGAGCGCGGCGTGCCCGAGCGCCTTGAGCGCCGAGCGGTCGAGCACGAAGCCGATGGGGGCGCCGATCAGCGGCCAGAGCTTGAGCGCCCGCGGCACCCAGCCAAAGCCCAGGCGCCGCAGGATGGCCTTCAGCAGCACCGGGTTCAGCCGCGCGATGATCCGCGCCGGGAGCGACCCCGCGAGGACGCGGCCCACCGCGTTGGCGCCCAGGCGCAGGCCAGCGCTCTTGGCGGCATCGGCGAACCCCGCGCCCGCCCAGAGCGCATAAAGGCGCGCGGTGCCCGGGGCGCCCTCGGTGTCCAGCTCGTAGAGGGACAGGAGCGCCAGGAGCAGCTCGGCCTCGCCCGCCAGGGTGAGCGCGACGCCGGCCGGCAGGCCCACCGGCAAGGAGACGATGGAGAGCGCGCCGGTGGCCGCGCCGATCAGCCCGGCGCGAAACGACTGCGAGGCGACCAGGTGCTCGCCGAGCTGCCGCGGCGACTGGCCAGGATGGCGCGCGCGGAGCTTTTCGACCTTGCGGGCCGCGCGGGCCCGCGCACCTTGCAGGACGCCCTCGACCAGCCGCGCCGGCGTGCCCTGAGCGACCGCTGCCTCTGCCTCGACCTTGGTCTTGCGCGGCATCGACGACCTCCGTGCGACTCGCGGCCAACTATACGGGCAGCGCGGCGAGAAATTGCGCCAGCCGGCGCGCGACGAGCCGTGGGCGCTCGAGCTGGGGCAGGTGGCCGCAGCGCTCGAGCACCTCGACCGCCGAGGCGCCGAGCTCCTGCTTGAAGAACTCGACGCTCGAGCGCGGGAGCAGGTTGTCGCTCTCGCCCCAGAGCACGAGCGCTGGCCGGCCGTGCTCGCGCAGCCGATGGAAGGCGAGCCGCACCTCGGCCGAGAGGATCTCGGCCACCATCGGCTGCACCTCGGGCCGCTGCCAGTAGCGCCCGAAGTCGCGCAGGATCAGCCAGGCGATCTTCGGGGTCTGGTGGAACAGGCGCCGCTGCAGCTCGCGCGCCGCGGGCAGGCCACCGCCGAAGACGTGGCGCAGCGAGTCCCGCTCGGCGCTGGTGAGCGGCGCCCCCGCCGGCGCGAGGCCGACAAAGCCCAGCACCTGCGCCGGCCGCTCGATGAGCGCGTGCAGGCCCAGCGCGCCCCCGAGCGAGTTGCCGACCACCACCGCCGGCTCGCCCAGATCGTCGAGCACGGCCAGGACCGCCTCGCCCAGCTCATCGACGGCGAGCGGGGGCGCGCCCTTCTCGAACGCGGACCGGCCATGCCCCGGCAAGTCGGGCAGGACCAGGCGCCGCGACAGCTTTGCGAGCGGCCGCAGCAGCGCGGAAAACGAGTGCGCGTTGGAGCCGAGGCCGTGCACCAGCAAGAGCGGCGGCCCGCTGCCGGTGCCGCGCTTGTCATAGAGGGTGAGACGGCGCCGGCCCGACTGCAGCCGGCGCGTGCGCGCCCCCGAGGCGGCGAAGAGCGCGTGCCCGAGCGCGTGCAGGGCCGAGAGGGGGACGATCACCGCTCGGGTGTACACCGGCCCCGCGCCCATGCCTATGCTGCGCGCGTGCAAGCTCTTCGCGTGGCGCTGGCTTTGGCCTTCGCCATCGCCGCCTACGAGACCCTGCGGTACGCGCTCTTCCGCTTCGCCGGCCGCGCCCTGCACCAGCGCGCGCGCCGGTACGCCGAGAAGCACGGCGTGCGCATCGACCTGTCCAAGTTCGGCGGCAAGCAGCTGGTGCGCGAGGAGCTGCTCAACGACCTCGGCGTGGTGCGGGCGATGGGCCAGGCCGCCGCCGGCGAGCTGACCGCGCGCGACGGCACCGCGCTGCCCGCCGAGCGGCCCGAGGACATCCGCCGCCGCGTCGAGGAATACATCGACGAGATCGTCCCCGCCTTCTCACTGGCCTTCTATTACGAGCTCGGCATCAAGCTGGCGCGCGCGGCCATCTTCGCGGTCTACAAGCCGGTCATCGACAAGGCCTCGCGCGACCGGCTGGCCGCGTTTCCCAAAGACGCGACGGCGGTCTTTCTCATCAACCACCGCTCGAACTTCGATTACGTCGTGGTCGGCTGGGCGCTGGCGCGGCAGGTGGCCATCAGCTACGCGGTGGGCGAGTGGGCCCGCGTCTTTCCGCTCGACGCGCTCTTCAAGGCCTTTGGCGGCTTCTTCGTGCGCCGCAACTTTCCCGATCCTTTATATCACGTCGTGCTCAGGCGCTATCTGCAACTCATCACCCGCCAAGGCGTCACTCAAGGAATATTTCCCGAGGGCGGGCTAACCAGGGACGGCGCGCTCCGCCCGCCCAAGGTAGGGTTGCTCGACGCCATCCTCCAATTGGCCTCCGACCCGTCCTTTGGACGCGAGCTGTATTTCGTGCCGGTGGGCATCAACTACGATCGCGTGCTCGAGGACGAAGCGCTGCTCGCCGAGCGGCGCGGCCGCGACCACCCGCCCTCCGCCGCCGAGAAGGTCTGGGGCGCGCTGCGGATGCTGGTCCTGTTGCCCTTTGGCGTCGCGGTGAATCTCTTCCGGGTGGCGACCGGGCGGCTGCAGCGGCACGGCTACGTCGCGGTGGCTTTTGGCGAGCCGCAGGCCATCTCCGCGCTGGCCGCCGAGGAGGGGCTGGCCCGGGACGAGCTGCAGAACCTGCCCGACGCCGAGCGGCGCGAGCTGGCGCGGCGGCTGGCCCAGCGGCTGATGAAGCACATCGCGCGGGGCATTCCGGCGACGCCGGTGCCGCTGGTGGCGCGCGTGCTGCTCGAGGGCGGCGCGGGGACCAGGAAGGAGCTGGCCTCGCGGGTGCGCGCGCTGCGCGAGGCGCTGTCGGCGCGCGGGGTCCCGATCGCCCTCGGCGACGAGTTCGAGGCGCAGCGCCGCGGCCGGAGCGAGCTGCAAGAGCACGAGCACAGAAACCGGGATCTGCTGCGGCTCGAGGAGGAGCTGATCGACTCGGAAGAGGACGAGACCATCGTCCGCCTCGGCGTCGAGCGGCTCCTGCGGCGCGGGCTGCTCGAGGCGCAGGCCGGGCCGCAGGGCGGGCGCGTGTTCGCAGTGGGCAAGGCGCCGCACGCCCGCGAGCTGCTCGAGTACTACGCAAAGTCGCTCGCGGGCTGAGGGCGGCTCACTCGGCGCGGACGGAGACGATGGCGTCAGAGACCTGCAGCGCGTCCATCACTTCCTGACCGGAGGTCAATTCGCCCACCACCGTGTACCGGCCGTCGAGGTGGGGCTCGGCTGAGTGGCAGAAGAAGAGCTGGCTGCCGCCGGTCTCGGTGCCAGGCCCGTTGGTCGCGATGCCCATCGTCCCGCGGCGAAAGCGGAGCGGGCTGTGCTCGTCGGGCAAGGTGAAGCCGGGGCCGCCATCGCCGTCGCCGCGCGGGTCGCCGCCCTGCACGACGAAGTCAGAGACGACGCGGTGCCAGCTCAGCCCATCGTAGAACCCGCGCCGCGCGAGGCCGGCCAGCGCCGCCGAGCTTTCGGGCGCCTCGCCTGTGTGCAGCGCCACGGTGAGCTCGCCCGCGGTGGTCGCGATCACGAGGCTTCGCGCTTGCCGCCCGGCGACCGCCGCGCCTGGCGTCGGGAGTGCGGGCGGCGCGCCCAGGGAGGCCACCGGCAGCACCTCGGCCAGCGCCTTGTACAGCGCGACCGAGCCCGCGGGCAGCAGCGCGCGCAGCGGGTCGGGCGCGGGCGGCGGCGCGCCTCTGCGTCCGGCGGCGACCAGCTGCACCAGCGCCACCAGGGCATCGACCTCGGGCGGGCCGGCGGGCTTGTCCTTTGCCGCGGAGAAGCGCTGGACCGCGCCCAGCGCCGCCGGGAGCGCCGCCTGGGCGAGCTTGCCGTCCTTGGCGAGCGCGCCCGCGACCTCCGCGACCACGTAGGGATCGGGGTCCGCCTCGAGCAGCTTGAGGAGCAGTGGAAGCAGCGCCGCGCCCGCTGCGCCCGCAGCCTGTCCGCGCACGCGACCGTCTGGATCGCCGAGCGCGGCCACCGCGGCTGCGTACGCCGCCGCCTCGGGAGAAGTCGCCAGCTCCGCGGCCAGCGCGCCCGCGCGCAAGCGGGTGCGCCAGTCGGGCTCGACGCCGGCGCCGCAACCAGGTGTCCAGTCGAGGCGGGCGGCGGCGCGATCGTGCGCCTCGGCGGCCGCGCAGCGGATGGCCGCCGTGGCCGCGGGCGAGGGAGCGCGCAGCGATTTCGGCTCGGGCAGCTCAACGCCTGCGCGCCCGGCCGCGTCCAGCAAGGCCGCGAGCGCATGTGCCCACTTCGCTCCGCCCGCCGCCGCCGCGGTTGCCGCCGGCAGCGCCGCGCCGATCACCGCGGCGGCGCCCTTGGTGCCGGGGAGGGCCCGCGCGGCCTCGACGCGCACGCGCCAATCGGGGTCGGCGAGCAGCGGCAAAAGCTCGGCGGCCGAGGCCCCCAGGCGTCCAGCGGCCCGCGCGGCCTGGGCCCGCACCAGCTCGTCCGGATCTCGCAAGGCGGCGCCCAGAGCGGGCGCGAGCGCCTGCGCGCGATCCTCGGGAAGCCGCCCGAGCGCCATGGCAGCGCCGGCTCGCACCGGGACCTCGGGTCGGCCGAGCGCGCTCAAGAGGGGCGCGCGCGCCGCCGCAGCGACGGCCGCGGCCCCCTCTTTTCCACCCATGCGCGCCGCGATCGCGAGCGCCACGGCCGCCTCGGCCGCGAGCGCGGATTTGCCATCGAGCGCGGCCGCGAGCGCAGAGATCGCCGCCGGTCCGCGCCCAGGGCCGCCGAGCGCGCGCGCGGCCTCCGCGGCAGCAGGGCAGCGCGCGCGCAGGCACGCAACCAGCGCGGGCTCGCCGCCGTCGATCCTGCCGAGCGCCCAAGCGGCCAGGTCGCCGACCTGCGCGTCCGACAGCAGCGCGGTGAGCGCCGGCGCCGAGGACGCGTCGTGCAGTCTCCCTGCGACCAGCGCTTGCCTTTCGCGCGAGTCCGCAACGGGCGCTACGGTCGCCACGGTCGCCTCTCCCGCCCTGCGCGCCGAACAGCCGAGCGCCGCCGCGAGCGCGATCCAGACTTTCCAGTTGTGCATGGACGCAGGCTGCCTGCCCCCGTGCGCTGCGGCAAGCGGGGTACAAAGGAGCGTGCGCCGCGCCCTGCTCCTCGCTGCCTCCATCGCCGTCGCCGCCGCTTGCGGCCACCCTGCGTCCGCGCCGCTCGCCGCCACGCAGGCGCGCTTCGAGGTGGCGGCGCTCGAACCGGCCAGCCGCGACTTCTTCGCCCTGCCCTTTCCCACCGATCTGCGCCGGACCAGCACCGGCCTCGAGCTGGCGAACTTTCCCAACCCGGGCAACTCGAGCACGCTGCTCGCCTACGAGGAGATGCTGCGCGAGGACGGCCCGGGCTTCGCCGGCGCCGCGCCCCTGACGGTCTCTTTCAGCGGGGCCATCGATTCAAGCAGCGTGACGGCAGCGTCGGTGTTCGTCGTCGATCTCGACGCGGCGGGCCTGCCCAGGACGCCGCTCGTCTTTCGCTATGCC
Organism: Myxococcales bacterium; assembly: GCA_038231075.1. Taxonomy (GTDB): domain Bacteria; phylum Myxococcota; class Myxococcia; order Myxococcales; family 40CM-4-68-19; genus JBBRMA01. The sequence continues at coordinate 32,473 of JBBRMA010000017.1, read as the reverse complement.
GACGCGGCCGGGCTCTTCCTGCCCGCGCACTCGCTCTCGGCGCGGCCAGTCTATGGAGTCCCGCTCGCGCCCGGGCATCGGCACGCGCTGGTGGTCACCACCGCGGTCAAGGACGCCGCGGGCAAGGCCATCGGACCGAGCGCGGGGATGCTGCGCGCGCTCGGCCTCGCGGGCGCGACCGCCGCCGACGCCGCCGCCGTGACCATCACCGCGCCCCTGGTCGCCGCCAGCAAGAGCCTGGGCCTGCCCCTCTCGACGGTGGCGCTGGCGTCGGTCTTCTCGGTGCAGGACGCGGCCGCGCCCATCGCCGGACTGCGCCGCGGAGTGCAAGGCGCCGCGGCTCCCACCGCGAGCGACCTGTCCTTCTTCGCCGACACGGCGTCCACCCACCTCTTCGTCGGCCACCTCGCGCTGCCCAGCTTCCAGGAGGGCAGCCCGCCCTATCTGCAGTCGGGGGGCCGCATCCACTTCGACGCCGCGGGCACCGCGATCGAGCAGCACGTGGACAACGTGCGCGTGATGCTGGCGCTGCCCAAGGGCCCGCCTCCCGCGACCGGCTTCCCCGTGGTCCTCTACGCGCACGGCACCGGCGGCTGGTACCTGCAGGCCGCGTGCGAAGGCATCGCCGATCTGCTGGCGGCGCGCGGGATCGCCTCGCTCGGCGTCGATCAGGTGGAGCACGGCCCGAGAAACCCCGCCTGCGCCGAGCCGGCGCCGGACCCGCGCTTTCCGCTCTGCCTGGCGCAAGGCCAGACCGGCGCGAACTACGAGTCGTGCGTGGGCCTCGACTACTTCAACCTGTTCAATCCCTGGGCCGGCCGCGACAACACGCGGCAAGGCGCCGCCGACTTGTTCCAGCTCACGCGCTTTGCAAAGTCGGTCAGCGTGCCCGCGTCGCTCCACCCCGAGCACGTCGCGGCCGCGCTGGACGCGGGCCGCATCGCTTTTCTCGGCCATTCGCAAGGCGGGCTGACCGGCGCGCCCTATGTCGCCTCAGAGCCCGATCTGAGATCCGCGGTGCTCTCGGGCACCGGCGGCACGCTCGGGATCACGCTGCTCCAGCGGGTTGACCCGCTCGACTTCAAGGCGGCCGCCGAGCTGCTCCTCGGCATCGCCCATCAAGAGTCGCTCGACGAGTTCCACCCGGTTGTCGCGCTCATCGAAGCCGCGGGCGAGGCCGCGGATCCGCTCTCGTATGGCCCGCACTTCGTCAAAGACCCCATCGGCGGGACCAGCCGCGACGTGATGCTCACCGAGGGGCTGCTCGATCCCTTCACGGTGCCCGACGCTTCTGAGTCGCTCGGCGCCGCGGCGCTCTTCGACCTCGGCGGCGTCGCGGCGCACCAGAGCGACGGCTTCACCGCGCGCGGCCTCCGCGTGTTGCCCTTGCCGCTGCAGCAGAACCTGGCCGCGCCCGATGCAAAGCGCACCGGCGTGCTCTTGCAGTACCCGGGCTTTGGCCACTTCGCCATCTTCGACTCGCCGGTGGCGAAGTGCCGCTATCTCGATTTTCTCGAGAGCTCGTTGAAGACCGGCATCGCGGTCGTCAACTCCTGCAGCCCCTGACCTACTTGCCGGCCGCGGGCGGCTTGGGCTCGACGGCGACGGCCGTGGCAGGAACTGCGGCGGAGGGAGCCTGGGTGCCGAGCGCAGTGGTGGTGCTCGCGCCCTTGACCGCACCGGCGGCGGCCTGCACCGATTCATCTTCCAGCGCCGACTTGAGCGTCGTGATCTCGGCGCGCAAAGAGCGCAGCTCGGCCTCTTGCCGCGCCATCTGCGGCACCAGCACCAGCTGGGCGATCATGACGAACACCGCAGCCGAGACGAGCAGCGAGAGCATCACGTTCAAGACCAGCGCGCGGGAAGGTGGCTGGGACGTTTCGGGCATGGTGGGTGCTCCCTGTGGGCGAGGCCCCATTTCACCACCGGAGCGGCCAGACACACAAGCCGCCCCGGTGAGGATCGCCGACTGACTACTGCGGGCAGCTCGCGCCGACGCAGATGGCCCGGCGCGCCGTGGTCGAGACGGCCGGGTTGTAGCGAGCCGGAACGACCCCGCCGTTGGCCGCGCTCTGCGACTTGATGTAGCCGGCCAGCGCTTCCCACTCCTTGATCTCGCTGCCGTCGTCGCGGTGGAGGATGCCGTCGGTGGGCGAGCCGAGCACCGCGCCCGTGTCGGGGTTCTTCAGCTTCACGCCGCCGACCGACGAGAGCAGGCCGACGTAGAGGCTCATCACCGCGGTGTACGGCTTGAGCGCGTTGGCGGAGCCGAAGAAGGGGTCCGGCGTCTTGCCGTCGGCGGCGAGGTGGCTCGCGTCGTAGATGACCTGGTCGTAGGTCTCGTAGACGCCGCCCGCGTGGTCGTGGGCGATGCTGATCTTGGTGACGCGGCCGTTGTTCGGGTCGAGCGGGTTGCCGCCCGGGTCGAAGGGCTTTCTGCTCAGGTCGAACTCGAACTTCATGCCTGCGGCGAGGACGAAGAAGTCGCTGTTGGACGGGCTCTGCTGGGCGAGGTTCGCCGTGGTGAGATCGAGGGCGCCCTTGATCTCCGCGAGCAGGAGCCCATAGCGGCAGAGGGGATACCCCGGCGTGCCGGTGATGGGCGAGCCGCCGAGCGGCGTGACGCGGAAGACGTCGGCGAACGCCAGGGTGCCGGTCTTGCCCATCTGCAAACCTTCGCGAAGCTCGCCCTGCGCGAAGATGCCGACGTCGGTCGGCTTCTTCAGGGTCGCCATGTTCTCCGCCGCCCAGAGGAACGAGTCGGCGACCAGGATCTGCCCCTGCGACTCCTTGTAACGGATGCCGCCCGGCACATCGAAGCCGAGCTTGCCGAGCGGGCGGAAGTAGAGGCTGCCGACGTGGGCGGGGTCGTGCATCAGCGGCGCGGCCAGGCTGCCAAGCTCGGCCTGGGTCAGCGTGTACTCGAGGAACGAGATCGACACGGTCGGGCTCAGCTTGATCGCGGGGCCCTGCTCGAGCGCGGCCACCGTGCCAGTCACGAGGTCGTCGATGGCCGTGTTGCCGCCGGCGATCTTGTCGTCCACGGCGATCAGCGCCTGGTCCGCGGCGTTGAAGGTCACGTTCTTGTTGCCATCGACCGAGAGCTGGATGCGGCCGACGTACTGCCCGAACGCGCCCGCCTGCTGGATGAGCACCGGCCGCTGCGTCACGGGATTCATCACCACCATCGCCGGGAAGAGGTCGTGGGTGTGGCCGCTGACGATGACGTCGATGCCCGGCACGTTGCGGGCGATCTGCAGATCCTCGCTGGCGTCGAGGTTGGCGGTGTTGACGCCCGAGTGGCTGAGCAGCACCACGACATCCACCTTCTGGTCGCGGTGCAGCGCCGCCACCGTCGGCTTCAGATCGTCGAAGATCTGCGCCATGACCGCGGGCGCGATCGACTCGCCGCAGCAGCTCGCGAGCGAGAAGGTGATGGGCGACTTGGCGGGCGCCTTGAAGGCAGCGTCCTGGCCGATGATGCCGACAAAGCCGACCTTGAGGCCGTTCGGCGTGGTGATGACCCACGACTTGTGGATCGCCTTGCCGCCGTCGCCGCCGCTCGGATCGTAGAGCGCCCGCAGCGCGGTGGTGCCGGCGGTGGGCGTGCTCGGGAAGTGGATGTTCGAGGAGACGATGGGCGGCACGCCGCCGGCGGCGATGGCGGCGCTGATCATCGTCGCCAGGGTGCCCGGGCCGTAGTCGAACTCGTGGTTGCCGAGCGTCACGACGTCATAGTTGAGCAGCTTCAAGACGCGCAGGTCGGGGGCCGTGACCGGGTTTGCCACCTCGATGAGCGTGTCCATGGTCCAGTCGCCGGCCGAGACCGTGAGCGAGTCGGCGCCGGCCGCCTTGGCCCGCGCGCGCTCGCTGGCGAAGACGGTGGCGCGCCGCGCGGCTCCTCCGCGGATGGCGCCGCTCCCGGTCGCCTGCGAGGGCGGGAAGTCATCGAACTCGGGGCCATAGCCAAGCACGTGCGAGTGCTCGTCATTGGTGTGGATGAGCACGAGCTGACGGGATGAGCTCGAGCCGCTGCAGCCGATGAAGGCCGCGGCGACCCCGAAGGCGAAGAGAGCGCGCATTGTGACTCCTGTCTTGAGTGGCCTCTGTCGCAGGGCGAACTCAAGGTGTCAAGCGCGGCCCCCGCGGTCGCCTTTCGGATCGCGCTCGCCCGAGCGGATGGCCACCGGAAGCGTGTTCTCGCGCGGCGGGATGGGGCAATTGTAAAATGGCGAGAACGCGCAGGCCGGATTGTAGGCGCGGTTGAAGTCGAGCACGTGCTCGCCCTGGCCGGGCGCGAGCTTGACGTCCACGTAGCGCCCGACCGGATAGCTCTCGCTGCCGGTGGTCGCGTCGCGAAAGAAGAGCGAGAGCGCGGCCTCGTCGGCCCCGGGCTCGAGCAGCCGCAGCGCCAAGAGCCGCAAGCGAGCGCCGTGGAGCTCCGCCTCGAGGAACCCGAGCCGCAGCGCGCGCCGCTTGTCGCCGCGCGTCGAGAGGATCAAGAGCTCGCGCGGCGCAGCATCTCCCACGAGGCGCGCCTGGAGGCGATAGGACGGGTCGTAGTCGAACCAGCGCGGCAGCGGCCCCTGCAAGACGAGCGGATTGTCGGGGTCGAGGACCACCACGGCCGGAAAGTTCTGGTGCGACAGCCGCAGCACGTACCGGCCCACGCTCACCCGCGCGCCGGGCGGCTTGCGCTCGCTGCGCGGCTCCTGCGCCAGGTGCTCGACGACGAACTCCTCGCCGTCCACGCTGACGCGGGCCTCTCGCGGAGCCAGCCCCTCGAGCCGCACGTCGCACTCGTCGGCCGAGCCGAACAAGAGCGGCTTGCCCGGCAGCAGATCGTGCCGCGCCACCGTCGCGTACGGGCTCCGCTTGCCATCGCGAAAGGCGGCCAGCGTGGAGGCGCGGGCCTGCAGCACGGCTTGTCGCTCGTCGTCCACGGAGTCGCCCATGCTGCTACTGCGGCTTCTTCTTCAAGTCCTTGAGCCGCTCGTGGACACGGTCCTTCTTGGGATCGACCTTGTCGTGGCGCTCGGGTCCGGCCAGGGGTCCCTTGCGCCGCACCCAGCGCATGAACGACGAGCGCTCCGCCTTCGAATCGAAGGTGCGCGGCCCGAGCGTGGCGCTCTTGCTGTAGCGGATCTCGCCGCCCGGCTTGACGAGGTGCTGCCACTTGCCGTCCAGCGCCTCGACCTGTACGGCGCCCTCGTAGACCCGCACCATGCCCTGCCCTCGCGCGGTGGCCGAGACGCGAAACTCGGTGCCGCGCACGCCGGCGACGCCGTTCTCGGTCTCGACCTGGAAGCGCTGCCCCGTGAGCAGCTTCTGCACCTTCGCCCAGAGGTTGCCGAGGGTGAGCCGCGCGCGGAACGAGGTCGCGTCGCTCGAGGCGGCCTTGAGCTCGAGCCGCGATCTCTGCCCGAGCCGCACGATGCTGCCGGTGCCGAGCAGGATCTCCATCCGCGCCGCTGGGCCCGTCTCCACCTGGTCGCCCTCGTGCAGGACCGAGCCCTCCTCCAGCGGGGAGGGCGCGCCCTCGTGCTGCCGCACCGTGGCTTCGCCGCGGAGGAAGGACACCGACATCGGCCCATCGACCGCCGCCAGCGCCGCGGGGCCGGCCAGCAGCAGTGCAGCGAGGGGGATGAACCGTGCGGTGACCATGTGCTGCCTCCCGTCTCAAGGACACTGTACAGCGGCGGGAAGGTAAACGACCGGCCGTCGCAAGGCGGCACGGAGCGAGGCGGACTATACTTTCGCACCCCGGACTGGCCGGGGCGAAAGGAACGCCGATGCCGCTGTTGCAGCAGGGCGACGCTGCTCCCGACTTCACCGCGCAGGCGCACGATGGCAAGACGGTGAAGCTGAGCGAGCTGCGCGGGAAGAGTGTCGTGCTCTGGTTCTATCCGAAGGCGGACACACCTGGTTGAACGGTGCAGGGCAAGGGGCTCCGGGATAGAGCTCCCGATTTGAACGGCAAGAATGCGGTGGTGCTGGGCGCCAGCTTCGACAGCGTCGAGGACAATCGCAAGTTCGCAGAGAAGTTCTCGTTCCCCTTCCAGCTCCTCTCGGATCCCGAGAGAAAGCTCGGCCAGCAGTATGGCGCGAGCGAGCCCGGGGCGACGAGCGGCAATGCAAAGCGCGTGGCCTACGTGATCGATCCGCAAGGGAAGATCAAGCGCGTCTGGGAGAAGGTAGACATCAAGGCCTTCTCCGACGAAGTGCTGTCCTCGGTTTAGTCCCATTTTCCGTAGACGGTCCGGCGCCGCTTTGGTGACCGGCACCGTCTACGGAATTGGGTGAGCTGACTTTCGCGGTGCTTGAGGAGTGGTGCTCGCGGCATTTGCTGCGCGGCTCTGCAAATGATTCCAGCGAGCCACTTCGGCGGTCGGCTGCCGCGCCCTTGTTAAGATGTATTTCGGCTTTGCGCCTCGTCTCATTGCCGGTGCTACACACTGGTTCCCCGGAGGACCGCTTGCGCCGCGCATTCCCGCTCATCGCCCTCGCCGCCTCGCTCGCCGCCTGCTCGCGCGAGAAGTCCGCGCCCTTGCGGTCGGAGACCGTGACCAAAGGCGCCGTCGCGGAGATCGTCTCGGCCACGGGCGGCGTCGAGGCCATCATCTCGGTGAACGTCGGCAGCCAGGTCTCGGGCACCGTCAGCGAGCTCAAGGTCGACTTCAACAGCCTCGTCAAGAAGGGTCAGTTGCTCGCTCGCATCGACCCCCGGCCGTTCCAGGTCTCGGTCGCCAAGGCACAGGCGGGCGTGGCCTCGGCCGATGCGACCGTACTCAAGGCCGCCGCGGCGCACAACGACTCGGTCCGCGTCGAGAAGCGCACCCGCGACCTGCTCGGCCGCGCGCTGGTGGCGCAGGCCGATGTCGATACCGCCATGGCCAACCGCGAGCAGGCCGACGCGGCCCTCGTCGGCGCCAAGGCAGCCGTCAAGCAAGCGAAGGCCGACTTGCAGCAGGCGATGCTGAACCTCGAGTTCACCCGCATCGTCAGCCCGGTGGACGGCATCGTCATTTCGCGCAGCATCGACGTCGGCCAGACGGTGGCCTCGGCGTTCCAGGCGCCCACGCTCTTTCTCATCGCCAACGACCTCACCAAGATGCGCGTGCTCGCCAACATCGACGAGGCCGACGTCGGCAAGGTAAAGGCCGAACAAGAAGTGCGCTTCACCGTCGATTCCTACCCGGGCGAGGAGTTCATCGGCTCGATCTCGCAGGTGCGCCAGGCGCCGAACACCATCAACAACGTGGTCACCTACGCGGCCGAGGTCGCGGCGCCCAATCCGCAGCGCAAGCTGCGCCAGGGCATGACGGCGGCGGTGCAGGTGATCACCGCGCGGCGGGCCTCGGTGCTGCGGGTGCCGAACGCGGCCCTGCGCTGGAAGCCCGACGACGGCTCGTCAGCAGCTCCCGCCAACGCGGATCGCCAGAGCAAGGCCGGCCCGGGCGCGGCCAATGCGCAGGGCAAGACGCGCGAGGCCGCAGCCGACAAGGGCCCCCGCAACGAGGTGCTCGATCGGTCCACCGGCGTGGACGGCGCGCAGAACCCCGCCGACCGCCGGGCGGAGCGCAAGGCGCGCATCACCAAGATCTACAAGCTCGTGGCGGGCAAGCCCGTCGCGGTCAACGTCCGCACCGGCATCTCCGACGGACACCAGACCGAGGTGCTCGACGGCCTCGCCGAAGGCGACGAGGTGGTGGTCGGCGGCACCTTCTCGGCGGGCGGCGCAGGCGGCGCCGGGCAGCAGAAGGGCGGCCCGCGCCGTGGCCTCTTCTAGACGCGCGCTCCCTCTGGCGCCGGGCGAGCGTCGGCCCGTCGTGCGCGCCACCGCCATCGAAAAAATCTACCGCATGGGCGACATGACGGTGCCCGCGCTCAGGGGCGTCACGCTCGACGTCTACGCGGGCGAGTTCGTCGCCGTCATGGGCTCGTCGGGCTCCGGCAAGAGCACGTTCATGAACCTGGTCGGGTGCCTCGACAAGCCCACCAAGGGCGCCTACCTCCTCGACGGCGACGACGTCAGCCGCTTCTCGCGCGACCAGCTCGCCTCGGCGCGCGGGCAGCACATCGGCTTCGTCTTCCAGGGCTTCAACCTGCTCCCGCGCACCACTGCCCTCGAGAACGTCGAGCTGCCCATGCTCTACCAGGGCGTGGCGCGCAAGGAGCGCGAGCAGCGCGCGGCCGAGGCGCTGACCCGCGTGGGCCTCGGCGACCGGCAGGGCCACTCGCCGGCGCAGCTCTCGGGCGGCCAGCAGCAGCGCGTGGCCATCGCGCGGGCGCTGGTGAACAGGCCAAAGCTGCTGCTCGCCGACGAGCCCACCGGCAACCTCGACTCGGCCACCAGCGTCGAGGTGATGGGCATCTTCCAGGAGCTGAACGACCAGGGCCTGACCATCCTGCTCGTCACCCACGAGCCCGACATCGCCGACCACGCGCGGCGCGTCGTCGTCTTCAAGGACGGCCTCGTGCTCAGCGACCACCAGGTGTCGCGCCGCAAGATCGCCAGGGACGAGATCGCGGCGCTGAAGGCGAGCGCGTCATGAACTTGCTGGCCTCGCTGCGGACGGCCCTGCGCGCGCTGCGCAAGAACAAGCTGCGATCGCTTCTGGCCATGCTCGGCATCGTCATCGCGGTGGCCGCGGTGGTCGCCACGGTGGCCATCGGCGAAGGCGCCAAGGCGAAGGTGGCAGCGCAGATGGCCTCGCTGGGCTCGAATCTACTGATTGTCTTGCCGGGGTCGATCAACACCCACGGCGTCTCCACCGGCGCCGGCGCCACCCAGAACCTGACGCGCGAGGATGGGGTCGCCATCGAGCGGGAGCTGTCGGCCTCGGTGGCCGCGCTCGCGCCCATCAACCGCGCCTCGGGCCAGGTGATCTTCGGCGACGCCAACTGGAGCACGTCGATCCAGGGCACCACGCCCGCCTACCTCGACGTGCGCCAATGGGCGCTCGAGTCGGGCGAGATGTTCGGCCGCGAAGAAGACGCCGCCGCCGCCAAGGTCTGCCTGCTCGGCAAGACGGTGGTGGACAAGCTCTTCGGCGACAACAACCCCATCGGCGAGCAGATCCGCGTGCGCCACATGCCCTGCAAGGTGGTCGGCGTGCTGGCCGCGAAAGGCCAAGGCTCGTGGGGCCAGGACCAGGACGATCTGGTCGTCATGCCTTGGACCACGCTCGTGCGCCGGCTCAACGGCTCGCAGGCCGACACCGTGGGGCAGCTGATGATCGAGGCCAGATCCCCGCAGATGATCGACGACGCCCAGCGCGAGATCACAGCGCTCCTGCGCCAGCGGCACCACACCGGCGAGGCCGCCGAGAACGACTTCCAGATTCGCAACCTCACCGAGATGCAGAACGCCGCCAACGAGCAGACCAAGACCTTGTCGCTGCTGCTCGGCTCGGTGGCGCTGATCTCGCTCATCGTCGGCGCCATCGGCATCGCCAACGTCATGCTGGTCTCGGTCACCGAGCGCACCCGCGAGATCGGAATTCGCATGGCGGTCGGCGCCCGCGGCCGCGACGTGCTGGTGCAGTTCCTCACCGAGGCGGTCCTGCTCGCCACGGTCGGCGGCGCCATCGGCCTCGGCCTCGGCAGCGGCGCGGCCAAATACATGGCCGTCCAGGCCCAGTGGCCGGCGCTGCTCTCGCCGCCGGTGATGGCCGCGACCATGGGCCTCGCCGGCCTCGCTGGAATCATCGCCGGCTTCTACCCAGCGCTGCGCGCGTCGCGCTTGGATCCGATCGACGCACTCAGGTTTGAATGACGACCCTCGGGTAACCAGCGCAGAGCGTCTTTTACGCTCTTCGTCCGAGCCACACTCCGGCGCCGATGAACGCCGCAGCGAAAAACAGCGAGCGCAGCCAGCGCGACTTCGTCGGCTCACCGAGCGGCAGCCGCCGGTCGAGCGGACTGCGCACCGTATAGGTCAGGTGCTGCGGGTCGATGCCGGGCTTCATGTCGAGGAGCTTGCGCACCACCTGGCTCGAGCTCAGCTCGTGCGCGTCGGCGATCAGCTCCCAGGCCCCCACCTTGTTCGGCAGCTTGTCGCCCTCGTGCAGCCGGGCGAGCTTGCAGAGCTTCTCGTTGAAGTAATAGCCGGGCTTCTCCACCCGCTCGGCCGACAGATTCGGAAACGTCTTGCCCATGCGTAGACCTCCACGAGCAAAGATCGTCACTCGAGGCAAGAAGCGCAGCGGCGCCAGGCGCCCGGCGGGCCGCTCCTCAATCAGCCCCGTGGCAATTCGACGGCGGTGCGAAGCCTGCGCTGGCCGTCGCGGACGCGGCCGAGCACGCCCTCCGCGTCCTTCACGCTGCGCAGCGCGAGCCCGCAGGCGGGGGTCAAGAGACATCTTTGCAAGAGCCCGGGCGCGGCGATGGCAAGGGACGCAGGCACCGCTGCCAGCACGGCGTCGAGCTCCTTCTCTGGATTGACGACGGCGCCTGGCACCACGTTGGTGGGCACGATTCCAAGCCCGAGGACGCCGCCCTGCGCGACATACTTCGTGAACGCCGGGCCGGTCGCCAGCACCGCGCCGAGCGACAGCCGCGCGTCGAGCGAGACCACGTCCCACGGCAGCGCCAACAGGGCCGCCCAGTCGGTGTTGCCGCAGCAATGGACGCCGGCCCACGCGCCTTCGCGCTGCAGCGCCAGGATGAACAAGCGCAGCTCTTGCAACTCGACCAGGTGGCGCGGGTTCTTCCGATCGAAGGCCACCAGGCCCGGCTCGTCGAGGAAGAAGAGCGGCGTCGCGCCAGCCTCGCGCAGGCGGCGCACCATCGCGAGCGAGCGCGCGAGGAGCAGCTTGAAGATCTGCGCTTCGATCTCAGCCGCCTCAGCCGCCTCAGCCGCGTCGGCTCTCTCGGCCAGCCCTCTGCCGTCGAGGGTGCGCAGCGCCCAGCGCAAGGTCATCGGCCCGGCGATCTGGACCTTGGCGAGGGGCGACTTGCGCTGCTCGATCTCCCAGACAAAGGGGCGCCACGCCGCCAGGGCGCCGGGCTGCGGCTCGAGCGACGCGAGCCCCTCGCCCTTGTCGATGGCGCGCTCGAGCCGCGCGTCGAGCCAGCCCTTGCGCCACTCGTCCACGTCGAGCGACGCGTTCCCATCGCGATCAAAGCGCAGCCCCGGCATCCCGTCGAGCGCCTGCGGCACCATGTATTCGGCCGGGTCGCGCAGCGGCAGTTGCGGCAGATAAGGGATATCGACGAGAAAGGCTTGCTGCAGCGCGATCTCGAGCTGGGTGTGCGGCAGGCTGCCGATGCCGGTGGTGGCGAGGCCCGGCAGGGGGGCGCGCTTGAGCATGCCCGCCATGCTACGCCGACTCGGCCAGATCGACGACCGAGAAGTAGCTCGCGTCCGGGTGCTGGAAGACCAGCGCCGACACGCTCGCCTCGGGCTCCATCATGCAGCCTTCGGTGAGCTGCACGCCGATGTCCTCGGGCCTGAGGGCGCGGAACAGCTCCTCCTGATCCTCGAGCCGCGGACAGGCGGGATATCCGAATGAGTATCGCTTGCCGCGATAGTTGGCGCGAAAGCGATCGACCATCTTGGTGTCGATCGGGTCAGGGAATCCCCAGGCCGAGCGGAGCTGCGTGTGGACCAGCTCGGCGTAGGCTTCGGCCGTCTCATTCGCCAGCGCCTGAATCAAATGAGACTTCAAGTAATCGCCGTTCTTCTTGAAGCGCTCGGCATGGGCGCGGATACCCTCGCCCGCCGTGGTCACGAAGAGCGCAAGATGATCGCCTTCCGGCGCAAGATAGTCGGAGAGACAGAGGCCGCCTTCGCCTTCTTGCCGTGGAACATCGAAGCGGTGCCCGGGCAGCAAGATCGAGTTGCCTTCGGGCTTCGCGGGAAAGAAGCGATAGACCGCGCGCGCCTTCATCATGCCCTCGCGGCACTCGCACTTCAAATCGTCGATCAACGCTTTCAACTCGAGTGCCTTGCGCCCCGCTTCTGTCTTGCGCAGCTCGGCCGGGTCGCCCTCCTCGACCTGGCGCACCACCGAGCTCTTGAGTCCCAGATGGCGGCCGTAGAGCATGACCGGGTTGATGAACTTCCAGATCTGATCGAGCGGCGTCTTGTCGAGCACGTGCCGCTCGAGGTCAGGCGGCGCGGGAATCGAGGCGAGCACAGGCACCTTGATTGACCGCCCGGTAGAGACCGCCTTGATCTCCTTGGGTACCGGCTTCAGCAGGGACAGCTTCTCCCGCCGCTCCCGCAACTCAACCTTGAGCTTCGCGTGCTTGTCGGGCTCGGTGACCGCCTTGGCCAACTCAAGGCCATTCATCGCGTCCTGCGCATAGGCGACGGTGCCGCGATAGACGGTGGCGATCTGCTTGTCGACGAAGTTGCGCGAGAGCGCCGCGCCGCCGACCAGCATGGGCAACTCAACCCCGGCGCCGGCGAGATCGGCCGCCGTGATCGCCATCTGCTGCGCGCTCTTGACCAGGAGCCCCGAGAGGCCAATCAGGTCGGGCTTGTGCTCGCGGATGGCGGCGAGCAATTGCTCGGGCGGCACCTTGATACCTAAGTTGACCACCTCGAAGCCGTTGTTGCTGAGGATGATATCGACCAGGTTCTTGCCGATATCGTGCACGTCGCCCTTGACCGTGGCCAAGAGCACCTTGCCGCGGTTGGCGCTGTCGGCCTTGTCCATATGCGGCTCGAGATATCCGACCGCGGCCTTCATGGATTCTGCTGATTGCAAGACCTCGGCGACGATGAGCTGGTTGGCGTTGAAGAGCCGGCCCACCTCGTCCATGCCTTTCATCAAGGGCCCATTGATGATGGCGAGCGGCTTGACCTTGTCGTCGAGCTTCTTCTGCAAGTCTTCGAAGAGCCCGTCGCGCGAGCCCTCGATGATGTATCCGGCCAGGCGCTCGTCGAGCGGCAGCGCGGCCTTGGTCGCCGAGCTCTTGCGCGGCGCCGCCACGCGAAAATGCGCCACGAAGGCCGTGGTGGCGGGCTGGAGCTGCTCGGTGGTGGTCGAGAACAGCACGTCCTCGGCCAGCTTGCGCTCGACCTCGGGGATCGACGGATAGCGCTCGAGCTTCTCGGCGTTCACCAGCGCCAGGTCCAAACCGGCCTGCACGCAGTGATAGAGAAACACTGAGTTGACCACCTCGCGGCCGGCGCCGGGCAAGCCAAACGAGATATTGGAGATGCCCAGCACCGTCTTGCAGCGCGGGAGCAGCCGGTCCAGCTCGCGAACGGCCTCAATGGTCTGCACGGCGCTGCCGGTATAGTTGACGTCGCCCGAGGCGCAGGGAAAGACCAATGGATCGAAGTAGAGATCTTCCTCGGGCACGCCATATTTCTTGGTGAGCAGGTCGTGGCTCCTCAAGGCGACAGAGACCTTCTCCTTGGCCGAGATCGCCTGCCCGCGCTCGTCGATGCACCCGACCACCAGCGCCGCGCCGTGCTTTCGCGCCAGCGGGACCACCTTGTCGAAGCGCTTCTCGCCGTCCTCGAGGTTGATGGAGTTGATGATCGCCTTGCCTTGCGAATAGGTGAGCGCGATCTCGATCGCCTCGGCGTTGGTCGAGTCGATCATCAGCGGCGCGCGGATCTTCTTGATCGCGACCTCCAAGAAGCGGCGCAGGTCGGCCACCTCGTCGCGGTCGGTCTGCTGCACGCTGACGTCGATGATGTGCGCGCCGCGCTTGACCTGGGCGCGCGCCACCTCGGCCGCCTCCTCGAACTTCTCGGCGCCGATCAGGTCGCGGAACTTCTTGCTGCCGAGCACGTTGGTGCGCTCGCCGACGATCAGCGGGCGCAGGTCGTCGGTGATCTCCAGGGCGTCGATGCCCGAGAGGGTATTGCGCCGCACCTGCGGAATCACCCGCGGCTTCAAGCGAGCCGCGACCTCGGCCAGCTTTTCGATGTGGCCCGCATGAGTGCCGCAGCAGCCGCCGATCAGGTTCAGCCAGCCTTGCTCGCCAAAGCGCGCCAGGGCGCGGGCCAGCATCTCCGGCGTCTCCAGATACGTGCCGTTCTCGTCGGGCAGGCCCGCGTTGGGCACGCAAGCGACGCGCGTGCGCGCCATCTGCGCGAGGGTGCGCAGGTGGTCGGTCATGAACTCAGGCCCGGTGGCGCAATTCAACCCTAGATAAAGCAACTCGGCGTGCTCGAGCGAGATGGCGAGCGCATCGATCGATTGGCCGCCGAGCATGGTGCCCATCGCCTCGATGGTGCCGCTGACCGCGACCGGGATGCGCTCGTCGGGAGGCACCTCTGCTTGCACCTTGTCGATGGCGAGCAGCGCCGCTTTGATATTGCGCGTGTCCTGGCAGGTCTCGACCAGGAAGTAATCAGCGCCGCCCTCCCAGAGGCCCTGCGCTTGCACGCGATAGTGCTCGATCAACTCATCGAAGGTGACGCCACCGGTCACCGAGATGGCCTTGGTGGTGGGGCCGATGGCGCCCGCGACCCAGCGCGGCCTGGCGTCGGTCCAGCGCGCGTCGGCCTCGGCGCGCGCGAGCCGGGCCGCGACGCGGTTCAACTCAAGGGCCTTGGCTTGCAAACCATACTCAGCCAGGACCAGGGGCGTCGAACCAAAGGTATTGGTCTCGAGGATATCGGCGCCGGCGTCCAGGTAGTCGCGGTGGATGCGCGAGATGACGTCGGGCCGGGTGAGGGTCAAGTTCTCGTTGCAGCCCTCGAGGTCTGGGCCGCCGAAATCAGCGGCGCTCAACGGAACACCTTGGATGGCGGTGCCCATGGCGCCGTCCAGGACCAGGACCCGCCCTTTCAGCGCGCGCTGCAGCTGCTGAACGCGCTCTTGCTGCGTCTTCATTTCTTCTCTCCGGTCAATAGGAAGACGCGGAACGGCGAGCTGGCCGATTGGGCCGGTATCTCGGTCGATAGGTTCTTGAACCCCTCGCGCTCGAGCAGCGCGGCCAGGGGAGCGGGCTCGAAGCCAAGCCAGCAGTGCGCGAGCCTGTCCTTGACCCACTCTTCGGTGTGGGGAAGCAATTCGAGCACGAGCAAGCGGCCGCCGGGCTTGAGCAGGCGATGCGCCGCGCGCACGAAGTTGGCCGGCTCTTGCACGAAGTGCAGGCTCTGCGAGGCCACGGCCAGATCGAAGCGGCGGCGGCCGAGCTTAGCGGCGGGCAGCGTGACCAGATCGGCGGCGAGCAGCTCGACGTTCTTGAGCCCCTCGCGGCGAACGCGCTCGCGGGCCGCGCGCAGCGCCACTTCGCTGCGGTCGATGGCGAGCACGCTCTTGGCCCAGCGCGCCACCTCGACCGTGAGCGCCCCCGAGCCGCAGCCCAGGTCCGCGACGTCGATGCGCGGCAAGAGCGTGCCGAGCGCGCGCGACCAGAGCTGGAACGATTGCCCCGGCTCGAGCAGCTTGTCGTTGAGCGCCTGGCGATCCTCGCGTTGGCGGAGCAGGTCGGCCAGCCGGGAGAGGTCGCCCGAGGCACCGTCGCCCTCGGCGTCGAGCGCGAGCTTGACCAGCGGCCAGCGCGCGTCGTCCTCGCCGACCGCCAGCGACGAATAGCTGAAGCCGGCCTGTCGCTCCTCGCGGATGAGCCCGAGCGCGCGCAGCTTGCCGAGGTGGTGCGAGACCGAGGGCTGGGCCACGCCCACCAGCGACACCAGCTCGGTGACGTTGAGCGGCGTCTTGGCGATCAGGCGCAGGAGCCGGAGGCGGGTGGCGTCGCCCAGGGCGCGGAATGAGCGGGAGAGTGCTTCCATATTGGCGCATCTACATATGACGATGGCCGGGCGATCGCAAGGCGGATGACCGATGCGCCAAACCGCGCGCGCAGGCATCGATAGGGAACGATGGACCTCTACGACCTGCCCCACGAGGAAGCACGCGCCGCGCTCGCCACCGGCGCGCCCGTCTACCTGCCGGTCAACCCGGTCGAGTACCACGGGCCCCATCTGTCGCTGCGCAACGACGGCCGCGTCAGCGAGGGGCTCCTGGCCGACCTGCACGCGCGGCTCTCGGCGCATCACCCGCGGTGGCCCCTCCTGCGCGCGCAGCCGCTCGAGCTCGGGGTCGAGCCGGCCCCTGGCAGGGGAACGCAGAGGACCACCTATCGAGCGCTCCGGGCCGCGGTGCGCGAGGCCTGCCGGGCGCTGGCAGAGCTCGGCGCACAGCGCGTCGTGCTCATGACCTTCCACGGCGCGCCGCTCCACGCCTGGGCCCTCGAGGCTGGCGTGCAGCTATTGGCCGCGCGCGGCGTGCAGGCCTTCTCGCCGCTCAACCTCGTGCTCGAGGAGATGCTGGCCCTCGACCCCGCGCGCTTCGCGGCCGCCTTCGCGCAGGTGCAGGACCCCGTCGAGCGGGCCCAGATGCTGCGCACGCTGCACCTCGACTTCCACGCCGGCTTCTTCGAGACCTCGCTGGCGCTGCACTACGCGAAAGAGACGGTCTCCCCAAGCTACAAGCTGCTGCCGCCCTGCCCCGCGCTGGTGGCCAACCAGGGCCTTTTGCGCGCAGCGTCGGCCGCGCGCGCACTCGGGCGCAGGCGGCTGGCCGAGGAGCTCGAGCTCGCCTCGTTCGGAGTGGCCTGGAGCAAGCTGCGGCCTTTTCCCGGCTACACGGGCAGCCCGCACCTCGCCAGCGCCGAAGCAGGTCAGGTCTTCGCGCAGGCCATCGTCGACCGCTACGCCGAGCGGGCCGAGCAGATCTTCGCCGGCGAGGCCCGTTCGCCCCGTCCGATCCTGGGCTGGCTGGTGGCGGCGACCCTCGGCGGGCGCCTCGTGCCGGCGCCGGTGCCGCTCGAGCAGATTAGCCTTCCTTCAGCTCATCGAGCAGGTACGCCACCGCCAGCGAGCGGCGCGGATTCTCTTTCAGCTGCTCCACCAGCCTGACGACCTGGCCCGCGGTCTCGGCGCCCAGCGCCTGGGTCAGCTCCTCGACGTGCTGCCGGCGGGAGCGGGCCTCGCGCATCCGCTTGCGATAGACCGGGTCCCAGAGGTCGTCGAGGTGGTGCATCCACTCAGTGGAGGCGAGCGCGGCCCACTCGCCCGAGTCGAACCAGATGCCCGCGCAGGTGCCGCAGCGGTCGAGGTGAAAGGGGTGCGCGGCCTCGACGCGGGCGCGGATCAGCAGGCCGTGGCCCGAGGGGCAGAAGCCCACCTTGGCGTCGAGGTCAGCGGCAGCTGGAGGGTGCTTGCCCGGAGCGACGGCGGCGAGCCCGGTGTCGAGCGAGAGCGCGCCGTGGGGCATCCAGACCCCGCCGCAGCTCGAGCACTGCGACGGCGGCACCGCCGTGGTCGACGCCGGCGCCCGCGACCTTGCGGCCGAGAGCGGCTCGAGCGTCGCGGACTTGCACTTGGGACAGAGGTTCGCCATCGGCGGCAGAGTGCGGCGCTGCACCAGCAGGCGTCAAGGCGAACGCGCAGGGCCGGAACCCGCGTCGGGCGGCTGCCGGAGGCCCCGCCG
This sequence comes from Myxococcales bacterium, assembly GCA_038231075.1. GTDB lineage: Bacteria > Myxococcota > Myxococcia > Myxococcales > 40CM-4-68-19 > JBBRMA01. The sequence goes on along the minus strand of JBBRMA010000017.1, from coordinate 15,059 downwards.
GCGAGCCACGTGCTAGAGCACCGATCCGGTGACCCACTGCCGCCCTCGACTCGCTCTTGCCGCGTCGGCCGCCGTGCTGGTCCTGGCCGCGCTCGCCCCGTCTGCCTGCAGCTCTAGAGCGGCGGCGCCGGGCGGATCCGACGCCGGCCCGATGAGTGACGCCGGCGATGCCGGTGACGCTGGCACCAAGAGCGACGCGGGCGCACCCGACTCCGGCGCTCCCCCGTGCACGAGCGACTCGACCTGCGGGACCGCCCGCTACTGCGAGCAGGCCACCGGCGTGTGCCGCGATGCCAAGCCCTGCCCGCAAGGCCAGGGCAACTGCGACTTCGGCGGCAGCGACTACTGCGGCACCGGCCAGTGCTTCTGCGACACGGACTCCGCGTGCAAGCCCATCCACCGCGCCTGCGCCCCGTGCGCGCGCAGCCTCGAGTGCGGCACCGACCGGCTCGCCTATGACCATCCGGCGGACTGCCTGCCAGGCGACGCGGGCCCGGGCGACGCGGGCTTGTGCATCCCTCGCAAGGACAACGGCTGCCCCGTCGGCTACAACTTTCCCACCGACGGCGGCATCTACTGCGTGCCAGCGGGCGGCAAGTGCGGTGCCCCCGGAGCCTGCACCAGCAGCGCCGGCTGCGACCCCCACGGAGCGCTGCCCGAGTGCGACACCGCGCACGGCGTTTGCGCCTCGGCCTGCAGCTTCGACCTGAAGACCGGCGAATCGAGCTGCGCCACGGGCCTGGTCTGCCACGTGGACCCGCGGCTCCTGGCGCTGGCACCGCAAGAATCGAACTGGGCAAAAGGTCGCTGCGGGCCACCCTGCGCGGCGTCGAGCGACTGCGACGGCGGCCTCTCCTGTCGCGGCGAAGGCGTGGAACATTCCGTGGAACGCTGCACCATTGCGGCCGGATGCCTCGGCGACGTCGAGTGCCCGGACAGCCCTGGTACGCACAGCCTCGGCTATTGCGACCTGCAAAGCCGCGCTTGCAAGACCGACTGCCGCACCACCGGCGACTGCCATGCCGGCTATCTCTGCGCCAGCGGCTCCTGCGTGGCCGAGACCTGCCTCCAGGCCGGCGGCGCCAGCCTCGGCTGCGAGTACGGCCAGTTCTGCTGCGGCGAGCAAGGCGGCCCGGCGAGCTGCGCGGCCGGCGTCGATGCCGGCGCCTGCTATGGCGCGCCCAAGGCCACCTGGTGCGACGCCTGCAGCGCCGACGCCGACTGCCGCACCGCCGCTCTTCCCAACCAGCCCGCGGACGCCGGCGCGCCCAACGTCTGCCTCGACCCGGGCAGCGGCGCGAAGCTCTGCTGGATCGGCTGCGATCCGCACGGGCCCGCGGCGCAATGCCCGCGCTCGTGGCAGTGCCAGGCCATCACCGTTGGCTGCAAGCAATCCAGCGACTGCGGAAGCCAGGCGACGGCCCGCTGTGACAACCCGGACGGCGGCGGCGGAACCTGCGCCTGTTCGGCCGACGCGGACTGTCCGCAAGACGCGTCGCAGCACTTCGCCAGCAGCTGCAAGCAGGGCAAGTGCACGATCACCACGGCGTGCAGGCCCAATTGCCAATAGGCTGCTGTTGGGGTAGAATTACAGAAGCACCCCACCACCCCACAGGACTCCAAATGAACCGCCTCGCACTGGTCCCAGTTGCTGCGCTCTCGCTTGCCCTCTCGACGGCCGCCTTCGCCAAGCCGCCGCCGACCGCGCACAAGTTCACCTACAAGGTGATGAAGGGCGACACGCTCGAGTGCCTCGACCAGAAGTTCCACATCCAGCCGATGGAGCTCGCGCATCTGAACGGCGGCGGCAGCCACGCGACGACCTTCAAGCTGGTCGCGGGCAAGACGATCAACACGCCGGTGAAGGTGCCCGCGAACGCCTGCGCGGGCAGCACCGCCGGGGGTCACGGGGCAACGCCGTCCCTCCATGACCAAGCCTGCCAGGTCATCGATCGCACCAAGCACTACACCAACCAGCAGGCGCTGGCGCTCCTTCACACCCTGAGCCAGAACCAGACCTGCCTGAAGGCGGCGAACATCCTCTCGCAGCCCACGGCCGAGAAGCTCTGCGAGGCGGTCGGCACCCTGCTGCACGCCCACCACGCAACCCACTCGATGGCCGAGAGCATCGAGGTGCTCTGCCAGTCGGCGCACCTGGTGGCGCACGCGGTGCACCAGGCCGGCGGCAGCCACGACACGCACGGCGGCCACGACACGAACGGTGGCCACGAGGCGCCGGCGAACCAACATCCTGCGGGCCACTGAGCAACCAGAGACGAGGGTCCGGCGCCGTTGCGGCGGGCCTTCGCCTCGATCGATCGATCACCCCTTGCCGAACATCTTGGCGATCTTGGTCCCGAGCTGGAGATCGCCAAAGAGCGTGACCGAGACGACGAGGGCGAGCAGCAGCATGAACCCGATCAGGTGCACGACGGTCTCGGCCTTCTGATTGACGCGCCGGCCGGACACCAGCTCGATGCCGAGGAAGACGAGGCGGCCGCCGTCGAGCGCCGGCACGGGCAGGAAGTTGAAGATGGCGAGGCCCACCGAGATCTGCGCCAGCACCCAGGCGAAGTCGGCGAAGCCGCGCTTCACCTGAGCCGCGCCCTGCTTGACGATGCCGATGGGGCCCGAGAGCGCGCTGGTGCCGCGTCCGCGGACCACGTTCCAGAGCGACGCGAGCTGCTCGCGGTTCACTTCGCCGACGGTGCGCAGCGCCTGGGCGACCGCGGCGCCAAAGCTCGCGGGCGCGAAGGTGCGCAGGTGCGTCACCTGGATCATCCCGCCCACGGGGCGCACCGGCAGGGTGAGGGTGGCGCCGCCACGCAAGAGCTGAAGCTGCCGCACCTCGGGCGCGTCCTTGCCGTGCAGGTTGGCGATGATGTCGTTGAGCGAGCCGACGCGGGCGCCGTCGATGGCGACGATCTCGTCGCCCGACTTGAGGCCCGCCTGCGCCGCGGGGCCGCCCTCGACCACCTCGAGCTGCGTCGGACGCCCCTCGACCGGGGTGCCGCGCGCGGAAAAGAGCGCCACCAGGATGAGGAAGGCGGCGAGGTAGTTCACGCCGGGTCCAGCCGCGATGACCAGGAAGCGCCGCCACGCGGGCTTGTTCATGTACGAGCCCGGGTCGTTCAAGTCGGCCGCCGCGGGGTCATCGGGCGTGAAGCCGGCGATCTTGCAGTAGCCGCCAAGCGGGAGAGCGCTCAGTCGGTAGTCGGTGTCGCCGCGCTTGAAGCCGGCGATGCGAGGGCCAAACCCAAGTGAATAGGTCTCAACTCGCATTCCCATCAGGCGGGCCAGGACCAGGTGCCCCGCCTCGTGAGCGGCGATGAGCAACCCCAGCCCGACGACGGTAATGACGATGCTGATCATAGGCCGGGCACTTTAGCCCATGCATCCACGGGGCACAGACACCATTGTTGATGCGTGGACTCCACATGCGCGCATCGCGCAGGTCGGAGCGAGGAGGCAACAATGAAGATGTCAGGGGCAGTGGCAGGGGCGTTCTTGGGCCTGGGATTTCTCTCGGCGTGCAGCCATGAGAAGCCCGTGCAGCACATCGACAATGGGGCGCTCGTCCGGCTGAACGAGCAGCAGATGCAGCCGGTTGACGAGGCGCGCGTCGAGGAGGGCCGGGCGCGCGACAACATCGCGCGGGCCAAGGTCGCCGTGCAGGACGCGCGGGCCAAGATCGAGATCGCCAAGGCCGAGCGCGAGGTGGCCGTGGCGCAGGAGAAGCGGTCCAAGGCCGAGCATGACCTGATGGTCTCGCAGAAGGCCGACATGCCCGACATCGACCGGGCCAGGGCCGACTTCGTGGTCGCGCAGCAGCGGGTCCAGGCCGTGGACTTCAAGATCGAGTACCTGAACCGCACCGTGGGAATCGCCCAGATCGACCAGCAGGTGGCCGAGGAGCACGCCATCGTCGCCGAGACGGCGACCGAGCGCGCCAAGTACCAGGCGCTGCAGGGTGCCAACTCGAACGAGATCCGCGGCCTGAACCCCGCGACCATCGACGCGCGCCTTGCTGACGCGCAGGCCAAGGAGGCGAACCTCCGCAAGCAGGCCGCTGACAAGCGCGTGGCGCTCGTGGACGCGTACAACAAGTGGCAGGAGCTCGACGCCAAGGTCCGCACCATGCCGGCTCCGCAGACGCCGGCCGCCCCGCAGCAGCTTCCGGCGCAGCCCACCACGCACTAACTACGGCCAGAGGGCGCGGCGCTCGCCCGTCCTCGTCCAGCGGAAGTAGTCGCGCAGGATGTCCGCGTGGTCGAAGGCGAGCTCCGCCCACGGGATCTCTTTTTCGCTGAACCAGCGCGCCTCGGCCGCGTCGTCGGCTCCCTCGGGAGCGGCGAGCGCCGGGGCGCGGCAGGCGTAGACGGCGCTGATGTTGTGGTGCCTGGGATCGCGCTTGGGGTCCGAGTAGCAGAAGAGCTGGCTGACCAGCTCGACGTCGAGGCCCGTCTCTTCCTTTGCCTCGCGCTTGCAGGCGTGCTCGAGCGACTCGCCCTCGTCGACGTACCCGCCGGGGATGGCCCAGCCGTGCGGCGGGTTCTTGCGCCGGATGAGCACGATGCGGCCCTGCTCGCCGGCGATGATGGCGTCCACCGTCGGCGTCGGGTTCTTGTACTCGGGCACGTCTGCTCCTAGGAGATGATGAGGCTGGATTGCTGCGCGTCAGGTGATGCCGGGACTTTGGCCGCCGGCGCCTCTGCCCCTTCGGCCGGCCGCGCGGTCATCAGCGTGTGCAGCGCGTGCGAGAAGAGCGCCTTGCAGAACGGATTGCTCGCGCCCTCCGCACCGCTGAGCGCGCGGGCCACGGCCACCGCGGTGCGCGCGGCGTCGAGGCGCGCCTCGCTCTTGAGGATGTGCGCCATCTCGTAGAGCCTGGCGCAATAGAGCGCCCGGCGCTCGCTGGTGAACCAGGCGTTCGCCGCCTCCTGCAGCGCGGCGTCGAAGGCGTGGTGGCGCTGGCTGTCGTCGATGTAGAGCTCGCTTGAGGCGATCTCCTCGATCTTGAGGGCGGCGCTGCGCAGCGCCTCTTCCTCGGGGATCCAAGCCGAGAAGAGCGGGTCGGCAAAGAGCGCCGCGCCGGCCAGGGCGTGGGCCAGCTCGCCGTCGTCGCCAAACTCGATCGCCATGCCGGGCGGCGTCTCGGGCAGCTCGGGCGAGGGGCCGAGGCTTGCGAGCGCGTCCGAGTAGCTTTGCGGCGGTGAGAAGCCGTTGCGCGAGCCTGCCTCGGCCGACTGCTGGATGAGCGTGCGCGCGTAGTCGCGGCTGATCTCGGCGGAGCTGACGGGCCCCTTCTGCGGCAGCCTGGCGAGGAACTGCTTCCACTGCTTCCGCGCGAGGATCAGCCGGTCCACCGCGACGATGCCGCGCACGTCGCTGACCACGGCCTGAACGACCTCCACTCCGCCGCGATACGGGCGGGTCCACCAGATGGCCCGCTCGCCATAGGCGTCGATCGAGCTGGCGTAGCAGGGGGTCGGCTCGACCTCGGGCGGCGGCTTGACCAGGGCGGCCGTGGTCGAGACCAGCTCCGCGACCTGCACCCCGCGCTGCTTGAGGCGCTGCAGCTCTCGCTTGCCGTCCTTGGCGAGCGCCTTGTTGGCCGAGACTCCGGCCTCCCGCAGCAGCTCCTGCCGGCCTGCCTCGCCGCACGCGCGCAGCACCGCCGAGGCGAGCAGCGCCGGCAAGGTCGCAAGCTCGGCGCCGCCGCGGCGGACCGGCTCGCCCTCGATCGGGCCGGCGCCCTCTGCGGGCAGCGCGAACTGCGCCAGGAGCGCCCTGGCCTGGGTCACTTGCTGGGGAGTGGTGCCGGTCGCGCCGGCGCACTCCATCTCTTCGACGATGCTGGCCTCGCGCAGGGAGGGATCGCGCAGCAGCGCGAGCAGCTCCTCGAGGCTCAAGTTGTGGCCGCTCATGGTGCCTCCGGGGCGGCGCACTGTACGGATGCACCCCGGGAGCGTCAACGCAGGTCTTCGATCGGCGTTATGGTCCCGGCGATGCAAGTCACCCTGCTCTTCTTCGCCGCCGCCCGCGAGCGCGCGGGCACATCCAAAGAGACGCTGGAGTTGCCCGAGGGAGCCACCGCCAGCCAGGCCAAGGCCCGCGCGCTCGAGCTGCATCCGGCGCTCGCGCCGCTCGGCCCGCAGCTCCGCGTGGCCGTCGACCAGGCCTTCGCCGAAGGCGACGCCCCGCTGCGCGAGGGGTCCGAGGTGGCGCTCATTCCTCCTGTCTCGGGAGGCTGTTCATGAGCCACAGGGTGAGCGCGATGGCCTTGTCGCTGGAGGCAGCGCAAGCCGAGGTCTTCGGCAACGACTGCGGCGCCTCGGTCGATTTCGTCGGCAGCGTGCGCGACAACACCCGCGGCAAGCCGGTGGTCGCGCTCGAGTACGAGGCCTACGAGCCGATGGCGCTGGCCATCTTCTGCGAGATCGAAACCTCCGCCAAGGCCCGCTGGCCCGGCGTCCGGCTCGCCATCCACCACCGCACCGGCCGCCTGCCGCCAGGTGAAGTCTCGGTCGTGATCGCCGCCGCCAGCCCGCACCGGAGCGACGCCTTCGAGGCCTGCCGCTTCGCCATCGAGGCGCTGAAGAAAGACGCACCGATCTGGAAGCGCGAGCTCTACCCGGATGGCTCGAGCTGGGTTGGCCTCGGCTCTTAGAGCACTCGCGCATGATACAATCGTGAGATGGCGCTGCCGGAGGCCCGCACACTGATCGCCGGGGGCGCCCCCTTCCGCGCGGCCATCCGCGCGCAGCTGCCCGCGTCCACCCCGCTGCCGGTCGATGTCGAGACGGTCAGCGACGCCGCCCAGGCTCTGCTCGCCCACCGCTTCGCGCTCGCCATCATCGACTTTCGCGCGGGGACGCAGGGCGTCGCCGTCTGCCGCCGCATCAAGGGCGCCGCGGCCACCGCCATGCTGCCGGTGCTCGCCCTCATCGACGCCGGCGAGCCAGCGCTCCTGGCCGCGCTGGAAGTCGGAGTCGAGCACGCGGTGCCGTTCTTGCCCTCGGCCGCCGAGCTGAGCGCGCGGGTCAAGGCGCTGCTCCGCGCCCGCATCGCCACCGAGCGGCTGGAGGACACCACCCAGGTGATCTTCGCGCTCGCCAACGCGGTCGAGGCCAAGGACGCCTACACCGAGGGACACACCGAGCGCGTCGGCGCGCTGGCCGTGGAAGTGGCGCGCTTGTGCGGCCTGGCCGAGGACTCGCAAGAGGCGCTGCGCCAGGGCGGCGTCCTGCACGACATCGGCAAGATTGGCATCCCCAACGAGATCCTGAACAAGCCGGGCAAGCTCACCGACAAAGAGCGCATCGTGATGAACAAGCACCCGCTCATCGGCGAGCGGATCTGCGAGCCGCTGCGCAGCCTCGCCCATCTCTTGCCCGTCATTCGCTGGCACCACGAGCGGCTCGACGGCTCGGGCTACCCGGACGGACTCAAGGGCTCGGCGTTCCCGATCGCGCCGCAGATCTTGCAGCTGGCCGACATCTACGACGCCATCACCACCGACCGCCCGTACCACCGCGCGCGCACCCGCGCGAGCGCCGTCGAGTTCCTCTACGGCGAGGCGAGCAAGGGCTGGCGCGACCCGCAGCTGGTCGCGCTGGTGGCCAAGGCGGCAGAGACGCTCGGCATGGGCCGGCTCAACGAGGCGGACATCCCTCCTCCGCCAGCGCCCATCGGCCAGTGGCGCACGGAGTAGGCGAGCGCCGCGACGCCTTCTTCCTGGAGGCGCGCCTCAACCGACGATGTCTTCGCCGCCGTCCACTCCGAGCGTGTTGCCGCTGAGCCACTGCGCGCGCGGATCGGTCAGGAGCGCAATCAGCTTGCCGACGTCCTCGGGGGTGGTCAGGCGGCCACCGGGATTTCGCTCCTTGGCCATCTCGATCAGCCTCTCGTTGCCGGGGATCTTGCGCAGCGCCGGCGTGTCGGTGACGCCGGCGCGGATGGCGTTGACGGCGACGCCCTTCTTGGCGAGCTCGAGCGTGAGCTGGCGGCAATGCGACTCGAGCGCGGCCTTGGCGGCCGAGACCGCGCCGTAGGCGGGCAACACCCGGGTGCCGCCGCTCGAGGTCATGGCGAAGACGCGCCCGTTCTGCCCGAGCCATCCCCGCGAGACCAGGTCGCGCGTCCAATAGACGAGGCTGTTGGCCATCACGTCGATGGTCATCTCGAACTGCGCCCGGGTCAGGTTCTCCTCGGGCTTGTCGGCCGCGAACTGCTTGAGCGCGCCGAAGGCCAGCGAGTGCAGCAGCACCCGCACCGCGCCCTGCCCCTTGTCGTCGCGCTGGGCCAGCTCCCGCTCGATGGCGGCAATCACCTCGGCGCGCGATTCGTCCGAGGCGGCATTGCTGTTGAAGAACACCGCGCGGCCGCCCGCGTCCTCGATGCCCTTCTTGGCCGCGGCGACGAGGTCTGCGGTGCCGCGCCGGTCCAGGTGGACGCCGAAGATGTCGAAGCCGGCCTTCGCCAGCTCGGCGCCGGTGGCCGCGCCAAAGCCGCTCGAGGCGCCGAGGATCACTGCCCAGGGCTTCGCCATGTCACTCGCCTTTCAAACCAAGAGACTCAAAGGGCCTTCTGAACGGCTCTTCGGATAGCACCAGCTGGATCATTCGTCACGACGTGCCCGTGGCTCGGCACCGCGCGGACCAGGCCCGGCGTCTCCGCCAGACGGAGCAGGTCGGCCTTGAGCGCCTTCTTGTCGGTCACCGCGCGCAGCTTGTAGAAGGGCGGAATCTTCGGCTCGCGGCCGGTGAACCCGAGCAGCTTGAACATGAAGCCGCCAAAGCCAGTCCCGGGCCGCGAGTCGTGAAACGCGTCGCAAAAGAGCAGGCTCGCGCGAGGCCCGCTCTGCACCACATAGGCGGCTTCGCCGAACCTGGTCCCCGCGAGCGGCTCGCAGCCTAGCGCCGGATCCTTCGGCAGGTCCTCCAGCGTCCCCGCGACGGGCACCAGGGCGCGCACCTGCTCGGCGGTGGCCTTCGAGGTGAACACCTGCAGCCCCAGCCGCTCCGCGAAGGCGTGCGCGTCGATGGCGTGCAGGTGCATGGGGATGATGAGGATCGACGGCTTGCCCCACGCGATCACCTCGGCGAGCGCGGCTTCCTCGAGGGGAACGGCGTTGTGGAACACGAGCCGGCCGTCGGAGAGCTTGATGATGCTCATGCGCCGGTCCATCCCAGAGCCGGGAGGGAAGTCGGGCACGACGCCGTTGACCGCCCAGAGGTTGTCGTCGAGGCGCTCGATCGGGTCGTGGCGCGTCACCGTCCAGGGCCGCGGAGCTGTCGCCATCCTCGCCTCGTTGGAACGTCAGTCGAACGTCAGTTGCTCTTCGCCTCGCGGGCCTTGAGCGCCGCGTCGATGGTCGATCGCAGCTCCTGCTCGACGCTGGAGTTCATCGTGCCGACGTGGCTGAAGGCCACCGCGCCCTTCCGATCGAGGACCACGAGCGTGGGCAGGCTCGAGACGCCAAAGGCGCTCTGCGCCGCCCCTTCATCGCCGTCGATGGCGACGGTGAGGTTGAGCGAGTTCTGCAGCATGAACTCGCGCACGGTGGGCTCGCGGTTCGGCGAGGAGACGTCGGTGTTGACGGCGTAGGCATCGACGCCGCGCGCCTCGTACTCGCGGAAGATCTTCTCCACCCGCGGCATGGTCGCGCGGCAGGGGCCGCACCAGGTGGCCCAGAAGTCGAGCATCACCACCCGGCCGCGGCGCGACGACAGCTCCACCTTCTTGTCGCCGTCGAGGAGCTGCAGGGTCAAAGGCGGCGCGGGCTTGCCTTCGAGCGCGCCGACGCCCTTGCGCCCCTTGAAGACGGCCAGCGCCACCACCAGCGCGGTCGCGCCGAGCACGATGGCCCACATCCAGCTGTCGCTGCTTCGCCTGGCCGCCACGGAGGCGGCAAGACTGCTGGCCAAGGCCGCGCAGGTCAAGAACGTTCGAGGCGAAAACTGGCGCGCGCGCGGCGGCGGTGACAGCCTCGGCACATGCTGCGAGCCCTCTTCTGGACCTTGGCCCTCTCCGCCGCCTGCGCCGCGGCCCTCTTCGTCCCCATCGCGGGAAAGTCGCTCTGGGAGCGGTCGCGCGCGCACGGCCTGCCTCAGCTTGCGCAGCGCACCTCGGCGCAGGTCACCACCTGGTTCAAGGGGAAAAAGCCGCCTGCGCGCCCGCGGCCCGCCGTCGCCGTGAAGAAGCAGCCGGTCGCCGAGAAGCTGACCCAAGCAGATCGGTCCGCGCTGGACCAGCTCGTCGCCGGTTCCCGCTAGAGGCGGCCGATGGCGCCGGCCAAAGCGTGGCAGCGGCGCCTCTCGATCTGATCTGGTAGAAGCCTGCTCGAAATGGCTGACTTCTTCGGAATTCCGAGTGGCCGTCTTCCCATCGCCATCGCCATGGTGATGGTGCTCGCGGCCGTGGTCTCCTGGCTGCAAGGCCGCTTCAACAGCTCGGACGTGAAGAAGGGCATCGCCATCGCCATGGCGTACAAGCCGACCCCCGCCAGTCCGACCGTGTTCGACGCGCTGACGGCCAAGAAGGAAGGCGATCCGGGCTGCGACGGCGAAGTGGTCAGCACGCTCCTCGGCGACATCAAGGTGGTCTGCGCGACTCCAGGCCAGCCCGGGCTGCAGTACCAGTTCCGCGTGCTGCTCGACGGCAAGCGGCCGCCCAAGCCGGCCAACGACGCGGCCCAGAAGCTCGTCGACGGGCTGGTCGCGGCCAGGCAGTAAAGATCGGCCCGACTGTCGACTAAAGAGCGTTGCCCCAGGGAAATGGAATGCCCACCGTGAGCAACGGCATCGGCGAGCCCCCGCTTGCTGGCCCTCTGACTCCCATGGCCCAGAACGCCCGCAGACCAATGGCCCGCGCAGCAGCCTCCGCCGCCACCCTGGTGGCCCTCTTCACCTGCGCGGCGCTCGCCAACGCTCCCGTCGAGAGCGCGGCCACCGAGGCGCTCAAGAGCGCCACCCAGATCAGCCACAAGAAGGTCGAGCGCCACGCCAAGGTGCCGCCGGTCGTGCCCCGCGCCGCCACGCCCGGCAAGCTCTGGACCGACGCCACCACCGTGGAGCCGCGGCCGACCAGCGCGCCGAGCATCCCGCAGCTGGTCAGGGCGACCATGCCCGCGGTGGTCGGCATCGTCGCCACCACGACCTCGTCAACGGGCGTGGACGCTGCCGACCCCTTCCACGACTTCCTCGAAAAGATGTACGGCGCCGGCGGCGAGAAGAGCGAGCCCGTGCGCGGCATCGGCACCGGCTTCATCGTCCGCGCCGATGGCCTCGTCGTCACCAACGGCCACGTGGTCGAAGGCGCGAGCGACATCCAGCTGCAGCTCGGCCCCTTGGAGCGACCGGTCAAGGCGCACGTGGTGGGCCGCGACGACCCGACCGACATCGCGCTCTTGAAGATCGACGCCGCCGGGCCCTTCCCCGTCGTGCCGCTCGGCGACAGCGACGCCGCCGACGTGGGCGAGTGGGTGGTGGCCATCGGCAACCCCTTCGGGCTCTCGCGCACCGTCACCACCGGCATCATCTCGTACAAGGGGCGCCGCGACGTGAACCCGTCGGGCCGGCCCGGCTACTACGACTTCATCCAGACCGACGCCGCCATCAACCCGGGCAACTCGGGCGGCCCGCTCCTGGACGCGCGCGGCGCCGTGGTCGGCATCAACGCGGCGGTCAACCCGTCTGGCCAGGGCATCGGCTTCGCAGTGCCCATCAACATGGTGAAGACCATCATCCCGCAGCTCTACGCCAAGGGCTACGTGAAGCGCAGCTGGATGGGCCTGTCCATCCAGGAGTCGATCAGCCCGGAGCTCGCGACCTCGTTCGGCGCGCCCGAAGGCAAGGGCGTGCTGGTCACCGAGATCACCGCCGACGGCCCCGCCGATCAGGCCGGCCTGAAGGTCGGCGACATCATCACGACGTTTGACGGCGAGTCGCTCTCGGAGAGCTGGCGGCTGCGCTGGCTGTCGTCCATCACCGGCGTCGACAAGTCCGTCAAGCTCGGCTACGTGCGCGAGGGCAAGGAGGCCTTCACCGAGGTCACCCTGCGCGAGCGGCCGGGCGCGGCGCCTTCCAGCCCACCCAAGGAGCAGCCCTTCAACTCCAAGGATCCGCTCGGCGCCGTGGTGGACGATGCCGCCGATGCCGAGGGTGGCGTCCGCATCACCAGCGTGGACGTGCGCGGGCCGGCCTACCGCGTGGGGCTGCGCGAGGGCGACGTCATCACCGAGGTGAACGGAGCCAAGGTGGCCGACAAGGAGGCCTTTCACGCCGCCATCGGCAAGCGCAGCGCCACCGGCATCAGCCGCCTCTTCGTGCGCCGCGGGGGCCGGCCCATCTTCTTCGCCCTGCGCCGCGAACCCTCGCCGCCCGCCGCCGCCCAGCGCCAGGCCGACGCCGAGGACGACAAGGATTGACGTGTGACGCGGGGTCGCACGACTTGCGGCCCCCGCTTTGTTAGCCTCCGTGCAGCGAGAGGATTCTTCTCGGAATCTTCATGGGCATCCCGCTGGGTGCGGCTGTACTGATGAAGTGCGGAGGCATCTGGAATGACCAAGGCGACGAGCAGGCTGCCAGGCTTCTACAAGATGAAGGTCGCCGAGCGGCTTCGGCACCTGGCCGATGCGCTGGAGCTGGACGACGATGACCTCGATGGCCTGGGGCAGAGCGGCTCGCTCCCCCTGGCCAACGCCGACGCCATGATCGAGAACGCGGTGGGCGTGCTCGGCCTGCCGGTGGGCCTCGGCCTGAACTTCGTCATCAATGGCGAAGAGCTGCTCGTGCCCATGGCGGTCGAGGAGCCCTCGGTCATCGCCGCGGCCAGCCTCGCGGCCAAGATCGTCCGCGAAGGTGGCGGCTTCACCGCCGACGCCGACCCCGCCATCATGATCGGCCAGGTGCAGCTCTGCGACTTCCCGAACCGGGCAGCGGCAGAGGCGGCGGCGAGCGCGGTGCTGGCGCACAAGTCGCAAGTCCTGGCGACCGCCAACGCGCTCCACCCGGCGATGGAGGCGCGCGGCGGGGGCGCCAAGGACCTCGAGGCGCGCATCCTCGACCTCGACGGCGGCGAGACGCAGCTGGTGGTCCATCTGCTCGTCGACACGCAGGACGCGATGGGGGCGAACCTCATCAACACCATGTGCGAAGGGGTCGCGCCGCTCTTGCAGACCTTGACCAACGCGCGCGTGCGTTTGCGAATCTTGTCGAATCTCGCGGACCGGCGCCTGGCGCGGGCGAGCTGCAGCATCCCCATCGACGCGCTGGCCGACTTCGGGCTCTCGGGCGCCGAGGTGGCGCACGGCATCGCCGAGGCCAGCCGCTTCGCCGACGCCGATCCGTACCGCGCCTGCACCCACAACAAAGGCGTGATGAACGGCGTGGACGCGGTGGCGCTGGCCACGGGCAACGACTGGCGCGCGCTCGAGGCCGGGGCGCACGCGTACGCGGCTCGCTCGGGCCGCTACCAGCCGCTGACCCGCTGGCGCGTCGAGGACGGCATGCTCCGCGGCCGCGCCGAGCTGCCGGTGCAGATCGGCGTCGTCGGCGGCGCGGTCAAGGCCAACCCGCTCATCCCCGTGCTGCTGCGGGTGCTCGGCAACCCCGGCGCTCGCAAGCTGTCGGGCATCATGGTGGCGGTCGGGCTCGCGCAGAACATGGCGGCGCTGCGGGCGCTCGGCACGGTCGGCATCCAGAAGGGCCACATGGCGCTGCACGCGCGGAACCTCGCGGTGAGCGCGGGCGCGCGCGGACCCGCCGTCGAGCAGGTGGCGCGCGCGCTGGTGGCCGCGGGCGAGATCAAGCTGCACCGCGCCCAGGAGATCCTCGCCGCGCTCTTGCGCAAAGAGCCGAAGTCCGCGGTCGAGGCGTGAGCCCGGCTCCAGCCGCGCTGCAGCGCTACGCCGAGCTGGCCGAGCCGCGCCTGGCCGCATTTCTTGACCGCAAGGGCGCTGCGCTCGCCGGGCTGCCCGTCGATCTGGGACAGGCCCACGCGCTCTTGCGCGAGTACGTCTTGCGGGGCGGCAAGCGGCTGCGAGGCGCGCTGGTGCTGCTCGGCTGCGAGGCCGCTGGAGGCCGCGAACCCGAGGCGCTCCCGGCCTCGCTGGGCTGCGAGCTGCTCCACGCCTATCTGCTCATCCACGACGACTTCATGGACCGCGACGAGCTGCGGCGCGGCGGCCCCACCCTGCACACCTCGCTCGGGCGCGCGCACGGCGAGCACCTCGGGGCCAGCCTCGCGCTGCTGCTCGGCTCGATCTGCCAGGCGTGGGCGCATGAGCTGCTCCTCTCGTCGCCGGTGCCCCCCGAGCGGTCGCTGGCGGCGCTGCAGCTCTTCGAGGCCGCCATCGAGCAGGTGACGGTGGGCCAGATGCTCGACCTGGCGGCCGCCAAAGTGGGCGAGCTGCCGGTGTCGGCCGTGCTCGAGATCGAGCGGCGCAAGACGGGCGGCTACACCTTCGAGCTGCCGTTGCGCCTCGGTGCGCTGCTCGGCGGCGCCACTGCCGCGCTCGACGACGCGCTCTCGCGCTATGCACGCCCGCTCGGCGTCGCCTTCCAGATCGCCGACGATCTGCTCGGGACGTTCGGGGCGCCCGAGGTCACCGGCAAGCCGAATGGCAGCGACCTGCGCGAGGGCAAGCGCACCCTGCTCATCTCGGCGGCGCTGGAGGCGGCCACCCCGGCGGACGCGAGCGCGCTGCGCGAGGGCCTGGGGAACGCAGACCTGACCGACCACCAGGCCGACGCGCTGCGCGCCATCTTGCGGCGCACCGGCGCTCCCGAGGCGGCAAGGCAGCAGGCGGAGTCGCTCTGCGCAGAAGCGCTGCGAGCACTCGAGGCCGACGCGGTTCCTCGCGAGACCGCCCAGGCGCTGGCCGAGATCGCGGCCTATGCGGTCCGGCGCGCGCTCTAGTACATCGACCCGGAACTTCGTACCGGGTCGATGTACGTCGCCCCATTAGAAGGGGCTGCGCCCCTCCCCGCCGAACAAGTTCGTCTGGGCCCCTCCCTGCTGCGGCCGGACTCCCGGCCGGGCCGCCCCTGGCGGCT
>JBBRMA010000016.1:0-104589 GCA_038231075.1 Myxococcales bacterium | reverse complement strand
GTCGGAGACCCGCGGGCGGAACTCGCCAGGCAAACGCGATCGGAATCGTCAGGTGTCAGCCAACGTCAGCGACCTGGCACCTGGCGTCAGTTGGGAGATCCGAGAATTCTGACTGGTAGGCGGTTGACAAGCGCAGGTAGAGCAGTCAGCAGCGACCTGGAAAAAACCACCCCGCCGCGTGCGTCGCGCACCGGCAGCGCGAGGATGACGATGAAGGCAAGCTCTCATTCAGGACGATTTGCTGGAATGAAAACCGCGCTGGGGGCCGGAGCGTGCGCACTGGCGCTGCTCGCCGCCGGCCCTGCCGCTTCCTGGGACGCAGGGCTCAAGCAGTGCACGGTCAACGCCTGCTCCGGAGGCGTGGAGGCGTCGAAGACTCCGATCAAGGTGGGCAATACCGTCTACAAGATGCGCGGCAATACCCATTTGTACATCGTCAAGAACGCGGTCGAGCTGCTCGCGAAGGATCCCGATCCGGTCGCGAAGGAAGTCGCCGCGGCCGTCAACAAGTGCAGCCCGCACTGGGAGCAGGGGCTGTTCGACGGCGACGAGCCGCCGCTCTCCGAGACCGGCGGCGCGATGGGGACCCACTTCTACAACGCGACCATCCCCGATCCGATCAAGGCCGGCTATGCGGTCGGCCCCGACGGCGTCTTCGACCGGACCGAAGAGATCAAGAAGCTTCCCGGCAAGGACATCAAGGGCGGCGAGACGCGGCACGTGACTTACTCCGGCAAGGTCTTCAACACCACCAAGCGGGGCACCGCCCGCGACCATGCGCACGAGAACCTCGAGGCGATCGGCGGCCACGACAAGGCGTCGCGCATCGCCGCGCTGACCAACAAGGTCGCCTGCAGGCACCTGGGCCTGGCGCTGCACTACATGACTGACATGACGCAGCCGATGCACTCGTCCAGCTTCTCGGCGCTGCAGGTCTCGCCGGGCGTGAAGGTCTCCGGCAGCACCATCGCCCTGCACGGAGCCTTCGAGTACTACGCGCCGGTGGTGCAGGCGAAGTACACCTCGAAGGACAAGCACTGGGACGGCCGGATGAGGACCATGCCGGCGGACGACGCCTTCCAGGACGCGGCGGTCCGCGGCAACGAGCACGCCAAGGGTCTCTGGGCCGTCCTCACGGCGAAGACAAAGCCCACCTGCAAGTTCAGCTTCGGCGACCTGGTCGATTACAACGGGTATTGCTTCGCGGGCGACAAGGCCGTCGACGATTACATCGGCGTGCTGCTCGAAGATGCATTCCAATCGACCGCCGGATTCCTCTATTCGGGCATCGCGATGCCATCGCAGGTGGTGAAGTCCGAGCCAACGAAGGCCAATTAATGCTCTGACCGGGCCGCGTGCAGGGGCCGCCGGGCGCCTTCCAATGGTATCCAGCAGGGATGCCAAACCTTCGACTCGGACTGCTCGCGTGCCTGGCGGCTCTCGCGGCGCCTGCCGCCACGGTCACAGCGACGCAGGTCAAGCTCGTCACCACGCTCGGCGACATCACCGTCAATCTGCTGCCCGACGCGGCGCCGCACTCGGTCGACGCCTTCGTCTCCTACGTCAACCTCGGCTACTACGACGCCACGCTCATCCAGCGGGCGGTGCCGGGCTTTGTGGTCCAGGGCGGCGGCTTCTTCGTCGATGGGGCCGGCAACGTCAACCAGATCACCCGGCAGCTTTCCACCCTCGCGAGCGAAGCCAAGGTCTCCAACACCCGGGGCACCCTGGCCTTCGCGCTCAGCACCGGCCCGAACACCGCCCGCACCGACTGGTTCTTCAACCTGGGCGACAACTCCGCGCTCCTCGACGGAGCCAATGACGGCGGCCCCTTCACCGTCTTCGCCAGGGTCGCAGACGACAACAGCCAGAAGGTCGTCGATTCGATCGCCTCCCAGACGGTGCTGAACCTCGCAGGCTCGCTCGGCGGTGCCTTCGGCTCGGTGCCGGTGGTGAACGTCGCGGCCAACGGGACGCCGACCGTGGCGAACCTCGTCTATCTCCTGTCGGCCGACGCCATTCTCGCGGTTGGATCGCCCGACTATCGGATCACCGCCTCGCCGGCCGCGCTCAGCTTGAAAGCCGGAGCGAGCGGCCTCTCGACGATCAGCGTGACACCGGTGAATGGATACGCCGGCGCATTGACGCCGGGCTGCGGAACGCTACCGTCCGGGAGCAGCTGCACCTTCTCGCCGTCGACCTTGACCTTCACCGCGGGCTCGACGGCGGCGCAGACCTCGACGCTGACGGTGACGACCAAGGCGACCACGGCGATGAACGACCTCGGCGGTCCGGCCGCAGGGCGCGCTGGCCCTGCTGGATTCGGCGCCGGCTCGGTTGGATCCGGTGGGGGAACCGGCTTGGGCGCGCTCGCCGGATTGCTGGGTCTGGCCTGCATCGCGCTGGCGCTCGCCCAGCGGACGCGGCGGTTCGCAGGCTACGCGCTCTTGCTCGCTGTAGGCTTCTTCAGCGCTCTGCCGGCCTGCGGTGGAAGCTCTGCGACCGTCACGCCGCCGGCCTCGGCGAAATCGTTCAACGTGCCCATCCGTCTGACGGACGGATCGGTGAGCCACCCGGTGGGGCTGAGCATCACGCTCAACTGACCAGACGGGCCGCCCAAGCGGGATCCCAGACAGCAGTCGCTGTCGGCTGCGCAGAGCCCCCCTCAGCCCAGCGGTACCTCGCCCATGAAGGCATCACACTTGCGGCAGTGGAACGTCTGCACCTGGCTGCGCCACAGTCCGTAGAGGATGCCGGGCAGGATCCAGGCGAGGTACAGCAGCACATGCACGAGCCTGCTGCCGCGGCGGCGCGCCAGCGGCAGATCAACTTCGCCGCAGCTCGGGCAGCTGATGCCCGAGGTTGCCGCGGCCTGGCGGCGCGCTTGTTCGCTGAGCCGCGCCGCCTGTGCCGCCCGCCGCATCGCGCCGACCGGGATGGGGATGATCATGGGCGCAAGCTATCTACTTGCGAGATGCTGGGCAATGGCGCGCGCTCGCCGCGGCCAGCACCGCGACGCGGTCTTCCGGCGGGCTCATTCGTGTGCCTGCGGCTCGGCTGGCAGCTGCCGCTCGTGCTCTCGCAGGACGACCTCTGGCTCAGCATCGCCCAGGGCGTGGGCGCGCACGTGCGCCAGAACGCAGAATCGCTGCGCGAGCGCCTCGTGCGTCCGCCCGGCGAGTTCGGTGCTCTAAGGCCACTCGCGTGCGCATTGCTCGTGCCGCTCCTTCTCTCCTGAACGCAATCACTCTACCTTCCTAAGTCGCTGCAGAGCGCTCAGGAAGACGAGAGAAGCGGCGTGGGCCACAATGCCAAGGAGCAGACCGGCGGCAGCAAAGTCACCGAGGAGCCGATAGGAGGCAAGGACGCCGACGATCGCGAGCAGAGTCACCAGCGGATTGTAGTGGCTGACGATCCCGAGCAGGGCACCTCCGCCCCACGCCGCAAACACCACGAAGAGACTGCCCGCAATGCGCAGCGGAAACGCGGTCGCACCGATGGCGCCAAGCCCTACCCAGGTCCATTCGGCGAGCAGCACGGAAAAGGCGAGGTGGACCAACCAACCGGTCCGGTAGGCACTGAAGCCCTTGCTGCTGGGCACGGCAAACCAAGCCTCGAGGTATTGGCGAGCCTTGGTATTGAGCATAGGGCGATAGTACCGCTCGACGGCACCTCGGCTAGTGGCTGGAGGGCTTCTTCTTTGAAAGACCTGCCCGCGCGCAGGCGTCCGGGGGCATCTCTTCGCCCGTCTTGCTATTGCGGCACTTCTTGTTGCTCGGCTGCATCTTCAGCCAGGTCGCGCGCGCTTTCTCGTCGTAATCAGGGCTGGCGGGATTCATCTTCGCGTCATTGTACTTGGGCGGCGGACCTCTCTTGGTCGGCTTTGGAGTGGACTTCTTTTGAACGCTGGCGCGCGCGCAGGCGTCCATGGGCAACTTTTCGCCCGTCTTGCTGTCGCGGCACTTCTTGTTGGACGGCTGTTGCTCCAGCCACGCCGCGCGCTGCTGCTCGTCGTAGTCGGGACTGGCAGGGTTCATCTTGGCGTCGTTGTACTTGAGCGGCTTCTTCGCGGGCGGCCTGGCGTTGGCGGCGTAGGCGCCGAGCAACGCGGCGCAAGCGAGTCCAGCGGCGGCTTTCCAAGAGCAGGGCATGGGGCCTCCAGAGCTGAGTTCAGGTCTCTACCTGTAGAATACGGCCGGACCGGCCGGGTGGCGCACGCACTTCGCTTTGCCCGCGGCCTGCTCCCTGCTGCCGGTGACTCTATAGGTAAGAGATCAGTCGGGTGAATCGAGACGCCGCGCAGGAGCGGCGCGGGTTCGCTCAGTTGAAGAGCTCGAGCAGGTCGTCCTTGGTGATGGAGGCCGCGCCGGCCGCCTCGCCGAGCGCAGCCTCGAACAGCGCCCGCTTCTTTTCTTGCAGCCCGAGGATCCGCTCCTCGACCGTGCCCTGCGAGACGAGGCGATAGATGTTCACCGGCCGCTCCTGACCGATGCGGTGGGCGCGGTCTGCGGCCTGGGCCTCGACGGCCGGGTTCCACCAAGGGTCCACGAGGAAGACGTGATCGGCCGCGGTCAGGTTCAGGCCCGTGCCGCCGGCCTTGAGCGAGATGAGCATCACCGGCGGGCCGCCCTCGGCCTGGAAGCGCTCGGTGACCGCGCCGCGATCGCTGGTCGAACCATCGAGCCGCTCGAAGGCGATGTCCGCGGCCTTCAGCGCCGGCTCGATCAGGTCGAGCAGCGAGGTCCACTGCGAGAAGACCAGCGCCTTGTGCCCGTCTTGCGCGGCGGTCTCCAGGGCCTCGAGCAGCGCCTCGATCTTTGAGGAGGATTGCGCGTGCTGGCCCGGCACCAGCGCCACGTGGCAGGCGGCCTGGCGCAGCCGCAAGAGCGCCTCCAGCGCCTTCAAGACGCCCTTGCCGCCCTCGCCCGACAGGAGCGCGACCACCTCTTTTCGCGTCGCCGCGTGAACCGCGTCGTAGACGGCTCGCTCGCGATCGTCGAGCGTCACGTGCAGGACCGACTCGGTGCGCGGCGGCAGCTCTTTGGCCACGTCTTTCTTCAGGCGGCGCAGGACGAACGGGCGGATGCGCTTGCGCAGCGCCTGGGCCGCCTCGGCGCGGCCGTCCTCGATGGGCCGCGTGAAGCGCTCGGCGAACTCGCGCCGTCCGCCGAGGAGCCCGCGGTTGGTGAAGTGCATCAGGCTCCACAGCTCGTCGAGCCGGTTCTCGACCGGCGTGCCCGAGAGCGCCAGCTTGACGGCGCCCCGCAGCCCGAACGCCGCGCGCGCCACCTGGCTGTCGGGGTTCTTGATCGCCTGCGCCTCGTCGAGGACGACCGCGTCCCAGGCAACCGCCGAGAGCTGGGCTGCGTCGAGGCGCAAGAGGGCGTAGGTCGTCAGCGTCACGTCGGCCGCCTCGTCGAGCACCCTGCCCGGCCCGTGATAGGCGCTGACGGTGAGGCCGGGCCGGAACTTGATCATCTCGGCCTTCCAGTTTGGCAAAACGCTGGTCGGGCAGATGACGAGCGATCGCTTGTGCAGCACGCAGATGGTCTGCAGCGTCTTGCCGAGGCCCATGTCGTCGGCGAGCACGCCGCCCATCCCGGCCTCGCGCAAGAACGACAGCCAGGAGACGCCCTGCAATTGGTAGTCGCGCAGCGTCGCGGTCACATCGGCGGGCAGCACTGGCGGGGGCAGGCCCTGGAAGCCGTCCACCAGCGGCGCCAGCTTCTCGAGGCCGGGCGGGCGCGGCTGGTCGAGCGCGTCGCACAGCTCGGTCAGCGCGGGCAGGGCGTGATTGGCGAGCTTGCCGTCGTCGCCGCGGGCCGCGAGCAGATCGGCGATGCGCTGGCCGTGCGCGGCCAAGAACGACGCGGGCAGGGGCGCCCAGCCGCCGCCCTCGATGGGCACGAGGCCAAGGCCCTCTTTCCAAGCGTTCACCACTGCGGCCGCGTCCACCGTTTTTGCACCGCCGGACCCGCCGCCCTCGACCTGGAACTCGAGCTTGAAGCCCACTTGCGGCGCGCCGCCCGCGGCCCCTTCCTGCACCGACAAGACGGGCTTCAGCTTGCTGCCCGGGCTGACCACGCCCGCGGCGTCGCCGGTCAGCCCGCCCCGCCAGCGTCGCAGCTTGTCGGCGAAGCGCAGCATGTCGGGCCCGGTGAACGTCATGCGCCGGCCGGGCAATAGATCGAGCTCGTCGCGCAGCTGGTGCACGAGGCGTTGCTCGGCAGGCTCGTCGCGCAAAGGCACGCGGCCGCCCAGGAACACCAGCTTGCCGGCGTCGATGCGCGCCGCGGGCGGCGAGCCGTAGACCAGCGTGGGGATGACCGACAGCCCGCTCTCGAGCTGGTTGAGCTCGAGCGAGATGCGCGGCTTCAGGTCGCGGTCGATGCGCGGCAGCCGCGTGCTGCGCACCTCGACGTTGAGACGTCGCGCGAGGTCCGGCAACACCTTGGTCGTAAAGTCGCCAAGCTGGTCGGCCGAGAAGGTCCGCACGCTCGGCAGCCCCTTGAGCCACTCGCCCGTCAGATCCGTCTCGGCCAGCCTGCAGAGCACCTCGCCGCACAGGGCCACGCCGCGGCTGACCACCTCGGTGACGCGCGGATCCCTCTGCAGCACCAGCGCGAGCTTGTCGCCCCGGTCCTCGACGACGGCGCGCGGGCTGACCTTCTCGTCGGAGACGGCCACCTGGCGGCCGTCGAGGTAGACGTTCTTGGCCTCTTCCAGCGCGGTCAGGAGCGCGTCGAGCTTCTCGACAGACAGCGCGCCGCGCAGGGGTCTGCCCAGCACGCGCTCGACCAAGAGGTCGCACTGCTCCACTTGCAGCTTCGCTGCTTCGCTCGGGCTTGCGAGCAGCGCCGCGATCGATCCCTCGAGCGGCACCTCGTCGCCGCCGGGCGGGGCCAGCGCGCGCCGCAGCGCGAGGCCGCCTTCGACGCGCGAGAAGCGATAGACGACCTTGGTGCGCCGCGGAGAAGCGGAGGCGAGCGGCGCGTCACGCTTGACCGCGCTGTTCAAGAAGATGGCCGCGGCCACCACGTGTTCGCACGGGTCCACGCGACCCGGGCAATCGCACTCCCAGGCATCGGGCGGCGAGAGCCCGACGCTCAGCGCCACCACGCGGCCCGGGGCCTTCACGCGCAGCACCACTTCCGCCTCTGACTCGGACTCGAGCGAGACGGCCCCCGCGCGCGCGAGGTTCACCCCTGCGGTCCAGAGGCCAGGCTTCGCCTCTTGCCGGATGGCTTCCAAGAGCTCGGCGGTGTTGGACATCGGCCCGGGGTTCTACTCCGGCGGGGGCGCGCCGGCGCACGAATCAGTCAGCGAATTGAATGTCCTCGAGCGCGAACTGCAGGAAGCAGGCAGTCGATGAGCCACGCGCTCACGCGACCAGCACGATCTTTCCCTCCACGCCGCCCGCCTCGAGCAGCCGCTGCGCGCCCCTCCCCTCGAGGAGCGGAAGCCGCGCGGCGATCCTGGGGCGCAGCTCTTTCTTCGCCAGCAATTGCAGCAACTGACTCAGATCCTCCTTGAACGGCTGCTTGTCTTTGCGATAGCGCGACGTGATTCCATAGAACGTGCCCTTTCGTCCCACCAGCGGCGCGCCAAGGTAGAGCGCGGCGAAGCCCCGCAGCACGGCCAGCTTGCTCGGCTTGCCGTCCTTGAGCGTGCTCATGAAGCCATAGCCGACGACGAGGCCGCCCTTCTTGGTGGCGCGGATGCACTGCCCTACGCCGGCGCCGCCGAGGATATCGAAGGTGACGTCGACGCCGCCGGGGACAATGGCGCGGGTAACCTGGTCAAGTGGACGCGTGCGCGCCTCGATGGGCTCGGCGCCAGAGTCGCGCAGCAGCGCAAAGTGGCGTGGATTGGCCGAGGCGATCACCTGCACGCCGAGCGGCCGGAGCAGCTCGAGCAACGCCGTGCCGACGCCGCCATTGGCGCCGGTCACCAAGGCGGTCTGCCCCGGCCGCAGCCTGGCCAGGCGATGAATCATCTGGTACGCCGTCCCATAGTTGAGCGGCAGCGCGGCCACCTCGCCCGCGTCGAGCCCGCCTGGCACCGGCACGAAGTCGTCGGCCGAGCGCGTGAAGTACTCCGCCTGCGCTCCATGCACGGTCAAAGCGCAAACTCGCTGCCCGAGAGCAAAGCCGCTTGCCCCCGGGCCCAGCGCCTCGACAATGCCCACGACTTCATATCCGACGGTGAATGGATAGGGCGGGGCGAACATGTACTTGCTTCGTCGCATCAACAGATCTGTCGCGCCCACGCCAGCGGCTTCGACCCTGATGCGCAGCTCGCCCGGACCGGGCGGGACCAGCGGCAGCTCGACGACGTTGATGCGTTCGAGACCTCCAATGCCCTGAAGCTGGACCGCCCGATACGTGGTCGTCATCTCTGGATCTTCCAATACCACCGACAGAGCAGCGACGCGCCACCCGACCGCTCGATCAAGGTGAAGGCCGGCCAGACCGTGAAGTGCGGCGACCGGCTGGCCGACATCGGCTCGGCGGGCATGTCGATGGCGCCGCACCTGCATTTCCAGGTCGAGTACAACGGCAAGCCGATCGAGCCGTTCCAGGGCAAGCTCTCGCCCAAGTATTCCTATTGGGTCGATCAGGGCTCGGGCCGGCTGCCCGCGGCGCGCTGCAAATAGGAGGGGTCCGCCCGCGACGGCGTCGCCAGCAGCGCCGCCGAAGCGTGGGCAACCCCACGGCGCGGAGCAGGATGAGCTGATACTTCCGGGCATGGATGACGCGGGCGCGACTGCGGTAGGATTGACCCATGGAGCGCAAGGCGATCATCGGAGTCGTGCTGGGCGCGGTCGCCTTCGCCGGCGGGATGGTCTACCTCGACTGGTGGAGGCAAGCGAAAGGCCCGGGGCGCGCAGACCACGCCCATTTCACCAGCGACTCGAGCAGGGTGGTGATCGTCGACAGGGCCAGCGCCTTCAACCGACGCTTTGTGCCCCGGGTGCGGGTCCTCGATGCCCGCACCGGCGCCGAGATCGCCCGCGTGCGGCTCGGGAGCACGTGGAGGACTCGGGACACTGCCTGGACGCGCGACGCGTGCTTCGATTGCATCCCGGCCGGGGGAGGCCGGATGTGGTGCTGCGACATGACCGGCGACGACGGCCTGAGCCTGCGCAGCCTCGACACCCTGGCGGTGCTGGCCGACGAGAAGCGCCTCCACGGCTCCGCGCCCGGGCTGGCGCAGGGGCTGTCGAAGGAGCGTCGTGGACCGGACCTCAAGCCGATGGTCGACCTCGACGACGGCGCTTTGCTGGTGACGGGCAAGGACGAACGCCTCTACCGCATCGGCGCCGACCTCAGCGCGCGGATCGAGCCGCCCAGGACCTTCGACAGGTCCGACCAGAAGGCCTTCGCGAAGTGGGCGACCGACACCATGCACATGGGGAACCTCTACCTGCCGGCGCACGCGGTCACCTTCTCGCGCCACGGCGCGCTGATCACCAGGGCGAAGCTCGGGGGGCGCACCTTGGACCTCGAGAAAGCCGGCGGGACCAGCAAGCGGCTCGTCATCACCTTCACGGATCCAAAGGCTGCGGACAGGGACCCCTACGGCGCCGCTCCCAGGCAGACGCCTCATCCCGATGAGAGCTTCCTCGAAGCGGGCTTCCTCGCCGATCCCGACTGGGGCGAGTTCAAGCCGGTGGTCATCGCCGACCCGGAGACGCTGGTGCTGGCGCACGTCGAGCTGGCCTCCGCGGGCAAGAAGCTCGTCCTCTCCAGCGTCAATCGCGACGCCGCGCTAGGGTGGAGCCGCGCGCTCGACTTCGACGAGGTCCGCGGCGCGCGGCTGATCGGCGATCTCCTGGTGGTCGTGCTGGGCAATTCATTGATCGGGCTGGACCCGGCCTCCGGCGCGGTGCGCTTCCAGCGGCCTCTCTGACCAGGGCCAATTGTATTGATGAATGTGTCCCCTTCTTGGAGATGCCACGCTGCCCGTGGCGCCCATCGAGGACGCAACGCCGACCAATCAAATTGCATCGTCCTGACCGAAAGTGACGGTCGTCATTGCCCCGCCTTCCTTCAGGTGGCATGCTGAGTCTCGGAAGAGTCCGCAACGCGCTCGTTGCCCAACCAATCGGTATCGTTTGTTTCGCACCCCACGAACCACCCGAGTCGCGGCCACCGGCTGCGTATCGTCACTCCCTGGAGGAAGCTATGAAGCGTTTGGTCTGTGCACTCGCGATCTCGGCCCTTGCGGCAACTCCCTCATTGGCGCTGGACGCGAAAATAAAAAAGGATGCAAAGACCATCGCCGCTGATGGGGCCCAGTCCAAAAAGGACCAGTCGGCGGCCGCCGAACTGCTGAAGCAGGCAGCCCTGCTCGAGAGCCAGTCCGCCGGTGAGCTGAAGAGGGCGAGCGAACTCTGGCACGAGTGGTCCAAGCTCAACTCGAGCGCGGCCAACAAGCGGGCGCAGGCGCGCTCCAATCGCTACGCCGCGAGCAAGCTCAACGCCGCCGCCGGCCGCCTGCTCCAGGCCGAGCAGCTCCGCTCCGACGCGCTCCACGATCGCCAGGTCGCCGACGCATTGCACAAGTCGGCCTGGGCGCACCTGCTCAAGGCCAGCACGGCCCAGTCCGCGGTCAGCGAGGCCCAGAAGGCGCTGGGCGATCTGAAGAGCAATCCCGCCTTCGCCGACGCGATCAAGGTCATCCAGGCCGACATGGCCAAGAACCAGGCCATCATCGGGCCCGAGCAGGCAGTGGCCAAAGTGGAGAACGACGCCGCCGCCAAGCTGGTCGCCGAAGCTCCCAAGAAGGAGCAGCAGGCCGACCTGCTCGCCAAGGCGCTGATGCCCCCGCCCCCCAAGCCCGTCGCCCCGCCGCCGCCGCCGAAGGCGATCGTGGTCTCGACCCCGCCGGTGAAGGTGAGCACGGTGACCGCCTCGGCGGGCGGTGCTGCGGCCGGGGGCTTCAACTTCATCCAGCTCGACGGCACGGAGCTCGTCCTCGACATCGACCAGCGCCGGGGCAAGACCACCAAGGGCAACTCGGTCATGCTCTACAAGAAGAAGGCGACCAACAACAAAAACCAGCTCTGGGCGCTCACGACCGACGGGCTCATCAAGAGCGCCGATGGCAACGTGGTGCTCGACATCGACCAAAGGACCGCGGGCGGAAAGGCCGGCGCCTCGATCATCGTCTGGGAACCGAAGGCGAGCAACAACGTCAACCAGAAGTGGGTCGTCGCGGGTGGCGTGATCCAGAGCCAGGCCGGCGACCTCGTGCTCGACGTCGATCAGCGCAAGGGCAAGACCGGCGAGTCCAGCCCGGTCATCGTCTGGACCAAGAAGGCCGGCGACAACGGCAACCAGCGGTTCAAGCTAGTCCCGCAATAGCCTGGCAACGCGGAGGCGGCCTGGGACCAGCCGAACCGGCCGGTCCAGGTCCATTCGATCTTCTGGTACGCGGGTCGATGGCTGTCATTCGGCGCGCAGCGCCTCGGTGGGGCTGATTCTCGACGCGCTTCGCGCCGGCAGGTAGCAAGCAATCTGCGCGATGGCGATCAGCAGCACCGTGGTCCCGATCAAGACGGGTGCGCTGCTGGTGCGGATGCCGGGGAAGGACGCGGTGAGGATCCGCGAGACGGCCACTGCGCCGAGCAGCCCCAGGGCAGAGCCGATCAGCGCCAGCTTCGCACCGGAGGTCAGCACCAGGCGGGTGATGTCCCTGGCCTGCGCTCCCAGGGCGAGGCGGATGCCGAACTCGCCGGTGCGCTGGGCCACGGTGCGCGAGATGACGCCGTAGACGCCAAGCGAGGCCAGCCCAAGCCCGAGCAGTGCTAGCGCCGAGAGCATGGTGGCCAGGACTCCGTCTTGGTAATTGGCCCGCGCGATGCCGACGTCGGCGGCCTGCAGCTTCCTGATGGGAAGGTCCTGGTCGAACGACATCATGGTGGTGCGGACGCTCTCCACCAGCGTGGCCGGCGCTCCGGCCGTGGTGCGCAGCGCCAGCTCGTTGGAGCGGCGCGGCTCCTGGGCCATCGGTTGATAGACCTGCCAGGTCACCGGGCTGGGATCGGAATAGATCGATTGCACATCGGCGACGACGCCGACGATCTCACCCCACTCAAGGGTCTGGCCGCCGGCCTGGGCGATGCGCTGGCCGAGGGGGCTCCCGTCGCCGAAGAGGCCGCGGGCCATGGCGTCGTTGATGACGAAGACCTTGGGTGAGGTGCGCGTGTCGCCGGGGCTGAAGGCGCGCCCGCTCAGCAGGCGAGTGCCGACGGTCTGGAAATAGTGGGGAGTGACTCCGTTGATGAGCGCGGCGGGCTCGCGGCCAGGCTCTGGAAGCTGGCGGCCGGCGATGATGTATCTGCGCTGCTCGGCCAGGCCGAAGAAGGGCATGGCGTAAGACATGCTGGCCGACTCGGCGCCGGGCAGCGCCTCGAGCCGCTCCAAGGCCCGGCGCTGGAACTCGGTGATCTCCCGTTCGCCCGCGTACGCGGAGGGCTGCAGGACGAGTGTGCCGGTGACCAGGTGATCGGACTCCCAGCCGTGGCGCCGGCTGTTCAGCTCTTTCAGCCCGCGCACGAAGTGGGCGGCGCCCGCGAGCAGGACCATGGCCAGCGCGAACTGGCCGACGATGAGCGCATTCCGGAAGCGCCGGTGACCGCGACCAGCGGTGGCGTGCGAGCCGCTCTTGAGGCTGCTGTTGACATCGAGCCTTCCGACGAAGAACGCCGGGGCCACGCCAAAGGCGACGGCGGTAAAGAGGCAGGCAGAGAAGGCCCAGGCCAGCACCCGCCAGTCGAAGCCGAGGACGACGCCTTGACCATTGTCGCCCGCGCTCACCACCGCCAGCCAATCGAAGGTCCACGAGGCCACGCACAGCGCGCCCGCGCCGCCGACCAGCGCCAGCAGCAGCGACTCGACCAGCAGCGGGCGCAACACCTGCGAGCGCGAGGCGCCGAGGGCTGCGCGGGTGGCGAACTCGCGCGCGCGGGCCATGGTGCGGGCCAACATCAGGTTGGCCAGGTTCGAGCAGGCGATGAGCAGCACCATGCCGGACAGGCCGATCAAGAGCGCGACGACCAGGCGGGCGTCGGCGGGCAGGAAGCTCTCGTCGATGGCGACCGTGCGCCAGGTGGCCCCCGCATTGGCCGCGGGGAAATCGTGCGCGAGCCGCCGGCCAAAGTCTTTGATGAAGGCCGCGCCCTGCCCGCGAGCGACACTGGCCGAGCGGCGCCCCACCAGCCGCAGGTTGGTAGAGTTGCGCTCGCGAGCCTCCTTCTCGTCGAAGGCGAGCGGCCGGAAGACGTCGACCCAGCCCAGGTGGCGCCAGTCGCTGAAGGTCCGGGGAAGCACGCCGACGATGTCGTACGGCTCGCCATCGACGCGAACGGCGCTGCCGATGATGCCGCCATCGCCGCCGAAGTGGCTCTGCCAATACCGCTCGCTGATGATGAGGGCGCGGTGGTTGCCAGGGATCTCTTCCTCCGGCCGGAAGTCGCGCCCCAGATAGGGCCTGGCGCCCAGGGTCGCGAAAAGATTTGCGGAGACGCGCACGCCCACCGCCATCTCGGCCGGTCTCCCCGGCTGCGAGAGGCTGATATCGGAGCCGGTATAGGCCGCGACGTCGCCGTAGCCATTCGAGGCTTTCAACTCTAGATAGTCGGCGGGTGAGAAGCCGCCCACGGGATCCTGAGGAAGCGCGCGATAGATACGCTCCACTCGATCGCGGTCGGGATAAGGCGCGGGCCGCAGCAGATAGCTGTCGAGGATGCTGAACATCGCCGTGTTGGCGCCGATGCCGAGCGCGATGGTGACGACGGCGATGAGAGTGAAGCCCGGAGAGCGAAGCAGCGACTTGATGGCGCCACGGACGTCGGTCAGCATCGCGCCCTCCTGGGATCTCCAGGAGACGAACGGCGCTACCTCGTATTTCAGCGGCCGGACGGCCTTGCACGGAGGCGAAGAGTGGCGGACGAACCGCTAGTCGCCCCCGGGGCAGGCACCATCGAAAGGTCGTGTGCCGCCGTTACGGTGAGCAGAAGGCGGGATTGCACTTGCTCGTCGTCGCGTTGCAGGAGCCCGACGCGCAGTCCTGGCCATGAAGCGACGGGGTGCAGGTTCCGCCGTCGGCCACATACGCAAGGCAGGTGGGCGACGCTGCGGTCACGTTGCAGTATCCGCCGATGCATCCGGGCGACGAGGCGGTGCAGGCCTGGCCGGCGCTCGGCCACGAGACGCAGGTGTTGGCGGTGCAGTTGTAGCCGAGGCTGCAGAGCGCGGCGCCGGCGGTGCAGTTGCCGTTGGCGCCGACCAGCGCCTGGCAGGTGGACCCGACGCACTCGTGGTCGATCGCGCACTGCCTCGCGCCGCTGCACGTGCCACCCGACGCGATCGGAGCCCTGCAGACCGGGCTGGCGCCCGAGCTGTCACACCACGTCCCCGACTGGCAAGGGCAGGCGCCGCCGGCCGCCGAGGGCGTCGTGCAGGTGGGCGTTGCCGCCGAGTAATTACAAACAAGGCCGCTCGCGCAGGGAGTGTCCTGACAGCTTTGGCCCGACGACGCGTAGGGCTGGCAGGTGGCGCCCGCGCAGGTCTGCGTAGACGTCGCGGTGCAGTAGCCGGCGGCGCAATCGTTGTCAGCCGAGCAGCCAGACCCTGTGGCAATGGTGCCGGTGAGGGCACTATTGCAGCTCGCCGGCAGCGGGCTGCCCACCAGCGCGCTGCAGCCCAGTGCCTGCACATCGGAGGCGCAGTTGACGCCGAGGCTCGAGTCATAGTGCACGCGACCCGCGCTGATCTCGGTGGCGATGACGGAGCAGGCGGTCTCGCGATTGAACGGCCCGCCGGCCGTCGTGAAGATCGAAGCATTCACTTGCAGGCAGCTCTCCTCGAGGTTGTGGAGCTTGGTCGTGATCTGCGCGCACAGCGTGGGGAAGTCAGTGCCGCTGCTGATCAGGTACGCGGCCGAGGCGGTGGCGCTGGTGGCGAATCCGGTGGCGGTGGCGATCGCAGTCAGCGTCTCGGAGGTCGCCACCGAGACCGGGGCGGTGTAGTGCGCGGACGCGGTGGTCGGCGTGCTGCTATCGGTCGTGTAATAGATGACGGCATTCGGCGTGGTCGACGCGAGAGCGACCGTCTGGGTCCCGCTATAGGTGCCGCCCGCCGGATTGAAGGTGGGCGTCGCGGCCGGCTGGAGCGCGGAGGTGATGACATAGGCCGCGCTGCCGACCGGGCTGGCAGTGAATCCGCCGCCGGAAGCCAGGGCGCTGATCGTCTCGTTGACGGTCACCAAGATCGGCGCGGTGTAGAGCGTCGAGGCGGCGGTGGGCGCGGTACCATTGGTAGTGAAATAAATGCTCGCGCCGCTGCTAGCAGAGCTGATGGCGACCGTCTGCGCCGAAGCATAGGAGCCGGCCGCAGGGCTAAAGGTTGGAGTCGCGGCAGGCGTGGCGGCAGCGTTGATCGTATAGGCCGCGGTAGACACCGGGCTCGCCGACAAGCCGCTGGCGGTGGCGAGGGCATTGATCGTCTTCGTCGCGGCGACGTGGATGGCGGCGGCGTACGTCGGCGAGCTCGCTGTGGGCGTCGAGCCGTCAAGGGTGTAGTGGATCGCGGCTCCCGCCGTGGCGCTGGCGATGGTCACTTCCTGCGCGGTCGCGTACGTGCCCGCCGCCGGCGAAAACGTGGGCGTGGCCGCGGTGCCCGGGATTGGGTTGGAGCTGCCGCCGCACCCGGCGAGCGCCAGGAGCAAACCGGCCGATAGAGACCCGATCAAGCGCCGGGATCGAATCCCGACAGCACGCGCGCAACCACTCCGCCATCCCGCAACGATAGCTCGGTCCATTGAATGCTCCTCGCCGATCGGACACCGGCTCAAGTCTGTGTTTGGTCGAGGGACGAACGGCGCAAGCCGTCTCGCTCCCCGCCGCATACTCTTGAGGACAGCGCGCCGCGAGGGCGGACGTTACACGCGCACAGACGATGGTCGCCCCGGCGGCGAGCCGAGGGACCTGTCTTGAGAAATGATAGCAGCGAGCCGAGGCGGGATCAGGGCGCCGAGGCCGAGCCGGGCTTGGGGTGGGTGTACTCAACCTTCCGGAAGGCAAAGGTCAGCTCTTCGTAGTCGCCGGCCTTGGCATCGCTGGCGCCCGCCCACGGCTTGACGAGGCGCAGGCGCGTGAGCTTCGCGTTGGTCAGCTTGATGGTGAGGTAGTTGGCCTCGACGCCTTTTTCGCTCGGCGCCCACAGCTCGATCTCCACGCTGGTGAAGTTGTCGTTGTCCTCGAAGGCCTTGAGGAGCCCGGCGGTGACGTCGTCCACGGGCTTGACCACGGCGACCGTGCCGCCGCCGTTCTTGCCCATCGACTGGCCCGTCGCCAGGTCGCGCTGCGAGTGCAAGTCCAGCTCGACGCCGTGCACGAGGATGGCGTCGTGCTTGTGGCCGGCGCCGACCGCATTCTTGAGCGCAGAAGCCTTGGGCCCGGTCAGCTTGAGGAATCCATTGCCCGCCGCCTGGGCCTGCGAGAGCGGCAAGAGCGCGAACGCGAGGCCCGCCACGACTGATAGCTTGTTCATTTCGTCTCCAAGTGGATATCGGCGGGGATGGTATTTGCACCGCTCGAGCGGCTTGTCCATCCGTACGCGGCACCGAGCCATTGATACCGGCCTCGCCCTGCCCTCGGAATGAGGTCCTCAATGCAGCCTTCGCCTGGAACGGCTAGGGTGAGGCGATGAAACCCCTCCGCTGGTGGGCACCCGTGGCCGCCGCCCTCGTCGCACTCGTGGCAGGGATCGTGCCTTACTCTCTCTTGAGCTTCGTCGGCGCGCTGCCGCTCTGGCTGCGCGACCATCCGTGGCCGCTCGAGCTGTCGGCCGCGGTGGCATCGGCGCTGGCCATCGCCTTGGCCGTGCGCGCCTTCCGGCAGCGGGAGCTTCGCGTTGTCGCCACCGCCGCCGCCGCGATTGCAACGCTGGCCACGGTCGGCTTCCTGCTCTTTCTTCACGTCGCCACCAGGCAGCTGCCGCCCGCGCCGACCGAGCTCGCGGTAGGGACGGCCGCGCCCGACTTCGCGCTGCCCGACGAGACCGGCCAAACCGTCGCGCTCTCGTCGCTGCGCGGCCACCCGACGCTGCTGGTGTTCTATCGCGGCTTCTGGTGACCGTTCTGCCGCTCTGAGCTCGCCGGTCTGGCGAGCCATGCAAACGAGTTCGCGTCGGCCGGAGTGCGCATCCTGGCGATCAGCGTGGACGCCAAGGAAGATTCTTTGAAGATGAAGAACGAGCTGCACCTGGGCTTTCCGCTGCTCTCCGACGGGGACCAGCAGACCATCAAGCGCTACGGCCTGCTCCACGCGAAGGCCCACAAGGATGCAAACATCGCGCGGCCGGCCGACCTCCTGCTCGACGGAGCAGGCGTGATCCGCTGGGCGATGTTTACCGACGACTTCCGGGTGCGCGCGCGGCCGGAAGCGCTGCTCGCGGCGGCGAAGACCCTGCGTTGAGATCCGCACCAGGACGGCTGCACCCTGATTGAGCCCGGCGTGGTGAACCGAGCGCTCTCTACTATCGCCGCGCGGGAGGCCGTTACTTCGCCGGCTGTTCCGCGCGCAGCTTTTCGGCGGCCGGGAACGCGAGCGCGCCCTTCTCGGTGTACCAGGTCATCGCCTCGACGCGGAGCTGGCCCATGGTCACCGCGATGTCCTGCTCCGCCAGCGCCCGCGCCTCGGCAACCGAGCCCACGTGATACAGGCAGAGCCCCTGGAGCGTCTTGTCGTCCTGGTCGCCGAAGGGCCCGGCCACCACCAGCTTTCCTTGGCTGGCCAGGGTTCGGAAGTGGCCGAGATGACCCTCCATCAGCTTTTCGTTCTCCTCCTTCGTGAGCTTGCGCGCGTCGGGCACCGCGCGGAGGAGGATGAGCTGATACTTGTCGAACTCCATCTTTGCCGAGCCTTGGGACGGGCCGATGGTAAGGACGACGGCAAAGAAGACTCCGAGCGCAATTCGATTCATGCGTCACACTCCTGGGAAGGCTAGCTCCACCCAAAGCTGTACCGCGCCTCCGGGCGGCACGGTGAGCAGCCCCTGACCGGTGTTGAGCGCGTCGGCGGGCGCCGTCCACGGCTCGAGGCAGACGAAGTCGCGGCCCGCCAGCGTCCAGATCACCCAGCGCCGGTACTCGGGCGAGCCGCGCACCTCGATGCGATGGCCATCCGCGAGCGCCAGCGCCGCCTCGCTCTTGCCGTGATCGATCAGGTGCAGATCCACCTCGGCCGAGGTCAGGTCGATGGGCCCGGCCAGCGCCACCTCGACGCCGCAGGTGTTGTCCAGCGCGCGCGTGGCGGAAGTCTCGATGCGGGCAGCGGCTTTCTCGGCCTGCGGCACCGCGAAGTAGGGATGGAAGCCGCACGCCAGCGGCATCGGCTCGCCGCTGAAGTTTTGATAGCGCTGCTCGATGCGCAGCGCCGGCCCGCGCAAGAGGATGCGGTGCTCGGCGGCGAAGTCCCAGGGAAACTGCGCGAGCGTCTCGGGCGTGGCCACCAGCCGCAGCGTCGCCTCCGCGGCCGACCGGGCCACCACCTCCCACGGCAGGTTGCGCGCGAAGCCGTGCTGGCCGAGCGCACCCGAGCGGCCGCCGCGCTGCCAGCGGCCGCCGGCCAGCTTGCCGGGCGAGGGGAAGAGGACGGGCACGCCGCCGCGCACGTTCTTTCCGGGGTCGAGCAGCGTGGCCTCGTCGAGGAAGAGCAGCTCGCGGCCGGCGACCGAGAAGCGGGTCACGATCGCCCCTCGAGCCGGCGCGATGCTGGCGCGGGTGTCGCCGCTCTCGAGCGCGAGGGTCTGAAGCGCTGTGGTCATCGCCGCACGTTACAGGCGACCACGCGCGCGCCTCAACTTCGGCCGCGCGGGTGGAGCCTCGCGCTGCAGTCAACCAAGGCGGACGCGGAAATCAAGGCGCTCAGAACACCTTGATGTTGCGCACCTGGATGTGGATGTCCTGCGGCGCGGGGCCGGTGCTGTCGCCACCGTAGTAGGCGGTGTGCAGCGCCCAGCTGGTGAGCTCGTGGATGAAGCCGTGGGGCGCGATGGCCGCCTTGATCTGCAGCTTGTGACCGTCGGCTTCGACGGACGAGCCGTCCCAGCCGAAGTGGATCTCTACCTTGATCCACTTGTCGAGCGGCACCTCGGCGAGGTCGCGCTTTACGTAGGCGATACCATTCTTATACTCATCCTTGTGCACGTCCGGTCCGCAGCTGTTCGACTTGGTCGCGCAGTTCAAATAACCATAGAAGCCGAGCGCGATATTGTTCTTGTCCGGGTTCGCGTGCCAGCCCAGGCGCACGCTGTTGATGTGGATGAAGTCGGTCGTGAACCCCATCAGCTTTCCCCAATTTCCCTGCGTCGCCGGATTGGGCGTGCGGTAGATGGCGTCGTTCGGGAAGAGCACCTCGAAGGTCATGGTGCGCTCGGGCTTGCGCCCCACGTGCGGCAGCCGCTGGCCGCCGCCGACCACCGGCAGCACCGCCTCGTGCTTGCCTTTCTTGATGCGGAAGGTGGCGTCGGGAAGAGTCTCCACCTTGGCGAGCGCAGGCAGCGCGAGACACACCAGTGCGGCACAGAGCGCGAGTCGGGACAGGGTCATCGCTGGTTATTCGATTAAATCGCTTTCGACTGTCAATCCGTTTGATCGGCGCCGAAAAGATCCGGCGAGGTGACCGGGTATTTCGCTCGGCGAGAGCGGCTAATTCGTCAGGTAGGCTCGCGCAACCATCTCCAGGAACTCCCGGCCCTGGTAGACCGACTTCACGCGGATCCTCTCATTGACGCCGTGCGCGTTCTCCTCGCCGGGCACCGAGAACATCCCGCTGAGGCCGTAGGTCGGGATGCCGGCGTGCATGAGATAGCGCCCGTCGGTTGCGCCCGCGGTCATCGACGGCGCAATCACCGCCTCGGGCCACATCTTCTTTGCAGCCTCGCGCACAGGTCCCATCACTTCCTCGGTCAGCGCGGGCGCCGGCGAGCCGTCGCGGCGGTGCTCGATCGTCACTTTGATGGCGGAATCAGCCACGACCTTTTCGAGCACCGCTTGCACCTGCTCGGGCGTGGTCCCTTGCATCACGCGGCACGAGAGCAAGGCCCGCGCGCGCTGCGGCAGCGCGTTGGCCGCGTGGCCCGCCGTGAGCTCGGTCGCGACGCAGGTGGTGCGCATGAGTCCGTTGTAGCTCGGGTCCGCGGCGAGCGCGGCGAGGGCGCTTTGGTCCGTTGGGTTTGCCGCGACGGCGCTCATCGCGCTGCCGCTGGCGCCGGCCAGCAGCGGCCCGGTGACGCGGAAGTATTCGCGCATCACTTTGGTGATCTCGAACGGAAAGGCAAAGGCCGAGAGCTTCACCAGCCCCGCCGCCAGCCGGTAGATGGCGTTGTCCGGCACGGGGCGCGACGAGTGGCCGCCGGGATTGGTGACCTCCAGCCGATAGACCTGGTGGATCTTCTCGCCGGCCTGGATCTCGAGCGCCAGCGGCTTGCCGTCAGGGGAGAGAAGCCCTCCGGCGCCCTCGTTGAGCGCGAAGTCCGCGTCCACCAGATCGCGCCGGTTCTTCAATAGGTAATCAATGCCATTGACGCGCCCGCTGGAGGTCTCCTCGCCGCAAGTCAGCGCCAGCTTCAGGGTGCGCCGCGGCTGAAAGCCTGGCTCCTGCTTGAGCCGGATCAGCAGGTCGAGGAAGACGGCCGCCATCGCCTTGTCGTCCGCCGCGCCGCGCCCATAGAAGAAGCCACCCTCCTCGACCAGCTTGAACGGATCGCGCTGCCAGTCCTCGCGGTGCGCATCGACCACGTCGAGGTGCGCGAGCAGGAGCACGCCCTTGTCGCCCTTCGCGCTCCCGCGGATGGCAGCGACCAGGTTGCCGTCGTCGGGCTTGCCCTCGGGCACGACGAGCTGCAGGTCGGCTCCCGAGAACCCCGCCGCCCGCAGGTGCGCCGCGGCTGCCACGGCGACCTTGGTGCACGAGCCGGTGGAGACCGAGGAGTCGATCTCCACCAGCTCCTTGTAGAGAGCGCGAAACGCCGCCCGGCCCGCCTCGCCAAGCTCACCTGCACGGGCGTCCGCGCTCGCGCAGGCAACGAGGAAGACAAGCGCGAGGACGGGTCTGCGTCGCATTCTTTTCCTACTTCAGCGAAGCGATATAAACGGTGCTCTTCCAGCCGCCCTTCTTGCCATTCCGGATCACCTGCGCCAGCGGTCCGCCGGGGCCGTCCTTGAACTCGAAGGTCTTGTTCTGGGCCGTGAGTCCGTTGGGATCGCCGGCCGACTCGATGATCGTCCAGGTGCCGTCGTCGTTCTTCCCCTGGATGGTCGCGATGTGCGAGTTGTCCTTCCAGACGATGACCTGTCCGCCGTGGATGTCGGCCACCTTCTTGACCCGCTTGCCCGGCGGCGCGAACGAGAGGATCGAGCTGTTGGGCCCGAACCTGGTGCCGATGGCGGCGGCGTAGTTGCCGGCGAAGCCGCTGCAATCGACGCCGATCTTCGCCTGGTAGAACGCCTTGACCGAGTCGGACAGGTTGCCCTTGTCCACCCAGGCCTTGCCGACCTTGCCCTTGAAGTGCGCCGCCAGCTTGAGCACGGCCTGGATCTGCTCGGGCGAGCCCTTGCCGCCGAAGACGTGCATGAAGGTGGGGGAGTTGCTCGACAGCTTGAAGGGCGCGACCAACGCGGCGACGCCGGCGGGATCCTTCTTCAGCTCGGCGTTCGTCAACTGGAGCATCTTGTTCTTGATGTCCAGGTCGATGTGCGATTTGTGCGCGGGGCCGAGGTTTTGATAGACGAGCCACGGCAGCTCGAACTGGACCGGCTCGTCGCCGACCTGGAAGCTCATCTTCAGATAGCGGTCCCTCATCTCCGCCGGCAGCATCGACGGCGAGCTGTTGGTTGACTGCTGCGCCTCGGGCTTGTCCTTCTTGGCCTGCTTCTTCGGAGGCGCGGCCAGCGCGGCGTGGACGAGGCACGAGGCCAACGCGGCGGCCGTGAACGCGGTTCGGAACGGGAGCATGGGAGACCTCCTGGGCGGTTGGAGAAATGCGAGCTTGTCGCACCCGGGAGCGAGATGCAACGCGGGCCACGGCCAGACCGTTGAGTACCAGCGCGGCCCTGTCGGAGAGCCTCCTTGCCGCGAGTCGCCGCCGCGTGCCACCGTCCGACGCAAACAAGCACCAGGAGCCGCAATGTCGAGATCGGTAGCAACCCCTCGCCTACCCGTCGCCACCTTGATCGCGGCCACGCTGCTGGCGGGTGAGTCTGCCTTCGCCAAGGCCGATCCGGGCGATCCCTACCAGTTCGCCAATGGCTGTCATGCGGTCACGGTGGACGGCAAGCCCCTGCGGGCCGACCCCCGCGGATATGTGGCCGACGGCAACGATCCGGGGAAGGCCGAGGCGTTCTTCCTGAAGCCCGCGGCGCTGGGCTCCTATATTCTTTATGATAGCAAGCAGAAGTACCTGAGCGCCGCCTCGTTGGCCTCCGGCAGCGGCACGCTGGATGACGACGTCGTCTGGTCCCTGCTGCCGCTGCAGGGTCATCCCGGCGTGTTTCAACTCTACTCAACTCTCAAGCGGCAATGGTTGAGTAGAAACAAAGAGGCACGACTCAGCCTCAGCCCGGAGGCCGCGCACGGCGCCCGCATCGAGCTGGTGGCGCGGCAGGGGTGCAGCCCTTTTCCCGAGCTCTCCACCAGCTCGACGGGCACGGTGGCAGCAGCGCCGGCGGGCTGGCCCGCGGAGATTCTTTACGGCATCGCCGATGCCCACAATCATCTCTTCTCGGGCGACCTGTTCGGCGGGCTGATCGTCCACGGCAAGGTCTTTCACAAGCTGGGCGTGACCAAGGCGCTGGACGACTGCAAAGAGACCCATGGCAAGGGAGACTGGCACGACCTGCTCGATGAACGCGCGCCCAAGACCCTGGACGACCCCAAGGGCATCCTGCAGGGCAAGTTTCGCTATCAGACCGACGGTTATCCGACCTTCTCGAGCTGGCCCCGGAATAACGCCCTGACCCATACTCTGTCTTATTACAAATGGCTCGAGCGCGCCTGGCAGGGCGGCCTTCGGCTGGTGACCGTCTCATTGACGACCAACGACGTGCTCTGCAGAGCCTACAAGGCCATCGCGGTGATCGAGAAGGACGTAGAAGGCGCAACCGAAAGGGTGGCGGGGGCCGGCCTCTCGATGAAGTCCAAGCTGGCGCTGAAAGCCAAGGACCGCGCCGCGGCGAAAAACCAGTCCGAGGCGCTTGCGAACCTGAGGGCGGAGCAAGCCTCGTGGGCGCGGTTTGCCAAGGGCGCGGCCTGCAACGATATGGAGAACATCGATCGCGGGATCGAGCGCGCCAAGGCGCTGCAGGACTATGTCGATGCGCAGAGCGGCGGCCCGGGGAAAGGCTGGTTCCGGCTCGTCTCCTCGCCGCAAGAGGCGCGCGCCGCCATCGGCCAGGGCAAGCTGGCGGCCGTGCTCGGGCTCGAGGATTCGAGCCTGTTCGACTGCGTTGACAAGAACGCCGGATGCACCAACGAGCATATCTCGCGGAAGGTCGATGAATACTATCGAAAGGGCGTGCGAACCCTGTTCACCGTCCACAAGTTCGACAATTCTTTTGCCTCGCCCAACGTCAACCTGGAGACGGTGATGAACGCGGGCAGCTTCGTGGACAACGGCCACTTCTTCAAGATGGCGGCCTGTCCGACCAAGCTGGTCCTGGGCGGCAACTACCGCGAGCCCGACGTAACCGACCTCCTCGGTCAGTTGGTCAAGTCCAAGCTGTCCGAGACCACCAAGAAGAGCATCAAGAAGCTGCTTGGCGAGGTGTTCGGCGCCGGGAGCGTGTTGGCCAACACCGTGGTCTATCCAGCTCCGCCGCCGGGCTATTCGCATTGCAATGCGGGCGGCTTGACGACCAAGGGCAGGTTCCTTCAAGTCGAGCTGATGAAGCGCGGCATGATTCTCGAGGCCGATCATCTGTCGCCGAACACCTACGAAGACTTCTTGAAGATCGTCCGGGAGCATCAATATCCCTTCATCTTCAGCCACGCCCTCACCTACCAGCAGGCGCGCGGCTTCGAGACGTTCAAGGAGCCCCTGGCGCTGGGCGGCGCGGCCTATCCAATGATGGCTGAGTTCTCGTTTGCGGGGGTTTGCTCCGGCAACACCAGCCAGGACTTCGCGGCCGCCCTGACGAGGCACGTGCAACAGCGCAACGAGGCGCACGCCTTTGTCTCGGTCGGACTGGGCTCGGACAATGGCGGCTTCGTGCCGATGTGGAGCTCGAGCCAGCAGGTTCACGACCTGCCCGGAGCCTCGGCGAAGTGCCACCCGACCGCCGTCCAGTACCCCTTCAAGTCATTCGACGGCAGCATCACTTTTGAGAAGATGGCGATGGGCAGCCGGGCAGCGGTCGATTTCAACCACGAGGGCATGACCACCATCGGCCAGCTTCCCGACGCGCTCGAAGAGATGCGCCGGAACGCGACCGCCAAGAACTTCGACCAGGAAGTCCTGGCGCCGCTGTTCCGCTCGGCGGAAGGCTATCTCCGCACCTGGGAGACATCGATCGAGCGCGCGAAGACGATTCATTGACTCGGGTCAACGTCGAGGTCTTCGCGCGCAGATCGGTCGCCGCCTGCGTGTTATGAACGGCAGATGACAGGAAAGCGTTATCGCTGCGCGGTGTGCGACCATATCTACGACCCCGCCGAGGGCGATCCGGTGGCAGGCATCGCGCCGGGCACCGCCTTCGCGGACATCCCGGACGATTGGGTCTGCCCCGATTGCGGTGCGAGGAAGGCTGATTTCGCGCCCATTGAAGACTGAGTCCTGTGGCGCCGCATCCAGGCGTCGCTTGAGTCAGTTGAGACCGCGCCCGGTGCGCAAACGAGGGCTTGGCGATGGCGCTCATGGAATGGCTGCTCGAGGCGGATCCTGCCCTCCGCTGGCAAGCGATGCGCGACCTGGCCGACGCCGACGCGGCTTCGCTTGAGGCCGAGCGAGGCCGCGTCGCCCACGAGGGGCTCGCTGCCCTGATCCTCGCCCGGCAGGGCGCCGATGGCGCCTGGCACGACGGCGACGGCGCCAGCTGGTGCGAGCGGCGCGGCCACTCATTCGAGGCCCGGAGATGCGATGATGGCACCTTCACCGTCCGAGACAGCGGAGGCGCGAACATGGCCCTGGCATCCTTTGGCGCGAGAGCGAGCGGCCTGCGGCTCGAGCGCATGAAGTCGTCCGTGCGCTTCGCGGACGGCGTCTTCCGCAACACCACCCAGGTGAGGCAGGGGCTCAAGAAGGGGAGCGTGGCTCCGACCATCTCGGAGTTCCTCTGCGGAGGACAGCGCCGCACGCCGCCCGGTCCGCTGCCGTCGCTGAGCCCCCTGGCCGGCTGGGCGCGGCCGCCCGAGAGCGGGCTGCGCGCCACCTGGCTCGGTCACTCCACCGTCCTCCTCGAGCTCGACGGGCTCGCCGTCCTCACCGATCCGGTCTGGGGCGAGCGCGCCTCTCCGGTGACTTTTGCCGGCCCGAAGCGCTTCCAGCCGGTCCCCGCGCCCATCTCGTCGCTGCCAAAGCTCGACGCAGTGGTCATCTCGCACGACCACTTCGACCACCTCGACTACCCGACCATTCTCGAGCTCGCGCAGCTCGACGTTCCGTTCGTCACTTCGCTCGGCGTCGGCGCGCACCTCGAGGCGTGGGGCGTTCCGGCGGCGCGCATCACCGAGCTCGACTGGTGGGAGCAGGCAGAGCTTGCGGGCGGCCTGACCATCACCGCCGCCCCTTCGCAGCACTTCTCCGGGCGCACGCTGCGCGGCAGGAACTACACGCTCTGGTCGTCCCTGGTTGTGCGGGGGCCAAGGCACGCCGTGTTCTTCAGCGGCGACACGGGGCTCACGCCGGAGTACGCCGAGATCAAGCGGCGGCTCGGACCATTCGACCTGGTGATGCTCGAGGTCGGCGCGTTCCACCCGGCCTGGGGCGACATCCACCTCGGGCCGGAGAACGCCCTGCAGGCCCACGCGCTCCTCGGCGGCGGCGCGCTCTTGCCGGTGCACTGGGGCACCTTCAACCTCGCCATCCACGCCTGGGACGAGCCCGCTGAGACGCTGCTCAAGCTCGCGCCCGCCACCGGGGCGCACCTCGTGATGCCGCGCCTGGGTGAGCCGACCGAGCCCTCGCGCGCCGAGCGGGTCACGCCTTGGTGGCGCCCCGCGGCCTCGCCAGAGCTCGAGAGCCGGTCGCGTCTGGTCGAGGAGGAGCCGCCATCGCTTGCTCCCGCCAGCGACGCCGACGATGCCGTCGTCTGGCCGCTGGACTGAGCGCAGAGAAAGCGCGCTCGTCCGCTGTGCTCATGGGCCCGCGGGAGCCGCTCCAGCGTGCGCGAGCAGGTTGGCCATCATCTGCGAGAAGTGGGCGTTGATGGTCAGATCGCGGGCGAAGTTGATGATTCCGGCGGCAAAGACGAAGCCCAGGCCGCGCTGGTAGATGACGGCATTTTGGTAACTCAACCCAGACTGCGCATGGACCGGCGAGGCAGAGAGCGTGACGAGGCCCGCCGGCGCGCGGCCATTGTTCACCATTCCATCCCATTCGAATCCCATGGTCCTCGGAATTGCCTCTCCATCGTGCAATCCGGTCCCGGCATAGAGCCAATGAGATGAGTCCTTGACGATCCAATCGACCGAGGAGTGGCTGGGGATGGCGTCGCCGTTCGACATCACCCCGAGGAGCTCGTTCTCGGGCCGCGAGATGGGCGGATTGCGAAATTTGGTCGTCGCGTGCATCGGGTCGCTCTTGAGCTTCGGGTCCTCGCTGACGTGGTCCTTATAACAAACCTGCACGCGCTCCTTGCCGGCGGGCGAGTCCTCGTAGCGCACGGCCCAATACATGGTATCGCCGCTCAAGAAGGCGAGGTTGACTCCTTGAGTCGCGGCCGCCTCGAGCCGCTCGAGCGCCTCGAGCGTGGCGTACTC
Organism: Myxococcales bacterium; assembly: GCA_038231075.1. Taxonomy (GTDB): domain Bacteria; phylum Myxococcota; class Myxococcia; order Myxococcales; family 40CM-4-68-19; genus JBBRMA01. The sequence continues at coordinate 77,603 of JBBRMA010000016.1, read as the reverse complement.
ATCGTGGCCGACGCTGAGGAAGAGCTTGGGATGGCCGACCGACCCCGCGCTCGAGCCGACGTCGAAGTTGGTGGTGTATTGGACGTCATATCCGCGCTGCTCGAGCCAGAGGACCTCGGGATATTCTAGGGAGAGGAAGTGCCCGGAGCCAGAGCCCAGCGTGGCCGCATAAGGACGGCTATAGGAGACCTTGCGCGCCTTGCCGCCCGACATTCCGTGCGTCGTCGTATAGAGGCTCTCGCCGCCCCAGGAGTTATAGGCCTGATAGGTCGCCGTCGAGAGCTGCATCTTGACGTCGGCATCGCGGGAATCGTCGCGCACCACGAAGATGGAATAGGCCTGCAAGCCGTCGCTGCGGGTCAGCAGCACCAGATACACGCCGGTGACCCACGCCTTGCCCTGCGCGTCGCGGGCCTCGAGGGACTCGTTGAAGGCCCAGTGCGCTTCGACGAGGCCGGTAACGCGGTCAAATGATGCGGCCGGCTGGCTCACGCCGGCGACCGGGCCATGCTGCGCTACCAGGCGCCCGCCCATTCCGCCGTAGTAGCCCATGCGAAAGACCTGATAGGAGAATGAGGCTCCCTGGCTATTGACCGCGAGCGAGATGGTATCCCCTGCTTTGACGCTCACCGCGCTGGCGTAGCCTTCGATCTCGTGGTTCAGGGCGGTGCGCCGGATCTGCCAGGCGCGCGTCCCGGGCAGCTTGTTCTCCAGGGTGATCTGAGTGCCGCCGGAGACCCCCTGCTCCTGCTCACCAGGCGTGCTTGCAGGCGCCTCGGCTCCGTCCGTCGATCCCCCGCATGCGGCCGCCAGCAAGAGCGCTCCCGCGATCCTCACGCCATGGCTTCTCATGACTCCCCCTCGGGAGAACCTAGCGATTCAAATCGCGGCGCGCAGGCTCACCTGGCAGGGCGCGCGGGGCCGTGGCAGCCGCAGCCAGGCTTGAAAACGGCCGAAGTCAAGCGCCGCCCTTGCGACGTGAATCGTCGTGCGCGGGGCGAGTCCAACGGAAAATGATCCTCTCCCGCTGCGTGCTGCTCTTCGGCGTCGTTCTCTTCTCCTGCGGCGGAGGCTCAGCGCCAGCCCCCGGCCAGACGCCGCCTCCGGCCGGCTGGGCGGCGAAGAAGCCGATGCTGCACGGCCGCGGCGAGGCCGCCGTCGCGCAAGGAGGTGGCAAGATCTTCGTCGCCGGCGGGTACAACACCAGCACCTCGCTGCAGATCTACGACGTCGCCGGCGACACCTGGACCGACGGCCCCGACCTGCCCGAGGGCACCGACAACGCGGGCGCGGTGGTGCAGGACGGCAAGCTGTACGTCTTCGGCGGCGAGGCGGGCAGCGCGCTCTTCGTCTTTGACATCGCCGGCAACACCTGGAGCCGGGGCGCCTTCCTGCCCTCGGTGCGCTTCTCGTCGGTAGTGGAGCCGCTCGGCGGCCAGGTGCACCTGGCCGGCGGCTGGAGCTTCGACCGCAACAACAACGTCTCCATCGACGGCCACGACGTCTTCGACTTCGCAGCCGGCAAGGTGGTGGTGTCCCGCGCGCCGCTTCCCACTCCGCGAAACCACGCCGTCTCGGGCGTCATCGGCGGCAAGCTCTACGTCGCGGGCGGCCGCGGCCCGGGCCACGAAGCGGAGGACGCGCACAACCTCTCCGCCACCGAAGCCTACGATCAGGCCACCGACACCTGGGCGAGCCTGCCCGACCTGCCCACCGCGCGCAGCGGCGGCGCGGGCGCGGTGCTCGGGGGCAAGCTCTACGTCCTCGGCGGCGGCCTGCCCTTCAACACCATCTACAAGACCATCGAGCGGTACGATCCGGTCGCGGCCCGCTGGGAGGCGCTCGCCGACATGCCCGCCGAGGCGACCGGACATCGCGCAGTGGCCGTCTCTGACAGCCTCTACGTCCTCGGCGGATTCGAGAGCAGCGGAAACCAGCGCAAGGGATTTGTCGGCATCACCACCGTGTGGAAGTACACGCCTCCACAGTGAGTCCGTCCACGGGGCGCCTCGCGGCGTCCCCGATGGACGATGCAATCAATACGGATTGCACAAGCCGGGCGCGCTGAAGTGCGGCAGGTACCTGAACTCAGCCTTGGCGATGGGCGAGAGGCGATCGGCCAGGAAGGCGCCATAGGCTTTGGTGTATTGGTCCAGCTCGTCCTTGTCCCACTGCTTGGCAATTCCCTTGCCCGCGCCGACTCCCGCGTTGAACTCGATGGTCCGGAACGTGTTGATCAGGGTGTGAGCGCCGTTCGGATGGGTGGCCGGGCCGCAGAAGCCCAAGACATGGATGGTGAGCGTATGGGCGCCCTTCTTATAAACGAGCTTCGCCTGGCACCTGTCGATCACGGTCTCCTGCACGTTGCGAAACGGGCTCCGGGCCTTGAGTTGACCGAGCGCGAAGCGGACGTCATACATCGGCGGCTTCCCCCACTGCGTGCCCTCGTCGGGCTCGGTGAAATCAAACGCCAGCACCTGGGTATTCTGCGGATTCAAATGGAAGTCATTGACGACGGACATGAGCGGCAGGTTCATGAAGTCGCCGCCGTCGGTCAGCTCGATGGACAGCGCCGGCTTGAGTTGCAGCAGCGGACACTTCTGTCGGAAGGCGCCCTTGACGCCGTCCTTGGCTTGCAGCGTGGACCAGGCCGCGCTCGAGTAGGTCAACGCCGTCACCAGATTCGAGTTGGTCCGATAGATGACCGGAGTGGCGCCGGCGGTTGAGTAGCCGGCCTTGGGATTTGCGGCGTCGAACAGGCAGCGGAAATCATCCACCTTGTTGGTGAACCAGCAATCATTGACGCCCTTGTTCTGCTCGCCGTTGCTCTTCAAGAGTTGCGCCACGTGCACGAAGAGGTTGCCGCGACCCGGCAGCGTCGGAAGCGCGCCCGTCTTGGCGTTGGTGAAGCTGATGACATTTGCTTTCCAATAGTTCCACCACTCGATGTCCTTGCTGAACGGATTGGTGGCCGAGCGCGGTCCGAACTTGACGTTGCTGGTCTGCTTGAGCCGGCGCGGATCGAGCTTGCCCTTCTCCGCCTTCAGGCTCTGCTTGATCGCCTCGCACCAGGTGGGGCTCTGCGAGAACATCGACATCGCGAGGCCCCAGGAGCCACCGGAGAGCGCGTGGTATTCGTCGAACTTGATCCTCGATTGGCCGTGCAGCAGGGCGAGCGCGAGGTCGGTCCCGATCGCGGCGCGGATACCACCCCCGCTCGAGACGAATACCTTCTTGTCGGCCGCCGCGGGGAAGGACAGCGCCAGGCCGAGGATTGCCAGAGGCAATCCAATCCGATTCCATTTCATATTCCTGCTCCTCTTGGGGGGTGGCTGCCGGCGACACATGCGCGCGCGATTGCCTCGCCGTCAAGGCGCGGGCGCGGCGGCCGCGTGACGGCGGTCACGAAAGCTCGCGGATGGCCGGCGGCACGCGGCCGGGCGGAACTGTCCTTTGATCATGCGCCGGCGCGGCAGCCTTTTCCGCGCGCGTGCGGTGAGCCACCATCAGCGCATGCGCACAATGTCGAAATTGCCCCTGCTGATCTCCCTGGCCGCGGCCGGCCTGCTGTTCGGCTGCGCGCACGGCATCCGCAACGTCGAGGACTGCAAGTCGGTGGCCGGCGAGCACCGCGTCTCCTGCAGCGCCTGCACGCTGCAGAACAAGGCCGACGGCTGGCTCGGAATGTATGAGTACCAGCCCGACAAGCCCGAAGGGTCAAGGTGCGTCCGCCTCAAGTAAGGCAGCCTCGCAGCGCGAAAGCTCCCGCGCGATCAGCTCCGGCTTGTAAGCGAGCGCGGCGTTCAACAGCTTTCTCTCCTGCGCGTCGCGGTAGACGGACAACGAGGCTTGGAAGTGCGTCCGCGCCTCTTGCCAGCTTGCCTTGCGCGCACGCGGCGCCGGTTGCGCGGAGGCCAGCGCCGCGTGGTAGCGGCCAAGCTGCGCGTGCGCCTCGCCCAGCGCGAAGAGCCTGAGATCCGGGCTGGCGTCCGAGTGAAGGCCCTCCGCCAGCCGCAGCGCCTCCGCATAGGAGCGCAGCGCCGCAGGAAGGTCGCCGGTCTTCAGCGAGAGGTCGCCGACCGCCTTCCGCACCCGGATGGCCTGCCGCTGCAGCTCGACGTTCATCCGGTCGGCGTGGGTGCCAGACTCGAGCAGCGTGAGGCATTGGCGGTAGTGCTGGAGCGCGGCGGAAGGGTCGCCCGCCGCCTCGTGTCCGATGCCCAGGTACTCCTCGGCCTCGGCCACGTCGAGCCGCGCCTCGAGGTTGGCGCGGTCGCGCGCGGCGATCGCCGTCATGATCGCGAACGCCTTCTGCAAGTAAGGCAGGCCGGCCTTGCCGTCGCCCGCCCGAGAGAGGGCTCCTCCGACGTTCATGTTCGCGCTGCCGAGGTAGCGGACGAAGGCGGCGTTCTGCGGCTCGTCCTTGAGCAGGCTCTCGACGAGCTCAAGCACCTTGAGGTGGCTTGCGATCGCCTCTCGATACTTTGCGTCGATCTCGCTTGTGTCCTTGTGCTGCTCCTGCAGCGACTCACCCCAATATTCGAGCGTCGTTCCCAGCCGCTGCAGGCAGAGCGCGAGGTGGCGCCGGAGCTCGTTGGTCAGGTCCTTCTCCGCCAGTGCCTCGAGGATCTTCAAGGCCTTTCGATCCAAGCGCACCTCTTCGGCATAGCCGCCGAAGAAGAGCATCGCGTCGCCGGCGTACACGTACACGCGAGCGAGGTCGCGCTGGTACTTGGGGTTCGACGGGTCCTTGGCGACCAGCGCCTCGCCGACGGCGATGGCCCGCAGCGAATAGTCGCGGCCCTGCAGCCACTGCTGGGTCCTGCGCGCGTAGAGCGTGCCGATCTTCTGCAGGGCGTCGCGCAAGCTCTCCCGGGCCGCCGCGTCACCAGGGTCGCTTTGCTGCAAGCTCTGCAAGAGCGCCGTGGCCTTCTGGTAGCTCAGCAGCGCCCCGGCGGTGTCTCCGAGGTTGGCCGTGTGCGCGCGGCCTTGCACATCGCCGACCTTGACGTAGGCCTCGGCCAGCTCGCGCTCGACGGAGCGATCTCCGCCGGCGTCCTGCGAGAGGCGGTCGAGATAGGCGAGCGCGTCCTTGACCAGCATCTCGCGCACCCGCGTGGACCCCGGCAAGTTCTCGATGGCGTCGTGGTACTCGAAGACCACCGAGTGGGCGAGGCGCCGCACCTCGTTGAACCGGCGCTCGGCCAGCGCGCGCTGCCGCTCGGCCACGCGAGTCTGGTGAAGCGTGGCCGTCATGCCCGCGGCGATCGCCAGCGTCACCAGGAGAAACGCGATCGACGCCATCCGGTTGCGCTGGACGAACTTGCCGGCGCGGTAGCGGAAGGTGTCGGGCCTGGCGGTGACCGGCCGGCCCTCGAGGTGGCGGCGCAGATCGCCCGAGAGCTGGTCCACCGACTGGTAGCGGCGCGCGGGGTCCTTGCGCAGCGCCATCAAGAGGATCTTGTCCAGGTCCCCGCGCAGCTTCTTGTTCGCGGGCTTGCCGGCCAGGGCGCTCGGCTGGGCGGGCTCCTCGGTGAGCGCGGCCTGCACCGTCGAGTACGCGGTGGTCGCCGCGCGTCCATACGGGCGCTGCCCGGTCAGGAGCTCGTAGAGCAGCACGCCCAGTGAATAGACGTCGGCCGAGGTGCCGACAGGCTCGCCCCGAATCTGCTCGGGGCTGGCGTAGAGGGGCGTGTACGGCCCCTGGCCGCGCTGGGTCTGCGACTCATCGGCGTTCGCCTCGAGCACCTTGGCGATGCCGAAGTCGAGGAGCTTGACCGAGCCCTCGCGGGTGACGAGCACGTTCGAGGGCTTGAGGTCCCGGTGCAGGAGAAGGTTGCGATGCGCGTAGGTGACGGCGTCCGCCAGCTCGAGGAACACCCCCAGTCGGCGCTCGAGCGAGAGCGGCGCGCAGAAGACGTCGATGGGCACGCCGTCGACCAACTCCATCACGAAGTAGGGCAGCCCGTCGGGGGTGAGGCCGGCGTCGAGCAGCCGCGCGATGTGCGGGTGGTTCAAGCGCGCGAGCGCCTGCTGCTCGAGGTGGAAGCGGTGCAGGACGATGTCGCTCGCCAGCCCGCGCATCAGCACCTTGACCGCGACCGTGGCGGTGAAGGCGCCGTCCGCGCGCTCGGCGGCGAAGACGTGGCCCATGCCGCCGCTGCCGATCCGCGCGGTGATCCGCCAGGCGGAGAGCCGCTGGCCGACGCGCTCTTCGCCGGCGTTCTCGACCGCGGGCGGCGGCGCGACGGGCGCCTCCGGCAGGCTGGCCGGGGCATCGATCTGGTCGCAGCCCGGGGCAGGGGATTGGTGCTGCGTGCCCTCTGGCATGGCCGTCGATGATGGCACGACCGCGCGAGCAGCAGCAACGCGGCCGTGAGCGTTTTGCACCGCTGCTGACACGATTGGCCGACTTCCCGCGCCTTGCTGATCATGGGCGAGAAGAAGCGGAAGAACGTCGGCGCTGCGGTGACCCTCCTCGCTGCCATCCTGGCTCTCGGGTGCAATTCCACGCCTGCGAGCCAAGGAGCGCCTGATGCGGGCGGCGCGACCCGCTCGAGCCGGGCGCGGGCGATCAACGACAGCGGCACCATCGTCGGCCAATCGTCGGACGGGAGCGGCAAGCTCCTGGCCGTCGCCTTCGCCGTCTCAGGCGCTGCGCCGGCCTACAGCGTGACCGAGATCGGATCGCTCGGCGGCAGCCCGACCAGCATCGCCGCGCTCAGCGCCTCGGGAAAGGCGACCGGCGTCGGCCACACCGCCGCGGGCGACGCGCACGCGTTCCTCTACGCCGGCGCCGCGCTGGTGGACCTCGGCGTCCTCTCCGGCGACAACGCCAGCCAAGGGTTTGCGCTCACCGACGATGGGCGCGTGGTCGGCGACTCCAGCGCCGCCGGCAACTCGCGCGCCTTCCTCTACCAGAGCGGCGCCGGCATGGCGGCCGTGGCCGCGCCCGATCCCCAAGCGACCAGCTCCAGCCTGCGGGGCATCAACGCCTCGGGGACGATGGTCGGCCTCTATCTCTCCCAAGGGCACGAGCTCCCCTTCCTCTCGTCCTCCTCCTCCGGCCCGGTGAGCCTCGCGTCGTTCCTCTCCGGCGGCTACGGCGCCGCCATCAACGACTCGGCGGAGATCCTCTTTGGCAGCACCGTCTCCGGCGGCGGCACGGCGCCCTACCCTGCTGGCCCCTTCCACGAGCTGGCGTCCATCAACGGCTTCACGCTGCCGGCGGCCCTCGGCGCGAACGGCGACGTGGTCGGCCGCGATCGCAACGGCCAGGTCGGATATGGCTCCGGCCAGGAAGAGGCGGTGCTCTATCGCGCCGGCGCCGAGACGCTGCTCGGCTTCGCGGGCGACTCCGGAGTCGTCGATTTGAATGGGCAGATAACGGCCGCCGACCGGGCCAGCTACACCTTGACCGACGCCACGGCAGTGAACGCGAGCGGCTGGATCGCCTGCAGCACCGCCCAAGGGAAGGCCGTGATCCTGAAGCCGCGCTGATCCGGCGTACTCAGGGGGTCCACTCTTCTTCGCGGGCTCGCGCCCGGGCGAGGCCGTGCCGCGAAGCATGCGCAGGCTTCCCACCAGGGCCACGACCATCACGGTCAAGAGCGCCACCTCGATCAGCGAGCTGCGGAGCTGGCTCTCCTCGTGCTTCTCGGCGAGGCGCGAGAACTGGGCGGTGACGATCAAGATGCGGCGGTCGTGGCGATCAAGCCGACGACGAGGAAGGGCTCGAGGAGTCAAGGCGGTGCGCAGCCGGGGTCATCGCGCCACCGGCAGGCCAAGCGCGCGCAGGGCCTCCATGCCGCCGCGCACCGTCGAGACGTTGCTGAACCCGAGGTCGAGCAGCTCCGCCGCGGCGCGCGCCGAGCGGACACCCGTCTGGCACACGAGGTAGATCGGCTCGCCCCGGTTCCAGCGCGCCGCCGCGTCCTTCAGCCTGGACAGCGGCACCAGCTCCGCGCCGGCCAGGTGGCCGAGCGCGCCGTCGAACTCGGCCTGCTCGCGCACGTCGATCACGCGGCCCGCGGCCTGCCGCTCGCTCAGCGCCTCCGGGTCGATCTCGCGGACCACGCGGTCGGTCGCGAGCCCGCAGGCGCGGTTGGCGGGAACCGCCTCGTCGATCTTCTTCGGCTTGGGGAGGTTCAGGCCGTTCATCAGCGCGACGAACTCGGCGCGGCTCCGGCCGGCGACGCGCGCGTTCCAGCGCTTCTCCTCGCCGATGGTGGTCACGGTGAGCCCTTTGTAGTCGTGCGCCGGGTGCACCTGCGTGTCGTCGGGCAGCGCGAAGAGCACGCGCGTGATGGTGTCGTAGAGCGTGCCGGCGTCGCCGTTCTGGAAGTCGGTGCGGCCAGCGGCGCGGATCATCAGGGCGTCGCCGGTGAAGACGTGATCGCACACGAGAAAGCTGAGGCTGTCGTCGGTGTGGCCGGGCGTCTCCAGGACGGAGAGGACGAGGCTGCCCAGGCGCACCTCGTCGCCGTGGCCGACCTGCACGTCGGCGCAGGAGGGGCCCCGCTTGCCCGCGACCGTGCGCGCGCCGGTCTGCGCCCGCAGCGAGCCGGCGGCCGTGACGTGGTCGGCGTGCACGTGCGTGTCGAGGACATAGGCCAGCGTCAGCCCGAGCTCGCGCACGACGGTCAGGTCGCGCTGGATCTGCTCGCGCACGGGGTCGATGAGGGCCGCCTCGCGGGTCGCCTCATCGGCGAGCAGATAGGTATAGGTCGAGCTTTCCGCATCGAAGAGCTGGCGGAGGAACAGGAGCGCGCCGCGAGGCCTCATGGCCGCGCAGCATGGCACGCGCATCGGGGGGCGCAAGAGCAGGGCCGCGTCGGCGACTCTCAAGGCCAGAACGTGGCGCACGCGTCCAGGGCAAAGTGAGCGACGAGGGGCGCGGCCAGTCCGCCGCGCGCCCGGGCCACGAGCGCCAGCGCCAGACCGCAGAGCCCGACGCCGATGGCCGGCAACGTTCCTTGATTGGCGTGGGCGACCCCGAACACGACCGCCTGGCCGAGGGCCGCGACGGTGAAGCCAAGGCCCGCCGCCTCCAGCTGCCTTTGCAGGTAGCCGCGAAACACGAACTCTTCGCCGCCCGCGACCACGACCGCGACGAGCAGCCAGGTTGCGCGCTGGGGAAGGGTCCGCGGCAACGCGACCAGCGTCGCATCCAACAAGCGGCCGGCGAGCAGGTGCTGCGCGAGGAGCCAAAGGGCGAGCAGGGCCGCCGCCGCGCCCAGCCCGACCGCCAGATCGAACGGCGCCGCTGGCCCGAGCAGCTCGCGCCAGCGATGCCCTCGCAGCCACAGGCCTGCCAGGACGTACGACGAGAGGACGACCTGCACGACGACCAGCGCCAACACGGCTGAAGCCTGCGTCGCCGGCGCGCCCGAGGCGGGCAAGAGCCCCGCCGCCAGCAATACCAGGATGAGCAGAAGCGTATGCCAGGCAGGCGCGAGGGCCGCGACGCGTGTCCGTCCGCCGACACTCAAGCGCAGCTCCCTGGCCGATCGGCGCCTGTGAACCTAGGTTGGCCTCGAGGTCGCACTTCCACCTGAACTCCTCGAGGAGCTCCCATGCTTCCCATGCTCGTCGCCGCCCCGCCCGTCCTCGCCGCCGGATATTCGCTCATCTATCTCCTGCTGGGCGGTGGCCTCGGCGGCGCGGTGTTGATCTTCATCGTCATGAAGATGCTCGGCAAGTAGCATCGCGCGCTGGCAGCGGCGAGCTGCAAACCAGGAGAGACGCGATGAAGAGTGCTGGCGTTGAGTCCGCCGAGCCATCGAAGAGCCCGTCCAGTGCGGCTGGATCACCGACCAGTTCGGCCTCTCCTGGCAGATCGTCCCCAGGCGGTTCATGGAGCTCATCGGCGACAAGGACCCGCGCAAGTCGAAGGCCGTGGTCGAGGCGATGATGAAGATGGTCAAGCTCGACGTGGCCGCGCTGGAGAAGGCGCACCGCGAGGGCTGATCGGCAGCGGCGGGAGCGCCGGGCTCAGGGCCCGCCGTTCGAACAAGCGGAAAGCGGTGCGGCGGAAGCGCCCAGGATCCGATTCCCCTCCGCCCCGCGCGCGTGTAGAGCCGGGCGATGCGGAAGCGCCGCCTCCTCGGAATCCTGGTCGCTTTGGGTGCACTCGCCGCCCGTGGCCAGGAGCAGGACAGCCTGCACCCGGGCATCTCCCTCGGCGAGTCGCAGGGCCCAGGGCCCGTCGGCGCGGCGACCGTCTGCGCGGCTGGCCCCACGCTCGCGGGCGTCGATGTCTCGCACTACGACGGCGCCATCGACTGGGGCAAGGTCGCCGCCTCGGGTCGCGCCTTTGCCATCGCCAAGGCGACCGAAGGCATCACTTTCGTGGACCCGCAGTTCCAGGCCAACTGGGCTGGCATCAAGGCGGCCCGGATGGTGCGCGGCGCCTACCATTTCTTCCGACCCGCCGACGGCGGCGTGAAGCAGGCCGACTGGTTCCTCTCCAAGGTGGGCGCCTTCGCGGCCGGCGATCTGCCGCCCATCCTCGACTGGGAAGTCACAGACGGCGTTGCCTCTGCCATCGACGTCCAGGAGGTCCAGGACTTCATCGATGAGGTCCGCTCGCGCACCGGGCTGACCACCATCATCTATACGTCGGCCCGCTTCCTGGCCACGGTGGGCAACCCGAGCCAGTTCCACACCGTGCCGCTCTGGGACGCCCACTGGGGAGTGAGCTGTCCGGACATTCCGAGCGCCTGGCCCGCCTGGACCTTCTGGCAGTACTCGGCGACCGGCGTCGTCCCGGGCATCGGCCCAAGCGTCGATCTCAACGTCTTCAATGGAACGGAGGCGCAGCTTCTGGCGCTGACCGGCGCCGGCGGCGGGCCTCACGCCGACGCCGGGGTGAGCGACGCGGGCGCGGCGCACGATGGCGGCGCGGAGCCAGACGCTGGCGCGACCGACGGCGGCCCGGCCGATGCCGGCACTCTCGACGCAGGCGCGGACGGCGGCGCGCACGATGCCGGACTGCCCGACTCCGGACTGCCCGACGCGGGGCTTCCCGACGGGGGCTCCGATGGAGGGAGCGCGCACGGGGACGCCGGCGTCTCGCCCGGCAGCGACGCTGGAGCCACGCTGCACAACGAGGTCGCGGTCGGCTGCGGGTCAGCCGGTGGCGTGCCGGCGGGCCTCGCCCTGCTCCTCGTCGCGGCCGCGGCGCTGCGCCGGCGCCGGGATCTCTCGCGGCGCTGAGCACGGATCTCAGGGCGGGCCCCCGAGCCGGAAGGTGAACTCACCCTCGGAGAGCAGGCGGATGTTCTGCCCCACGTCACCGCCCTCGCCGCGGCCGAGCAGGCGCGCGAGCGGCGTGCAGACGAGGACGCCGTCGGCCAACGCCGTCACCTCTAGATCGCGCCATCTGATCGCCGCCTGCTGCTCGCCGGACGGCAGCGCGGCGAGCGAGGTGGCAAACCGCCAGGCGCCGTCCCTGGCCTCGTCGATCAGCGCGTCGGCCAGATGGTCCTGCGCGCCGCGCGCCACCTTGGCGGCAAAGCCGAGGACAGGCTCGAGCCGATCGAGCTCGCCCTCGACGGTGCAGAGCAGCGACGCGAGCACCTGGTTGATCCGATCGAAGTCGCCGCGCAGGCCGCCGATCTGATCGCCCGGGCAGGTCTGCGCCGCCGCCACACCGAGGTCGAGGTTGATATGGGCATTCATTCCCAGGACCAGGTGCTGCAAGACGGTCAGGTCGCCGCGCTGGCTGCCCTCGAACGCCGCCAGCCAGCTGCGGCCTGGCGCCTGCCCGCCGCGCCAGGCGTCGAGCGCGCCGAGGTAGCGATTGGCGAAGGCGACGTCGAGCCGCTCCATCCGCGGGCCGTCGTCGAACTCGCCGCCGGCGATGCCGCTCTTTACCCGCAGGGTGACGCGGTTGTAGAGCGCGGCAAAGTAGCCCGCGCGGTCGCCGCCGGCGGCGGACTCCTCGATGATGGCCTCGAGCCGGCCGATCACCTCGTCGATGGTGCGAGCGGTCATTTGCCGTCCCGTCAGCCTGCTTGAGTTGGCGAAGGTACTCGCAAATCCGCTCAGCGTCGAAGCACGGCGAGCACCGGGTTGTGATCGCTCAGCCGCTCCCAGCGCGGACCAGCGAACACCTCGCAGCTCTCGAGGCGGCGGCCCCACGCGCAGGGAATGAAGAGCCCGTCGCAGTGATAGGGAGTGGCCCGGTTCCCGCTCCAGCGCAAGGTCTGCGCGAGGGTCTGGCCGGCGTGCGCCGTCTGCCAGCAAGGAATCAACTCGAGCTCTTGAGTGACGCGGGTCAAGAGCGCGCGCTCGGCCTTCGACATCTTGACGAGGTCGCCTGGGCTGCGCACGCCGACGGCGACGTTGAAGTCGCCGCCGAGGACGAGGTCGGCGGCGCCGGGCAGGGCCTGCAGGCGATCGAGGATCTCGTGCACGGTCTTTACGTACCCGCGCGCTCCTCGCGGGCAGTGGACCGAGAAGATGCGCGTCGGACGGGCGGTGCGTGAGCGGCCCGCGAGCTGGCCGCCGGTGACCCAGCCGGCAAATCCCTCGACCTCGATTGGAGTGACCGCGAGCTTGGGCGCGTACAGGCCCGTGCCCCACCCGCGCGCGGCCTCGGTCCAGAGCGCGGTCGCGAATGGGCCCGCGGCCACCGGCGGCGGCCTCGACTCTTGCGTGAGCAGGACGTCGGGGGCGAGGTGCCGCTTGAGCATCGACCAGTGCGCCGAGCGCCGCGCGCTGCCGCCACCGAGGAAGTTGAGGGTCGCGATGCGCAGGGTTGACAGGCTTCGTCTCGAGGCGGAAACGTCGCCGGGCTCAATAAACGGAGAAACTCAATCAACTCTACCCCAACTCAAGGGTGGCCCGGGGCCAGCTCGCGCGAGGGCATCGACTTGGGGATGACGATCACCAGGTCGAACCCGAAGACCACCTTCTCGAAGTCGGGGATCGCCACCCGATAGGAGTCGAACCGGCCGCGGAGCGCGCGCAGGTCGAAGAGCGACCAGCTCTTCTGCTCGCCGACCAGGTCGAGCAAGGGCTTCAACGAGAGCAGCATCGAGTCCTTGTTGGCGTCCACGGGCGCCGGCTGCAGCGGCCGCCCCGCGCCGGCGAACATCAGCTGCGTCCCGGCCTTGGCGACGATGAGCACGTGCAGCGAGCGCCGCCCGGCGCTCTCCGCGGCCTCGGCGATGTAGTTGCCGAGGTCGCGGTTCTTGATGGCGCTCAGCCCCTTGAAGGCGTGATTGGCGCCCGCCTTGAGCATCACCTTGCGGCTCGAGCCCGCCGGCTGGCGCGCGGTGAAGTAGCGGCGCATCAGCAAGCTGCGAATGACGTTCGAGTTGAAGCCGTCCTTGCTCCACTCTTCGTAGACCTCGCGGCTGGCGAGCAGGTTGTCGATGGGCGCGGCGTCGAGCCTGGCCTCGCGCAACGCGGTCTGCAGCCCGGTCAACTCAGCCTTGGGCGCGCTCATCAGGTAGAGTTGGGTAGGGTTTCCGCTCTTGACCGCCTCCGCCTCCGCGGCTCTCTCCAGCGCCAGCAGGTGATCGACCCGCGCCTGCAGCGGCAGGGAAAGCGCCTGCCGCCGCACGTCCTCGAGGAGCAGCCGGCCCGCGCCCATCAGCTCTTGATCGAAGCCGATGATGGAAAAGGCCGGCCCGCTCTGCTGCGCGGCATGGCGGACAAAGTCGAACTCTTCCGCCGTTCCATAGAAGGGCACGGTCATCGGATGCGCGCGCAGGAACGCCGTGTGCGCGCCCAGCGCGTCGGGCTTGCGCAAGGTGTCGTTCAACGCCTCGGCGACGAAAGGCCCGACCTCGACGGCCAGCGTGTCGAAGCCCGCGGGCTGCAGCAGGGCATAGAGCGCGTCGGCCGCCTGCGCCACCTGCGCGATGCCATGGTCTTCGCCGAGGAAGACGTACTGCGCCCCCTCCGCAGCCTCGGCCAGCACCTTGGCGCCGGCTCCGTTGAAGCGGCGATCCTCGACCGACAGCTCGGTCCGATTGGCCTTCAGGGTCTCGGTGAGATCGGGCGGGGTCGCGCCTGAGCCAAGGACAAGCAGCGAGAGCAAGGCAATCATTTCAGCTCCGGGGAACGCGCCAGGTCGCCACTGTACGCGCGCCGGCGGCCTCGCATTTCGCCCGTTAGACTCGTCGCATGACCGTGCCAACCCTCTACGAATGGATCGGCGGGATGTCCGCCATCGAGAAGCTGCTCGTCCTTTTCTACCAGCGCGTTCCGCGCGACCCGCTGCTGGGTCCCGTCTTCGCGCACATGAACGGCGAGCACCCGCGCCACGTGGCGCGCTTCATCGCCGAGGTCTTCGGAGGCCCCAAGGAGTACAGCGGCGAGCACGGCGGCCACGCGCACATGATCGGCCAGCACCTTGGGCGCGCGCTGAGCGAGCCGCAGCGGCAGAGGTGGATCCAGCTCCTGCTCGTCTGCGCCGATGAGTTGGGCGTGCCCGCGGACCCTGAGTTCCGCTCGGCGTTCGTCGGCTATCTCGAGTGGGGCACGCGGCTCGCGGTGATCAACTCAGCGCCCGGCGCCAAGCCCGCCGCGGAGGACTCGCCGATGCCGACGTGGGGCTGGGGCGAAGTGAAGGGGCCCTACTTCGACAAGGAGGGCTGACCACGCTGAGCGAGGAGTGCATCTGGACCAACGCGCCCTGATTCGGCGGGCCGATTGTCTGCTGCGCTCCAAGTGGTGATCGTCGAGACGACGAAGAACGCCAGGATGCAAAGGTTGGTGGTGCCGCCCACCAGCGGCGCCCCGATCGGCGAGGGCAGCCGGGTGGCCAGCGGCGCGAGCAAGAGGAGCAGCGCGGGGTTCGCAAGCACGGTCCAGCGCGGATATGAGGTGCACCTCGATGACCGATTGCGTCGCTGCTGGTGATTGAATTGGTACTCACGGCCTCGCGGCCGCGGGCGGGTCGATTGACCGATGCCGCCCGCTGCGCGCGTGCCTTATCGTGAGACCGTGGCAAGCCTCCGCCAGCGCAGGCCGATCGGGCGAGCCCTGCTTGCGCTCGCCTTGGTGCTGGCCGCCTGCGGCGGCGCCGTCGGCTCTGAGCCTGGCCAGGTCGAGCTTGGCGATGGCGGGACATTCGACGCCGGGCTCGACGCCGGCGCCCTCGATGGCGGACTCGATGCCGGGCAGGCCGATGCTGGGCTCGATGCCGGGGAGCTCGAGGGCGGCTCCGATGCAGGCGCTCTCGACGGCGGTGCACAAGACGCTGGCCCGCTCGACGCCGGCCCCCTCGACGCTGGCCTGCTCGACGCCGGCGCGCCCGACGCGGGCAGGCCGGACGCCGGCGCCACCTGCGCGGTGAGCGGCGCTCCGGGGATCTGCATCGAGGTCACCGCCTGCGCTGCCCTCGCAGACCACAGCTCGTACCCTGGCCACTGCCCCGGAGCGGCGGACATCGAGTGCTGCATCGACACGCCAAACCCGGCCGACAACCCACCCTTCCCCGCTGGCTACAAGCTGATGCGGCAGGCGCAGGTGACCCAGGCGATGACGACCTGGGCGGTGGACATCCTGCACGACCCCGTGACCTATCCAATGTTCTCGACGACCACCAGGACCTTCGGCGCGCTGCTCGTGCTCGCCCGCGTCGAGTGGCATCCGCCGGACTTCCAGAACGGCATCGTCCACCGCGGCGTAACGCTGTACACGCCCGGCTAGTGCAACGAACGGGTTGGTTCCCGTCGGATAACCGGCCGATTCGCTGCGCAGCCCCGCGAGGAGAGACCGCCGGCATGGGCCAACGATAGCGGAGGGCAAGGTCTGTCGCTGCAGCGCCGGTGAAACTTTGGCCGGCGCCAGGGAGGGGGACGCCCTCGCCGGCGCAGCGGGACCCGCCTCGCAATATTGACCATCTGAACAGCAAGAACGAGGCACCCACGAGCGCCGACGAGGGCGTCCCCCTCCCTGGCGCCTGCTGCAGTGGCAGACCTTGGAGAGGTGGGCAAAAGCGAGGTCAATCAAGCATATCGCTCAACGCTCATTCGCCAATTCAAAGAATCGATGTCTGGCAGATAGATAGGCCGCCGACAGGCAGAGACCCCCGGCGCGGTTCTAGGGCTCCCGCAGCAGAAATCAAAAAGATGCGAGCGCAGCGAGCCACCGCGTGCGGGTGGCGCCCGCGCCGCGCCGGGGGTCTCTGCCTGCCGGCGGCCGATAGCTCACCGAGCGCTATCTGCCTGCCATTGGACTTAGTCCGCTCTGCCGAGGACGAGCGCGGCGTTGGTCCCGCCAAACCCAAGCGAGCTCGAGATCGCCAGCCGCAGCGGCCGCGAGACCGGGCGCAGCACGGGCGGATAGTCGGCGAGCTCCGGGTCGAGCGGCTCTGCGTTCGCCGAGGGCGCAATCCAGCCGTCGCGCAGCATCGCCAGCGTGAAGATGGCCTCGAGCGCGCCCGCCGCCGAGACGGTGTGCCCCGTGTAGCCCTTGGTGGACGAGTAGGCCAGCGCCCGCGGGCCGAAGAGCCGCCGCAGCGCGCGGACTTCAGAGACGTCGCCCGCCGGTGTCGAAGTGCCGTGCGTGTTGACGTAGTCGATCTCGTCGGCGGAGACCCCCGCGTGGCGCAGGGCGCGGTCCATCGCGCGCGCTGCGCCCTCCTCGCTGGGGAAGACCATCTCGCCGGTGCCGTCCGAGGACATCCCGTAGCCGCGCAGGACGCCGAGCACCTTGGCGCCGCGGGCGGCGGCGTGCGCGGCCGTCTCCAGCACCAACATGCCCGCGCCCTCGCCGAAGATGAACCCGGCGCGGTCGGCGGCATAGGGCCGCGAGGCGCGCTCCGGGTGCTCGTTGTCGCTGCCGTTCATGGCCCGCATGGCGTCGAAGCCGGCGTGGAAGTGCGCGTCCTCGGCCTCGGCGGCGCCGGCGAGCGCAGCGTCCACGTGGCCGTGCTCGATCAGCTCGGCGGCGAGCAGGATGTTGTAGGCGCCGCCCGCGCAGGCCGCGCTGACGCTGAACGACGGCCCGGTGGTCCGGAGCGCGCTGGAGAGGTTGGCGGAGACCGTCGAGCCCATCAGCCGCGGGATCACGGTCGGCGAGATCTTCCGCGCCCCATCGGGCCGCGAGAGCTTCTCCTGCACCTCGACGTGCGTCGCTACGTCACCGGTTCCGCTGCCGGCGACGACCGCGATGTCGCGCCGCGCGAGCCCCGACTGCGCGAGCGCGGCCCTCGCCGCCTTGTAAGCCAGGAGCGCGGCCCGGCCCATGAACCGCGCCAGCTGCCGCTCGGCCCTCAGGTCGCCGCTGTAGCCGCCGTAGATCTGGCAGCGCGCCCCGCCCGGCAGCGGCGGTGGGCGGCTCGCGAGCGGCTCTGCGCGCCCCTCGCGCAGGGCGGCCTCGATGCGCGCCAGATCGTCGCCCAGGCAGCAGCAGACGCCGACGCCGGTCACCACCACCTGCCGGGACGCGTCGCGCATGGCCGCTCGCGTATCACGCCGGCCGCTTTGGTGGTCCGGGATTCTCCCTGCACCGTCGGGCGTCGGCCAAAGCCGACCGCGAGCCCTCGTTCCACGACGTGCTGCCGTGAGACTGCGAACTCAACCGCCCGAGACGAACTCAGGGTAGAGAGTCGTCCCGCCATCGACGCAGAGGCTGGTGACGATGGCGACCTGGCCCGCGAGCTTTGCCTTCGAGTCCATGCTGCTTGAGTGGCTTCCGGCGCCGGCGGAGGTCAACCTCCGGGGCGCCGGTCTGTCGCCAAGCTCAAACTCTACAAGCAGAGCACGCCGAACAAGCAGTACCCGGCGCAGCTGCCGCAGACGCCGCCGCAGCCGTCGGGGCCGCAGGTCTTGCCCGTGCACTGCGGGGTGCAGGCGGCGACGCACTGGCCCGCGCTCGAGCAGGCATCGCCGGCCGGGCAGGTGCCGCAGCTTCCGCCGCAGCCGTCGGCGCCGCACTGCAAGCCCTTGCACTGGGGAACGCAGCCGGCGACGCACTGGCCGGCGGCGCTGCACGAGTCGCCCTTGGGGCACGCGCCGCAGCTTCCGCCGCAGCCGTCCGCACCACACGACCTGCCCTTGCACTGGGGCGTGCAGCTGCCGGTGCCGAGCAGCTTGCCGTTCGGCGTGCCGATGCCGGTCGGGCCGTCCCAGCCCGCGCGCGAGTTGCACAAGATCGACCCGAACGAGCAGGCCGAGGTGGCGTTGGTGCCCGAGGTGACGTCGAAGTAGCTGCCCGGGTGCGCGTAGGCATATTGCGGAGACTCGCGCCCATGGCCGGTGAGCGCGTACACGCCGGCCACGAAGGGCGCGGCTGCGCTGGTGCCGCCGACCGTCACCCAGCCGCTGCTCGAGGGGCCGTTGTTGTAGACGGCGAGGCCGGTCGAGGGGTCGCCGACGGCGGCGACATCGGACGACGCCTTGAAGGCGCAGGTGCTTGACGCCGGCTGCCACGAGGGCTTGGGGATGATGGTGCTGCAGGCGCTGCCGCCCGCGCCGAAGAGCTGCGGAATGACGATGCCGAGGCCCCAGGCCTTCTCCGCCCAGCCGCGCGCCGTGCCGGCCGCCTTGGTCAGCGAGGTGCCGCCGACCGCGGTGACCATGGCCGAGGTGCCCGGATAGTCGGGGCCCGAGCCGTTGTCGTCGTAGCCGCTGTCGCCCGAGGCCACGAAGGTCCCGACGCCGGGGTGATCGAAGTAGTGCTCGTACGCGCTGGCCGGCGCGCCGCCGTTGGTGGTGAACGATGACTCGCTGCCGCCCCAGCTGTTGCTGATGACGGTGGCGCCGAGGCTCGCCGCGGTCTGGTTGGCGATGAACAGGCCCTCGTCCTGGTCGTTGTTCGCCTGCACCAGGAGGAGCTTGCAGCTCGGGCAGGCGGCGCTGGCCAGGTCGAGGTCGAGCGCGGTCTCGACGGTCCAGTCGTCGTTCGAGGCGGGCGCGGGCGGCAGGGGCGAGCTCTGGCCGGTCTGGTTGACGATGCGCAGGCAGCCGTTCGCGGTGGTGCAAGGCGGCAGCCCATAGGTGCTGCGATAGGTGGCGAGATCGCTCTCGGCGTTCGGATAGCCGAAGGCATCGACGATGGCGATGGTCTCGTTCACGCTCTGGCTGGTGCTGAGCGCATAGGCCGACGCGAGGTCTGACGGGCCAAAGCCCGCGGGCGCGGCCGCCGACTTGATCTTTCCGTTCGTCGTGCGGACGTGGGCGAAGCAGCGCAGCTTGCCGCCCTCGCACATCCGCTTGTGCGGCAGGCTGGGGATGGCGCTGAGCGCGGCCGCTTCGGGATCGGCGCTCAGGTCCGACGAGCCACCGCCGCAGCCGGCGAGCGCGGCAGCGCAAAGTCCAACGACCGTATAAAGAAGACGAGCTCTCATGTGGGGGTGCTCCAGGTGACGCTCTCAGCAAAAAGCTGGGGTAAGGGCGGGTACGACCTGGAGCGCAAGGCAGCAACGGATCCTCGGCCGATTGACAAATCAGTGGCGCCGTCCCTGCCCTACTTGCGCGCGCTCTTCTTCTTGCTCTTGCCTCTTCCCTTCTTCTCGGCGCTCCTTCGCGCGGCCGCGAGCGCCAGCTCGAACCAGGGCTTCATCAGCTCTGCGTCATCCATCGCCTGGCTGGGCGGCTGGAAGTAGCGGGTCTCCATCGGTCCCTTGGGGCTCGGATAGGTCCAACGCTTGCCGCCCGCGGCGACGAACGCCTGCTGGCACTCCTCGTCGGTCTTGAGGAATAGCTCGCCATCGTCGAGCAGGCCGAACATGAGCCCGTCGGCATACAGGCCGTGGCCGCCAAACATGCTCCGCGCAGTCACCGCGGCCAGCGGCGAGAAGAGATCGACGGAGTGCTGCACGAAGGAAGGTTGGTTGGCCATCGCGCCGATGATGGCGCGGTCCTCGCCTGGGTTTCAAGCTGGGCCGCAGTATCTCGCTCAACGCTCATTCTCAAATTCAGGAATCAATGTCTGTTCAGACCGATAGGCCGCCTCAACAGGCATTGAAGCTACCGCCGCGGGCCCGCGAGGACGAGGCAGACGTCGAGCGCGCCGTTCTTGAGGGCGATCTCCTTGCGTGCCCATTGGCCGAGCGCCTCTCGCGGCACCTCGGCCGGCACCAGCAGCGCCACGCGCCAGCCGGCGAAGCGCTCGCGCAAGGTGCGTCCGACCTCACTCAATAGAGTTGGCAGAGTTCCTTTTCCGATCCGCTCGCCGTAGGGAAGGTTTGCCACCACGAGCCCTTTGCCGGCCGGAGGCTCGAGCTCGAAGAATGAGGCGGTACTAAAGGCAATGTGCTTCTCCACCCGCGCGCGGAGCGCGGTCTTGCGGGCCAGCTCGACATAGGCGGTGCGGAGATCGGAGGCGAAGAGAGGCGCCCGCGGCGCCGGGAGCTTCTCTGCGCGCACTTGCTCCGAGACGCGGCGCCAGAGCTGCCGATCGAAGCCCGCCTGGTGCTCGAAAGCAAAGTCGTCCTTGCCGCGGTGGATGAGCGGCGCCTTGTTCAAGGCGATATAAGCCGCTTCTATCGCGACGGTGCCGGACCCGCACATCGGGTCGAGGAGCGGCTCGGTGCCGTCATAGCCGGCCAGCAGCAAGATGCTCGCCGCTAGAGTCTCCTTGAGTACCGCCGGGTGGCCAGGGAGGCGCCAGCCGCGCTTGTGCAGCGCGCGCCCGGCGGTGTCGAGGCCAAGCGTGCAGACTCCGGCGCGCAGGTGGGCCATCAGCAGCACCGGCTCGTCGGCCAGCGGGTCGAAGCGCGGGGCCGCGGCGGCGGCGGCGGCGAAGCTCCGCGCGATCGCCTCGCTGATCGCGGCTTGCACCGCCTCTTCGCCGAGCGCGCGGGCGGCCGCGTCCGTCAAGATGGCCGTGACGCTGAAGGGGCGCCGAGCGAGCAGCCACGCGGGCCAGGCGATGGCCGCTGCCGCCGCTCCCAGCTCCGCGGCCGAGCGCGCGGGCAGGTCGGAGACGATGCGCTGGATGCGGCTGGCGGTGCGCAAGACGAGATGCGCGCGATAGGCCGTCTCCAGATTGGCGGTGAAATCGACGCCGCGATAGATGGGCTTTGCGTCGCGCACGGAGAGGCGCAGGAGCTCGCCGGCCAGCACCTCTTTGGTCTCGTCCGGGCAGGTGGCGATCCAGCGGACGGGCGCTGCGGAGTCAGGCGGGCTCGGGCTCAAGGGTGGAGAGCTTTACACCGCTCGCCATGGGCATGCGATAGCCTCTCTGCATGGACTCTTATCGATCGCTGCGGGTGGAGATCGCCGAGCACGTGGCCGAGGTGGTGCTGACGGGCCCCGGCAAGGGAAACGCGATGGGCCCGGCCACTTGGACCGAGCTGCCGCAAGTCTTTGCCGCGCTCGACCGCGACCAGGGCGTGCGCGCGGTGATCGTGCGCGGCGAAGGTGACAACTTCTGCTTCGGGCTGGATCTGAAGGCGATGATGGCCGACATGGGCCCGCTCATCTCCCCGGATGCGCTGGCGTCCGGCCGCACGCGGCTGCACGACTTGATCCTCGACATGCAGCAGGCAAATGACCGCGTGCAGGCGTGCAGGAAGCCGGTCATCGCCGCCGTGCAGGGCTGGTGCATCGGCGCAGGCGTGGACCTCATCTCTGCCTGCGACATCCGGCTGGCCTCGGCCGACGCCCGCTTCAGCGTGCGCGAGGTGAAGCTCGCGATCGTCGCCGACATGGGCAGCCTGCAGCGCTTGCCGCGCATCGTCGGCCCCGGAGTCGCTCGTGAGCTCGCTTTCACCGGGAGTGACGTCGACGCTGCCCGCGCCCTGCGCATCGGCTTGTGCAACGAGGTGTACCCGACGCGCGAGGCCTTGCTGGGCGCGGCCCGGGCGATGGCGAGGCAGATCGCACAGAACCCGCCGCTGGTGGTCCAAGGGGCCAAGCAGGTGATGAACTACTGCGAGGACAAGAGCGCGACCGACGGCGAGCGATTCGTCGCCGTCTGGAACTCGGCGTTCTTGGCGTCACAAGACCTGGCCGAGGCCTTCTCCGCCTTTGCCGAGCGGCGCCCGGCGCAGTTCAAGGGCGAGTAGCGAGCTGCGCGAGGGGAGGCAATCGATAGGACGGCGGGGCGAGGAATCAACTAAGATCCGCCGATGCGGGTCCTCGCGCTCGTGCTTGCCAGCGCCAAATATCGCGACCGGCTCGACGCCGTGCTCCACACCTGGGGCGCGCGGCCACCCGAGTTCGCCGACCTGCGCTTCTGCGCCGACACCGCGCTCTCTGCAGAGCTCGGTGAGCGCTTCTGGCCCTGCGTCCAGAGCGGCTCGCGCCTCGACACCTATCAAGCGATCCCCATCAAGCTGCTCGAGGGCCTGCGCCGCGCCCGCGAGCTGCCCTGGGACTTCCTGGTCAAGACCGACGACGATTGCTACCTCGCCTGGGACCGCCTGCAGGCGCACCTCAGCACGCTCGATCCAGCAGCGCCGCTCTATCTCGGCAATGGATATCGCTCGGTGCTCGCCGAGGCCGATCGCGACCAATGGACCGTGCTCGCCGGCGGCGATTTCACCTATCACTTCGGCGCCGCGCTGGTGCTGACCCGGCCGGCGCTCGAGCAGATCTGGGCGCCGCTGCAGCTCGCCTTGGCACGGGAGGGCACCGACGACGCCATCCTCGGGGCCGTCGCGCACCGCTTTGGCCTGCAGACGGTCGCCGAGCCACACCTCTACTTTGGCGCCTCGCCCGAGCGGCTCACGCACGGCTGCGCGGTCATCGCCGAGCTCGACTCGCCGGCGCGCGCCGCCGAGGTGCACGCCGCGCTGCAAGCGTTGCCAGAAGGCGCGCCGCTGGTGGTCTCGGCCAGCACCGCCTGGGGCGAGGTCGGCGCCAACGGCTGGCTCGGCTACGAAGAGGACGGCGGCAGCGAGGTGCGGGTCGGCGGCGTCCCTCGGCCCCGCGCGCTCTCGGCCCACGCGCCGAGCCGCTTGCTGGTCAAGCTCCCCCCCGGCGCCGCGCTGCGCCTGACCGGCGCCATCAACGACAGCGCGACCACCGAGGCCGCGCACGCCACCTTTCGCGCCACCTCTTCCTCGGGAGCGCTGCTGGCCGATCTCGGCGAGGCCCGCCTTGGCCAGCCCACCTCTGCCCATGACCTGCGCGTCCCCAGCGACGGCCTCGTCACGCTCTCGGCCGAGACCGCGCAGTACTGGCACAGCCACGCGGTGTGGCTTTATTGACTCGGAAGCGGGTAGCCTGCCGCTCGCGATTTCGGCCCTCGCCCGCCTGGCCGCCGCGCTCGAGGATCAGCGCTCTCGAAGCAAATGGGCGTAAAGTGACCCCATGGACGATCAAGAGACGCGCACGCAGAAGCCGCGCTGGCCGCGCGGGCAGCGGTTCCAGCTCTCCGCGGCAGGGCGCGACGCCGGCGAGACCTTCCGCTCGGCCATCGTCGCCGCTCGCGGCGAAGGCGGGCGCCGCTCGTTCGACGCGGCCCACAGCGACTGGGCGGCGCGCCTGAAGCTCGAGTCCAACGACGGGCTCTACCTGGGCGAGCTGCAAGCGGGCCCGCGCACCATCGACGAGCTGGCGACGGCGCTCGACGGCTGCGGCCCCGAGCGGAGCGAAGTGCGCGCCGCGGTCGACCGCCTGGTGCGCCTGAACATGATGGAGCCGGTGGTGGTGCCGCGGCCCCCGCCGCCGCCGCTGCGCAGCTGGTAGCTCGCGCCGGTCAGGTCTTCTTGCGCAGCACGGCCATGTTGTCGACCAGGTTCGGATAGCGCCGGCCAGCCTTCTGTGCCCGCTGCCTCGCCTCGGCGATCTGCTCCGCGGTCAGCTTGCGGGGCGCCTTCTTCCGAGGCGGCTTCCTCTCCCAGGGCGGTGCCTCTGCCATCGCCGGAAGCTGCGCCTCACCCAGGCGGCGCGCAACTGTTTCAATCAAGACTCGAATGGCAGGCGGAGGCACGAGCGCCTGGCCCCTCCCGCCTCGAACTGCACGAGTTCAAACAACCCGGGTCCCGGAAAGTGAGGTTCTTCGTGCATCGGCGGACTTGATGCCGAGCTTGCTGACGGCGCGGGTCTCGCGCGGTTCTCAGTTCGCTTGATTGGCGGCACCTTGCCGGAACGAGCAGCGCGAATCCTGGTGGTCGACGACGACCCCGACATCCGTTCCGGCACCAGCGAGCTGTTCGCCTCCGCGGGGTTCGACGTCGAGGCGGCCGCCGACGGGCAGGGAGCGCTGCACGCCCTCGACAGCGGGCCCTTCGACGTGGTGCTGCTCGACCTGACCATGCCGGTCATGAGCGGCTGGCGGTTCCTCGGGGAGGCCGCGCGCAGGGCCGACTGGGGAAGCTATCGCGTCCTGGTCTTGAGCGCGGCCATGCCGCAGGGGCCGCTGCCGGCGACCCTGGTCCTCTCCAAGCCCGCCGGCGCCGACACGCTGCTTTCGGCGGTGCGGACCTGCCTCTCGGCGGACCCGCCCGCCCGGGAAGATCGCGCGCGCGCGCAGGGCGAACCGTCGAGCGCTGGAAGGACCCAGCCAGCGAGCTCTTGACCTGCGGGGCGTTTCGCCCTTTTCCTCTGCCCGATGACCATCGATTCCGCCGAGGCGATGAAGCGGCTCCGCGACGGCAACCGGCGCTTCGTCGAGCTCGCGCCCGAGGCGCGCACGCGCTGGGACCGCGCCTCCGCCACCGAGGCGAGGCCCTTCGCGGCCGTGCTCAGCTGCTCGGACGGGCGCGCCCCCGCCGAGTTCGTCTTCGACGCGGGGCTCGGCGACCTCTTCGTCATCCGCGTCGCCGGCAACATCGTCGCCCCGTCGCAGGTCGGCTCGATCGAGTTCGCGGTCGAGGCCTTCCAGATCCCGCTGGTGCTGGTGATGGGCCACACCCGCTGCGGCGCCATCGCCGCGGCCGCGCGCCAACTCCAGACCGGCGACGCGCCGACGAGCAGCAACGTCCTGCGCATCACCTCGCGCATCGCGCCCATCATCGCCCCCGTGCTCGCGGCGCCGGGCATCTCCGACCCGCTCCGCGCCGCCATGCGCGCCAACGTCCTCGCCTCGGTGGCGCAGCTCAGCCACGGCAGCTCGCTCATCGAGCACCTCCTCCATGCCGGCCGCCTGCGCGTGCTGGGCGCCGAATACGAGCTCGAGAGCGGACGAGTGACCTTCTTGGATCAAGAGACGTAGACAATCGGCTTCCGGCCATCGACTGAAGAAGCATTCGCCCGAAGTCCCGTTTCAGCCGGAAGCCAGAAGCCTTCTCTACTTGACGACCGGGACTCTCAGCGGATCACCCGGCAACGCCGCGCAAGGCTCTCTGGTCGGCGCTCATCAGCCGGAAGAGATCGCGCGCTTGCGAATAGTAGTCCTCGTCGCCGCGGTGGTGGTCGTGGCGGTTGATTGCGCCCGCCAAGACATAGGGCGGGAGCGACGCGGCTTGAGTCTCGCCCACCTCGTCGAAGCTATTGGGCTGATAGTTGTGCCCGGCGCCGCCGTTGCCGTCGACGAGGCCCCCTCGGCGAGCAGCCGCGCAAGCCCGGCCGGATCGTTCCCCCGGGCCGCCGACCAGAGAGTCGGCTGCAGGGCCATCGTCTGCTTGTACTCATCCCAATTGGACATCGCGCTCTCCTTCGCGGGGAGGAGGATGCGAGGGTCCGGTCATCGCCGCCAATACGTCGTTTCTTAACAACCGATAGGCTGGGGCTATCGCTCGCCGAGCTGCGCGAGCCGCTCGCGGAGGGTCTTCACCAGCGCCGAGAGCGCCACCTCCATGGGCGAGGTCTTGCGGAACGCCAGCGCCAGCGTGCGCGCCGGACCGCGGGCGCCGAAGTGGCGGATGACCAGCCCCCGCGCGCGGTTCTCGGTGGCGATGGCGATGAAGGGCAGGAGCGTGATGCCGGCGCCGCCCGCGACCATCTGCGCCAGCGTCGAGAGGCTGGTCGCGCGCATGCTTGCCTCCTCGGCGCCGACCCGCTGGCAGACCGCGAGCGCCTGGTCGCGAAAGCAGTGGCCGTCGTCGAGCAGGAGCACCGTCTCGCCGTCCAGCTCGGCGGCGCGCACCGGAGCGTCGCCGCGCGCCAGCCGGTGGCCCGCATGGACGGCGAGCGAGAAGGCGTCGCGGCCGAGCGGCTCCTGCGAGAGCTCGCCCAGGTCGGACTCGGCGGCGACGATGCCGGCGTCGAGCTGGCCCTCGGCGATGCGCGCCACCAGCGGCGCGGTGCGCTCCTCGGACCAGAGCAGCTGCAGGCGCGGGTGGCGCGCGCGGAGGAGCGGCGCGACTTCGGGCAAGAGGTACGGCGCGACGGTGGGAATGACCCCGATGCGCAGCGTGCCGGCGAGCGGGTCGCGCGCGCGGCCGGCGGTGGCGATCAGGTCGTCGGCCTCGCGCAGGGTGCGACGCGCGCGCTCGAGCACCGCCTCGCCGGCCTCGGTGATGACGACGCCGCGGGGCAGCCGCTCGAAGACGCGCACGCCAAGGGCCTCTTCGGCATGGCCGATCTGCATCGAGAGCGAAGGCTGCGAGACCGCGCACGCCTCGGCCGCGCGCCGGAAGCTGCGCAGCTCGGCGACGGCCACGAGGTATTGCAATTGCCGCAGGGTGACCGGGTGCGGCGCCGAGCGATTCATCGGCATGAGTATGGCAGAGTCGATCGCCGCCGGCGGAGAAATTCGCCGAGCTGGGTATCGGTAAACTACTCTCCCAACCGGGTTGATTTGGATGGGTCGGCGGCTGATTGGTCCTATCTGGCCTCGACCAAGGCGGGGAATTCAACCTTGGCAGTCTCTGTAGGAAAGAGACTGAACGCCCGTGTCCCCGGGACAATCAAATGCAATCTTGGGTTGGCGATTGGTTCGCAACCATGTATCACTCTGCCTGCGGCGGGGGCTGCAACTCACGCTTAGGAGAACACTTTGGCCCGAGCCTCTCATCCTTTCGACGCTCTCATCGACCACGCCGCCGGCATCCTGGCCGACCGCATCCAAAGCCGGCTAGGCGGGCGGGCGAAGTCAACGGCACCCGCTTCCACCGCGAACACGCGCGCGCCGGGCGGCGCCTCGGCGAATGAGCGGCGCCGCGCGGCCATGACCGGCCGCAAGCTCGACATGTCCTGCCGCATCGTCGGGTGCAAGAACCGCTCGGGCGGGCCGGGCTCTGGCTACATGTGCCAGGAGCACCGCAGCCTGCCGAAGAAGCAGCAGGAAGCCGCGCGCGAAGCCTGGAAGCTCAAGCACGCTGAGTAGCGGCACGGCCTTCTCTTGCGGGCGCGGCAAGGTCCGCTGCCCGCAATCGGCTGCGTTGGTTCGTGCATGAACCTGCTCTTGATCAAAGCTGGCGAGAGCAGCGACGGCGGCCTGGTCCGGCTGACGGGCCGGCGCCTGCTCCACGCGCGCGAAGTCCTGCGCGTGCAAGAAGGGACCACGCTGCGGGTCGGAATGCTCGGCGGCCTGGTCGGCACCGGCGAGGTGGTCTCGCTCTCCGAAGACGCGCTGGTGTTGCGCGTCGCGCTCTCGGAGCCGCCACCACGGCGGGCGGGCGTCGATCTGTTGCTGGCGATGCCGCGGCCCAAGGCCTTGAAGAAGATCTTGCCGGCCATCGCCTCGTTCGGCGTCGGCCGGCTGGTGCTGGTGAACGCCGCGCGGGTAGAGAAGAGCTTCTTTGGCTCGCCCGTCCTGCAGCCGCCGGCCATCGAAGAGCTGCTCTGCCTGGGCCTCGAGCAGGCGCGCGATACCCTGCCGCCCGAGGTGCTGGTGCGCGAGCGGCTGCGGCCGTTCGTGGAAGACGAATTGGACCAACTCTTCGCGAGCGCTCCGCTCCGCCTCTTGGCCCACCCGGGGTCGCGCCCGCTGCGCGAGGTCACCTCCGCAATCAAGGCTCCCGCGCTCCTGGCGATTGGCCCCGAGGGCGGCTGGGTTCCCTTCGAGCTCGACCTGCTGGCGGCGCGCGGCTTTACTCAAGTCTCGCTCGGCGAGCGCCCGCTGCGCACCGAGGTGGCCGTCAGCGCGCTCCTCGGCGCCCTGGCCGCGCTGGCTTGAGTTGGCTTGAGTTGGGATCAGTCGATCCCGATGGGCTGCAGGTGCTCGGGCACCACCACCCGGGTCTCCGGCGAGCAGCTGCGCGCCTCGGCGGCGAACTGACTCAAGTCGGACTTGTCTTCCTCGGTCAATTCGAGCGTCTTGCCGAGCGGCTTCTTCCAGGCGTCGAAGTGATTGGCGAGGAAGAGCTTTGGCCTCCCGAGCAGCCCGGCCAGACGACACGTGTAATCAAAAATCTCTCCGCGCAGGCCAGTGGCGACCACGGCCACGTCGGGCCTGAGGCCCGCGAGCTCGCGCTCGATGAAGTTCGCCGTGCTGAGGAAGAGGACCTCATGTCCCGCGAGGCGGACCAGATAGGCGAAGGTGCCGCCCTCGTGAAAGTCGTCGAAGGTCATCGGCAGCGCGACCCCGGCCGGGATGGTCTTGCTGGCGCCAAAGTTGTGCTTCCGCCCGAGCGCGCTGTGCAGGCTGGGCAGCGCGCGCACCGAGAAGGCGCCGAAGTCGTAGTCCTCGCCTCCTTTGACGGTGATGATCTTGTCGCCGGGCACACCGGCGGCGCGCGCATAGTTGGCGCTGCTCTCGCTGCCGATGATCTGCGCGCCGGTGAGCTTTGCGAGCGATGGAACGTCGAGCACGTGGTCGAGGTGCGAGTGGCTGACGAGGATCACGTCCGCGCGTGAGTTGAAGCGGGCGGCGAGCTGATCCTCGTCGGGAGCGACCTTGCGGCCGTCGCTCAAGTCGGGCCGCGAGAAATAGGGGTCCACGAGGACGGTGGTCTTGCCGTCGCTCAACTGCCAGCCGGCGACACCGAGATACGTCAGGGTGATGCGCGCGCGCGGCGCGGGAGCAGCGCGGGGGGCGGCGGCGCAGGCGCACGAGAGCGCGAGCAGGGCGACGAGGCAAGAAAGGCGCATGTTGAGAGGATACACTGCGGCGCCGAGTCAGGAGCGACATGGCAGACCCGCTGGCGAGGCGTGGGGATATTGCTATCCCGACGAAGAAATGTTCGAGACCATGCCAATTCGAACTTAGCCCCCCGCGGGCGTTCGGGTCCGCACGACGAGGGTCTCAAAATGACAATTGCAACCGTAACCCGAGGCATTGCCGGCGCCTGCTTTTGCGTGACGGCAAGCACGTTGCTGCTTCTTGCGGCCTGCGGAGGCAGCAGCCTCGCCCCCGCGTCCCCTGAGTTCGTAGACGCCGAGCCGAGCGCCGCGGCCCTGGCGCTCGGCTCCGAGACCAGCACCAGCAGTCGCGCGGACGCTTTGACGCAAGCAGCCACGCCGCTTGCGACCAGCGTGATCGCCGGGCCCATCGCCACCGAGACTGCTGCGCTCGACGCGCAGGTGGCGGCCGTGGTCGGGCTCTTCGAAGGCGCCATCAAGAACCAGAAGCCGGTGCAGAAGAGTGCAGTCCTGCACGTCTGGATCTTAGACGGCGGCGATGGCCTGACGCTCCGCTTCACCATGAAGAAGGCGGCCGACACGCACTTTGGCTGGCTCGGCGAAGCGAAGGCAAAGGGCGCCGCTGACAGCGCGTATCAAACCGTGCTCACCGGCTCGTTCACGCGCGACCCCACCCTCGCCACCCAGGGTCGCGGCTCGGGGATCGTCGGCATCGACTTCGGCGCGTTCGGATCGGTGGCGGCGGGCACCAAAGCGGCGACGCTCGCGCAGGGCCAGATCCTCCTCGGCTTCCGGCACGGCGCGGCCGGGGCCCACCATCGCTTGCTCTTGAAGAACTACACCTCCGACCCGGCGAGCGCGCCGCCGCAGACCCTGCACTTCGAGGTGGTGCGGACGTTGGCAACCGCGCAGCAGCCCGCGCGCGCCTGGATGACGGGCAGCACCGAGGCCGATCTCTCCGCGCTGCTCTCCGCCCTTGGCCTGCCGGGCGTAGACGCGACCAGGCTCGAGACCCTGCACGCGCGCGTGCGCCGGACCGCCGGCGTCGGCGGCTATGCGAGCGCGGCGATCTATTCGGGCAATCTCCCCGCGGGAACGGCCTACCTTGTTCGCGAGTGCTGGAACGCGAGCCAGCAAGTTGCCTGGCGCCGGGTCTGGAGCTGCACCTATCAAGAGGCCGTCAATGACGGGCAGCTCGACTTCGGCCAGGGCTGCAGCTTGAGTACCGACGCCTCTCTACTCAACCTCGGTGGCAGCCCTGCTTCCGATACCACCGCCAATCCGGGCGATGCTTCCAATCAGGCGCCGGTCAAGGCGCTCTGCTTCGCCGATCAAGGCTCTACCGCGCAGGCTGCGCTGGCCACCTCGGCTGCTGCTGACCTCGCTTCCGAGTCGGCCGTCTCGGCCGGCGCGACCAGCACGCTCGCAGGGCTGCTCGGCGCCGGTGCCGAGTCGGGCAACGTCTCCGTCACTGGCGCTGCCTCGGCCGCCCCGCCCGCGCCGTGGAACATGCCCGCGGGTGACGGCGTGCCGGCGGAAGCCATCGGGCTGGCCACCAGCGCGCTCCCGCCGGGCGCGCAGATGCTCTCGCAGGCCGACTTCGCCGCCGCCCAGGCAAAGGCCGACTGGCAGCCGCTCAGCCTGGGCACGAACGACGCGCAGGCCGCAATGTCCGCGCTGCAGCTCAAGCGCGACGAGGCGGTGATCCGCGAGGCCGAGCGGGCCGGTGGAAAGTCGCTGATGCCTCCCGACCTGGTCGCGGCGCCGGGCGACGAGCTGCTCCCGGACGGCAACGTCGTGCACCATTACACCATCGGGAGCCAGCAGCGGCAGGAGCTGCTGCTCGGCGCCACCGACGCAAAGCATTCACTCGCGGGCTCGCTGCGCAGCTTCGGGCGGAGGGAGAATCAACTCAGGTTCTACTCAGAGACCTACAAGCGCCTCGACCCGGCGGCGATCAAGAAGGCTGGCCTCGTCGATCCGAAATTGGTGCAGCAAAACCCTGGTCAATATACCGACGCCCAGGTCGCCAACCTGAACCTCACCCTCGGCAACAACATGCTTCTCTTCCACGGCGGGCCCCCGTACTTCCTGGGCGCGACACCCATGCGCGCTTGCGGCCACGACAATGGCGAAGGCTATGGCGGCGACCAGGCGGGCAACTCAAGCTCGTGCTCCTTTGCTGCCAATGGAATCGTCAACAACTATGACTTCACCGGCAAGCCGCACGTCACCTGCGTCAAGGACCAGGGGCCCAAGCGCGGCGCCTGCGCCGCGTTCTCGTCGATCGGGGCCATCGAGTACGCTGCGCACGCGGCCTCGGGAGTCTACGAGAACCTCTCCGAGCAGGCGCTGTGGAACCGCGCCAAGCTGGTGTGGGCGCGGCAGGACCTCGGCAACTCAGGCTACACGGGCCTCGACATCTTCAACCACCTGGCCGCCGACAATTGGCTGGTGCCCTTCGAGAACCAATGGGACTTCAACCCCGCCTTGGTCTCGACCGCGACCTACGACAAGAACCACAACGTCACGGCTTATTTCAATATCTGCGCCAACTACAATGAGCCTTGCTCGAACACCACCCACGAAGGGCAGACCTACTGCATCTCGATCCTTGGGATCGTCTATTGCGGATATCAGCCTCCGAACATCAACTCGCAGAACTACGGCATCCGCATCACGGTCGCTTCCCAGCTCTGGAATCCAAACAACACCCTGGGCTCGGCGGCGCTGATGTCGATCTCGGCCTACTACCAGAATCCGATCGTCTGGGGATTCCAGGAGACCGACGATTGGTACAACTATGCCCCGGGCGGCTACGTCGGGTACAACCCGGGCTCGCACCTCGATGGCAAGCACGACGCGCTGATCGTGGGCTTCGTCACGGACGCCGAGGTGCAGGCCACCGTCACGGGCGCGCCGCTCAGCGTTGACGGCAACGGCTATTTCATCGTCAAGAACTCGCACAACAACTGCTTTGGCGACGGCGGATTCGTCTACGTGCCCTTCGCCTTCGTGCAGGCCCACACCACCGAGGCGATGGTCCTGCACGGCATCCAGTGAGCCGTTGTGGCACTCTCTGTCCATGATCACCCGGCGACAGGCCTTGCAGCTCTTCTGCGCAACGGGAGCCGCGCTGGCGGCGGGCCGGCGCGCGCGGGCCTCGACTTGGAATGGATATGGGGACGCGGTCGTCATCGACGCGCTCGCCGGGCCGGGTGAAGACGGTGGCGATCCAATGGCCCCGCTCAGCGCCAAGGCCGTCGCCAACGCCAAGGCCTCCGGCGTGACCGCGGTCAATCTCACCATCGGCGTCGGCGACAGCTGGGAAGAGACCATCGCGGGCATCGCCCGGGCCGAGCGCACGCTCGACGAGCACCCCGATGTGTTCGTGAAGGTCAAGCGCGCCGCCGATCTCAAGGCCTGCAAAGCAACCCAGCGCTGCGGGCTCATCTATGGAACTCAAGACCTGGCCATGATGGGCGAGGATCTCTCGCGCCTCGAGGTGCTCCACCACCTCGGCGTGCGCGTCATCCAGCCCACCTATAACCTGCGCAATCTCGTCGGCGATGGGTGCCTCGAGCCGCGCAACGCCGGGCTCTCCAAGCTGGGCCACGAGGCGCTGGCGCGGCTGGACCAGCTGCGCATCGTCACCGACTTGAGCCACTGCGGGCAGCGCACCACGGCCGAGGCCATCGCGCGCGCCAAGGGGCCTTCGGCCATGACGCACACCGGCTGCGCGGCCGTCTTCGCGCACCCGCGCAACAAGCGCGACCAGGAGCTGCGCGCCTGCGCCGAGAGGGGCGGCGTGGTCGGCATCTACTTCATGCCGTACTTGCGCGCCGCCGGGCAGCCGCACGCCGAGGACGTGGTGCGCCACCTCGAGCACGCCGTGCAGGTGTGCGGCGAGGACCACGTGGGCATCGGCAGCGACGGCTCGCTCTCTCCGGTGGTGCTTGACGACAAGTACCGGGAGCTGTTTGCCGCCTCGATCGAGCGGCGCAAGAAGGCCGGCATCTCCGCGCCGGGCGAGGAGCCCGACGCCTTCCTCTTCGCGCCCGAGCTGAACACGCCGCGCCGGCTGGAGACGTTGGGCGGCCTCTTGCTGGCGCGCGGGCACAGCGAAGCGCGGGTCGCAAAGATCCTGGGCGGCAACTTCGCGCGGCTCTTTGGCGAGGTGTGGGGGTAATGCCGGTCAAATTGGCGCCGGTGGGGACCGGCCGCGGGCAGTCGGGAACCCGCCGCTCGGAACGGGCACCCACCGGCACATCTGCACCAATTTAAATGCAAGGTTGCCGGAGCCCTTAATCCTCCCGACGGGTTCCCGCCTGCCCGCTGCCTAGCTGACAGGCATGGGGAGAATTGGAAAAGGAAACCCAGTGAGTCAGCTTGAGTACTCAAGCGCGACCAGCTTGAGTCTTTTTACCCCCCTCCCAATGTCAGGCAGATAGGCAGCCGGCAGGCAGAGGGTCGGTCGTGGCGTAAGGGCTCCCGCAGCAGAAATCCAGAAATGCGAGCGCAGCGAACCACCGCATGCGGGTGGGTGGCCGTGCCGCGACCGGCCCTCTGCCTGCCGGCGGCCGGTACCCTACCGGTGCCTATTTGACTGGCACTAGCATCCTTATGCCCGCTCTGCGTCGTCCTCCAACTCGGGCTCGAGTGGGTTCGCGAGGTGGCTGCGGTCGTCGAGCGTGTGCAAGTGCCAGGCGCCGGCGCGCTTGATTAAAATGGTCACCGAGGTATTGCCAATCAACAGCTTCGGAATGCCGAGGTCGGTGCGCTGCGGGACCGCGTGCTGCAAGGTCGCGCGCACGACGCCGCCGTGGCTGACGAGCGCGATGCGCTGCCCAGGGTGGCGTGCGACCAGCCGATCGAAGGCCGCGCCGGCGCGCTTGCACAGGTCGCCAAATGATTCGCCGCCGCCGCGCGGCAGATCCTCGCCGGCGTGGATGCGCGCGTGCAGCTCGGGGTCGAGAAGCGCTGCCTCGCGGCTGGTGCGGCCCGACCAGCGGCCGACGTCGATCTCGCGCAGGCCAGGCTCGAGCTGCGTCGGCAGACCCAGCGCCTCGCCGAGGATCTCCGAGGTCCGCAGCGCGCGCGACAGATCGCTCGCCCAGAGCGCGCTCGGGCGCGGCCCCTCGCGCAGAAGCTTTCTCGCCAGCAGCGCGGCTTGGCGCAGCCCGGCGCCGTTGAGCGGCACGTCGGTCTGCCCCTGCCAGCGGCCCGAGGCATTCCAGTCGGTCTCGCCGTGGCGGATGAGCAGCACTTCGGTCGGGCCTGACGTGCTTTGCATGGGCGGAGGATACCTTCTGGGAGCGTCCGGCCTTTTTTAATGGCCCGTGTCGATCTGGTCCACCCTCGTTCGTCGACATCGTAGACCGGGCAAGCACCCCGAAGGAGAACACCATGCGCTTCATGCTGATCGTCAAGTCGTCGAAGAAGTCCGAGGCGGGCGAGATGCCCAAGGAAGAGCTCGTCTCCGAGATGATGAAGTTCAACGAGGAGATGGTGAAGGCCGGCGTGATGCTGGCGGGCGAGGGCCTGCAGCCGAGCTCGAAGGGCGCGCGCATCAAGTTCGCCGGCGGCAAGCGCACGGTGGTGGACGGGCCCTTCGCCGAGACCAAGGAGCTGATCGCCGGCTACTGGCTCATCGACGTCAAGTCGCGCGAGGAGGCGATCGCCTGGGCGTCGCGCTCTCCCCCGCCGATGGGGCCGGGCGAAGAAGCCGAGATCGAGGTGCGCAAGGTGATGGAGGCGGCCGACTTCGACATCTCGCCCGAGCTGGTGGCCAGGGAAGAGGCGCTGCGCAAGCAGACGGCGGGCAAGTAGCGGCGGCCTCTGGACCTCGGCTGGATCAAACTATCGACCATTCAAACTATCGACCACTAGGAGACTCAACCATGCGCTTCATGATCGGCGGCTTCTACCTGATCGAGACGAAGACCAAGGAGGAGGCGATCGAGTGGGCGACCAGGTGCCCCACGGGCCTCGGCGGCGACGAGGTGCTGGTGATTCACCAGATGACCAGCCTCTCCGATCTGCCGCCGCACCTGCAGGCTCTGATCCTCAAGTCCGCGCCGACCTGGAGCGCCGTGGTGATGAGCCAGCACCGCTGAGCGCAGTTGCACCCGCCGCCGCTTGCACGTAGAGCACCGAACGGGTTGAATCCCGTCGGAGAACCGCGGGTTGCTGGGGCAACCCGCTCGGCCGATTCGCTGCGCATCGCCGCGTCTCTCCTCGTTGCCGTACAGAAAGTACGGCGCCTCGTCGTTCCTTGCGCTGCTTGCGACTCGACCGTTCTTCTCGGTCCCTCAACCCGATCGGTGCTCTAGTCGGTGGCCACCATGGCTGCCGACGCACGGCTGGCAATCCAGGCGGTCTATCGCATCGAGGCGCCGAGGCTCATCGCCGGGCTCCTGCGCCTCGTGCGCGACGTCGGCCTGGCGGAAGAGCTGGCCCAGGACGCGCTGGTGGCCGCGCTCGAGCATTGGCCGCAAGCGGGGGTGCCGGACAATCCAGGCGGCTGGCTGATGGCGACCGCCAGGCGGCGCGCCCTCGACGAGCTGCGCAGGAAGAGGCTGCTCGAGAGGAAACACGGCCAGCTCGGGCAAGAGCTGCAGCTGCAGGGCGAACTGTCGGTGAAGGATCTCGACACCTCCATTGACGAGGACCTGGGCGACGACCTCTTGCGCCTGGTCTTCGTCTCTTGCCACCCGGTGCTCTCCGCCGAGGCGCGCGTGGCCCTCACGCTGCGGCTGCTCGGCGGCCTGACCGTGGGCGAGATCGCGCGCGCCTATCTGGTGCCCGAGGCCACCGTGGCCCAGCGCATCGTGCGCGCCAAGCGGACGCTGGCCGACGCGGGCGTTCCCTTCGCGGTGCCGCGCGGCGCCGAGCTGAAAGAGCGGCTCGCCTCGGTGCTCGAGGCCATCTACTTGATCTTCAATGAAGGCTATTCCGCTACCGCCGGCGAGGACTGGATGCGTCCCGCGCTGTGCGAGGACGCGCTGCGGCTGGCGCGCATCCTCGCCAACCTCGTGCCGGGCGAGTCCGAGGCGCAGGGCCTGGTGGCGCTCCTGGAGTTGCAGGCCTCGCGCACCGGCGCGCGCACGAGCGCAACGGGAGAGCCCATCCTGCTGCTGGAGCAGAATCGCGGCCGCTGGGATCAGCTGCTCATCCGCCGCGGACTGCAGGCGCTGGCGCGTGCCGAGCAGCTCGGCGGCGCGCTCTCACCCTACGCGCTGCAAGCGGCCATCGCGGCCTGCCATGCCCGCGCGCGCACTGCCGCGGAGACCGACTGGGCGCGGATCACGGCGCTCTACGGTGCGCTGGCGCGGGTCTCGCCCTCGCCCGTCGTCGAGCTCAATCGGGCGGTCGCGGTCTCGATGGCCTTCGGCCCGGCGGCCGCGCTGCCGCTGGTCGATGCGCTCGCTGCCGACCCCTCGCTCGCCAAGTATCACTTGCTCCCGAGCGTGCGCGGCGAATTGCTGGCGAGGCTTGGCCGCCGCGACGAGGCCTGCGCCGCCTTCGAGACCGCCGCATCGCTCACCCGCAACGAACGCGAGCGCAAGCTCCTGGCCGCGCGGGCCGCGGCCTTGCGCCTTCCGCCCGCCGGAGGCCCGTGAGACACTGCAGGCATGTGCCGCAACATTCGCGTCCTGGCCCATTTCCAACCGCCGACAACCAAGGAAGAGATCCACGCTGCGGCGCTGCAGTACGTGCGCAAGGTGAGCGGCCTCGCCAAGCCGCCGGCAGCGGATCTCGCCGCCTTCGAGCAAGCCGTGCTCGAGGTGGCCGCGATCACCTCTCGCCTGATCGGCGCGCTCAGCCCTCGCCCCACCGTTCGCACCCGCGAGGGCGAGCGCGAAAAGGGGCGCGAGCGCTGGAAGAAGCGCGAGCAGCGGATGCAAGCGAGAGAGACTTGATTAAATCAGCCTCGGCTGTCGTCTGAGCAAGAACGTGACAGCGCAGAGGTCAAGCTCCGCCTAAGGTTTGGCGCAGTCACCTGGGGAGCTCCGATGCGCCACGTCTTGCCGATCGTTTGCGTCACGCTCTTTTCTTGTGGGGGCGGCAAGGCCAGCGCGCCTGTGGCCACTGATTCTGTCAGTGTGGGGCCCGCGGGCGGGGTGCTGCAGACCGGCCCGCTGACGCTGACCATTCCGCCGGGCGCGCTCGCGGCCACCGTTACCGTGAAGGCGACCTTCATCACCCCGCCCGACGCGCTCGATCCGCTCGCCCTGCCCGCGCTGACGCTCACGCTCGAGCCGGCGGGCACGACCCTGGCGGTTCCCGCGACTCTCTCGCTGGCGCTGGCCGGCGCCAAGGTTCCGATCGGACTGCCCGACGGCCGCCTGCGCCTCTACCGCCTGGGCACCGACTGGACGCTGGTCGAGAGCACCGCCTCGGCGACCTCGGTGGAGGCGTCGATCACCTCGTTCGGCACGCTCGGCGCGCGGGTCTGGGCAGAGAGCGGAAGCTGCGCAGGGGCCGACTATCGCGCCTTTGATTTCTGGGTCGGCGAGTGGACCATCGCCGATCACGCCTCGCAAGGTCCTCCCGCGAGCAGCTCGATCACCTTCGATAGCAGCGGCTGTTACATTTTGGAGCATTTCTCCTATGGCCCCTACCAGGGGCGCAGCGTCAGCTTCTACAACGGGGGCACGCAGACCTGGTATCAAACCTATCGCGACACCAGCCACGGCCTCGAGGAGCTGAGCGGCACCGGCGGCAACGGCGTGATGAACATCAGCGGCACCAACGCCGGCGTGACCTATTACGTCACTTATACGCGCCTCGACAAAGACCACGTCCACCACCAATCCGAAGACCTGCGCGGGTCGACGCGCAAGCTTTCGTTTGACGGCTATTACACGCGCAATTGAGGCTCTAGACTAGAACCTCTGCCCGGAAGTTCGTTCCCCATCCAGGACGCGCAAGGCGCGGCCCGGCCGGGAGTCCGGCCGTGGCGGAGGGGAGCCTCAGACAGCTTGCTGGCTGAGGGGAACCCGCAGGGTTCCCTCCAACGGGACGACGTACATCGACCCGGAACGAAGTTCCTGGTCGATGTACTAGAGCTCGCTCTCCTTCTCGTCGCGCTCGTCCTCGAGGTCTTCCTCTTCGTCAGAGTCCTCGCTGTCGTCCTCGTCGAGGAGCGCGGCCTTCTTGGCGATGAGCGGCGCTTCATCATAGGGCGGCGGCAGATCCTCGCTGTTGATCTCGACCACGGCGGTGAACTTCCGCCGCAGCGCCGCGATCGCGCCGAACAGCTCCTCGAGGCTGCTGACGATGAGCTCGATCTGCTCATCGGGCGCGCGCGCGCCGCAACCCGGACAGCGCAAGAGCGCCGAGTCGTTGGAGATGTCGGAAAAATCCAGCGAGAAAGATTCCTCGCACTTCACGCATTGGAAATCGAGCTGCATGTCTCCCTCACTCGGCACGCAGGGGCCACGCGCAGCATAAGCACAGCGGCGGCTAAAGGAGGAGTGCAAGCCGCCGACTGTTTGAAGGCGTCCGATTGACGCGCGTCGCCAACTGCTGGCAAGAGGCAAGCATGATTTGGGGGACGCAGACTTTCGCGCTCGGGCTCGCGCTCGCCGCGCTCATCGGCTGCGCCGGGGCGGGGCATCGCTACGGCTGCGACAACGACGCCGGAAGCTGCGATCAGGGGTACCAGAACTCCGACGGCGGGCGACCGAACCTGCCCTCGTTCCTCTCGACGCCGGTGGTGGTCGCGCACGACGGCAAGCACGACGGCTTCGCCGACGTGACCTCGTTCAACGGCCAGGTCTACGCCGCCTACCGGCGCGCTCCGAGCCGCGGCTATGACGGCACTGCGGAGGTGCGCATCGTCCGCTCTGCTGACAAGGGCCAGACCTGGACGCCCTCCGGCTCGGTCGCGCTGCCGGGCTACGACCTGCGCGACCCCAAGCTCACGCTCTTCAAGGAGAAGCTGCTGGTCTCGTTCACCGCCTGGGACGCGAGCGACCCGACCAAGAACCGCGCCTTTTTCCGCGCCGCGCTCTCGAGCGACGGACAGACCTTTGCCGTCCTCGACGCGCCCTCGCTGCCGCAGCCCTTTGGGCTCTCGGCCTGGCGACCCCGCCTCGCCGCCAACGCGCTGCTGCTGCCGGTCTGGACCGCCGACGAGCTCTTCAACCATCCCGATCTGGACCATGTCTCCCTGCTGCGCTCGACCGACGGCCAGAGCTTCCCGCTGGCGAGCGCGCTGCCCATCGGCGGCGGCGCCGAGCCAGAGCTGCTGGTGCGCGATGGCGGCCGCCTGCTCCTGACGACACCCGGCCGCGCCATCGATGGCACCCCGGGCAAGCAGAGCTTCTGCTCGTCCACGCTGGCGACGGACTCGATCTCGGACTGGACCTGCTGGACCAGCGCGACGCGCGTCGAGACCCCCCTCCTTTATGAGTGGAGCGGCAGCCTGCTGCTCTTTGGCCGGCACGACGTCGGCGAGGGCAAGCGGCGCACGGCGATCTGGCAGGTGCTCGAGGACGCGCAGTCGCTCGTGCTGATCGCCGACCTCGACACCTTTGGCGACACGGGGGCGCCGGGCCTCCTGCAGCTCGACCCCTCGACTGCGCTACTCCTCTATTACACGAGCTCGCGCAGCGACCCGCAGGCGCAGAAGCTCGACCACGAGCCGACCGAAGGAGAGGCCATCAGCCTCAACCTCTCTGCCGACGTGATGGCGCTGAAGCTGTACCTGCCGTCGGCGCCGATCGGGAACTAAAGTTCCCGCAGTGTGGCGCCGAGTGCCCACCGCGGCGCTCGCCTTTTCGTGGAGCGGCTTGGCGCGCGTCGTGCACTGGAACTGCGCATGCGCTTCATCGTTCACGTCCTCGCCTCCTGTCTGGTCTTCGCGGCCGCGCTCGCGCTCACGTAGGCGGGAAGCTGGCGGCCAGGCGGTCGCTCCGTGCGGACAGCGGCCGTCGCCTCCACCCTGTTGGCTGGAGGAAACATGGACCTTCCACGCACCGTGAAGTCTCTCGTCCTCGGCATGCCGGCCCTCATCAAAGGCGGCGTCCCCGGATATCGCGCCGGCGAGGCGCAGCTCGCCATCAACCTGCTCGGCGCTCCCGCAGGGCTCCTGGTCAGCTCGGGCGCGTTCGACGAAGGCGCCCCGCTGCCCGATTTTTGCGGCGCCGACTCGGGCAATCGCAGCCCGCACTTGCGCTGGACGGGAGTCCCGCGCGAGGCCCGCTCTTTGGTCTTCATCGTCGAGGACCCGGACGCGCCCAGCGTGAAGCCCTTTGTCCACTGGCTGGTCTGGAACGTGGACACCAGCCTCACCGAGCTTCGCGAGGGCGCGAAGTTCGCCGTCCAGGGCCGCAACTCGTCGCTGCGCATCGGCTTCGCGGGCGCGGCTCCGCCCAGGGGCGACCGGCCGCATCGCTACCACTTCCAGGTCTTCGCGCTCGGCCGGCTCCTCGAGCTGAAGGACGGCACTGGCCGCTCCGCCCTGCTCGACGCCATGCGGGGCCACATCCTCGCGGCCGGCGAGCTCATCGGCACCTACCAGCGGTAAGGCGCCTCGAAACCAGCCTAAGGCTGATCGACGTAGCCGCGGATGAGCGCGGTGATCGAGCCCGCCACGCCGCCGGCCACGCTCGCCACCATGGGCGGCACCTTGTTCACGGCGCCCGCCAGCGCGCCCGAGACGCAGCCGCGGGCGCAGAGCAGGGCGACCTCGGCGGGGTTGCGCTGGCCGAAGACGGTCACGCCGCTCATCATCGTGCCCGCCGTGCCGAGCGCGTCGCCGATGAGATCGAGCGCCGAGTTGACGCCGATCTGGAAGCCGGCGACGCGGTCGTGCGCGCGCAGGTCCTTGAGCTGGCTGAGCGCGATCACCACCGCCATGGGGTTTCTCGCGCCCTTGAGCGCCTCGTCGAAGGTGACCAGCGTGGCGGCGTAGCTCGCGGGCAGCTCGACGTGGAGCAGGTTCGGCAAGAACGAGACGACCTGCACCGCCGTGTGGCGCGTCTTGTCGTCGGCCTGCTTGAGCATCGCGACCGCGCGCAG
Source organism: Myxococcales bacterium (assembly GCA_038231075.1). GTDB lineage: Bacteria > Myxococcota > Myxococcia > Myxococcales > 40CM-4-68-19 > JBBRMA01. The sequence goes on along the minus strand of JBBRMA010000016.1, from coordinate 36,750 downwards.
GACCTTCTCGGGCGGCAGCGGGCGCGCCTTGGCCCAGGCTCCGAGCGCCGCGATGATCAGTCTGGCGTGGACCTGCACGGCCTTGAGCAGGAGCGTGTGATCGTGCGGAGCCAGCAGCGGCTGGTCGAGCGTGGACTCCGACTCATCGGTGGCCATCATCGACTCTCCCAACGAAGGCCGCGATCATGCCTCGGGCCACTGCACATTTACAAGCTTTCGAGAGCGCGGTGTTGGCCCGATGAAGGTCGCCTGTTCGCAAGGTCAGGCCTTGGTCATGGATTGGCGCGCCGAGCCGGCGATGCCTCCGACGATGGCGCCGACGATCGGACCCGAGCCGCTGAGCGCGCCCGCCATGCCGCCGGCCACCGCCGCCCGCGCGCCCGCCTTGGCGACAGCGATCGGGCTCTTCGTACCGAGGGCGCGGCCCTGCGCCGAGTGGATCGCGTCGCTCAAGATGTCCGCGGCCGCGCGCACGCCGGCGGCAAAGCCTGGCACGCTCTCGTGCACGCGGGCCTCGCGCATCGCGAGCAGCGCCTTGACCAGCTCGGCGGGAGTGGTCGCAGGAGCGCTCGCGCTGTCCACTTCGCGCAGCGCCGCCTCGTAGGCGTGGGGCAGGATGCTGCCCTCGATGGTGGGCAGGAAGGTCAGGATCTGCTCGACGGTCTGCCGGGTCTTGTCCGCGAGCGAGGGGAGCGCGGCTGCCGACCGGAGGATCTGCTCCGCGGTGGCGCCGGCGGAGAGCGTCGCGCTGAGCTCGTCGGCGTGGCCCTGCAGCGCCACCAGCACGCTCGTGAAGTCCTGCGGCTTGAACAGCTCTTGCACCAGCGTCGGTCCTGCGGCGGCCTGCTCCATGAGTCTCTCCCTGCGGCGGTTTCCCGTGCGGGGCGCAGTGTCGTGGCATTCACCCTCCGTGTCGATAGGCTTTCCGCGTCCATGTCCGCGCTGGCACCGTCGCGCGCTTTTCGCTATCGTCCGCGCCCCTCACGAGGAGAGCCTCCATGGCGAACAGCCCGGCGCCGCAAGTCCCGAACGATGGCCAGCCCATCACCCTGAGCGCAGGCAAGCTGAACGTCCCAGAGCGGCCCATCCTGCCGTTCATCGAAGGCGACGGAACGGGGCCCGACATCTGGAGGGCCTCGCAGAGGGTGCTCGACGCGGCGGTCGCCAAGGCTTACGGCGGCAAGAAGCGCATCGCCTGGATGGAGGTCTACGCGGGCGAGAAGAGCAAGCAGCTCTTCGACAACTGGCTGCCCGACGAAACGGTGGCCGCGTTTCGACACTACCTGGTCGGCATCAAGGGACCGCTGACCACGCCGGTGGGCGGCGGCATCCGCTCGCTCAACGTGGCGCTGCGGCAGATGCTCGACCTCTACGTCTGTCTGCGGCCGGTGCGCTACTTCAAGGGCGTGCCCAGCCCCGTCAAGCGGCCCGAGAAGGTCGAGATGGTGATCTTCCGCGAGAACACCGAGGACATCTACGCCGGCATCGACTACGAGGCCGGCAGCGACGGCGCGAAGAAGATTTTGCAAACCTTGCAAACCGAGTTTCCAAAAGATTTCAAAAAAGTGCGCTTCCCCGACTTTTGTGGAATCGGCATCAAGCCCGTCTCCAAGGAGGGCACCGAGCGGCTGGTCCGCGCCGCCATCGAGTTCGCCATCGCGCACAAGCGCAAGAGCGTGACCATCGTCCACAAGGGCAACATCATGAAGTACACCGAGGGCGCCTTCCGCGAGTGGGGCTACGCTCTGGCCAAGAGCGAGTTTGGCGCCGCCGAGGTGGACGGCGGACCGTGGTGCAAGATCCCCGACGGCAAGCGCGGCGCGGGCATCGTCATCAAGGACTCCATCGCCGACATCACGCTGCAGCAAGTGTTGACGCGGCCCGAGGACTTCGACGTCATCGCCACGCTCAACCTCAACGGCGACTATCTGTCGGACGCGCTGGCGGCGCAGGTGGGCGGCATCGGCATCGCGCCCGGCGGCAACATCAACTACGTCACCGGCCACGCGGTCTTCGAGGCGACCCATGGCACCGCGCCCAAGTACGCCAACCTGGACAAGGTGAACCCGGGGTCGGTCATCTTGTCGGGCGAGATGATGCTGCGACACCTCGGCTGGCACGAGGCGGCCGACCTCGTCATCAAGGGCATGGACGGCGCCATCTCGGCGCACACGGTCACCTACGACTTCGCGCGGCTGATGGCGGCCGAGGGCGTCAAGGACGTGCGCGAGGTCAAGTGCAGCGAGTTCGGCGACGCAATGATCAAGCATTTCTAAAGGACGCTGCTGGTTGACGTGATCGTTGAGGTTGACGTGGACGTGGACGTGGACGTCCACGTTAACGATCACGTTGTTGAGCATGGGGGACCGTTGTCAGAGAGCTACCAGCGCTACCAGCGCGCCTTGCAGGGCGAGCGGCTCCCGGCCGCGCTGGTCGATCTCGACGCGTTCGATGCCAACTTGCAGACCCTGCTTGCGGCCGCGCGGGGCAAGGCTTTGCGGCTCGCGACCAAGTCGGTGCGCTCGCCCGATCTGTTGCGCCGCGCGCTCGGCGGCGGCGCGCGCGGGCTGATGACCTACAGCGCTGCCGAGACCTCCTTCCTCGCCGATCAGGGCTTCGCCGATCTGCTCCTCGCCTATCCGACGGCGCAGGCCGCCGATGCCGGGCTGCTCGCCGCCGTGGCCGCGCGCGGAGCCCTGGCCGGCGCGGTAGTCGACAGCGTGGAGCAGCTGCAGCTTCTCGAGATCGCCGCCGTGCGCGCCGGCTGCCCGCTGCCGCTGATCATCGACGTCGATGTCTCGTATCGCGCCGCCTCCCTGCACCTCGGCGTCAGGCGCAGCCCGCTGCGCACGCCCGGGCAAGTGGTGGCCCTCGCCCGGCGCATCGCCGATTCCGGCCAGCTCAGCTTCGCGGGGCTGCTCGCGTACGAGGCCCAGATCGCCGGCGTGCAAGACGGCTCGGCCGCGCTGCGCCTGCTCAAGCGGCTCTCGCGGCCCGACGTGGCGCGCTCGCGAGGCGCGATCGCGACCGCGCTGGCAGGGCAGGGGATGGCGCCAAAGATATTCAATGGCGGAGGCACGGGCAGCCTTGATTCCTCGAGCGCGGACCCTTCGCTCACCGAGCTCGCCGCCGGCTCGGGCCTGCTCGCTGGCCACCTCTTCGACGGGTACCGCGGCCTCGCGCTGCGCCCCGCGCTCTACTTCGCGCTCGCGGTCACCAGGCGCCCCGCGCCGGGCATCGTCACCTGCCACGGCGGCGGCTGGGTCGCTTCTGGAGCGGCCGGGAGCGATCGCCTCCCTCGGCCCGCGCTGCCTGCTGGCCTGCAGCTCTTGCCTCGGGAGGGCGCGGGCGAGGTGCAGACTCCGCTCCGCGTGCCGGCTGGCGTCGAGCTTGGGCTCGGGTCGCCGGTCTTCTTCCGCCCCGCCAAGTCGGGCGAGCTGGCCGAGCACTTCGCCGAATATCTCCTGGTCCAGGGCGAGCGGGTGGTGGCGCGGGCGCCGACCTACCGTGGTCTTGGCCAGGCGTTCCTGGGATAGATCTGCACCCATGACCGCGCTCGCCTTCGTCGATCACCGGCAGGACCCCGCGGGCTGGGCCACAGCGCTCGGCATCTCGCGCGAGGCGGCCCTGCTGTACCAATCGAGCGACGTCATCGATCTGCACCTCGACTCGTTCATCTGGACGCGCATCTTCGGCTACGACCTGACGCGCCGGCACGGCCACGGTCTCTTGAACGCCTCGTTTTATTCGCAGGTCGATCTGCCGCGCATTCGAGAGGCGCAGATCAAGGGCGGCATCTGGGTCGTCACCACCAATCCCTGGCGCTCTGCCAGGGGCCGCGCGCGGGCCTTCGAGCGCAATCTGACGAGGCTCAAGGCGGTGCTGTCGAGCTGCGGCGAAGACGTCCGCCTGGTGAAATCAACGGCCGACTATCGCGCCGCCGCTGCCCTGGGAAAGCACGCCGCCTTCCTTGGCATCCAAGGCGGCAACGCGCTCGACCACGCCTCGGACTCGCTCGAGGCGCTGCGCGACGGCAGCGTGGTCCGCGTCACGCTCGTCCATCTCACCAACTCGGGCCTCGGCGGCACCAGCTCGCCGCTGGGCAGGGATCGGGGCCTCTCGGACGCCGGCCGCGAGTATGTCCGGCGCCTCGACGACTTGCGGGTCTTCGCCGACCTGGCCCACGTCAGCCCGCGCGGCTTCTGGGACGCAGTGGAGGCGCACGACAAGACCTTGCCGCTCATCGTCACGCACACAGGCGTCAAGGGCGTGCACGACCACTGGCGCAACCTCGACGACCGCCAGCTCAAGGCGATCGCGGACAGCGGCGGCACCGTCGGCGTCATGTATCAATCGACCTTCCTCGGTGATTCAATGTGGGGAGGCAAGGCCGAGAGCATCGTGCGCCACCTCGAGCACATCATCAAAGTGGCGGGCGAGGACTGCGCCTCGCTGGGGAGCGACTGGGACGGAATGATCGTCACCCCGCGCGACATGCGCACCTGTCTTGAGTTGCCCAGGCTGGTAGAGATCATGTTGAGTCGGGGCTGGAAAGAAGGCGCGGTGCGAAAGGCGATGGGCGGCAACTTCCTGCGAGCGCTTTCGCTCCTGCGAGGCTGATTGAAGAAGCGACTGCACCGGGCGGCGGCGATCGGCCTCTTCTGCTGCGCCTGCAGCGGCGCACCGGACGGCGCGCGCGTGCGGATGGACTTCAAGCGGCCCCAGGGAATCTACTCCGCGCCGTTCCCGAGCGACGACCTGCTGCCCTTCGATCCTTCGTTTTTTCCCAATCCCAGACTCAACGGCCTCGTTACCAAAATGCTTGAGTTGGTGCGGGGCGCCCAAGGCTTTTCGCTCGCGGGCGGCGTCTTCTTCTCGCTCGACGCGCCGCTCGATCCGGCCTCGCTGCCCAACGTGCCGGCCACGCTCGCCGCCGACGCCAAGGTGTTCTTGATGGGGATCGATCCGGGCTCGCCTGATTACTTGAAGAGAACGCCGCTCGAGGTTGCCTTCGAGGCCGACGGCGGCCCCTTCGGCGCCAAAAATCAACTCTCCCTGATTCCGGTGCAGGGCTTTCCGCTGCGGGTGAAGACGAGCTATGCGGCGGTGGTGCGCCGCTCGCTGGGAGACGCCAAGGGGCTGCGCCTGGCCCGCGGCGCGCTGCCGGCGATGGCGGTCTATCAACGCGCCGCGGCCGCGCTGGCGGCGGCGAAGATCCCGCTCGACGACGTGGCGGGCGTGGCGGCGTTCACCACCGCTGACCCGACTTCCGATCTGCAAAAGGTCCGCGCCGACATCCTCACCCAGCCGCGCCCGGTGCCGACCACGCCATTTGCATTGCGCGCAACCTATCCGGGCTATTGCCTCTATCAAACCACGATTCAAATGCCCGACTATCAACGCGGGTCACCGCCGTTCGCCTCCAGCGGCGGCGGGTTTGCGTTCGACGCGCAAGGCAAGCCCATCTTGCAGCGCTTCGAAGAGGCCAACCTCTTTGTCAGCGTCCCGCGCGCCGCCATGCCCGCCGCTGGATACCCGGCCATCATCTATCTGCGCGCTGGCGGCGGAGGCGAGGTTCCGATGGCGGATCGCGGCGTCCAGACCACCGCGGGCGGCCCGGCCGCGCCAGGCACCGGGCCGGCCATGCACTTCGCCGCGGTGGGCTTTGCCGGCGTGCAGGTCGATGGGCCGCTCGGCGGCAAGCGCAACACCAGCGGCTCGGACGAGCAGTTCCTCATCTTCAACGTCGTCAACCCGGAGGCGCTGCGTGACAACGTGCGCGAGACGGCGGTGGAGACGGGGGCGCTGGCGCAGTCGCTCGAGCAGATCTCGATCGACGCCTCGGCGTGCCCGGGCGCCGCAAGCCCGGCCACGCTGGATGTGAACCTGCTCGCGATCTGGGGCCACTCGACCGGGGCGACCATCGCGCCGCTGGCGCTGGCGAGCGAGCCGCGCTTCAAGGCGGGCATCTTGAGCGGCGCGGGCGGCAGCTGGATCGAGAACGTGCTGCAGAAGCAGAAGCCGCTGCCGGTGAAGGCCGCCGCCGAGGCGCTGCTGGGCTACACAGGCACCGGCCGGGTGCTGACCAATCACGATCCGGTGCTGACGCTCTTGCAATGGGCGGCCGAGCCGGCCGACCCGCCCGCCTACGCGCGCCGCGTGATACGCGAGCCCGACGCGGGCGCGCCGGCGCGGCACGTGCTGATGTTCCAGGGCATCGTCGATCACTACATCCTGCCGCGCATCGCCAACGCGACCAGCCTCTCGCTCGGCCTGGATCTGGGCGGGCAGGCGCTCGACGGGCAGGCGGCCGAGCTTGCGTCCACCACTCACGCACTCGACGTCTTTCCGCTCGGCGGCCGGGGCCAGATCGCGCTCCCGGCCGCGGCCAATCTCGCCGGCGGCGTGACCGGAGTTGTGACGCAGCATCCAGAAGACGGCATCGCTGACGGCCACGAGGTCGCCTTTCAGACCGAGGCGCCGCAACATCAGTACCGCTGCTTCCTGCTCTCGCTGGCGCGCGGGGCCCCTCGCGTGCCGGCAGGCGGTCCCGCTGCGTCCCCGTGCGAATGAGGTCGCCCTTGGAAGTCCCCGAGCTCTTCACCTTCGACATCTTCGGCACCGTCCTCGACTGGCAGAACGGCCTCGCCGGCGCTTGCGAGGCGCACGGGCGAAAGCTCCGCGACGGCGAGTTCGACAAGGTCATCGACGCCCAGGCCGCGCTCGAGCAATCGGGGCAGTTCGACCTCTACACCTCGATCGTGATCAAGAGCCTCGCCAGCGTGCTCGGCCTGGAGGCCACCGCGGCGGCCTCGATCGCCGAGACCATGGGCAGCTGGCCGCTCTTCGCCGACGCGCGCGAGGGCCTGCAGCGCTTGCGCAAGATCGCGCCCTGCGTGGCCATCACCAACAGCGATCGGCACCACGGGGCGCAGGTGCGCGCGCAGCTCGGGTTCAACCTCGACGGCTGGTTCTCGTCGGAAGAGGAGCGGCACTACAAGCCGGCGCGCGAGCTCTGGGACGCGGTCGCCGAGCAGCGCGGCGTGCGCTTCGGGCCGCGCTGGTGGCACGTCTCCGCGTACGCCGACTATGACTTGAAGACGGCGCAGGGCCTGGGCTTGACGCGCGTGCTGGTCCACCGGCCCCACGCGCGCAGCGGGGCGGCCGAGGTGGAGGTGACGAGCTTCCACGACCTGGCCACGGTGGTAGAGGGGCTCAAAGCTCGTTGACGAAGCTCAGCGAAGCTGGGCTGCCCAGGCGTCGAGCATCACGCGCATGGTGGCGCGGTAGCCGGGTAGCTCGGCGGCCATCGGGTCGACGACGGCGCGCGCGATCGTGTCCGGCGCGCCTTCGGCCATGGCGCGAACGATCTCCTCGTCCACCTCGGGATGGAACTGGACGCCGAGCACGCGCTGCCCGTAGGCGAAGGCCTGGTTCCTGCAGCCCGCGCTCGAGGCGAGCAGCTCGGCTCCCTGGGGCAGCGCGAAGGTGTCGCCGTGCCAGTGAAAAGCGGGGAAGGACGCGGGCGCCCGCGCCCAGAGCGGGTCGAAGCGCGCGGCCTCGGCGAGCGTCACCTCGCGCCAGCCGATCTCGGGCAGCGGCATGGCCACCACCCGCGCGCCAAGGGCCGCTGCGAGGAGCTGCGAGCCAAGGCAAATGCCGAGGACGGGCCGATCCGTCCCGAGCGCCTGGCGCAAGAGCGCGATCTCGTGGCGCAGGTAGGGGTCTTTGTCCAGGTCGGTCACGCTCATGCCGCCGCCCAGCACCACGAGGCCCGCGTGCTCGCCCAGCGCGGCGGGGATGGGCTCGCCGAGAAAAGGCCGCACGAGGGTCAGCGCGAACCCGCGCGCGGACAGCACCTCGCCGAGGGTGCCGGGGCCTTCTTTCGGCTCGTGCTGCAGCAGGAGGACGCTGGCCACGGATCATTGCTAGCACGCCTGTCGTTGCCGCTCGCGCGCGACTGCGCTATAGGCGCGCGCGAAACATCTCAACCTCGAGGCGCACCATGGCTCGCAAGAAGATCGCACTGATCGGCGCTGGGCAGATCGGCGGCAACCTCGCTCTCATCGCGGCGCAGAAGGAGCTCGGTGACATCGTGCTCTTCGACGTGGTCGAGGGCACCCCGCAGGGCAAGGCGCTCGATATCATGCAGAGCCGCGCCGCCGATGGCTTCGACGCGCGCGTCACCGGCACCAACAAGTACGACGAGGTGGCCGGCGCCGACGTCGTCATCGTGACCGCCGGCATCCCGCGCAAGCCGGGCATGAGCCGCGAGGACCTGCTCGCCGTCAACATCCGCATCATCCGCGACGTGGCGACCAACCTGAAAGAGAAGTGCCCGGGCGCGTTCATCATCGTCATCTCGAACCCGCTCGACGCCATGGTCTACGCGATGAAGCAGATCACGGGCTTCGCCAAGCACATGGTGGTCGGCATGGCCGGCGTGCTCGACACCAGCCGCTTCCGCCTCTTCGTCGCCGAGGAGCTCGGGGTCTCGATCTCGGATGTGCACGCGATGGTCCTCGGCGGCCACGGCGACGACATGGTCCCCGTCACGCGCCTCTGCTCGGTGGCCGGCGTGCCGCTCGAGGGCTTGATCAGCAAGGAGCGCCTGGCCGCCATCGTCGACCGGACCCGCAAGGGCGGCGGCGAGATCGTCGCGCTGCTCAAGACCGGCAGCGCCTTCTACGCGCCGGCGACCAGCGCCATCGCCATGGCCGAGGCGTACCTCCAGGACAAGAAGCGCGTCCTGCCTTGCGCGGCTTTCCTCGAGGGCGAGTACGGCGTCACCGGCTACTACATGGGCGTGCCCGTGGTCATCGGCGCGGGGGGCGTGGAGAAGATCCTGCCCATCGAGCTGAGCGCCGAGGAGAAGGGCATGTTCGAGAAGTCGTTCCAGTCGGTGAAGAAGACCGTGGACGAAGTGAAGCTGTAACGCCGCAGGCTAGATCCCGGAACCGTGATCGGCCCCGGTTCCGGGAGCCTTGCCCGACCTCAGAACCTCCGCCACTGCCGCATCGCGGTCGCCTCCCTCGTCGCCACCCCAGCGTGGAAGAGCGCCGCGGGCAGCCGCGCGAGCTGCGCCAGCGTGCCCGCGATGAGCGCCACGCAGACGACCAGGATCAGCCAACCGAGCAAGAGCCCCAGGCGGGAAGGCCTGCGAGCGACGAACGCTTGAGTCTGCATGTCTAACCTCCATGAACTATCTTGACGGTTAGATATCTCCGCGGCTATAACCTGTCAAGTGACTCAGGAGGGTTAGATGGATCGACCTCAGAAAGCCGCGGCGTTCGAGCTGATCGGCGGGCGTGCGTGCCTGGATTTCGCCAACACCCTGGGCGGCAAGCGGGGCGCCCACACGACGGAGAAGCTGACCGACCACGCGGCGCTCCTCCGCTGGGCGGCGCAGGCGAGCCTGATCTCTCGCGCCGAGGCCAAAAGGCTCGCAGCCGCCGCGGCCCTCCATCCGCAGCGGGCGGCCGAGGCGCTGGCCGATGCGCTCACGTTGCGCGAGACGCTGCACGCGCTCTTCGACGCGCTCGCCCACCACCGAGCGCCGCCGGCCGGCGAGCTCTCCTTCTTCAATTCCCTTCTCTCGTCCGCGCACGAGAGCCGGCGCCTCGTGCATGGCAAGGAAGGCTTCTCGCTCGCGTTCGCCGATCGGCCAGGCGACCTCGCCCCGTTCCTCCGCTTGCTCGCGCTCGACGCCGCGGACCTGCTCATCTCGCCCGACGCCCGCCTCGTCCGCGTCTGCGCCGAGGAATTGGAAGACCGCTGCGACTGGGTCTTCCTCGACACCTCGCGGGGCGCAAAGCGCCGCTTCTGCTCGATGGCCGACTGCGGCAACCGCGCCAAGCAACGCCGCTTCTATCGCCGGGCCCAGGCGGGGCGCTCGATGGTCACAGACTGACGCCTTTTCCCATTTTCACAGCAACGCCGGCGGGAGAGCGGGGCGGGCGGGGCGCTCAGAGGGTCGCGGAGGCTCATGGGTGCGCCCCCTGGGTCGCGATGCCGCACCTGCGGGCGTGGGCCCCGTTGCCTCCGCGGCCCTCTGGGCGCTCCGAACGACCGGCGGTTGCAAGCGGCATTGCTGCCGCCCCGCGCATGCGCTATGAGCCGAGCCTTCCGGAGGGCGAATGGCAGAGCGCTACATCGTCGTGGGCGGCGGGCTTGCGGGCCTGATGACGGTCATCAAGCTGGCCGAGGCAGGCAAGCACGTCGACGTCTTCTCCATCGTGCCCGTCAAGCGCAGCCACTCGGTGTGCGCGCAGGGCGGCATCAACGGCGCCGTCAACACCAAGGGCGAGGGCGACAGCCCCGAGATCCACGTCAAGGACACCCTGCGCGGCGGCGATTTCCTCGCCGAGCAGCCGCCGGTCAAGGGCATGTGCTACGCGGCGCCGGGCATCATCTACCTGCTCGACCGCATGGGCGTGCCCTTCAACCGCACCGGCGAGGGGCTGCTCGACTTCCGCCGCTTCGGCGGCACGCTGCACAACCGCACGGCCTTCGCGGGCGCGTCCACCGGCCAGCAATTGCTCTACGCCCTCGACGAGCAGGTGCGCCGCTACGAGGCGGACGGGCTGGTCCGCAAGTTCGAATATTGGGAGTACCTGTCGTTCGCCAAGGACGAGCAGGGCACCTGCCGCGGCATCGTGGCGATGAACGTCCGCACCATGGAGATCGAGGCCTTCCCGGCCAGCGCCGTCATGCTCGCCACCGGCGGGCCGGGCGTCGTCTATGGGCGCTCGACCAACTCAACCATCAATACCGGCACCGCGGCGGCGCGCTCCTATCTCGACGGCGTCGCCTATGGAAACCCTGAGTTCATCCAGATCCACCCGACCGCGATTCCGGGCGAGGACAAGAACCGCCTGATGAGCGAGTCGGCGCGCGGCGAAGGCGGCCGCGTCTGGGTGCCGAAGAAGAAGCTGGACCCGCGCGCGCCCAAGGACATCCCCGAGGCCGAGCGCTGGTTCTTCCTCGAGGAGAAATATCCCAAGTACAAGAACCTCGTGCCCCGCGACGTGGCCTCGCGCGAGATCTACTTCGTCTCCCGCGACCAGGGCATGGGCATCGACGGCAAGGACGCCGTCTATCTCGACGTCAGCCATATCCCCGCCGCAACTCTAGATCGCAAGCTCGGCGGCATCATGGAGATCTACGAGAAGTTCGTCGGCGTCGATCCCAGGTACAATCCGATGAAGATCTTCCCGGCCATGCATTACTCGATGGGCGGCGTCTTCTGCGATTACGAGGCCGACGCCAAGGGCGATCTACTCAAGGACAGCCCGCGGCAGCAGGCGACCAATATCCCCGGACTCTATGCGTCGGGCGAGGCTGACTATGCCTATCACGGCGCCAATCGGTTAGGTGCCAATAGCTTGCTCTCTTGTATCTATGCGGGCCAGATCGGCGGTCCCGCGATGGTCAATTACGCAAAGAATACCAAAGACGCGGGCGAGGTGAAGTCAGCCGCGCTTGATTCCGCGGCGAAGTATTGGCGCGATCGATTCGATTCCATCTACAAGATGTCGGGCACCGAGAACCCGTTCCAGATCGGCGCCGAGATGGGCGAGGTGATGACCCGCAGCACCACGGTCGTCAAGCGCAACGACGATCTGGACCGCGCCACCGGCGAGATCCAGGCGCTGCAAGAGCGGTGGCACAAGGTGTCGGTCCTCGACAATGGCCGCACGCTCAATCAAGCCGCGAGCTATGTGAACCAGCTCTGGAACATGCTGCAGCTGGCTGAGTTGATTGTTCGCGCCTCGCGCCTGCGCGACGAGTGCCGCGGCTCGCACTACAAGCCGGCCTTCCAGTTGCCCGAACCAAAGACCAAGGATCCGTCGCAGGATCCTGAGTGGATGGCTGCCTGGCGCGCACGCGACGAGAAGTGGCGCAAGAGCACCATCTGCCGTTACGTCAACGGCAAGCATGAGATCAGCTTCGAGCCCATCAAGAGCCTGCAGGTAGAGAACCCAATCCTCAAGCCGGAGCCCCGCTGGTATGGCTAATCCCGGAACCACGGTCATCAAAATCAAGCGCCAGGAAGGTCCCGGCAAGCCCGCGCACTGGGACGAGTTCAAGCTGCCCACGCGGGCCGGCTCGAACGTCATCTCGGTCTTGATGGAGATCCAGCGCAACCCGGTGACCTCGGACGGCAAGAAGGTCTCGCCGCCGGCCTGGGACGCGGCCTGCCTGGAAGAAGTCTGCGGCTCGTGCACCATGGTGATCAACGGAAAGGTGCGCCAGGCCTGCTCCGCGTTGATTTCCAAGCTGGGCGAGAGCGTCACCATCGAGCCGATGACCAAGTTCCCGCTGGTGCGCGACCTGGCCGTCGATCGGCAGAAGATGTTCGACGCGCTCAAGCGGGTGAAGGCGTGGATCCCGACCGACGGCACCTATGACCTCGGCCCCGGCCCGCGCCAGGCCTCGCCCAAGCAGGAGATGAACTACGTCCTCTCGACGTGCATGACCTGCGGCTGCTGCCTGGAGGTGTGCCCGCAAGTGAACGCGGCCTCTGACTTCATCGGCGCCGCGGCCATCTCGCAGGTGCGGCTCTTCAACGAACACCCGACCGGCAAGATGAACGCCGAGGACCGCCTGCGCGCGCTGCTCGAGCCGGGCGGCGTGCAGGACTGCGGCAAGGCCGGCAACTGCGTGCAGGCGTGCCCCAAGGGCATCCCGCTCACGAGCAGCATCGCCGAGATGTCGCGCGAGGCCAGCAAGCAGGCCGTCAAGGACTGGTTCGTGCGCGACGAGCACAAGTCGCACGGGGGCCCGGCGTGAGCACCGGCGTGCTGGTCATCGTCTCCTACGAGGCAAAGCCCGGCTGCGAGGAGCAGCTCGCGGGCGTCCTGCGCACGCACGTGGCGCGGCTGCGCGAGCTTGGCCTCGTGACCGACCAGCCGCACTTCGTCGCCGAGCGCGCCGCTGAGCCGGGCCGCTTCGTCGAGTCGTTCTGGTGGCAGAGCAGAGGCGCCAAGCAGCAGGCGCACGACAATCCGGAAGTGATGGAGATCTGGATGCGCCTGGAAGACCTCTGCAAGCCCGAGGGGATCAAGCCGGTCGAGCTCTCCCCGCTCGACTGAGTGGAGGCCTGCCACCGGCTCTGCTCTTCCTAAGAGGCCGTCGGCGTATTCGCCGACGCGAACTGTCCTGATCCCGCGCGCACCGTCGCGCGGATTCAGGGCTATCGACAAACCTCGCGCGCGACCTGGTACGTCCCGGCGTGCGCGTCCACGCTCCGCTCAATCGGCTTCCCGTAGCCCCCGCCGAGCGTGAGCACCACAGGGAGCCCGCTCGTCCACGCGGCCTCGAGCACGATCCGGTCCCTGGCCCGCAGGCCGCCGTGCGTGAGCGCCAGCCGGCCGAGCGTGTCGCCCTCGAGCGGATCCACTCCGGCCTGGTAGAACAAGATGTCGGCGCGCGCCTCGCGCAGCACTCCGGTCAGGTGGCGGCAGAGCGCCTCGAGGTACTCCGCGTCCTGGCACCCGTCGGGCAATTCGACGTCGAGGCTCGAGCGCTCCTTGTGGAACGGGAAGTTCCTCGCCCCGTGCATCGAGAAGGTGAAGACGCTCGGGTCGCGAGCGAAGATCGCCGCGGTCCCGTTGCCCTGGTGCACGTCGAGATCGACGACCACGGCGCGCGCGATCAACCCTTCGGCCTGCAGCGCGCGGATGGCCACCGCGTGGTCGTTGAAGACGCAATATCCCTCGCCGCGATCGGCAAACGCGTGGTGCGTGCCGCCCGCAAGGTTTCCCGCGATGCCGTCGGCGAGCGCCGCCCGCGCGGCCTGCAACGTCCCGCCAACCGAAGCGCGCGACCGCAGGACCAGCGCCTCGCTCCAGGGAAACCCGAGCGCCCGCTGCCCGCGGACATCGAGAGTGCCTTGCAAGATCGCGGCGATATATTCAGGAGAATGTACTCGAGCGAGCTCCTCGGACGAGCACAGCTCCGCCTCGTGCAACTCAGACGGGGCGACGAGCTTCAGCTCGAGGAGCTTCTCGCGCAGCAGCGGATATTTGGGCGAGGGAAAGCGGTGCCCGACAGGCAGCGGCATCGCGTAGCGATCGCAATGAAAGACCTGCACCACCCCTGTTTGTAGTCTGCAGAGCGCAAAAACAAGCAAAGCCGCCCCAGGGGGGGTGGTACGGGGGCGCAGCCCCTGTACAGCGAGGCCGCAGGCCGAGCCCCAAAAACAAAAGTGCGAACCGACTGCGACCTTGCACGGCCTCGATCGGCGGTGTATCTGCCGAACCCTCTCGGACCCGAGGCGCCCGCATGAAGATCCACGAGTACCAGGGGAAAGAGCTCCTCAAGAAGTTCGGCGTGGCCGTGCCGCGAGGACAGATCGCGACGTCTCCGGACGAGGCCGAGCGCGCCGCCAAGGACCTCTTCGCCTCGGGCGCCAAGGTGGTCGTGGTCAAGGCGCAGATCCACGCCGGCGGGCGCGGCAAGGGCGGCGGCGTCAAGCTGGCCAAGAGCGTGGCCGAGGCGCGGGAGCACGCCGAGAAGATCCTCGGCATGCAGCTGGTCACCCACCAGACCGGGCCGCAGGGCCAGCCCGTCCACAAGGTCTACATCGAGGAAGGCAGCGACATCGCGCGCGAGCTGTACCTCGGCATCACGCTCGACCGCGCCACCTCGCGCGACACCTTCATGGCCTCGACCGAAGGCGGCATGGAGATCGAAGAGGTGGCGAGCAAGTCGCCCGAGAAGATCCTGCGCGCGTCCATCGATCCGGTGGTCGGCCTCGCGGGCTACCAGGCGCGCGACCTCGCGTTCGGCCTGGGCCTCTCCGGCCCCAGCGTCAACAAGTTCGTCCAGTTCGCGCAGGCGATGTACCGGGCGTACCTCGAGACGGACTGCTCGATCGTCGAGATCAACCCGCTCGTGATCACGAGGCAGGGCGAGGTGCTGGCGCTCGACGCCAAGATCAACTTCGACGACAACGCGCTCTATCGGCGCAAGGAGCTGGCGGCCCTCCGCGACCTCGACGAGGAGGACCCGCGCGAGACCCAGGCCAAGGAGCACGACCTCAGCTACATCGCGCTCGACGGCAACATCGGCTGCATGGTGAACGGCGCCGGCCTCGCGATGGCGACGATGGACATCATCAAGACCGCCGGCGGCATGCCCGCCAACTTTCTCGACGTGGGCGGCGGCGCCGACGAGAAGAAGGTCACGGCGGCCTTCAAGATCCTGCTCGCGGATCCACAGGTGAAGGCCGTGCTCGTCAACATCTTCGGCGGCATCATGAAGTGCGACATCATCGCGGCCGGAATCATCGCGGCGGCGCGGCAGGTGAAGCTGAACGTGCCGCTGGTCGTCCGGCTCGAGGGCACCAACGTGAATGAGGGCAGGGCGCTGCTCGCCGGCTCGGGGCTGCCGATCATCAACGCGTCCGATCTCGGCGACGCGGCCCGCAAAGCCGTGGCGGCAATCCGTTGAGCTTCGTCGCCAACATCTTCAGGAACCTGCTCGGCAAGCCCGTGGCCGCGGACTTCAAGGACTCGGCCGAGCACTTCATCGCGGTCATGCGCGAGACGGGCATCGGGCTGACCTGGGGCAAGGACGAATTGCTCTTCGTCGATGACCTGGTCGAGCGGCTCAAGGGCTCGAACGAATACCGCGACGCGGTCGGCTGCTGGTTCGGCGAGCTCGTGGTCAGGAACTTCGGCGGCGAGTGGGTCTCGGGCCACGCGCTCGGCCCCGCGGTGCGCGTGGGCGGCAAGCACGTCTTCCCGCTCGGCTGGGTCTATCGCCGCGCCGATGGCGGGCCCGTCGAGTCGATCGCAAAAAAGTGCAAAGCGACGCTTGGGTACCCGAGCGACGATTCCAAATTGGGCAAGTTTACCGACAGCGGCGAGAGGGTCTGGCCATGAGCGTCCTGGTGAACAAGAACACGCGCGTCGTCTGCCAAGGCATCACCGGCAGCGCGGGCTCGTTCCACTCCAAGCAGATGCTTGCGTACGGGACGCAGCTGGTCGCCGGCGTGACGCCGGGCAAAGGCGCGACGAAGTTCGACGACAAGGTCCCGATCTTCGACACCGTCGCCCAGGCGGTGAAGGAGACCCAGGCCAACGCCAGCGTCATCTTCGTGCCACCGCCCTTCGCGGCCGATGCGATTCTCGAGGCGGCGGCGGCCGGGATCCCTCTCGTGGTGTGCATCACCGAAGGCATCCCCATCCAGGACATGATCAAGGTGAAGCGCGCGCTCGCCGGGCAGAGCGTGACGCTGATCGGGCCGAACTGCCCCGGCATCATCACGCCGGGCGAGTGCAAGATCGGCATCATGCCGGGCCACATCCACAAGCCGGGGCGCATCGGCATCGTCAGCCGCTCGGGCACGCTCACCTACGAGGCGGTCCACCAGGTCACCCAGCTCGGCCGCGGGCAGAGCACGGCCATCGGCATCGGCGGCGACCCCGTGCACGGCATGACCTTCATCGACGCGATGAAGCTCTTCGCGGCCGACAAGGACACCGACGCGGTGATCCTCATCGGCGAGATCGGCGGCTCGGAGGAGGAAGAGGCCGCTGCGTGGATTAGCGAAAATTATCGAAAGCCCGTGGTCGGCTTCATCGCGGGTGCCACCGCGCCCCCCGGCAAGCGGATGGGCCACGCCGGCGCGATCATCTCGGGTGGCAAAGGGACGGCGAAGGACAAGTTCGCCGCGCTCAAGGCGGCTGGCGTGCACATCGCGGGCGGGCCGCACGAGCTTGGCCTGGCGCTGCAGTCGGTCCTGCCGAAGTGAGCGTTGCCGCCGCCGGCGAGGTGGTGCTCTCGCTCCGCGGGCTCACCAAGATCTACGCGCGGCGCGCGAGCGGCGTGGTCGGAGTCGAGGACCTGACCTTCGAGGTGCGCCGCGGCGAGATCGTCGCGCTGCTCGGGCCGAACGGCGCCGGCAAGACCACCTCGATGCTGCTGGCGCTCGGGCTCTTGCAGGCCGACTCCGGGCAGGTCGAGCTCTTCTCTTCCGACCCCGAGCTGCTCGACGCCCGCCGCCGCGTCGGCTACGCGCCGGATGCGCCGATGTTCCCGCGCCAGCTCACGGGGCTGCAAGTCCTCGAGCTGCACGGCGCGCTCGCCGGCCTCTCGCGCGTGCGGGCGCGGTCGCGCGCCTCCGAGCTGGTCACCATGCTCGGTCTCGCCGACTTCGCCGGCCGGGCCTGTGCGCTCTACTCGAAGGGACAGGCGCAGCGGCTCGGCCTCGCGCAGGCGCTGATCGGCGAGCCCGAGCTGCTCTTTCTCGACGAGCCCACCGCGGGCCTGGACCCGGCGGCCGTGGCGGCGCTGCGGGCGCTGCTCTCGTCGCTGCAGAAGAAGGGCACCGCCATCGTCCTCAACTCGCACCTCTTGTCGGAGGTGGAGCGCATCTGCGATCGCGTGCTCTTCATCAAGGATGGTCGCTTGCTGCGCACGCACCAGATGCACGCGGGCGGCCAGCGCGCCGAGCTGCGGCTCGCCAATCCCGCGCAGGTCGCCGCCCGCCTCAAGCAGGTGCTGCCCGACGGCGTGCTCGACGGCGATCGCTTTCGCGTGCCGATCGCCGCGCCCGAGGTGATGCCGGCGCTGGTGCGCCAGGTGGCCGACGCCGGCGGCGAGGTGCTGGAGGCCCGCCTCGCCGGCGCCGAGCTCGAGGAGCTCTACATGCAGATCGTCGAGGGACGGTCATGACGCTCTTTGGCCTTGCCTCGCTGCCGGTCCTGCGCGCCACCGCCCGCGAGCGCGGCCCCTCCTTCATGCCCGCCGCGCTGGCAGTGCTGCTCGCGCTCTCGGGCGCGCTCACCGCCGGGGGCAGCCAGGGAGCAGGCGACAGCGTCACCAACGCCTTCAGCAGCATCTTCCTGGTCGCGCTCACCATGGCGCTCGGCGCCGGCCTGATCGCCGACGAGATCGACAGCGGCCACGTCCAGCTGGTCCTCTTGCGCCCCATCACCCGCGCCGAGTGGTACGGCGGACGCTTCCTCGGCGCCTCGCTGGCGCTGACGGTGGCGGTGGCGGCTTCCTGGTTGGCGGGCGCTTTGGCCGTGCTGCTCCGCCACGGGCGCCTCGACCTCTCCTGGGCCCTCTCGCTGCCGCTGGTGGTGGTCCAAGGCGTGGCCTGGCTGTCGGTGCTGGCCGCGCTCAGCGTGGTGCTGCGCCGCTGGATGAACGTGGCCGCGCTCCTGCTCGCCTTCATGGTGGTCGGGTTCGGCTCCCTCATGCTGCCCCTGGTGCTGCGCCGGCCGGAGCTGGTGCAGCAGTGCTGGGCGGTGGTCGCCTATCTGCACCCGCAGGACGCGACGCCGATCTTGCAGGCCATCCGCGGCCACACCCGGCCCGACCTGTCGCCTTTCCTCTTCGACCTGCTCTGGGCGCTCGGCGCCTGGCTCGTCGGCGTGCTGCTCCTGAACGGCCGCGAGATCGCCAAGAGGCGCGCATGAGCCGCCACCAGCGCGCCCTCCCGCCCCTGCTGGCCCTGCTGACCGTGGCCTCGGCCGTGGCCTGGGCCATCGCCCGGCTGCTCGCTTGACCTCACCCTCTTCAAGCCAGAAGCGGGTCGTCCAGGCAGACGTCGCTCCCGGCCTGACCTCTTGACGCGCCACTCCATCCGGTATAGGAACGCCACCCTTTTGCTGAGAGCCTGCTACCCGCGGGCCATTGGGAGCACTTCATGGCAGTCACGCTGCGCCTCGCCCGCTGGGGCGCCAAGAAGGCGCCGTTCTATCACGTGGTCGCGACCGACTCGCGCAACCCGCGGGACGGCAAGTTCACCGAGCAGATCGGCACTTACGATCCGAACCACGAGCCGGCCAAGATCAGCATCGACACCGATCGCCTGGCGCACTGGATCAAGATGGGCGCCAAGCCGAGCAACACCGTGCGCTCGCTGATCAAGCGCGCGCAGAAGACGGCGGCCGCGCCCGCCAAGGGCTAGCGGGTCTCGTGCAACCGGTGCTGCTCGAGGTGGGCCGCATCGCGCGCGCGCACGGGTTGCGCGGCAGGGTGCTGCTGGTGCCGTACAATCCCGCGTCCGAGGGCCTCGATCACATCAAGGCCTTCTGGCTCAAGCCAAAAGTCATCGAAGGCCAGGCCCCGCAGGCTGCCCGCCGCTTTGCGGTGGTGAAGGCCGAGCGGGTCAACCTCGGGTACCTGGTGTTCCTCCACGGCGTCGAGGGCAAGGACGCCGCCGATGCGCTCCGCGGGTCCGAGGTGCTGGTCGACCGCGCCGCCTTGCCCAAGCCCGCCGACGACGAGGTCTACGCCGTCGATCTGGTCGGCATGCAGGTGCTGGACGAGGCCGGCCAGGCCCGCGGCGAGGTGGTCGGCACCGAGAGCGCGGGCCCGAACGAGCTCTTGCAGGTCAAGGTCGCCGCCGGGGAAGTGCTGGTGCCGATGGGGCTCATCCGCTCCATCGACAGCAAGGAACGGCGGGTCGTGGTCGAGTCCCCCGAGGGACTGTTCGACGTGGAAGCAGGATAGGAGACGCACGGTGCTGTCGGTCGAAGTGCTCACGCTCTTTCCGCGCATGGTCGCGCTGCCCCTCGAGGAGAGCATCCTCGGCAAGGCGCAGGAGCGTGGCCTTCTGCGCGTGCGCGTGACCGACGTGCGCGAGCACGCCATGGGCAAGCACCGCGTCGCCGACGACGTCCCTTACGGCGGCGGCGCCGGCATGGTGATGAAGCCCGAGCCGCTGACGTCCGCCATCGACGCCGCCCGCGCCCGCCTGCTCGCCGAGGAGCCGCAGGGCGTCCCGGCGCGGGTGGTGCTGCTCAGCCCGGCTGGTCGCGTCTTCACCCAGCCAGTCGCTCAACAATACGCCACTGAGTATCTTAAGCTGGTGCTCGTCTGCGGTCGCTACGAGGGGGTGGACGAGCGCGTCCTCGCCTCGGTCGACGAG
Source organism: Myxococcales bacterium (assembly GCA_038231075.1). GTDB lineage: Bacteria > Myxococcota > Myxococcia > Myxococcales > 40CM-4-68-19 > JBBRMA01. The sequence continues at coordinate 16,859 of JBBRMA010000016.1, read as the reverse complement.
GAGCTGTCGCTCGGCGACTTCGTCCTCACCGGCGGCGAGTTCGCGGCGCTGGCCGTCATCGACGCCATCGCGCGGCTGCAGCCGGGCGTCCTCGGCAACGACCAGAGCGCCGTGACGGAGTCGTTTTCAGAGGCGCTGCTCGAGGCGCCGCAGTACACCCGGCCGCCTGAGTTTCGCGGCCAGGCGGTGCCCGAGGAGCTCTTGTCGGGCAACCACGCGCTCATCGCGCGCTATCGCCGCAAGCTGTCGCTCCTGCGCACGCGCGAGCGAAGGCCAGACCTCTTTTCCCGGGCGCAGCTCACCTCTGAGGACCAAGAGATCCTGAGAGAGCTTGACGCGGCGACCGATTCCAGGCACCCGTAGCGGTTTCGTAGAGTCCAAGGAGCAAGTCAGATGCGCGCGAAGGCGATCGAATTGGTGGAGCAGCGGAACGTCAAGCCCGAGACGCGGGCAACCCTCCCGCAGTTCCGCGTGGGCGACACCGTCAAGGTGCACACCAAGATCAGCGAAGGTGACAAGGAGCGCATCCAGATCTTCGAGGGTGTCGTGATCCGGCGCAAGCGCGCGCACACCATGACCATGTTCACGGTGCGCAAGGTCTCGTACGGCGTCGGCGTCGAGCGCATCTTCCCGATGTTCTCCCCGCGCATCGACAAGATCGAGATCATGTCGAGCGGCAAGGTCAAGCGCGCCCGGCTCTTCTACTTGCGCGACCTGCAGGGCAAGGCGGCGCGCCTCAAGAACGCCGACGAGCTGGCGCAGTAACCGCTGCACTCGTTGTAGACTCGGTGGGCCATGCAGTTCACCGAGCTTCTCTTCCAGCGGGTGTCTGGCCTCGGGACGCAAGGGCAGATCGCCCTGCGTCCAGGCTATGTGGCCGTGGTCTGCAAGCAGCCTGCGCTGCGCGCGGCCTTTCTCGCCGCCCTGCAGCCCGGCAGCGCCGACGAGAGCAAGCTGGCCGAGGGTCAGGGCCCGACGCGCGTGGGCCTCGGCCTCTCGGCCCCGAGCGGCGTCTCGTATCGGCTCTTGCGCGAGCTCGGCGGCGAGCGGCAGCTGCAGAGGCTCGAGCCGAACGACGCGGGCGGCACGCGCTTCGAGCTGCTCAGCAAGGACTCCCTCGACATCGAATCATTCCTGCGCATCGAGTGCGGCCTGCCGCCGCCCGAGCAGTACGCGGCCGTCTTCGTGCTCGACGCCGCCGAGCTGCCGAGCCAGCGCGGCAAGCAGGTGCAGGCGGCGCCCGCGGTGGACGGCAAGCGGGTGGAGACGCTCAAGGCCGAGCTGGAAGCGACCCGCGCCTACGAAGAGGCGCAGGACCAGCTCTTCAAGGTCGCCGTCAAGCACCGCGAGTTGGAGGAGCTGGTCGAGGTGCTGCGCAAGGCCGAGGACGCGCTGGCGCAGCTCGACAGCAAGCGGGGCAAGGCAGCGTACAGCAAGGAGCAGCAGGCCGATCTGGCGGCGCGCATCAAGCGGGTGCCAGAGTCCCTGCGCAAGCGCGACGACGAGCTGCGCGCCATCGACACCCAGCGCGACCGGCTGCTGGAAGGCGGCTCCGGCGGCGCCATGCCCTTCCACAAGAACTCGCTCTTCTCCGGCGGGCTGCTCGCGGGGGTCGTCATCGACATCCTCGCCATCGCGCTGAAGAAGCCGGCGGTGGCGCTGCTTGGCCTTGTCGGCTTTGGCGCCGCGCTGGTGGCGGTGCTGCAGTGGATCGCGCACGACGAGGAGGAGGAGGCGGCGAGCCACCGGACCGACGACCTGAAGCTCCGCGAGGACCGCGTCAAGCGCGCCTACGAGGCCGAGCAGGCGCCGCTGCGGGAAGCGCTGAAGAAGGCGAAGTTGACCGACCCCGACGAGCTCTTGACGCTCTTCAACGAGCTCGGCGAGTTCGAGGCCGAGCGCAAGACGGCCGTCGCCCGGGTGGAGCAGCTCAAGGAGGATCCGAGGCTCAAGGACTGCGATGCCGAGCTTCTGCGCATGGGCAAAGAGCGGCACGAGCTCGAGCAGGCCGTCGCCACCCAGGGGTTCGCGCGGCCCATCAACCAGATCGAGGGCGAACTCAAGCAGGCCCTGGGGCTCGCGGCCTCGTCGCAGCAGAAGAAGGCGCCGGTCGCCGAGGACGAGGTGCCAAAGCAGCTCTTCGCGCGCGCCGCCGAGGTGCTGAACACGCCCGCGGCCGCGCTCTTCGGCATGGTCGAGCAGCGCCTCGCCGCGTATCTGACGGCCTTGACCGACCGCCGCGTCGTCTCGGCTCGGCTCGACGCCAACGGGCTGCTCCTGCTCGCGGGCGCCGACGGCCGCTCCGGTCCCTATGCGAGCCTGCCGACGCCGCTGCGCGATCTCGCCTACGTCGCAGTGCGCCTGGCGCTGCTCGAGCGGGTGACGCTCTCGCGCAAGGCGCCGGTGATCGTCGATGACGCCTTCGCGCCGCTCGAGCCGCGGGCGCGCACGCTGCTGGCCCGCATGCTGAAGGGCATCGCGGCGCAGGCGCAGGTGGTGCACCGCATGACCGAGGCGCCGCCGCCGGGCGTGGCCGATCACCAGGTCCAGCTCCCGTGACGGCCAGGTCGCGCCTGGGCAAGGCCGGCGAAGACGCGGCCGCGCGCCTGCTCGAAGAAAAAGGGATGGAGATCGTCGCCCGCAACCACCGCTGCCGCTTCGGCGAGGTCGATCTGGTGGCCGACGACGGCGAGGTGCTGGCCTTCGTCGAGGTGCGCACGCGCTCGAGCGCGCTCTTCGGCGGCCCCGCGGTCTCGGTGGACGTGCGCAAGCAGCGCCGCTTCGTCCTCGCCGCGCGCGACTTTCTCGCTCGCCGCCGTGGGCCCGAGCGCGCCATCCGCTTCGACGTTGTCGCGGTGGTGGACGGTCCCGACGGGCCCACGCTCTTGCACCTCCCGGCCGCGTTCGACGCGGGGGAGCAGTAGTTGCCGCTCTTCCTGGTGGCGACGCCCATCGGCAACCTCGGCGACCTGACCGAGCGCGCGCGCCGCACGCTGGCCGGGTGCGACGGCGTGGTGGCCGAGGACACGCGCCGCACCGGCCAGCTCCTGCACCACCTCGGCATCTCGAAGCCGCTCTCGGCGCTGCCTGCGTTCGACGAGCCCGCGCGCGCCGGGCCGCTGGTGGAGCGGCTGCGCGCGGGTGCGTCGCTCGCGCTGGTGACCGACGCCGGCACGCCGGCCATCAGCGACCCAGGGGGGCTGCTGGTGCGCCTCGCGGTCGCCGCGGGCATCGCCATCGTGCCCATTCCCGGGCCTTGCGCCGCCGCGGTCGCCGTCAGCGCGAGCGGTTTTCCCGAGGGGCGCTTCCACTTCGCGGGCTTCTTGCCCCGCAAGGGAAAGGAGCGCGCGGCCATGCTGCAAGAGCTGGCGCCGCTCCGCGCCCAGCTGGTCTTCTACGAGTCGCCGCACCGCCTGCACGAGACGCTGCTGGACCTGGCCGAGGCGCTGGGCGACCGCCAGGCGCTGGTCGCGCGCGAGCTGACCAAGCTGCACGAAGAGCTGGCCCGCGGCACGCTGCGCGAGCTGGCCGCGCACTTTGCCGGCGAGGTGAAGGGCGAGGTCTGCCTCGTGGTCCGCGGCGCCGAAGAGCGCGCCGAAGAGGTCGATCCCGCCGCGCTGGAGACCGAGGTGCAGGCGCGCCTCGCGCGCGGCGAGCGCCCCAAGGAGATCGCGCAATCGCTCGGCGAAAAATTCGGTAAGCGAATCGTCTACCAACTCGCCCTGCGGCTCTCGCAGAGCGACTGATAAAGACCCCGGAGCGGTGCTCTAGAAGCTGAGCGCGACGGTGCCGGTCACGCCCCACGTCATGACCGACTCCGCCCGCAGCCTGCGCCCTGGCTGGTCGATGCGAAAGTCGTACGTGGGGCTCTGCTCGGGAGCCACCTTGCCGTTGCCGTTCGCGAGCGAGATGTGTCCATCGCCGTTGAAGTCGCGGCCGATGGGCTCGGCGGTGAGGAAGTGCGCCGAGTCCACAGCGAGCAGGCCCGTGACGCGCGCGCGCAGCCAGCTCGCGGCCCGCGCGTAGAGGCCGACCGAGGCGGTGCCGGTGACGAACTCGTCGGTGTAGGTCAGCTTGCCGAGCGCGTCGCTCAGTTGCGAATAGGTGCGCCCGGGGCCCGTGTAGCGGACCTCGCCGTGCACGTCGAGCGCGAGCTTCTGCCGCGACTTGCCGTTCTCGAAGAAGACCAGCTCGGTGCCGAGGGTGAACGAGCCTTCGTAAGGAGGCAGGTAGCCGGTCAGGCCCTTCCAGTTCGGATCGGCGCAGTTGGCCGTGGCCACATCCGAGAGCTGCTCCGGGTGCCAGCAGTTGTCGTAGGCGCCATCTCCTGGCCCCGAGCCCTTGATGGCGACCGGCGCGCTGGCGCGGAAGACGACGTAGGGATTGGCCACGGTGAAGCGCTTGGAGAACGCGGTCCAGAGCGTGAAGACGTGCGCCTTGAGCCTCTCGGTGGCGTGCGGCGTCGTCAGCGAAGCATCGCTCGCGGCGCCGAACTTCGAGGGGTCATTGAGCGGCCCCGGCAGGGGCAAGGTGTAATCGAAGGCGATGACCCAGGTAGAGACGGGGCGGCCGGGCGGATAGAGCTCGGGGTGGAGCTGCACCTCGCGCTCTTCGTTGATCGGCCCCCAGGCGATGCCGAGGGTCGGATCGGCGAACCCCGAGCGCGAGCTCTTGCCCGTGACGGGGAAGATCGACTTCACCGCGGCGCACGACCCCGCGCTCAGGCAGCCCGAGATGTCGACGGTGTTGTTCGCGATGGTGCTGGTCGCGGCGGTGGTGCCGGGGGCAAAGCCCCAGCTCTGCTCGTCGGCGAGCACCAGCGGCGCGATGACGTGCAGCTCGAGGTCGTGCCAGAGGCCGATGCCGAGCCGGAAGCCGAGCTGGTCGATGCTCTGCGAGTGCGACAGCTCGTCCACGAGGCCGATGGTGCCGTTCGGCTGCAGGCTCTCGCGCGTGATCTTGCTGTCCTTGTGCAGGTGCAGATAGGTGACGTCGAGGTCCACCTCGAGGGCGTGACGCTCGTCCATCGCGTCGGCCACCTCGGTGACCTCGGCGGCGACGAGCGCAGTCGGCAGGAGCAGGGCGGCGCAGAGGACGCCGGGCGAAAGACGCATTCGCCGCAAAGTAGAGCCGGTGCCGTGCGCGGTCAAACCTCGTCGCCCCGCAGCCCGAACTCCTTCATCTTCGTCTGCAGGCTCTTGCGCGAGATCTTGAGCAGCTTGGCGGTGCGGGTGACGTTGTTGCCGGTCACCTCCAGGCCGCGCACGATCAGGTCGCGCTCGATGGCCTGCACCTGTTCGCGGACGATCTCCTTGAGCGGCCCCGGCGCCGCTTGCACCCCGGCCGGCGGGGTCGCTTGCGAAGGCAGATCACCGCCACCCGGCGCCGCGCCTTCCTTGGGGCGCAGCGAGGCGGGCAGATCGGCGAGCCTGATCTTCGGCGTCTCGGCGAAGAGGATGGTGCGCTCGAGGACGTTCTCCAGCTCCCGGATGTTGCCGGGCCACGAGTAGGCCGCGAGCGCCGCCAGCGCCTCGTCCTCGATCTGCTCGACGTTCTTCTTCAGCCGCGCGTTGTACTTCTGGCGGAAGTGCTCGACCAGGAGCGCGATGTCCTCGCGCCGCTCGCGCAGCGCCGGCAGGAAGATTGGCACCACGTTCAGTCGATAATAAAGGTCCTCGCGAAACCGCCCGCCGGCGATCTCTTTCGACAAGTCTCGCGAGGTGGCCGCGATCAGCCGCACGTCCACCTTGGTGGTCTTGATGCCGCCGACGCGCTCGAACTCGCTCTCTTGAATGGCGCGCAGGAGCTTGACTTGCATCTCGATCGGGATCTCGCCGATCTCGTCGAGAAAGAGCGTCCCGCCGTCGGCCAGCTCGAAGCGACCGGGCTTGCTCTGGACCGCGCCGGTGAAGGCGCCGCGCTCGTAGCCGAAGAGCTCGGCCTCGACCAGCTCGCGAGGGATGGCGGCGCAGTTGATCTTGATGAAGGCCTTGTCCTTGCGCCAGCTCTGCTCATGCAACGCTGTTGCAACAAGCTCCTTGCCGGTGCCTGACTCGCCCTGGATGAGCACGGTGCTCGGCGCATCCGCGACCTTGGCGATGACGGCCTGCAGCTCCTGCATCCGCTGGCCCTTGCCGACGATCTCGGTGTAGCGGCGCGACCGCGACCCCTCGGCAGCGGGCTCGGGCACGACGTTGCGCTGGTTGTAGTCGCTCTGCCGCGCGGCCTTGGCGATCAGCTCTTTCAGGTCGCGGTTCTCGAAGGGCTTGGCGAGGAAGTCGAAGGCGCCGGCCTTCATCGCCTCGACCGCCTTGTCGATGCGCCCGTGGGCGGTGATGACGATGACGGGGACGTCGGGGTGGGCGGAGACCACGCGCCGCAGGAGCGAGAGGCCGTCCATCTTCGGCATCACGAGGTCGGTGACGATGACGTCGGCCCCGTCGCGCTCGATCGCCTCCATGGCCTCGACGCCGTCCGAGCAGACCGTGACCTCGTAGCCTTCCCGCTGCAGCGTGGCCGCCAGCACTTTGCGCAGGTTCTGTTCATCGTCGACGATGAGAACGCGATCGGCCACCAGCACCTCCCTGGAGCGCGGTACCATGGGGGCAACGTGCGGGCAAACGCCTGCGGAGGTTGCATGCGCCGCGCACTCGCTGCCTTGACGGTCACTTGTCTCGCCCTCGCTTGCCACTCGAGCAGCGACCGGCGCGCGTGCGCGACCGCGCGCGACTGCATGGGGATCGAGCGCTGCACCGGCGGCTTCTGCGGCGTCACCGACGGCGGCGCGACGGTGGACGCGGGCGTGCTCGGCGCGGGCTGCCTCGACAGCAGCGACTGCGCCGCGGGTCTCGGGTGCCTGACGGGCGCGCTGGGCTTTCCCTCCGGCACCTGCGCCCCCGCATGCAACACCACCTCCTGCCCGGCGCGCTCGGTCTGCGCCGATCTCCGCGACACCGACGCGGGCGTGGTGGCCTGCATGCTCGGCTGCGGGACCGACGACGACTGCCGCCAGGGCTACGCCTGCTGCACCGCCTTTCCGGGCGGAGGCGCCTGCCTGCCCGCCGCGTACTGCCCGCGCACCTCGCTGCCGGCGAGCGCCGACCTCGGCGACTCGTGCGCCGTGGGCGGAACCTCGTGCGCCGCCAGCGAGACGTGCCAGGGCGGGTTGCCCTTTCCGAACGGGGCCTGCACTGCTCAGTGCGTGCTCGGCAACGCGGCCACCTGCCCGGCGAACGGCCGCTGCATCGACACCGAGACGGGCGCCTGGTGCCTGCAGACCTGCACCGCCGCGAGCCAATGCAGGAGCGGCTATGACTGCATCCCTGTTGCGGGCGTGAACGGCAATGTCTGCCGCGCCTCGGCCGGCGCCTGCTCCGGAGGGCCGATCGACGCGGGCCCGCCGCGCGCCTGCACGCTCGGCGACATGCCGCCGCTCCTGGTGGGCAACGCCGGCGCCGCGGTCGGGCCTGCCACCGATCCGACCGGCTGCCAGAAGAACATCGTCTGCAGCGCGCTGCCCGCCGGCCAGGTGCAGGAGCTCGGCATCCACCCCGTCGGCGACATCGTCCGGTTCAACGTGCCGGCGGGAAGCGCCAGCCTCACCATCGTCGAGCAAGCTCGCAGCGCCACCGACGCCGTCACCTTCTCCGGCCAGGTGCAGGACAACGCGGCCGTCCCGACGCTCTTGCGCTTCCCCGACGGCGGGCTGGTCTACGACGACAACGCCATTCCCGCGGACAACGACGGCGGCGTCCTGCCCAAGCTGCTCGCGTTCGGCGCGGGCGGCTCGGCGGCCACCGGCGCCTTCACCTTGCCGAACACGAGCGCGGGCTTGCAGGCGTTCGCGGCCGGAGGGCTGCCGGCGGGCACCTGGAGCGTGCAGGTCAACGACTACGCGCTCGAGTGCGCGGACCCCGCGACCGGCTGCAACGACGGCGGCTTTGCCGGCAACACCTACGACGTGCAGGTGCTCACCAAGCCCGGGCCCCTGCCTGCGTCGGGCGTGGTGGACGTGAACTTCTACCTGATCGACACGGCCGGCCTGACCGCGCAGTCCGCCACCACCAACAGCGCCGTCCAGCGCATGGTGAAGACGCTGAGCACGCTCTACAAGAACGCCGGCATCTGCCTGGGCAACGTGACGTTCTTCAATGTGCCGTCCTGGGCGCAGCAGAAGTACGCAACGCTCGATGTCACGAACACTCTGCCCTGCGACGACCTGAGCCAGATGTTCACGCTCTCGGTGCCGGGGAACGCGCTCAACTTCTTCCTCGTCCAGTCGCTCGCCGACAAGACCAACAACAGCGGCGGGACCATCGTCGGCATCGACGGGACCATCCCCGGGCCGTCCAGCATCGGCGGCAGCGTGCACAGCGGCGCGGCCGTCTCCATCGCCGACCTCTCGCTCGCCGGCTGCGGCGCGTCGATCAGCGTCAACTGCGGCGCCGACAGCGTCGCCTTCATCGCCGCGCACGAGGGCGGACACTGGCTCGGGCTCATCCACCCGTCCGAGCAGGGCGGCGACCAGTTCGACCTGCTCTCCGACACGCCGGTCTGCAAGTGCGAGGCGGCTTGCGTCGGGAGCACCCGCGCGGCCAAGTGCGGCCAGGCAGGGGGCGCCTCGCCGACGGTGGTCAACGCCGCCGACTGCCTCAAGAGCAGCACCGACTGCCAGGGCGGCGACAACCTCATGTTCTGGCTCTTGCAAGACGGGGCCTCGCTCGGCCACTTGACCAGCGAACAGGGTCAAGTGATGCGCGCAAACCCGGTCGTGCGCTGATGCGTTACACTGCTCTTACGAGGTTCCCATGACCGCCGCGTTGCTCCTCGCCGCCCTCCTCGCCGCACCGTCCGCCCGCGCCGAGCCCACAGACGAAGAGGTGCGCGCCCAGATCGCGGCCTTTCTCGGCAGCATCGACACGCCGATCAGGGCCGAGCAGTGGCGCGCCCTCGGGCCCAAGGCCGTGCCCATCTTGCAAGAGCTCGCCGAGGATCACGACAAGCTGCCGACGCGCCGCGCCCGCGCGCTGGAAGGGCTCTCGCACGTCGGCCACGACCGCGAAGGCAAGCTGATGGTGGCGATGGCCGCCAGCGAGAGCGAGCCGCCCGTCGTGCGCATGAGCGCGCTGCGCGGAGCGGGGCGACTGCTCGGGCCCAAGCGGCTGGTCGCGGGGCTCAGGCCCATCCTCGAGTCGTCGAGCGATTCGCACGTGCGCGCCACCGCCGCCGAGGTGATGGCCCACCGCAACCCGAAGGCCGGCTGCGCCTCGATCGCCGATCAGGTCAACAAGGAGCCGGCCGATCGGCGCCTCGCGTTCCGCCACGCGATGAAGGCCTGCAAGCTCGACTCGCAAGCCGCCCCGCAGTGACGGCCGCGCTGCCGCCGGGATTGGCCGCTGCCGTGCGCACGGCCGGCGCGGGCTACGCCGTCTTCGACGCCGACGGCACGCTCTGGAGCGACGACGTCGGCGAGGCGTGCCTGCGCCACTTCGTCCACCTCGGCTGGGTGAAGCTGCCCGGCGGTCGCGACCCGTACGAGGCCTATGAAGAGGCCGTCGCGCGCGATCGCGCCACCGGCTACGCCTACGCGGCGCAGCTCTTTGCCGGTCTGCCCGCTGCGCAGGTGCAGGCCGAGGCGATGCGCTTCGCCGCCTCCTGGGTCCCGCAGCGGCTGCTCGCCTCCACCCAGGCGCTCCTGGCCGCGTGTCGCCGCGCGGGCCTCGCCTGCGCCGTGGTCTCGGCCAGCCAGCTCGACGTCGTGCGCGCCGCCGTCCCGCACGCGGGCATCCGCTGGGATCGCTGCGCCGGCATGAGCACCACCATCGACGACGCGGGCCTGTACACGGCGACGCTGGCCCTGCCGCTCACGTACGGCGAGGGCAAGGTGGCCGCCGCCAAGGCGCAACAGTTCTGGCCCATCGCGCTGGCGGGCGGCGATTCGCACACGGGCGATCTGGCGCTGCTCTCCGCTGCGCGCGTCCCGGTGGTGGTGTCGGTGAACGGCCCGACCCCGCTCCGCGAAGAGGCCGTGCGGCGCGGCTGGGCCATTTTCGACGAGTGAGCGTCAGCGCGACGCCAGCTCTTTGGCCGCGTCGCGCACCAGCTTCTCGAGCAGCGCCCGGTGGCATTGCAACGGATTGGTGCACGCCGACGAGCAGAGCAGGGTGAGCGTCTCGCCAGACAGGACGTGGCGCGCCAGCGACTCGACCTTCGCGCGCTGCAGCTCCATCTCGTCCAGATAGCGCGGCCGATAGGCTTCCCAGCTGATCGGGTCGCCCTGCTTGCCATGGAAGTCGGCGAGCAGCTCGGCGCTTGGCGCCAGCTCCTTCCACCAGAAGTCCCAGGTCTCGTCGGCCTTCTTCAGCCCGCGCGGCCGGAAGCGCGTGATCAGCACCCGCAGGCCGTCGTCGGGCTCGCGCGGGTCGTCCCAGCGCCTGGTGCGGAGCGGCAGCTTCACGGCCCGAGGATAACGCGCCGCCGGCCCGGTCCACAGCCTGCTAGGCTGACCGCATGCACACGCAGGGATGCACCGTCGCCCGCGCCGCTGCCGCCCTGGCGCTCCTCTTGGCCGCTGGCTGCGGTGGCTCGAGCGCGGCGCCCGGCGGCAACCCGGGCTCTTCGGTGGACGCGGGGTATCTGCCCTGCGCGGGCACGCTGTCCGGGCTGGCCAACCTCGACGACGCGGGCTTCTCCTGCGTGGTCGCGCTGCTCACCGCGGCCGATGGCGGCAAGGCCTCGCTCGCGCTCGCCAGCGCCGGCGCGCTGCCAGACCCGGTCATCGGCCTGGGCGCGGTGATCACGCTCGCTGTGCCGCCCCCTGCGGGCGGAGCGCCGCCGGGCACGCTCGACGCCGGTCCCGACGCGGGACCTCCCGATGCCGGCTCGTTCGACTTGTCCGCGCCGACGAGAGGCACGGCAAACGTGGATCTCAGCGACGGCGAGGCCTTCGGCCTGGACACGACCGCGCCGCTCGGCCGCGGGCGGCTGACGTTCACCTTCGTGTCCGACGCGGGCGTGCTCTCGGGCGGAACGCGCCTATACGCCGCGCACGGCTCGCTCGACGCCACGCTGCCGCTGACCTTTGGCGCGAGGCCCGACGCGGGCGCGCCCGACGGGGGGCCGTTCGACGCCGGCACCACGGTGCACCTGCACGCGACGTTCTGAGCGCGGGCTCACCTGTGTGCGGGCACAGCCGTTGACTTCACGCCTTGAGGAACGCGAGCGAGCCCGCGGCGGCGCCGCCCGCGAGCAGCAGCGTCACCGAGCCGGCGAAGAAGGGCGGCAGGAGGCCCGAGAGCGCCGCCGCGTGCATCACGGTCGTGACCATCCAGAGCGCGAAGGTCATGCACAGGCCGATCATGATGCTGGTCGCCAGGGGCCGCTTCTTGCGCTCGCCCAGGCTGCCAAGCGAGATGCCGAACGCCGCCAGCGCGCCCGGGATGCCCACCGCCGCCTGGCCGACCCGCTCGGCCTGCACCAGCCGCCACTCGCGCACGGGCTGGCCAGCCCGCGCGCGCCGCTCGGTCTGCTCGCGCAGCTGCGCCCAGGCCATCTGGCGCGGGCGGCCGGTGCGGAAGACCAGCTCGGAGGGCGTCTCGGGGAAGGACTCGATCAGCTCGGGCACCGCGCGCCGCTCGATCTGGCCGCCGTTCTGCGACCCATCGGCGCCGTAGCGCGTCTCGACGGCGGACACGAGGCGCCACTTGCCGCCGGGGGCCGGCTCGAGGCGGGTCGCGTCGATGCGCCGGGCGAGGCGGAACGGCTTGACCACCTCGAGCACGATGACCGGCTCGAAGCCGCCGGCGCGCGCCGGGCCGAGCTTGAAGAAGCGCGAACCCCCGCGCCCGCGCAGCCAGGTTGACTCGGGGTGATATTTCAACCAGTCGCCCCAGTTGCCAAAGCCCTTCAGGTTGATCTCGTCCATGCGCTCATCGGCGCCGACCACCACGCCCTCGCCGAGCAGGAACACCGCGGCGGCCATGGCCAGGGCAAAGGCCGCGATGGGCGCGGCGATGCGCAGGGGCCTCGTGCCAAGCGCGAGCAGGGCGGAGAGCTCGCCCGCGCGGGTCATGCGCGCGACGAACATCGCTCCGGCCAGGATGAGCGCGGCCGGCGCGAGCTGGTAGACGATGACCGCGGCCTTGTTGGCGTAGAACTGCAGCCCCGCCAGCGTGTACAGGTGCTGGCCGATCATGGGCGCGCGGTCGGCGTAGTCGAGCACCAGGTAGAGCACGGTGGTGCCGCCGAGCGTGGCGAAGTGCAGCGCCGCCAGCTCGCGCACCACGAGCCGATCGAGGAGTCCAAACGGTCGCGCCATCGCTCGCCGAGTATCCCCTACTTCGCGCCCAGGTTGGTCTTCATGATGCGCGCGTGCCGGCCGCCCTTTTCGCGCTCGAGGGCGTAGACCTCGCCGGCAGGCCCCTTGGCGTCGCGCAGCACCTCGTCGATGGCGGCGCGATCGGCCGCGTGGAGCCGCAGCGCGCCCGCCGCCAGCGTGTCCGCAAGGTGGCGCGCGTGACGGGCGCCGACGATGGCCGCGGCCACCTGCGGCTGCTCGAGCGTGAAGCGGATGGCCACCGCCCCGAGCGGCGCGCCGTGGCGCTCGCCGATCCGCGCCAGCGTCGCCAGGAGGCGTTGGAAGTGCGCCCAGCCGCCCGCCTCGTCGATGATCAGCTTGTACTTGGTGAGCGAGCGGTTCTCGAGCGGCTCTTGCGGCTCTTCTGCGCCCAGCCAGCGCGCCGAGAGGAAGCCGCCCGCCAGCGCGCCATAGCAAAGCAATCGCACGCCGCTCGCCGCGCACAGCCCGGCGAGCGCGCCGGCGGGCCTCTGGTCGAGGACCGAGTATTGGACCTGATTGGAAGCGATGGGAACGCCCGCGTCCAAGAGCTCCTTGAGTCGCCGCGCGTCGAAATTGGTCGTTCCAATCAACCGGATCTTGCCGCGCCGCTGCAGCTCGGCCAGCGTCTGCGCGGCGTCGATATATCCGGGGAGATCGAAATCCCACCAATGAAACTGCACCAGATCGAGCCGCTCGACGTCGAGCCGCGCCAGCGATCGGTCGATGGTGCGCGCGGTGTCCGCGGCTCTCAAGGTAGGAAGCAACTCAAGGTCTGGAACATATTTGGTATGGACGTGGACCCGGTCGGCGAGCGAGGGGTGCGCTGCGCGCCACTGGTGCAGGAAGTCGCCGATCAACGATTCGACGCCGGTATAGATATCGGCGCAATCAAAGGTATCGATGCCCGCCTCGGCAAAGGCGAACACATCGGCGATGGCGACTCTCTCGTCGATGGCGCCGTGCCCTCCGGCGAGCTGCCAGCCTCCTTTGATCAGGCGCGAGATCGAATAGTCCGCCTTGAGTTGGGCTCTCTCTACCTGCGCGCTCAAGAGTCGCTCCCGGGTGGCACGGTGACGTCGCCGTGGCGGAACTCTTTCAAGCCCGTGCGGGTGATGCGAAAGCGGCCGCCGCAGTTCGGGTCAGGGCAGGCGACCTCGGCGTCGGTGGTCATCCAATCGGCGAGCGCGGTCTGCCGCTGCTTGGCGGGCAAGAGCGGCAGGAGCGCCGCCAAGGGATAGAGCGGGAACGTCTGCCCGAAGCGCAGGTTCTCGCCCGAGAGCTCGAACCAATCGCCCTCTTTGTGGTTGCAGACCATGGGCCGCGCGGTGGCGATGACCTCCACGCGCAGGTCATAAAGGCTGAAGCGGTCGTCGGCCGATGCCATTGCACCTCCTAGAGCACCGAACAGGTTAGCTTCCGTCGCCTGAGGGCCGATGACCTGCGCATCGCCGCGTTGCTTGGTCTTCGTCCCTCATGCTCGGTCCGTTAACCTGATCGGTGCTCTAGCGGGCCTGCAGCGTAAGATGAAGCCTTGCCCGGCACACTCGAATTCCGCGGCGGCCTCGCCGGCGCGCTCCTGCCTTTCGCGCTCTTCCTCGCCGGAGTCACCTGGCTCGCCCTCTCCGGCGCGCCCGACGAGAAAGGCTTCTGGCCGGTGCTCCTGGCCGCCTTGACGCTCGGCCTCGTGCTGGCGCGCGACCGGACCCGCTTCTGCGAAGTGGCGCTCGAGGGCATGGGCCGTCCCATCGTCATGGTGATGATCCTCGCCTGGATGCTCTCGGGCGTCCTCGGCGCGCTGCTCGCCGCGGCGGGATTCGTCTCGTCCCTCGCCTGGCTGGCCGAGGTCCTTCGCCTGACGGGCGCCGCCTACGTGGCCGCCGCCTTCGTCGCCTGCGCGCTGGTGGCAACTTCGACCGGCACCAGCTTTGGAACCATCCTGCTCGCGGGCCCGCTGCTCTACCCGGCGGGCGGCGCGGTCGGCGCGAGCCCGGCGGCGCTCATCGGCGCCATCCTCGGCGGCGCGACCTTCGGCGACTCGATTTCGCCCCTCTCGGACACCACCATCGCCTCGGCCGGCACCCAGGGCGCGGACGTCGGCGGAGTCGTCCGCGCGCGCCTCAAGTACGTGCTGCCCGCGGGCCTCATCGCCGTCGCTCTGGCCGTGGTGCTCGATCTGACCGAGGCGAGCGCCGCCGTGATCGGCGCCGCCCGGGTGGCGACCTCGCCCGCGGGCCTGCCCATGCTTGCGATTCCGGCGCTGGTCTTCGTGCTCCTGCTGCGCCGACGCCACCTGCTCGAGAGCCTGCTCTTCGGCATCCTCGCCACCACGGTGCTCGGCCTCGCGCTCGGCCTGCTCGCGCCCAGGCAGATCGTCTTCCTCGACCCGGCCGCGTTCGCCGCCAAGGGTCTCATCGTCGATGGCATGAGCCGCGGCATCGGCGCCTCCGTCTTCACCATCCTGCTCATCGGCCTGGTGGCGACCCTGCAAGCCACCGGCGCGCTCGACCGGCTGGTGCACTTCGCGACCAGGCCCGGCACCACGGCGCGCGGCACCGAGACCTGGATCGTCACCGCGGTCTCCGGCGCGGTGCTGCTCACCACCCACAGCATCGTCTCGATCCTGGCCGTGGGCGAGATGGCAAAGCGCAGCGGCGAGGCGGCCGGCCTCTCGGCCTACCGGCGCGCGAACCTCCTCGACATGACCGTCTGCACCTGGCCGTTCCTCTTGCCGTACTGCGTGCCGACCATCCTCGCTTCCAGCAGCAGCGGCTCGGGCGCGCCCTTCGGCTTGCCGCGCGTGACGCCCTTCGCCGCGGGGATGCACAACACCTACGCCTGGACGCTGCTCGCCGCGGTGGCCTTCGCGGTGGTCACAGGCTATGGCCGCGGCGAAGGAGCGCCCGACCAGCCCCGCGCCCTGGAGCGCAACACTCACAGCTGACTTCATTTCACCAAGTGACCGCTCGCGGGTCCTCCGACAAGGCCTGGCGACGAGGTGTTCAATGCGCTCGATTCAATTGCTTGCCTTGAGTGGTCTTGCAGCGGTCGCGCTCGCTTCCGCCTGCGGCCACGGCCCGGCCGCCGCGGATCCCGAGTTCCTCGACGCCGCCCCCACGGTGGATGCCTTCACCCTGGCTTTCGAGGACGGCACCGACGCGACCGGCGCCGCGGAGCGGATGGGCGAGGCGGCCTCCGCAGCGCGCTCGATCATCCTCGGACCGAGCAGGGCCGAGCTGGCCGTACTCAACCAGATACTCAAGTCCATCCTTGGGTTCATCGAGGAGGGAATCAAGAGCAAGAGCAGCGTGCTGACCAAGGCCGCCGACAAGCATCTCTGGATCATCGACACCGGGCAGGGAGTCACTCTTCGCTTCACCATCCTCAAGCTGCAAGCCGGGCAGTTCGGCTGGCTCGGCGAAGTGAAGAAGACGGGCGGCGCGGACAGCTCCTATCAACAGATCCTGCGCGCTTCCTTGCTCCGCGACGCGGGGGTCGCGGGCGCCGGGCGGGGCACCGGCAGGTTGGGGATCGATCTCGACGCCCACGCCGCCGCCGCGCTGGGAACCAAAGCGGCCATCCCGGCGCAGGGCCAGATCCTGGTCGGGTTCCGGCAGGGCCCCAAGGGAACCCACCATCGCTACTCCTTGCGCGAATACACGCCGGATCCTGCCAGCGGCCCGCGGCTGAGCCGCTCCTTCGACGTCGTCCACGAGTTCGCGCAGCCGAGCGGGGCGGACGCGGGCGGCACCTCCGCGCCCGGCCGCACCTGGATCTTCAGCGGCGGCCAGCAGGACCTGCCCGACGCGCTGGCCGCCATCGGCGCGGCGGACGACCCCTCCTCGCTGGAGAAATTTCACTCGCGCGTGCGCAACATCAACGGCGCCGGAGGGTGGGGCAGCATCGTCGCCTTCGGTGGCAACTTTCCTGCCAACACGGCGCTGTTTGCCCGCGAGTGCTGGAATCCGGCGGGTCAGGCAACCTATCGGAGGTCGTGGAGCTGCAACTATGACGGTCAACTCAAGAACCTCTCCAGCCTCGACTTCCAGCGAGAGTGCTCGCTCCTGACAGCGAGCGCGGCCAACTTCGGCGGCGACCCCGCCAATGACACCAGCAATCAACCGGGCGACCCGGCCAACTTCGATGCCCTGAGCGCCAATTGTCCGGCGGGAGTCGTGACGCAACCGGTCTCTTCATCGGCGCCGACCAACGCGGCGGCGATCGATCTGGCCAGCGAGACCCACGCCTCCGCCGATGACGCGAGCCTGCTCCATGGCATCGTCGGCCCCGGCTATCAGAATGGAATCGGCGGAATCATCGGCGGCTCGGGCGGTCCGACTCCTCCTCCGCCGCTCCACATCAACAACCTCTGTCCGGCTTGCCGTATCTGCTGATGCCGACCATCTGACCATCCGCATTCGGCACGCAAATCCCGGACGGATCCGGAGCGCGACCGCAGGCGGCCGGAGGTCGCGATGGAGTCGAGCAAGAGGCGGAGCTACACGGCGGAGCAGCGCGAGGCGGT
>JBBRMA010000015.1:0-104653 GCA_038231075.1 Myxococcales bacterium | reverse complement strand
TCGTCGAGAACTTCTTTTGCAAACTCAAGCGCTATCGGCGAGTCGCTACTCGCTACGAAAAGAACGCCGCCAATTTCCTCGGCTTCGTCCTCTTCGCCGCAATTCGGGTCTGGCTTGCCTGAGTTTGAGGACAGGCCCTAGGCTTCGGTTACCGAAAATTTGCGAATCGCGCGGCCTCGCCCATCGGCGGGGCCGCTGCGCTTCGGGCGTCCTCATCGGACCTTCCGCGCCCTGCTCCGCCGCGCAAGGCCTCGCGCGCTCGCCCGCTCGAGCAGCAACGCTGCGCTGCTGCGCGTCGAGCCGTCCGCCGAGGCGGAAGTCACCCCGCGCGCTTGTGGCTCACCGCGTAAACCGGCCTCCGCTCTTGCGGTGGCTGCACGGTGTTACACTCCAGCGCCTTGTTCCGATCGGTGGAGACGCGATGGAGCTGAACGAGATCTTGCAGGTGGCGCTGCGGGGCGGCGCCTCCGACATCCACTTGAAGGCGGGCCTGCCGCCCATGTTCCGCGTGGACGGCTCGCTGGTGCCGCTCAAGGACGCGCGCCGGCTGCCGCCCGAAGAGATCTCGCGGATGGCGTTCGGGATCATGAACGACTACCAGAAGGAGAAGTTCAAGGCCCAGAACGAGCTCGACCTGGCCTACGGCGTCCCGGGCTTGGGCCGCTTTCGCGTCAACGTCTTCCAGCAGCGCGGCACCATCGGCGTCGTGCTGCGCGTGATTCCGTTCAAGATCTCGACCATCGAGCAGCTGCAGCTTCCCAAGGTGCTCGAGAAGATCGCTGGCGAACAGCGCGGGCTCATCCTGGTCACGGGCACCACGGGCTCCGGCAAATCCACCTCGCTGGCCGCGATGATCGACCACATCAACACCAACGAGACCTGCCACATCATGACGATCGAGGACCCCATCGAGTTCCTCATCCGCGACAAGCGGAGCATCGTCAACCAGCGCGAGGTGGGGGTCGACACGGCCTCGTTCGGGCAGGCGCTCAAGTCGGCGCTGCGGCAGGACCCCGACGTGATCCTGGTCGGAGAAATGCGCGATCTCGAGACCATCGAGACCGGCCTGATGGCCGCCGAGACGGGCCACCTGGTATTGAGTACCCTCCACACATTGGACGCTACTGAAACGATTTCACGCATCATCTCGGCCTTCCCGCCGCACCAGCAGAAGCAGGTGCGCCTGCAGCTCGGGTCGGTGCTGCGCGCCGTGGTCTCGCAGCGCCTCGTTCCCCGCGCCGACGGGCGGGGCCGCGTCGCCGCCGTGGAGGTGCTGGTGGTCAACGGCCGCGTCCGCGAGATGATCGAGGACAAGGACCGCACCAAGGAGATCAACGGCGCCATCGCGCAGAGCCAGATCAGCTACGGGATGCAGACCTTCGACCAGAGCTTGATGATGCTCTTCCGCCAGGGGCTCATCACCTACGAAGAGGCGCTGCGGCAGTCCACCAACCCCGACGACTTCGCGCTGCGCGTCTCGGGGATCAGCGCCACCAGCGACTCCTCGTGGGACGGCTTCGAGAAGCCCGAGGACCACGCCGCCACCACCCAGCCCGCGACGCAGCGAGTGACGGCCCAGCGTGCTCAGCCACCGCCGGCCTCGCAGCGCGCGGCCGCGACGCCGACGCCGCTCGCCTCGGCGCCTGTCTCGGCGCCGGCCGCCCTCTCGCGCACGCCCACGCCTGTTCCGGCGCCGCGGCCAGTGGCGCCGGCGGCGGCCAGCGGCGCCCCTCCTCCGCAGGACGACGACTTCCAGATCGAGCGGTTCTAGGGCGTGACTCCCGGGCACTTCCCCAAGACGACGCGGCGCGCGCCCCGCCCGCAGAGGCCCGAGCCAACGCCGCTCGACCGCGCCCTGCGCCTGCTCGCCGTCCGCGCGCGCACAGCGGTCGAGCTGGACCGCGCGCTCTTGCGAGCAGGGGTCGACGCGGCGGCCCGCGCATCGGCGCTGGCGCGGCTGCGCGAGCTGGGCTACATGGACGACGCGAAAGTGGCCGCAGGGCGGGCGCGGTCGCTGGTCGTCAAGGGCTTCGCGCCGCGGATGGCCGAGCGGCGGCTGCAGTCGCAAGGGGTCCTCGCCGGCACGGCGCGCGAGGCGGTGGCCGAGGCGGTCGAGGGGGCGGACGAGCGCGCGCTGCTCGACCGGGCGCTGGCGCGGCGGCTGCGGGGACGGCAGGTGCGGGACGAGAAGGAGCGGCGCCGGCTGTTCCGCGCGCTGGTGATGCAGGGCCATCGGCCGCGCCTGGTGGCAGACGCGCTGCGCTTGGCGGAAGAGGTCGTCGATGACGTGGAGACCGAAGATGCAGGCGGCTAAGGCGTTCTTGATCGCGGGCGCGCTGGCGCTTGGCTGCGCGGGCTCCGGCGCCGACTCCATCGACCTGACCAAGCCCGTCACGGGCGAGGCGGCGGTGAACGCCGAGAAGTCGTACAAGAAGGGCGTCGAGGAGATGAAGTCCTCGAACTTCCTCGAGGCCACCCGCTACTTCGAGTGGGTGAAGAACAACTTCCCGTACTCGCAGTACTCGGCGCTCTCCGAGCTGGCGCTGGCCGACATGCGCTACGACCGCGACGACCTCGAAGGCGCGGCCAAGGCCTACGAAGAGTTCGTCAAGAGCCACCCCTCGCACCCGCGGTCGGACTATGCCGCCTTCCGCGCCGGCCTCGCGCGCTACAAGGACAAGGCCTCCGACACCTTCATCCTGCCTCCGAGCTACGAGCGCGAGCAGACGCCGCTGAAGAACGCGCTCGACTCGCTCAACAAGTTCCTCGCCGCCTATCCGACCAGCTCGTTCGCGCCGGAAGCGCGCGCGCTGGTGATCGACTGCCGCCGCCGCCTGCTGCAGCACGACCGCTACGTGGCCGAGTTCTACTGGAAGCGCAAGGCGTGGAACGGCACCGGCGCGCGCTGGATGGGCATCGGCCAGACCTACGGCGACCTCGACGACGGCAAGGTCCGCGGCGAGGCGTACTGGCGCGCCGGCGAGGCCTATCGCAACGGCGGCGACGCGCTGGCCGAGACCACCGCGCTCAAGCGCCTCCTCGCGCAAGCCACGCCGGCCGACAGCCACCGCGCGCCGGCCGAGCACCGCCTGGCCGAGATGGAGAAGGCCCGCGTGCCCGCCGCCGCGCTCACCCCGCCAGAGGCAAAGCCGGCCAGCGCCGTTGCTCCGGAGGCGCCGCCCGCGCGAAAGCCTCCAGAGGTAAAGCCCGCCGAGTCTGGACCTCCGGAGGCGACGCCCGGCGCGGAAAAGAAGTGAGGCCCTTCGCGGCTGCGCTGGCAGGCCTCCTCGGGGCGCTGGCCGGCGCGGGCTGCGGCCTGTTGCAATCGCCCGACGTCGCGCTCGTCGAGCTGGTGCGCGCCCTGGAAGCGGCGCCGCCGGAGCTGCCTCTCTACGGCGGCAAGAAGCTCAAGCTGGTCAAGCTGCGCGTCGATCCGCCGACGCTTGCCCCCAGCGACGGCGGCGAGGTGCGCGTCAGCTGCGGCATCTGGGCCGAAGGCTCGCTCGGCGCCGCGCGGGTGCTGTTCCACGGGCCCGACGACCTGGTGCTGCGGCGCCCCGATTGGTTCTCCCCCTGGCAGTTGCAGCCTGCGCTCCCGCGGCTGCGGGGCGTGGCCTTGGCGCTGGCCGCCCGAGTACCCCCCTCCGGCGTCTCGGAATGGGCCGTCGGGCTGAGCGACCCCTCCTCGGGCGAGGCGCGCGAGCAGTACACGGCGCTCCCCTCGGGCCGTCCCGCCCGCGCTGCTGGCCGCCTGGCGCTGATTCGTGCCGCGGACGGCAGATGGGTGCTGAGTGATCGGTGACCGCCCGCACGCCCGCATGCTAACGTCAGCCGCCTGGGCCAAGGTCGCGCCCGGGGAGCTGCGCTGCTTGGGGATTTCATGAGCGACACCGCTTACGCCTTGCGATTCATCAGCGGCAAGTACCAGGGTGGCGAGTACCCGCTGCTGGACTCGGGCGAGCTCGTCATCGGCCGCTCCAGCGACCTCGACATGGTCCTCATCGAGGACATGGTCAGCCGGAAGCACGCCAAGATCTCGTTACAGCCCGGGCAGATCTACATCTCCGACCTGGGCTCGACCAACGGGACCTTCGTCAACGGCGAGAAGATCAAGCGCGCGCGCCTGAAAGAAGGCGACCGCATCCTCATCGGCACCAGCATCTTGAAGCTGGTCAGCGTGCCCAAGACGGCCGGCGGGTCGTTGATGGACTCGCGGGCGGCGCAGCAGCGGCTCGAGCAGACCGCGGCCGCGCAGGAGAAGCGCACCGGCGGGCGCACCGCGGTGCAGGGCCGGCTCGAAGAGGTGCCGCTGGTCGACCTGCTGCAGCTGCTCTCGACCAGCAAGAAGACCGGCGCCATCGTCATCAAGGGCTACCGGCAGGGCCGCGTCCACCTGCGCACGGGCAAGGTGGTCTCGGCCATCATCGACGCCGACCCCACGCTCGCCCCCAAGAAGGCGCTCTTCCGCATGGTCGGCTGGACCACCGGCGGCTTCGAGTTCGTCCCGCAGGAGGGCGAGCTGCCGCCCTTCCCGAGCGAGATCGCCGAGAGCACCGAGTCGCTGGTGATGGAGGCCATGCACCAGGCGGACGAGCTTGCGCGCGGCAACCTCCCGGCGGCCACGGCGGCCATCGGCATCGCCATGCCGCTCACGCCCAAGCTGAAAGACCTGGCGGCCGACGAGCTCGACCTGATCCAGCTGGTGCACAACTACGGCGTCGTCCAGGCCGTGCTCGACCGCGCCGCCGACAGCGACCTGGAAGTGAGCCAGAAGCTCTCGGCCCTCATCCAGCGCGGCTACCTGCGGCAGTTCTAGCGGTGAGTTGATTCGGAGCCAGGCGTGTCCGGAAGTCGTTCCCCACCCAGGACGCGCACGGCGCGGCCCGGCCGGGAATCCGGCCGTGGCGGAGGGGAGGCTCAGACAGCTTGCTGGCTGAGAGGAACCCGCAGGGTTCGCTCCAACTGGACTAGTCGTCGGCGCGGCGGGCGGCGGGCTTTGACAACTTCGTGCCGCCGGGCAGCACGTCGATGCGCACCATCGGGTCCTTCAGCTCGGCCAGCGGCATCAGGGCGCGCAGCAGCTGCGGCGGCGAGCCGTGGAAGTACCAGAGCTCGATGTCGCGGGCGCCGACGATCTTGTTGATCGGCCAAGGCACCTTCGGGTGGATTTTGACCACGTCGGCGGTGAGCGACTTGCCGCCGCGCTTTAGCGTGCGCTGGCCCACGATCGACAGCTCGACCGAGCCGACGTGCGGCTGGGGCATGAAGATGACGCCCTCGAGCTCGATCTTCTCGCCTTCTTTGAGCCGATCGTAGAGCGCAGAGGCGGCGAGGTTGAAGCCAAGGCCCGCGAACGTCTTGCCCGGCTTGATGTCGATCTTCTTCGACCAGCCCTGCGGCTTGCCCTTGTCGTCGAGCTTGCTGCCGGCGGCGCGGCCCTCGAGGAAGTCGATGTCGAAGCGGCGGGTGACGTCGCCGCCTTCGCGCTCCTCGAACGACCAGCTCTCCTGCGCCAGCTCCGGGGCCTGCACGAGCACCGCGCGCTCCTCGACGCGCTTGCCGCCCGCGAACTCCCAAGTCATGCGCAGGTGCAGCTTGCCCTTCTCGACCCACTGGGTGAGCGCGCCATCCGCGATCTTGGTGCCGTGCTCGTCGGAGAGGTCCGGAAAGCCGCGCAGCGTGGCCTGGGGATAGTGGGGCTCGATGGGCAGGGCTGGCGCGGCGGCGAGCAGGACTGCGAGCGCTACCGAGGGACGCAACATGACTGCAAGGTGACCACGAGGACGGCCGTCGGCCATCGGCGATCGGCTGCCGACCGGACGCGTCTCGAGTTGGGAGTTCTCAGCAGACAGTCGATCGCCCATGGTGGATGCCCGTCTCTTCAGGGAAAGTTGAGCGAGCCCGAGATCGCCTCGCCGCTCGAGCTGCCGCTGGCGGTGAAGAGCGGCGGCGCGCCCGGATCGTAGGCGCGGGCGATGGTCGCCGAGACGGGGCACATGTTGCCGGTGGCGTCGATGCTGGCCGTGAAGGCGTAGTCGGAGCCGTTGCGGTAGGTGGACGAGAACTGCGGCCCGTCGATGGCGCCGGTGGCGGCGTTGAGCTTGATCCCGGGCTTGTCCTGGTTGAGCGGGATGGTGGCCGGAATCGTCAGCGTGCCGCTATTGGTGCAGGTGCCGGCGGTCAGGGACGTCAGATCGGCGCCCGCGGTCCCGTCGGCGGCGAGCGTGTTGAAGTTCTTGTCGTTGAGCTGCAGCGTCACCGTCGCCGTCTTGCCGCTCACCACCGAGATGAACTTCGAGCCGTGCGGCGTGGCGCTGGTGTCCGCGTCGCCGCTCCAGACGATGCGCAGCGCCTTCCAGATCATCCTCGTTTGCTGAACCCCGCTGGGCGGGTCGTATTTGCCGTTGCCATTATAATCAATGTAGGCCTCGCCGGCCTCGCGCAGGCCGCTGTCGTCGGCATCGACGAAGGGCTCGCCCTGGTCGTCGAAGGAGCTGACGCCGGGCACCGCCACCACCAGCGTGGCGAGGCCGTCGCGCGGGTTGTGCGTCTGGCCGCTGTCGATCCAGCAGGGCTCGATGCAGCCGTTGGACGACGGGTCGGCGATGCAGGCCGAGGGGCAGGTGACCGGCTTGCCCGAGGCGTCGAAGGGGTCGACGTCTTTGGGCGGGGCGGCCCCGACTGCCACGCTGTAGACGAGGAACTGCACGCCGCTGACCGGATCGGTCTGCCAGTCGAGGCTGCCCGCCTCCGCCATGGTCTCGATCGACGCGTTGGGGATGACCTTCTTGTTTGCGTCGAGAGCCTGGGCGATGCAGAGCACGTGGATCGGATCGGTCCGCCCGGTGACGAAGGCGCCGATGTTTTGCTTGGCGCAGGAGAAAGTCACCGAGTTGGCCAGGCCGCCGGAGGGAGTCAAGGTGACCGAGACCGTCTTGGTCAGCGCCGTGCCGTCGAGCGAAGCGGTGGCCGTGACCTCGAGCGTGCCGCGGCCACGGCGAGGGGCGATGATGACGGCGTTGCCGTCGGTCGAGTCGAAGACGGTGGGGTCGCCGGAGGTGGCGTCCTTGAAGCGACCGAAGGTGGTCACCAGATGCACGCTGCCGCCCACCGGCGTGCCCGACTGGGTCAGCTTGGCGAGGACAGTGATGGGCGAGGCACCATCTCCCGCGACGCTGCCTGGAGTCACGGTGAGCTCGAGGCCCGGTGTGGAGCCGCAAGCGGCGCAGAGCACGGCGGCCGCGGCCGCGGACAGGAAGCGACGAAGCAAGCGCATGCGATCGAGCATAGCCCAGCGCGCGGGTGGCCCCAACGCGTGAAATCGAGGGGTCGGTCGTCCGTACGAGGAGGTGGAGGTTCACATGGGTCGAGGCTTCATTTTCTTCGCGGTGGTGATCGTCGCCGGTCTGACCGGGCTGCGCGTGGTGCTCGGTGTCGCCGGGATCGCGAGCTTCTTCCTCGGCCTGCTCCTCAAGATGGCCGTGGTCTGCGCGGTCATCTACATCGGCATCCTCATCGTCAGCCCCGACACGGCGCGCAAGATGCGCGAGCACTTCCTCGGGCCGGCGTAGCGGACTGTAGGACTCGCGGCGCCTGACGCGCCCCCGGCGACTCTGGTAATTTACATCCGTGCGCACGCGCTCTTCCATTGCGACCGGGCTGGCCCTTGCAGCCTTGGCCGCCCTGCCCCGCCAGGCCCTTGCCTCGAGCGACGAACGCGCCTTGGTGGTCGTGGTCGACCCGGGCCACGGCGGCGCCCACCCGCACGAGGGCGCGCGCGGCCGGGGCGGGCTGGTGGAAAAGACCATCGCGCTCGACGTCGCCAAGAAGGTCAAGCTGGTGCTCGAAGCCGCCGGCGCGACGGTGCTCTTGACCCGCGAGGACGACGTCGACCTGCCGTTCTCGGCGCGCGCCACGCTGGCCAACGAGGCCGACGCCGACCTCTTCTTGTCCATCCACTGCAACTCGATGGCGACCTCCGAAGACCGCAAGACGACCCAGGGCGTCGAGACCTATTTCCTCTCGCCCGATCCGACCGACGCCGAGGCAAAGCTGCTCGCCGAGATGGAGAACGGCGGCCCTGCTTCGCTGCCTTCGCCCAAGGGCGCGGACCCCGTCACGGGCCTGCTCGCCGATCTGCAGCTCGGGCAGGCGCGCAACGACAGCGCAGCGCTCGCCGAGCTGGTCCAGCACGCGATGGTCAAGACCCTGCGCGCCACCGGCCGCGGCGTCCGCCAGGCGCCCTTCCTGGTTCTGAGCGCGCTGAAGATGCCGGCGGCGCTGGTCGAGATCGGCTTCATCTCCCACCCGGCCGAGGGGCGGCGGCTGGGCAAGGACTCCTACCAGCAGCAGATCGCCGCAGCGCTTGGATTCGCCGTGCGGCAGTTCGCCGACAAGGTGCTCTCGCGCAGGCTGGGCGCGGGCCAGAGCGACACCGTCGTGGCCAAGGCCAAGGCGCCAGCGCGGGACGAGCCGAAGCCCGGGGGCTCTGTTGTCCCCGCAGTTGCCGGCCTGCCCGCGACGCGGTAGAGCCCCGCCCATGCGAAAAGACCGCGCCTCGGACCAGCTCCGAGCGATCACCATCGTCCCCGATTTCACCGAGTACGCCGAGGGCAGCGTGCTCATCTCTTGCGGCATGACACGGGTCCTCTGCACCGCCAGCGCCGAGGAGAAGGTGCCCCAGCACGTCAAGGGCTCGGGCCGCGGCTGGGTGACCGCCGAGTACGGGATGCTCCCGCGCGCGACGCACACGCGCACCGATCGCGAGGCGGCGCGCGGCAAGCAGAGCGGGCGCACGCAGGAGATCCAGCGGCTCATCGGGCGTTCGCTGCGCGCCTCGGTTGACCTGGCGGCGATGGGCGAGCGGCAGGTGCTCATCGACTGCGACGTCCTCCAGGCCGACGGCGGCACGCGCACCGCGGCCATCACCGGCTCGTACGTCGCGCTGGCGCTCGCGTTGAAGCGCATGCGGCGCGAAAAGGCACTGCGTCCGCCCGTCGCGGCGGTGAGCGTCGGCATCGTCAAGGGCGAGCTCCTGCTCGACCTCGACTACGAGGAGGACTCGACGGCCGAGGTGGACCTGAACGTGGTCTCCAACGCCGCCGGCGAGCTGCTCGAGGTGCAGGGCACGGCCGAGCGGCGCCCGTTCACGCCGGTGCAGCTCGCCGCCATGGTCGAGCTGGCGCAGAAGGGCTGCACGGGGCTGCACAAGGAGCAGCTCGCGGCCATCGCCAAGGCGATCGTCTCCGGAGCGGCCAAGTGAAGCTGCTGGTCGCGACCTCGAACCCGGGCAAGGTGCGCGAGTTCGTCGAGCTGCTCGGGCCCGCGCTGCCCGAAGGGGCGAGGCTCGTCTCGCTCGCCGACTTGAAGCTGCCCGCGCCCGACGAGACCGGCTCCACCTTCGCCGAGAACGCTGCCGAGAAGGCGCGGCAGAGCGCGCTCAAGTCGGGTCTGTGGACGCTCGGCGACGACAGCGGCCTCTGCGTCGATGCGCTCGGGGGAGCGCCCGGCCTGCACAGCGCGCGGTATGCGCCGACCGACGCCGAGCGGCGCACCAAGCTGCTCGCGGCCCTCCTGCGCACGCCCGAAGGCCGGCGCGCCGCGCACTTCGAGTGCGCCCTGGCGCTCGTCTCGCCCGACGGCCAGCGCCTCTTTCGCTCCGAAGGCCGCGTCGAGGGCACCATCGCCGGCGCACCCTTCGGCGCCAATGGCTTTGGCTACGACCCCATCTTCGTCCCCGACGAGACGCCGGGCCGCACCCTGGCCGAGCTCGCGACCGCCGAGAAGAACAAGCTCAGCCACCGCGGCCGCGCGGTGCAGCGCCTCTTGCCGCTGCTCGAGCAGCTGCTGCGGAACGGCGACCTGCCGTAACGAGCTTGCAGAAGCCGCGGAAACCGTGTACCAAACGCGCCGTTTCGCGGGGCGTAGCGCAGCCTGGTAGCGCGCCTGCCTTGGGCGCAGGAGGTCGGAGGTTCGAATCCTCTCGCCCCGACTCTTCTGGAGATGTCGCTCGAGGACAGGCGCCTGTAGCTCAGTTGGATAGAGCAGCGGCCTTCTAAGCCGCTGGTCGGGGGTTCGACTCCCTCCAGGCGCGCCAAAGTGGTAGGAAGTCCGAAGTTGCGGTGCGGAGGCGAAAGACGAGCTACGGTGGCTGTAGATCAATGGTAGATCACTGGACTGTGACTCCAGGTGTTGCGGGTTCGAGCCCCGTCAGCCACCCCATCCAATGTCGTTGACAGCACCGGGCGCCCGGGGTACTCACGGCGCCCCGAATAGGGGAGCGTAGCTCAATTGGCAGAGCAATGGACTCTTAATCCATAGGTTGAAGGTTCGATTCCTTCCGCTCTCACTCTGCAAGAAGGCCCCGGACACCAAAGAGGTCTCCGGGGCCTTCGACTTTCTGCACTCTTCCGAGGACCGGCGCTGTCAGGCCTGGTTCAGCCGCTCCGCGAAGTACGCGACGGTGCGGCGCAGGCCGGTCTCGAGATCGATCTGTGGCTTCCAGCCGCCGAGCCTTGCGACCGCCAGCGACGTGTCGGGCCGCCGCTGCTTGGGATCGTCCTGGGGCAAGGGCTTGTGGATGATCTTCGACCGCGAGCCGGTGATGGCGATGATCTTCTCCGCGAACTCGAGGATGGTGTTCTCCACCGAGTGCCCGAGGTTGACCGGCCCGATGAAGCCGTCGGTGTTCATCATCCGGGTCATCCCCTCGACGAGGTCGTCGACGAAGCAGAACGAGCGGGTCTGCTGGCCTTCGCCGTAGACGGTGATGTCCTGGCCCCGCAGCGCCTGGACGATGAAGTTCGACACCACCCGCCCGTCGTTCTCGGCCATCCGCGGCCCGTAGGTGTTGAAGATGCGGATGATGCGGACATCGACGGCGTTCTGCCGGTGGTAGTCCATCATCAAGGTCTCGGCCAGGCGCTTCCCCTCGTCGTAGCAGCTGCGGATCCCGATGGGGTTGACGTTGCCCCAGTAGCTCTCGGTCTGCGGGTGGACGCTCGGGTCGCCGTACACTTCGGAGGTCGAGGCTTGGAGGATCCTCGCCCGCACGCGCTTGGCGAGGCCCAGCATGTTGAGCGTGCCCATCACGTTCGTCTTGACCGTCTTGACCGGGTTGTACTGGTAGTGCACGGGCGAGGCGGGGCAGGCGAGGTTGTAGATGCGGTCCACCTCGAGGAGGATCGGCTCGGTCACGTCGTGCCTGATCAGCTCGAAGCGCCTGCTGTCCATGAGCTGGACGATGTTCTGCTTGCTCCCCGTGAAAAAGTTGTCGAGGCAGATGACGTCGTGCCCCTCCCGCAGGAGACGTTCGCAGAGATGGGAGCCGATGAATCCAGCCCCGCCGGTGACAAGGATGCGCATGCGAAAACTGTAGCGCGACTCGAGCGAGCGCGCGAAGCGGGTTGTCGCGCCGAAGTCGAGATTGCCCCACCCGGCGACGTCGGCTAGCCTCGCCTCTTTTCCGCTCGGAGGAAGTGACCGCATGCGCATCGCTGTGGCTGGAACAGGTTACGTGGGGCTCGTCACCGGAACGTGCCTCGCCGAGACCGGGCACGACGTCGTCTGCATCGACATCGACGCGGAGAAGATCGCGCTTCTGCAAAAAGGCGAGTCGCCGATCTACGAGCCCGGCCTCAACGAGCTGCTCGGGCGCAACATCAACGCCGGTCGCCTGACGTTCACCACCGATCTGGCGACGGCGGTCAAGAGCGCGGAGGTGGTCTTCATCGCCGTCGGCACCCCGCAGGGCGACGACGGCAACGCCGACATGCGCGCGGTGATGAAGGTCGCCCACGAGGTGGCGAGCGCGGCCGAGCGCTACACCGTCATCATCAACAAGAGCACCGTTCCGGTCGGCACCGCGAGCCGCATGCAGGCCGAGCTGTCGGCGCGGACCAAGGTGCCGCTCGACGTCGTCTCGAACCCCGAGTTCCTCAAGGAAGGGGCCGCGATCGACGACTTCCAGCGCCCGGACCGCATCGTCATCGGCGTCGAGAGCGACCGCGCGCGCCAGATCATGGCCGATCTGTACGCACCCTACATGCGCACCGAGAGCCCCATGTACTTCATGGACCCGCGCTCGGCGGAGCTGACCAAGTACGCGGCCAACGCCATGCTCGCCACCCGCATCTCCTTCATGAACGAGATCGCCGCCCTCTGCGAGCGCGTGGGCGCGGACGCCGACAACGTCCGCAAGGCGATGGGGGCCGACAAGCGCATCGGCCACCCGTTCCTCTTTCCCGGCGTCGGCTATGGCGGCTCCTGCTTTCCCAAAGACGTGAAGGCGCTGGTGGCGACCGCGCGCAACCACGGCCTCGACTACGCGATGCTGGCGGCGGTCGACGCGGTCAACGATCGGCAGAAGCGCTTGCTGGCGCAGAAGGCGCGCACCCACTTCGCGCCGCTCGGCGGCCTGCGCGGCAAGAAGCTGGCGCTCTGGGGCCTCGCCTTCAAGCCCAAGACCGACGACGTGCGCGCCGCGCCGGCGCTGGCCGTGATCGAGGAGCTGCTCGCCGACGGCGCGACGGTGACCGCGCACGATCCGGTCGCCATGGCGGCGACGCGCAAGGTGCTGGGCGATCGCGTCACCTACGCGGACAACCAGTACACCGCGGTCGAGGGCGCCGACGCGCTCTTCCTGGTGACCGAGTGGAACGAGTTCCGCCAGCCCGACTTCAACCGCATCAAGACCTTGATGGCCGCGCCGGTGGTCTTCGACGGCCGGAACATCTGGAGCCAGCGCCGCATGCGCGAGCAGGGCTTCACCTACTACGGCGTCGGGCGCGGGCACCAATAGCCGGCTCACCTCTCCGCGCAGTGGCTACCTTGGGCAGATGAACGTCCTCCTCCTTGGCGGCACGGGGTTGATCAGCACCGGCATCGTCGAGGCGCTGCAGGCGCGGGGCGCGAGCGTCACCGTCTACAACCGGCAGCGCCGCTCCCGCACGGTGCCGGCCGGAGTTCAGCAGCTGATCGGCGATCGGTCCGATCAGAGAGCCTTCGAGCGCTCCTTCGCGGCCGCGCGCTACGACGCGGTCATCGACATGATCTGCTTCACGCCGGGGGACGCCGAGAGCACCGCGCGCGCGTTCGGCGGCCGCTGCGCGCAGCTGCTCTTCTGCTCCACCGTGTGCACCTACGGCGCGAAGATCGGCGCGCAGGTGCTGATCGACGAGCGCTTTCCCCAGGAGCCGGTCATCCCCTACGGGCGCGACAAGGTCGCCTGCGAGCGCATCCTCGAGCGCGAGGCGGCCCGCGGCGCCTTCCAGCTCACCACCGTCCGGCCGAGCCACACCTACGGGCCGGGCTGGCCGCTGGTCGATCAGCTCGAGGCCGACAGCGGCACCTGGGACCGCATCGCGCGCGGGCTGCCCATCCTCTGCGCGGGCGAGGGCCTGGGCCTCTGGCAATCGACCCACCGCGACGACGTCGGCACCTTCTTCGCGCACGCTGCGCTCAATCCGCGCACCTACGGGGAGGCCTACAACGCCACCCGCGACGAGGTGCTCACCTGGCGCGACTATTATCGACAGACCGCGGCCGCGCTCGACACACGCGCGCAGCTGGTCTTCGCGCCAGCGGGGTGGCTGCTGAAGAAGCTGCCCGCGCGGCTCGGGTTCCTGCGCGACATCACCCGGTTCCACGGCGCCTACTCCTCGGCAAAAGCGCGGGCGCACGTGCCTGAGTTCACGGCCCGGATTGGCCTCGTCGAGGGCGCGCGCGCGACCTTCGCCGACCTGCGCCGCCGCGGCGCCTTTCGCGACAGCGCGGCCGACCTCGAGTACCAGCGGGTGGTGGACGAGGCGCTCGCCTGCGGCTTCGAGACGGCCCCGGCCTGAACCTCGCTCAGTGATCGTAGCCCTTCGTGCCGACCAGCGAGCGCACGAAGCGGTACGCCGAGTAGGTGATGGGCGCCGCGATGAAGGTGCGCTCGCGCAGCCGTCCGAGGAAGTTCGGCCGGTACCAGTTGGGCCGGAACTTGATCTTGCCGTCCCACATCCCGTACGGGTCGGGCTCGGTGCTGCCGCCGTCCTCCCAGGTGAGCGCCACCATCGGCCGCGCCACCTGCGTCAGGTTCGGCATCCCGCGGTGCCAGAGGTTCGAGGTGCGGATGAGGACATCGCCCTGCTTCATCTCGACGCGCACGGCGGCGCGGTGCGGCCGCTCGATGGCGAAGCGCCAGAACTTGTAGAACTTCTGGTGCGACTTGGGCGCCAGCTCGATGGCGCCGTTGGCGATGGCGGTGTCCACCAGGGCGACGTTCACGATCATGAAGTCCTGCGTGAAGGGCCGATCGACATGGTAGTGCTGCACCACGCTGCCGGGCAGGTTCAGGTTGCAGCCCACGTTCGGCAGCCGCGTCGCCTTGGGCATGAGGGCGCGGACCAGGTCGATCACCCCGTGCGCCTCCAGCTCCTCGTAGATGAAGCGCGACTCGGCGCCGGGAAAGCAGTTGAGGTGGCCGCTCATCAGGCCGCCGCCGGAGAAGAGCTCGCCCTCCCTCTTGCTGCGCTCGAACTCCTCGAGGATGCGGGTCTTCAGGCTGGCCAGCCGCTCCGGTGAGACCACCGCCGGGATGATCGCGTAGCCATCCTCCGCGAAGGACCGTTCGAGCCGTGCACGATCGGCAGGCGACAGCGCCGCGATCGGCGGGACGGCGAGGACAGGTCGGGGAGTCGGATCGGGCATCGGTTTCATCCTGCGGCGGGGGCGCCTGAGCCGAGCTTAGATTGCCGCGGCTGGTAGGCTCAACAGGCGCCCCACCGCCTCAGGGCTCGACGAAGCGCCAGATCCCGGCATCGAAACATCCCATCACGACTACGTAGTGCGTGCCGTCGAAGACCACAGCGGCCCGCTTGGCGCCGTTGCTCATGCCGCCTGGCCGGGTGTCTCGGACCCAGACCGTGTCGGCGCTTCGCGAAGCGTGGAAGAGCTGCGGGTCGTTGTCGCCGCCGGTGGACCAGCCGTAAGAGGCATAGAGGCTTGTCGGAGTGGCGACGATGGTGGCCTCCGCTGCGCTCGAGAGCACGTGCGTCCAGGTCGCCCCGGAGTCCGAGGAGCGCCACACGCCGCCGCCCGACTTCGAGATGCCGGGCAGATAGACCAGGCCGGGCAGCACCGCGATCTGGCTGTTGCCGTGGCCGTGCTCGATGTCGGCGACCATCGACCAGTTGGCGCCCGAATCGGTGGTGCGCCAGGTGCCGTTGGTGTTGTTGTTCCATTGCGAGATGGCGAGCCAGGTGGTCGAAGTGATGAAGAAGACATAGGCGCTGTTGGTCACGCCGGGGCCGCCCGCGTCGCGCCAGGTCAGGCCGCCGTTGCTGCTCTCGAAGATGTGGTTGTTGTACGAGGCCGTCGGCGCGTTGCCGTGCAGGGTGATCAGCAGGTGCCGATCGTCGGCCGGGTCGATGTCGATCATGTACAGGTCATTGCCAACCGAGTGGCCGGTCGGGTCGGTCCAGCGCTGCGTCCAGGTGACGCCGCCGTCCTTCGACATCCAGAGCCCGCCACTGGCGTAGCCTGCGAAGGTGTAGAGCGTCTTGCCGTCGCGGCTGATGCCCATCCCCCAGTTGCGGCCGGCGTCCACAGCGCTGCTCGAGGCGCTGACCTTCGCCCAGGTGAGCCCGAAGTCGGTCGACTTCCAGATTCCCTGGTAGTCGGTGCCCGCGTACAGCGTGCCGCTGTGGGCGCGGTCGGCGACCATCTCCACGACGCCGTGGTTGTCGCCGGAGAACAAGGTCGGGTCGAGAGTGATCCCGGCCGGAGTGACGCTCCGCCAGGCCTGGGGACCGCCGTCCAGGATGGTCCCGCCATCGAAGACACCGGCGTCGCCCGCGTCGCCGGGTCCTGGACTGGTCGCCTGCGCGAGCCCGCAGCCTGCCGCGAGAGGCGCGCTCGCAACCCAGCACGCCGCGAGCAATCCCCGAACCTCCGCCCACCAGACGCGCTGCCTACCGTTGGTGCGCATGGTTTGGACCCTCCCCGGGCGCGCCACGACTCTACTCCGTCAGGCCCGGCTAGAGCACCGATCGGTGCGCTAGGGCCCGCTGCTGATGGTGACGTTCGAGACTGCGTGGTTGTCGGTCAGGCTGCCGGCGCCGCCGCTGAAACCGATGAGGAGGCTGGGAGGCAGCGCCACGGCTTTCGTGATCACCGGCGCTCCGTCGAGCGAAACGGTGAGGGTCCCAGCCGCGTAGGCGACGTCGACGTGATGGGAGGCAGAGCGCAGCGAAGGCACGCTGGCGGAGGTCGCGAGCCAGGTCAGGCCGGCGCCCCCGTTGGTCGCAAGGCCGACGAAGTTGTTGGCCGGCATCGTCGTGTCGAGGGCGACGGCGAAGCCCGGGATCCCCGCGAAGCCAAGCCCGCCGCCAGTGCCGCCGAGCGAGGTCGCCACCGCGCCACCGGCAGGATCGCCGAGCACCAGCGCAAGGCCATCGCCGCCCGTGCCGCCGCCGAGGAGCGCGTCGAACGAGACGGCGAGGCCGGCCGAGGGAATCGCCGTGGGCCAGAACGCGGACCCCGCCACGATCGCCTGCACGGGAGTGAGCTGCAGCTGGGACCCGAGCGCGCCGCCGAGCAGGCTGGCCGCGCCGTTGATCTGCCAGCCGCCCGCGGCCGGATCGGGGATGGCCTTGACGCCCACGTCCACCGCGGTGCCGGTGAAGGTCACCGTCGTGATGCTGGCGGAGGCATCGGAGTTGAGGCTCCAGGTGTCGGTGAAGACGCCGGGGGTGGTCGGGATGAACTCGACGGTCTCGGTGAACGAGGCTCCCGCGGCGAGCGGGGTACCCTCGAACAGATCGGTCCCGCGCACGAACACTCCCAGCACCGGCGGTTTGGAGCGATTGACGATCAGCGGCGAGCCTCCGGAGTTGGAGACGATGAACGAGCGCTGCAGCGTGCCGCCGATGTTGACCGAGCCGAAGTCCACGCTGAGCGGCGAGACCTGGAAGACGCCGGGCACCGTCGCGTTCCCGGAGAGAGGAACCGTGAGGGTGCCGCCCGAGCTCTGCACCACCAGCTGATCGGTGTACTGGCCGCCGACCGTGGGTGCGAAGGCGAGCGAGACGGAGAAGGACTGGCCGGAGGAGATGGTGGTGCCCGAGGGCGGCAGGCCGGTCGCGCTGAAGGGCGGAGCGGGCGGTGTGGCCCCGTTGATGGTGAGTGCCGCGCTGCCCGAGTTGGTGAAGGTGGCCGAACCGGTCAGCTGGCCGCCGACGACCACGCCGCCGAAGCTCACCGAGGTTGGCAGCACGGTAAGAAGGGGAGCGGCGGCCAGACCGACGCCGGTGACGCCCTCCAGGAGCGGGCCCGCGCTGCTCGCCACCGTGAGCGTGCCGGCAGCGATCTTCGCGGCGCTCGGAGTAAAGATCACCGGCACCGTCAGCGTCTGGCCGGCGGCGAGGCTGACGGGCAGCGGGCTCGATGGCGCACCGAACGTGAAGGCCGCGTTGCTGCTGGAGAAGGCAGTCACGGTGACCGCAGTGCCGGCGGTGAGCGTCTCGACCATGGTGCTGCTCTGCCCGACCAGGGTGCTGGGGAACGAGAGCTGCGAGCCGGTCAGAGGGGCGACGACCGGCGCGCCGAATCCGAGCACGTGGCCGTCCCGGGCGCCGACGTAGATGCGGCCTCCGCTGACTCCCGGCGCGGCGAACTTGGTGCCTGCGCCGATGGGAGCGGAGAACCGCGGCGCGATCACGCTGCCCGTGGGCGCTGCGTCATAGGCGCGGAGCTGCGCGTTCTGCCCGCTGCCGTCGGCCATCCAGACGGTCCAGACCAAGGCGCTGCCCGACTGCGTGCCGTTGCTGGTGACCACGGGCGCGCCCGAGCCGAAGCCGAAGGAGTCGTTGCTCGAGGCCACGCGATTGAGCGTGGGCGCGCCGGTGCCGGTGACCGCGTACTTGTAGAAGCCGAAGGTGGCGAAGGCCGGGTTGAGGAAGACCCAGCCGCCGTCGCCGGGCCACACCGCCGGGTGCGACCAGACTCCGGTGGTCGGGCCGACGCGCGCCACCACCTGGTCGCCGGCGCCGGGCCCCTGCTGGCAGCCCCCGAGCGCGTCGGCGTTGAGGAGGTACAGATAGCCCTGCTTGCCTGTGGCCAGGAGCAGACGGGGAATCGACGCCGTGCCGAAGTACGGCGCCGGGAGCCCGACTGCGCCGCCCGAGCCGAAGTCGGCGTCGATGGCGTCGAGGTGCACGGCGTCGTAGGGCGTAAAGAAGTCGGTGGCCTTCAGCGTGCCATCGGACTGCACGTCCATGCGCACCAGCGACTCGCCGAGATCGCTCGGGGTCAGGTTGCCGGGCGTGGGCGTGGTCGGGGTTCCGCCGGTGCCCAGTGCGTTTCCCGTGCCGAGGAAGAACGTGCCGCTGCGATCCGACATCAGCCCGTTGCCGGCCATCCAGATGCCGGTGCCCGACTGCCCCGCCGCGGCCCGCGCGGTCCAGAGCGAGGACAACCTTCCAGCCGTGGTCACGCCGGCAACCCAGCCCTGATAGGGCGGCACATCGCAGTGCCCGCCGAACGCTGCGTAGACGACGCCGTTCATCAGCAGCAGCGCCGGCCGCTGGAACTCAGTGTTCGACGCGAAGGTCTGGCCGCTCGCGTTCTGCGCCGTGCCCTGGATGGTGACGGGGAACGACGGCCGCTCGACGCCGCTGCCGACATCGATCGCGTGCATCTTGGTCTCGGTGGGGCCGCTGCTGCCCGCCACGTAGGACTTGGCGACCAGATAGGCGGTGCCGGTCGCGCCGTCGATCACGGGGGTGCCGGTGATGCCGACGCTGGGCGTGAGGTCGCCGCAGGCGAGGTCGGCGGCATTGAAGGGAGTACCGAGGTTGCGCGACCAGAGGATGGCGCCGGAGATCGCGTCCAGGCCGTAGATCCAGTTGGTCTCGGTGGCGATCAGGAGGGTGCCGTTCCACACCAGCGGCTGGGCATAGATCTGCCCGTTGACGGGCGTGGAGAACTGCTGTCCGAACGTGCCGCTGGAGACCAGGGACGGAGTGAGCGTGGCCTGGTTCGGGTACCAGCCGGTGCGCATCGGGTCGTTGCCCTGCATCACCACCTGGCCCGGAGCCGTGACGAAGATGGTGGCGGTGCCCGACTTGGTGCCGTCGGCCTGGCTGACGGCGAGCACGTGGTAGGTGCCGGCGGCGGCCGGTGCGGCATAGACGCCGCTCGAGCTGATGGTGCCGCCGGACGGCCCCTCCTGCACCGACCAGGTGACCGCGGTGCCGGCGAGGCCCACGACGGTGGCGCTGAACTGCTGCGTCGCGCCGACGATGAGCGAGGCGGTGCCCGGAGCCACCGTTACGCTGGCCGGCGGCGGAATGGCCACGGTCAACGTCGCGGTGTCGCTGCGAGTCGGATCGGCCTGGCTGGTGCCGGTGACGTGGAAGGTGCCTGCCGAGCCGGGCGCGGTGTACACGCCGGCCTGGGTAATGATGCCGCCGACGATGCCTTCCTGCACCGACCAGGTCACGGCCGTGTTGGCCGTATTGGTCACGCTGGCGGTGAACTGCTGGGTTGCGCCGGTGACCAGCGAAGGAGTCTTGGGGTTGATGGCGATGGCCACTGGCTGCGGTCCCACCGACTGCACTTCGATGGCGGACAGCGCCCAGGAGTCGGTCTGGTTGCCCCCTACCGTGCCGAGCGTGAAGGCGCCGGGGCCCGGCGTCAGCGCCGTCCGCTCTGCGAGCCAGGTGGTGGAGTCGAAGGAGTTGACGAAAGGACGGGTCCAGAGCGCGGTCGAGTTGGCGTCGAGCGACCGGGTGGACCAGGTGCCGACCCCCGCCGCGAGCAACATCGAGCCCGACCCGCCGACTGCGGTGATGGTCACCGCCGGATACGAGGACCCGGCCCCCGCGTCCCTGGCGGTGGCGGTTGCGCCGAGCACGCCATTCGAGATCGAGAGCAGCTCGGCGTCGACGAAGTTCCACCAACCTCCGGCCGGCAGGTTGATGTTGACGGTATCCGCCACGGGCAGTGAAGAGTAGGCGTACCACCAGGAGACCCAGACCTGCGGGCTCTTCACCGATTGCACCGGCGGGCCGTAGGGGTTCCAGTCCAGCAGCGAGCCGAAGACCGAGATGGGAAGGCCGGAGATGGTGTTGGCCTCGATCGCCAGCAGCACCAGCCGGTTGGAGCCCGGAGTAAAGTAGGTGATGGACAAGCCGTTGCCCGAGCCGCCGGTGCCGACGTGGATCGGGAACCCGCTGTCGATCGCAGGCGCGCCGGGCGCCGCCGCCGCCGCGACGGTGATGGTGGCCGAGTCGCTCTTGGTCCCATCCGCCAGGCTGGTCGCGATCACGTGATAGGCGCCGGCCGTCGCAGGGGCGGAGTAGGCGCCCGCGGCGCTCACGGAACCTCCGGCGGCGCCTTCCTGCACCGACCAGGTGACCCCCGTGTTCGCAGAGCCGGTCACCGTCGCCGTGAATTGCTGCGACCCTCCCGCGATCAGCGACGGCGTCTTCGGGCTGACCACGACCGCGACGGGCGGCGGCGCAGTCACCGTCACTGCGGCGGAGTCGCTCTTGGACGCGTCGGCCTGGCTGGTCGCGACCACGTGATAGGTGCCGGCCCCAAGAGGTGCGGTGTAGACCCCGGCGGCGGTGATCACGCCTCCGGAAGCGCCCTCTTGCACTGACCAGGTCACCGCCGTGTTGGCCGAGCCGGTCACCGTCGCCGTGAATTGCTGCGACCCTCCCGCGATGAGCGACTGTGTCTTCGGGCTCACCGCGACCACCACCGGCGGCGGCGGCGTGACTGTCACGGTCGCTGTGTCGCTCCTGGTCGCGTCGGCCTGGCTGGTCGCGACCAGGTGATAGACGCCGGCCACGGCGGGCGCGGTATACGCCCCCGCGGCGGTGACGGTGCCGCCGGACGCTCCCTCCTGCACCGACCAAATGACCGCGGTGTTCGCCGACCCGGTCACCGTGGCCGTGAACTGCTGGGCGCCGCCGGTGATCAGCGTCGGCGTCTTCGGGCTCACCGCGACCGCCACGCCTGCGGGGACCGCGGCCAGGACCTCGATGGCGGAGAGCGCCCAGGTGTCGGTCTGGTTGCCGCCGGTGGTCCCGAGCACGTACGAACCGGGCGCGGTGGTGGCTTTCTTGCTCTCCGCGACCCAGGTCGTGGAGTCGAAGTTGTTGACGAAGGGGCGCGTCCAGAGCGCGATCGAGTTGGCGTCGAGCGAGCGGGTCGACCAGGAGCCCGTCCCGGCTGCCAGCAGCAAGGACCCGGTGGCGCTGGCGTTGATGGTCACCGACGGGAAGGCCGAGGTCGTGCCGCCGTCGTGGGCTGACCCGGTCGCCCCTGGCACGAGGTTGGCGCCGGCGAACGAGAGCACCTCGGCGTCGACGAAGTTCCACCAGCCGCCGGCGGGCAGCTTGACGGTCACGGTCTCTGCAGTGGGCAGCGCCGCCACCGCGTACCACCACACGGTCCACCATTGCGGGGCCTTCACCGACTGGACGGGCGCGCTCACCCGCTGCCAGCTGAGGACCGAACCCGACACCGAGACATTGAGCCCGGAGATGGTGTTCGCCTCGATGGCGAGGAGGAGGAGGCGGTTCGAGCCGGACGTGAAGTACGGAATCGCCACCGGGCTGGCCGAGCCACCGGCGCCGACGTGCACCGGGAAGCCGCTGTCCAGCGTCGGCGGCGCCCCCGGCGGGGCCGCCGCGGTCACTGTCACGGCGGCGGAGTCGCTCTTGGTCGCGTCTGCCTGACTGGTCGCGACCACGTGGTAGGTGCCAGCCGCGGCTGGCGCCGTGTAGAGGCCCGAGGCAGTGACTGCGCCCCCGGCGGCGCCTTCCTGCACCGACCAGATCACGGCCGTGTTCGCCGAGCCGGTCACCGTGGCGCTGAACTGCTGGGCAGCTCCCGCCAGGACCGCGGCGTTCTTCGGGCTGACCGCGACCGCAACCGGCGGAGGCGCGGTCACCGTCAGGGTGGCGGAGTCGCTGCCGGTCACGTCGGCCTGGCTGGTCGCGATCAGGTGATAGGTGCCGGCCACCGACGGAGCGGTGTACAGGCCAGCGGCAGTGACTGCGCCGCCCGCGGCGCCTTCCAGCACTGCCCAGGTGACGGCCGTGTTCGCCGAGCCGGTCACTGTCGCCGTGAACTGCTGCGCCGCCCCTGTGAGGAGCGCCGCCGTCTTCGGGCTCACCGCGACCGCAACCGGCGGAGGCGCGGACACCGTCAGGGTGGCGGAGTCGCTGCTGGTCCCGTCGGCCTGGCTGGTCGCGACCACGTGATAGGTGCCGGCCACCGAC
Source organism: Myxococcales bacterium (assembly GCA_038231075.1). Taxonomy (GTDB): domain Bacteria; phylum Myxococcota; class Myxococcia; order Myxococcales; family 40CM-4-68-19; genus JBBRMA01. The sequence goes on along the minus strand of JBBRMA010000015.1, from coordinate 82,376 downwards.
GGAGCGGTATACAGGCCAGCGGCGGTGACCACGCCCCCCGCGGCGCCTTCCTGCACCAGCCAGTTCACCGCGGTGTTGGCCGAGCCAGTCACCGTCGCGGTCAGCTGCTGCGCGCCGCCGGTTTGCACCGCTGCGGTCTTCGGGCTCACCGCCACGGCAACGCCCGCAGGCGCCGCCGCCAGCACCTCGACGGCAAAGAGCGCCCAGGAGTCGGTCTGGGTCCCGCCGGTGGTCCCGAGCACGAACGAACCCGGGGCGCCGGTCGCGGTCTTGTACTCAGCCAGCCAGGTGGAAAACTCGAAGGTGTGGGCCGTGGGCCGCGTCCAGAGCGCGAGCGAGTTGGCATCGAGCAAGCGGTTCGCCCAGCTCCCGATTCCCGCCGCCAGCAACACCGAGCCCGCGGCGACGGCATTGATGGTGACCGAGGGATAGACGGTGTTGGCGCCGCTGTCGTGGGCGGTCGCGCTCGCGCCAAGGGCCTGGCTGGCGCCCGCGAAGGCGAGGAGCTCGGCGTCGACGAAGTTCCACCATCCGCCGGCGGGCAGCTTGATGGTGACGGTTTCGCTGGTCGGCGCCGCGGCCCACGCGGACCACCACGAGGTCCAGAGCTGCGGCTTCTTGACCGACCGGGCGGGCGCGCCGAGCTGCGTCCAGGCCAGCGCCGAGCCCGTCACGCTGATGGGCAGACCCGAGATGGTGTTGCCCTCGATGGCAAGCACGACGAGGCGATTGGTCCCGACCGTCGCATAGGAGATGGACACAGGGCTGCCCGAGCCGGCCGCGCCGCCGTGCACGGGGAAGCCGGAGTCGAGCGTGGGCGCGCTGGTCAAGGCGCCGCTCGAGACCCCGGCCGCGGGGGCCGCGCGGGGCGAGGCGTCGGGGCCACGGCAGGCGAGCAGGGCACCGCAAATCGCAAGGACAAGTCTGCTGTTCATGATTTTCATCGTTGGTTCAATTATATGCCATGGACGGCTGCTTGTGGAAACCCTCTTGCAGCCGCGGTCCCGCGCCGGGCAGGCCCGGCCTGCATCGGCCCCCTGAAGAAGGGTCACTGCGTCGCGAGCCGAAACGCTCCCTGGCGCCACGAGGCCGCAAAGAGGAAACGGCCCTGCTGGTCGAAGGCGAAGCGCTTGGCGCCGTTGGCGTACTGCTGCGAGCCGTAGTCGCTCCAGCCTCCGTCGGCGGTCCCGGGCGGCGCGTAGAGGGTCGGGTTGTAGAGCGGCGAACCGCTGCCGGCGAGCGTTGCGTTGGAGTTGCTGGCGAAGAGCGTGGTGCCGGTGCCCACCAGCGCCGCCGTGCTGCGGTTGGCGCCCGGCGCCACGTTCACCCAGCTAGCGCCGTTGTCAGTGCTGAAGAAGACTCCGTTCACGCCCGAGAGGTACAGAGCGCCGCCCCCTGCCCGGTGCAGCTGGCAGCCGCCGCCGGAGTGGAAGTTGCCGTTGATGCGGGTGAACGTCCTGCCCGAATCGGTGGTGCGCCACGTGCCCGCGCTCGGGTCGACGCCGACCACGAGCCAGGTCGCGCTGTCGTTGAGGATGAACACGTATTGCTCCAAGCCCATCCCGTCCGGAGGCGCGTGCAGTACCCAGGTCGCTCCGCCGTCGAGCGACTCAACCACCCCCGCACCGCTGAAGCCTTTCCAGCCCGCGTGAAAGGTCGCGACCAGGTGCAGGTGATTGAGCGGGTCGAGGTCGAAGCTGAAGATGTCGGGCGTCACCGGCGAGTTCGAGCCGTTGATGGAGATGGTCGGGTTCTGGGTGGGGTTCGAGGTGAAGAGCTGATCCCAGCCGACGCCTCCGTCGGTCGATTTCCAGATCCCCAGCCCGAGCACGCCGTAGCCGCTGCAGGCGTAGATCGTCTGGGGCGAGACCGGATCGATCGCCAAGGCCCAGACCCGGCCCGCGTCCAGCGCGTCTCCGTTGCGTCCGGTGTTGATCTTGACCCAGTGCGCCCCGCTGTCCGCCGACCGCCAGAGTCCTTGGTAGGCCGTGCTCAGGTAGACCGTCGCTGGATTGCTCGGATCGACCGCCACCTCTTGCGCGCCGTAGTTCGGGCTGCCGTTCACGTTTTCGTCGAGCGAGATGCCGGGGGGCGTGATGTCAACCCAGGCGTTGACGACGGCGACCGCGGCGACATCGGACTTCGTCGGGTCGGCGCGGTTCTTCGCCACCACGTGGTAGGTCGCTTGGCTCGCGGGCGCGCTGTAGAGACCCTCGGCATCGATGGCGCCGCCGGCTGCGCCCTCCTGCACCGACCAGTCGACGCCCGCGTCGGCCGAGCCGCCGACGGTGGCGCTGAAGGTCATCGACCCATCGACCGAGACCGAGGCGCCGTGCGGAGTGATGACGACGGTGCCCGCAGGGGGACCTCCCGGCGGCGTCTCGCCCGACACGTAGCTTGCGCAGCCAGCGATCAGCGCTGCGCCGCAGAGCGCCCGGCATAGAAAAAGTTGCGACGCGTTCATTAGTCCAATGACCTCCTTTTCGATTCAATCACAGATCGGAGGTCGGACTTTTGCCCGACGGCACCCACCCCCGGGCCCACGATCTGGCGACTCGATTCTGGTATTATCCGGTATGCCTTTTGTTCGGTCCGTTCCGGCCAATGTTGCCGCCGTCGTGCTTGCGCTGCTGGGCTCAGCCTGTGCGCGGGGTGCTCCGGTTTCGGTCGACGGAGGCATCACCATCGCCCCGCTCTCGGTGGTGCTGACGCCCAACGCGCAGCAGGCCTTCGGCGCCAGCGTCGTCGGCCTCGTCAACCAAGCGGTCGTCTGGTCGGTGAAGGAAGGAAGCACGGGCGGCTCGATCTCCGCCGATGGTCTCTACACGGCCCCCGCAGCACCCGGCCGCTTCCACGTTCTCGGCGCCGCCGTGGCCGGACCCTTCGCTGCCGAGGCCACGGTCGAGGTGGCCGCAGTGCCAGTCACCGTTCAGGTCGTTCCCTCCGCCGTCTCGCTCGCTCCGGGCGCGACGTTCTCTTTTGCCGGCACCGCCACCGGGGCCCTCGACACCGCCATCAGCTGGTCGGTGCAGGAAGGCGCAGCCGGCGGCAGCGTCACTCTCGAAGGCCTCTACACCGCGCCCGCCAACCCGGGCAGCTATCACGTCGTGGCCACCGCCCACGCCGACGAGACCAAGCACGGCTCGGCCGAGGTCACCGTCGCGGCCAACCCGGTCGTGATGGTCGTCGTCGACCCTCCTGCTGAAAAGCTGCTCATCGGCGCCTCGGTGACCTTGACCGCGACGGTGACCGGCTCGCCCGACACGGCGGTGGTGTGGTCGATGCTCGAGGGGCCTTACGCCGGCACGGTCACCGGCGGGGTCTACACGGCGCCCTCCACGCCGGGCACCTACCACGTGATCGCCACCAGCGACGCCGACCCGTCCCGGAGCAGCGCGTCGGTGATCACCGTGTCGGCTCCGCCGCCGGTGACGGTCTCCCTGGCGCCGAAGGCCGCCGTCGTGCTGGTGGGTGGCTCGCAGGCCTTCAGCTGCGACGTCACCGGCGCCACCGACCTCGGCTGCGACTTTTCGGTGCAAGAAGGCGCCGCAGGCGGAAGCGTCTCGGTGGCCGGCGCCTCTGCCGCAACGTACTCGGCGCCCGCGACCCCGGGCACCTACCACGTCGTCGCCACCAGCCACGCCGACGGGGTCACCACCGACACGGCGACCATCACGGTCGTCCCGCCGGTGGCCGTGGCGCTGAGCCCGAAGAGCGTCTCGCTGATCACCGGAGCCGCGCAGCCGTTCTCGTGCTCGGTCACCGGCTCGGCCGACACCGCCTGCACCTTTTCGATCCAGGAAGGCGCGGCCGGCGGAACCGTCAACGCTGCCGGCGGGTACACGGCGCCTGGCGTGGCCGGCACCTATCACCTCGTCGCCACCAGCCACGCCGACCCGAGCAAGAGCGACGCTGCCACCGTGACGGTGACGAAAGTGGCGATCGCCGTCAGCCCCAAGAGCGTCGCGCTGCTGACCGGCGCGGCCCAACCCTTCAGCTGCGCCGTGACCGGCTCGAGCGACGCGACGTGCACCTGGTCGATTCAGGAGGGCGCGGCGGGCGGCACCATCAGCGCAGCCGGCGCGTACACTGCGCCGGCATCGGGCGGCACCTACCACGTCATCGCCACCAGCCACGCCGACCCGACCAAGAGCGACACGGCCACCGTCACGGCGACCAAGGTCTCGGTCACCATCAGCCCGAAGAGCGTCGCCCTGCTCACCGGCGTCGGCCAAGCCTTCTCCTGTGCGGTGACCGGCTCGGCCGACACGGCTTGCACCTGGTCGATCCAGGAGGGCGCGGCGGGCGGCACGCTGAACGGGACGGGCAGCTACACGGCCCCAGCGGTCGCGGGCACCTACCATGTCGTGGCCACCAGCCACGCCGACCCGACCAAGAGCGACACCGCTACGGTCACCGTGACCACCGTCGCGGTCGCGGTGGGCCCGAAGTCCGTCTCCTTGCTGACCAGCGGCGCGCAGGCGTTCACCTGCACGGTGACCGGCTCGGCCGACACGGCTTGCACCTGGTCGGTACAGGAAGGCGCCGCGGGTGGCACCGTCAACGGCACGGGCAGCTACACCGCGCCAGGAGTGGCCGGCACCTATCACGTCGTCGCCACCAGCCACGCCGACCCGACCAAGAGCGACACCGCCACCGTCACGGTCGCAACCCTCCTCATCGCCGTCAGTCCGAAGACCGTCTCGTTGATCACCAACGCCGCGCAGGCCTTCACCTGCACGGTGAGCGGCTCGGCCGACACGGCCTGCGGCTGGGCGGTGCAGGAAGGCGCCTCGGGCGGGACCGTCAGCGGCACCGGCGCGTACACCGCTCCCGCAATCGCCGGCACCTATCACGTCGTGGCCACCAGCCACGCCGATCCGACCAAGACCGACGTCGCGACGGTGACGGTGACCAGCGTCTCGGTGGCCGTGTCACCAAAGAGCCCCTCGCTGATCACGGGTGCGGCGCAGCTCTTCGCCTGCACGGTGACCGGCTCGGCCGACACGGTCTGCACCTGGGCGGTGCAGGAAGGTGCGGGGGGCGGCGCCATCGGCGCCAACGGCGGCTACACCGCGCCGGCGACTCCGGGCACCTACCACGTGGTCGCGACCAGCCGCGCCGACCCGACCAAGAGCGACACCGCCACCGTCACGGTGTCGGCCGTCGCGGTCACCATCAATCCGAAGAACGTCTCGGTGTTCACGGGCGCCGGGCAGGCCTTCACCTGCGCGGTGACCGGCTCGGCCGACACGGCCTGCACGTGGTCGGTGCAGGAAGGCGCCGCGGGCGGAACCGTCAGCGGCAGCGGAAGCTACACCGCGCCCGCAGTGGCCGGCACCTATCACGTCGTCGCCACCAGCCACGCCGACCCCTCCAAGAGCGACACCGCCACCATCGGCGTGGTCGTGCCGGTCGCCATCACCATCAGCCCGAAGAGCGTCTCGCTGATCACCGGTGCCGCGCAGGCGTTCACCTGCTCGGTGACCGGCTCTGCCGACACGTCGTGCAACTGGTCGCTGCAGGAGGGCGCCGCCGGCGGCACCGTCAGCGCCGGCGCGTACACCGCGCCTGCGGCCGCGGGGACCTATCACGTCATCGCCACCAGCCACGCGGATCCGACCAAGAGCGACACCGCCACGGTCACGGTGACGAGCGTCGCGGTCACCATCAGCCCGAAGCCCGTCGCCCTGCTGACCAACGCCGGGCAGCTGTTCACCTGCACGGTGACCGGGTCGGCCGACACGGTTTGCACCTGGTCGGTGCAAGAGGGAGCGGCGGGCGGCGCCATCAACGGCTCCGGCAGCTACACGGCCCCTGCGGTCGCTGGCACCTTCCACGTCATCGCCACCAGCCACGCCGACCCGACCAAGAGCGCAAGCTCCACGGTCACCGTCAGCGCCCCGCCTCCTGTCGCGATCACCATCAGCCCGAAAACGGCGCTGCTCACCACTGCCGGCACCCAGACCTTCACCTGCACGGTGACCGGCTCGATCGACACGGTGTGCACCTGGTCGGTGACCGAGGGCGCCGCCGGCGGGAGCGTCACTGCAGGCGCGTACACCGCGCCCTCCTCGGCGGGCACCTATCACGTGGTCGCCACCAGCCACGCCGACAACACCAAGACCGACACCGCCGTCATCACCGTCTCGGCGGCCACCGACCTGGTGGTGAACATCGCCAGCGTCAAGCAGAAGATGGACGGCTTCGGCGCCGCCGACATCTGGAGCGCCGCGCTCTCCGACGCCCAGGCCGACCTGTTCTTCAGCCCCACCGCCGGAATCGGGCTCTCCATCCTTCGCATCGGCATCGCCGACAATGGCAGCTTCCTCGACGGCAGCGCCGGCTCGGCGATGTCGGACGCGAAGAAGGCCATCGCCCGCGGCGCCATCGTCTGGGGCGCGCCCTGGTCTCCGCTGCCGTCGTACAAGGACACCAACAACGAGAACACAGGCTCGCTGCTCGTGGCCCACTACGGCGACTGGGCCAACTCCCTGGTCAACGCGGTCAACACCGCCAAGGCCAGCGGCGTCGCTCTCTACGGCATCTCGGCGCAGAACGAGCCCGACTTCAACACCAACGGCGGCTACGCGATGTGCCTCTACTCCGGCACCCAGATGCGCGACTTCATCAAGGTGCTGGGGCCCAAGCTGGCGGCGCTCAATCCGCGGCCCAAGCTGATGGCCGCCGAGTCCTCCGGCTGGCTGCACCTCTGGGGCGGCGGCTACGACTACGCCGACACCATCATCAACGACGCCACGGCGCTCAGCTACCTCGACATCCTCGCCACGCACCAATACGACATCTACGCCAACGTTCCGGCGCACGTGCTGCCGGCCAACATCCCGCTCTGGGAGACCGAGGTCTCCTCCTTCGACGGCCCCAGCACCGACATCAACAACGGCATCACGGTCGCCGGCTGGATCCACTCGGCCCTGGTCACCGGCGGCGCCAGCGCCTGGCACTACTGGTGGCTGATCGGGCTCAACAACGACAACGAGGGCCTCCTCAACAAGGGCGGCGTGATCACCAAGCGGCTCTACACGATGGGCAACTTCAGCAAGTTCATCCGCCCCGGGTTCGTCCGGCTGGGCACCACCGGCGGGCCCACCGGTGTCTCGCTCTCCGCCTATCGGGACCCCGTCTCGGGAGCGCTGGCCGTGGTCGCCATCAACACCACCGCAGCGGCCGTGCCCTTCGCGCTGCAGATCAGCGGCGCCTCCGCGGCCGCGCTCACGCCCTGGACCACTTCGGCCACGCTCAACCTCGCTGCCCAGACCGCCCTCACGCCCACCGGCGGCCGCTTCAGCGCGACGCTGCCGGCGACCAGCGTCACGACCTTCGTGGGCACCGCGCAGTAGCGGTCACTTGAAGCTCGAGGCGCAGGGAAGGCGCGTCTCGTCCCAGGCTGGCGCGGGCACGCCGCTCTTGAAGCCGAGCGCGTCGAAGTGGCGCGAGGTCTCGGTGCGCATGTGCGCTGAGTGAAACACGTACGGCGGGTTCGGGACGTCGACGCCCGAGTGGTAGAGCACGTCGCCGAAGGTGACGGTCACCGGGCCGGCGGGCATTCCCCCGCTGGCGGGCAGGTTGGCGCAAGCCCAGGGCTCGTTGTCGAGGAAGATGTACGCGCGAGCGGTGGACACGTAGAGGTCGAGCCGCACCCGGCGATCGACGCCCGACTTGTCGCCCACCTCGGCATGCGGCGGCAGCGGGTCCTTGCCGAACGGATCGCTGGCCAGCTTGTCGATGTAGAAGCGGGGACATTGGTTGTTCACGTCCCAGGTCCGGTGATCGCACATCTCCAGGTCGATGCGCGTAGGCCAGTCGCCGAAGGTCTGCAGCACCAGCGTCGAGCCGGCGGGCAGGCTCTCTTGCACGGGCGCGTCGCGGTCGCTGATGAGGATCTGCGGATAGCGCCGGTTGCTGCTGACGATGTCCACCTCTTCCATCACGTGCAGGAAGCTGCCGGCGGAGAGCGTGGCCTTGCGCTTCGGCGTCAAGCGAAGCTTGCCGTTGGTGTCCGCGGCCCAATCCCCGTAGGTGACCCAGAGCTCTCCCAGCAAGGGGCCGAGCGCGAAGTAGGGCGTGTCGATGGAGTACGCGGTCACGTCGTAGGCGGGCGTGTCGAAGCGCAGGCTCTGGAAGGGAGGATGTCCCGTCGGGGTCATCGGCAGGATGGTGCCGCCGTCGGGAGCAAAGTCGTCGGAGAAATCCATCGGCTCGAGCGGTGCCGGCGACACCTGGACGAAAGAGCGGGCGAGGGCTCGAGGCCGGTTGGCGGCGTCGTGCTGGCCGCCGACGAAGACCTCGCCGAGCGGGTCCCCGGCGCGCAAGCGATCAAGCGACGCGAACTCCTGGTGGCAGACGGGCGGCGAGTCGACGCACCCTCCGTCGACCGGCCGAGGCGAGACCAGCCCCTGGAACGGGCAGCCCTGGTCGAGCGCCTCGACGACCAGCGTGGTCGGAGCGGTCAGCCCCGCCCAGTGCAGCGCAGGAATGGGCGTCAGGCCCTGATGGACGGCGCGCGCGAAGCGTGCGCCGCCCGCCACCAGCTCGTCGTGGCTGCGGCCGCAACCGTTTTGGTAGAAGACCCGGTACAGCGGAGCCGTGCCGTCGGCGGCGCTGGCGAGGACCGAGAACGCTGGCGTTGGCGCGAGGCTGGCGCGGGCGTCTTCTTCGGCGCCTGGGGCGAAGTAGAGCCTCGCCGAGGGCTGGTCGGTGGTGAGCGCAGTCGAGATCAAGATGGTTCCCGCGCCGGCCGCCGGAACGTAGAAGGCGATGCCATCGTCGCGCCAGCCGGCCGCCAGCAGGGCGGCGTGATCGGCGGCGGTGCTCACGTAGCGCTTGGCGCGGCTCTCGGTCCAGCGCTGGAAGAAGCAGGGATTGTCGCCGTCGGAGCTCGGATCGCCCATGGCCCAGACCGGCGACAGGCCAGCCGCGGGGGCCAGGTAGACATGGCCGAGGATCGCGTCGGCAGCCGATCTCGCGAACCCGGCAACCCTGTGGGCCACGTAGGTCAGCACGGCGCCGCCCCCGACCTGCGGCTCGCCGTCGGTGGGCACCGTCGGAGCTTCGCGATCGCCCGAGCAGCGATAGGTGGCGTTGCGGATGCCGACGCCGCCGTCCGCCTGCGCGGCGAGGTCGGTGGTCTGCGGCGCTACGAAGACGCGGTAGTCGAGCGCGCCGCTCACTGGCTCGAAGGAGAGGTGAGCGGTGTCGCCGTGCATGGCTGCGGCGAGGTTGACCAGCGCCGGCGCCGCGGGCAGGCCGGTGAGCACCGTCAGGGTCGTCGTCTGGGACCCCGGGCAGCCGCTGACAGCGAGCGAATACGTGGTGGTGGCCGCGGGCTGGACGGCGACCGCGACGCCGCTCTTCACCGGGCCCACGTCGGGCGTGACCGTGCCGCTGCCTCCGGAAAAGAGCGCCGTGAGCTGCGCCGACTGCCCCGGGCCGATGCCCGGCGTGCTCAGCGTCAGCGTCGCCTGGCAGCTCGAGCCATTCGACTTGCACGATGCGAGGCCGCCGCCAAGCGCGACCAGGACCAGGGCCGCAGAGCATCCTCGAGACATCGCGTCCTTCCCGGCTTGCAGTTACGCGAAGGATGCAGGGTGGCCAATCTTTACGCAAGCAGCCGCGCCGGTCAGCCCTTGGTCTGCGCCTGCGCAGGGCCGGACATCACCTCGTGCTGCGCGCGTCCGCGTGGGTCGGCCACCAACTCGGTGCAGCGCGCGGGATTGCCGACCGCCAGCGAGCCCGCCGGAACATCGTCGACGACCACGCTGCCGGCCGACACCACCGAGCCGTCGCCGATGGTGACGCCGGGCTCGACGATGGCGCCGTGCGCGATCCAGACATCGTCACCGATGACGATGGGCGCGCCCTTCTTGCCGTTGTGGTCGTGCACGTGGACGAAGGAGCCGAACATGCAGCGGGCGCCAATCCGCACGCTCTGCACCGCACGGATGGAGACGCCGTAGTTGAAGAGCGATGCGTCGCCGACGGTCAGCTCGGCGCCCTCGAAACAGAGCAGCTCCTGCGGGATCATTCCCTCCCAGAACTGGACCCGATTGCCGAGCCGCACCTTGCCCTCGGCAAGCACGCGCACGCCCGAGAGCACGTTGACGCGCTCGCCGATCTCGCAGCGGCGGAACAGCCAGCGCGCGCGCAGCACGCCGATGCCGCGCTGCAACCGGGTGAGGGCCGCGCCCCGGTCGGTGGCGATGAGCCGGAAGAAGCGCGCGAGCTCGTTCACCGCAGCACCGCGGGCAGGCCCTGGGCGATGCCGCGCTCGGGCACGCGCAGCCGGCGGGTGATGACCGTGCCGGCGCGGACCGTGGCGCCGCTTCCCACGTGCGCGCCCGCGAGCAGGATGGCGCGCACGCCGATCTCGACGTCTTCGCCGATCAGCACCGGCGCCGAGGGCGGGCGCTCGAGGCGATTGCCGGTCAGCGGGTGGAAGTTGTTGTCCATCAGCTTGGAGAAGCAGCCGAGCCGCGTGCGGGCCCCGACCTCTACCGAGAGCACCGCCTCGATCGAGGTGCCCGATTCGACCACCACGTCGTCGCCGAGGATGATGCGCGACTCGGGGGTGAAGGTCTTCAGCTGGATGGGCGCGCGCGAGGCGTCGAGCACGACCCGGGCACCCAATTGCACCACTCCCGGCCCGTGGATCCAGATCAGCCCCGTCGCCCGGGCGCCAGGTCCGACGGAGGCGCAGCGCCTGAGCTTCCAGCTGGAGCTCAGCTCCTCGAGCAGTGTCACCGATGAAGAATATCATGGAGATTGCGCGGTGGCCTTGCCATCGCGGCCCTCGTCATCCGATTGTCGCGCAGCGTGCAACGAGGGCGGGAGGGCGCGGCTCAGACCTTTGGCCCGAGCCCCCCCAGCGACTGGTAGAACGCCTCCAGCTTGCGCACTGCGGCCGGCCAGCCGTAGCGCTCCTCGACCAGGCGCCGCGCGGCCGCGCCCAGCCGGTCCGCCAGGGCCGGGTCCTCCAGCACCCGGACGACCGCGGCGGCGAAGGCCTCGGGACCATCGGCGAGCAGCAGGTCGCGCCCGCTTTGGGCCTCGATGCCTTCCGCTCCCAGGCTGGTGGAGACGACGGCCTTTCCCATCGCCATTGCCTCGAGGATCTTGAGCCGCGTGCCGCCCCCGACCCGCAGCGGGACGATGGCCACCGCGGCCCGCTCGATGTAGGGCCGCACGTCGGGGACGAATCCGACGATGTCCACGCTTGCGCTCTTGAGCGGCCAGACGTGGTCGGGCGTGTGACCCACCACGCGCAGCTTGACGGAGGGCCGCCGCGCCAACACCAGCGGAAACACCTCCTTGAGGAAAAAGGCGAGGCCGTCCGAGTTGGGGAAGTAGTTCATCGCGCCGAAGAAGAGCAGCGTGTCGGGCTCGCGCGCCGTGCTGCCGTGCTGGAAATGGTCGAGGTCCACCGCGTTCGGGACGACCGCGGTGCGCGCCTTTGGGCGGCCCTCGTGCAGGAGCGCCTCGTCGTTTGCCGAGGTGACCGTGCAGCCGTCGAAGAGCCGCCAGGCGCGGAGCTCCTCGGCGTGCAGCTTTCGCCAGTTCACCTGGTTGAACACGCGGCGCACCGGCCCCACCTCGTGCTCGGCGGTGCGGCGGAGGATCTCGTACTCGATGTTGTGCTCGTCGAGGACGAAGAGCGGCGCCCCGGGCCCGAGCTTGCCGCCAAGCCCCGCCCGGTAGGGGGCCATCTGGGCGAACTCGACGTTGACCACGTCCCAGCGCTCGCGCGCCAAGAGCCGCCGCAGCTCGGACTGCAGCCGCGGCTGCACGTAGCTGTGCCACTCGAAGCTGCGCCGGGACGCGAGCGAGCGCAGCTGCAAGAGCCGCTTGCCGCGCAGGGAGAGCGCGAAGGGAGGGTTCTCCACCACCACCACTTCCCGGCAGTACTCGCGAGTCGCGCGCAGGGAGCTGTCGAGGTCGGCCTGCGGGTTGACCAGCGAGATCAGCGAGACCTCGTGGTCGCGCGCCAGCCCGCCCATCAGCCCGTGCATTCGCCGCTGTCCCCCAAACCCGGGCGGGCTTGGGAGATAGGGCGTGACGAAGAGGATCTTCATCTGCCGCCCGCGCCGGCGGCCGGCTCCACCGTCAGATCCAGCACCGTGATGGAGTACGGCGGCAGCCTCTGCCCGAGCGGCCGCCCGGCCCGGTGCGCCGTGGCCGCGAGTGGGCGGAAGCCGTTTCCCCCGCTGTAGGAAAGGACCCGCCGCGACTTGATCGTGCCGCAGCCGGTGAGCTCGAGCTCGACCTGTGCCGCCAGCGACGGGTCGAAGTTGAGCAGCAGCGCCACCAGGTGCTTGCCGCTGGGGTCGCGCGAGGCAAAGATCGACGCCAGGGCGCCGGCCGAGCGGGCGCGCAGCGACTCGTCGAGGAAGCGTCCCCCTTTGCCGTCGAAGTTGCGAAAGGCCCGGAACGCCCAGAACGCGGGCGTGTCCTTGGCTGGGGACGTCCAGTAGAAGGCCGAGGAGAGGCGCTGCTCCCCAAAGCGGCCCAGTGCCTCGGCGAGCGCGAGCCCGCCGCTCATGTGCCCCTCGGCGCCGAAGTTGTACTCGCCGATGGAGATGCCGAGGCCCGGGGCGTTCTCGGCCACCCATTCGCGCAGCCGCGGAATCAGCCGGGGCGTCTCGCCGATCCAGGACTCGTCCGCGTAGGTCGGATCCCAGAGGGCGCGGGTGCTGCGGATGCGGAGCGCCGCCAGGGCCGGGTCGGTGCTGCCGGAGGAGCCGATGCCGATGCCTGCCGCCTGGGGATAGAAGTGGACGTCGAGCACGTCGAGGAGGCGCACGCCGGTCCGCTTCTCGTGCTCGCGCACCTTGGCCAGCCACCAGGGAAGGAGCGGCTTGTTGCCGTGCGAGATGCGATCCAGGTGGAGCTTTCTGCCCGTGACGTCGGCGGCGGAGAAGAAGTACGCGGTCCAGCCCCAGGCCGCGGGACCCGCGATCAAGGCCTCCGGGTCGGCCTTCCGCACCGCCGTGCCGTAGCGGATGGTGCGCTCGAGCAGCTCGTCGTAGGTGACCGGCTCGGGATGCACGTCGCGGTGGGTCGTGTCCCAGAGCGTCGGCTCGTTGTCGAGGATGTACTCGTGCACGCTCCGCCCGCGCGACTTGTCCTTGGCGCGGATGGCGGCGAGCCAGCGGCCGATGAACTCGGGCGGCGCCGGCACGCTGGTGCGCTTCGGGTCCAGCGGCGCCAGGAGCGTTCCGTCGGGCGCCTTGCCGTTGCCGATGTCGCGGTCCTCCGGAGCGACCGCCGCCTGCGGCCCGAAGACCGAGACGGGGAAGGAGTACGAGGTGCTGTCCTTGGCGACCCAGCCGATGGTCGGCACCGTCAGCGCAGAGCTGACGCCGTGGGCGCGGTTGTCGGCCAGCCAGTCCTCGTAGGCCGCCCCCTTCTGATCGCCATAGTTCACGTTGCGGAAGAACCAGTCGCTGCCCGCATTCCAGGCGTGGCCCTGCTCCCAATTGTAGCGGGTGTTGGGATTGCCTCCCCAGCGGCGCGCGGTCGTGCCGAGCTCCCACCAGGCGCCCTCGCCGTTGGCGGTGCCGTAGATGAGCGGGCTGATGTGGTGAGCTGGGGCTGAGCAGTCGATGCTCATGGTCACGGCCCGCGAAGGCGCGGCAGCCGCGGACGCTCCGGGGTCCTCCTCGAGGAGCGCGATCTCGTCGAGCAGCACCGCCTCGTGGCCCACGGCGCCGTGGGCGGCGAAGAGCACGCGATCGAAGTGCGCGCCCCTCGGGTTCAGCTCGCGCATGGGCACGCGGAACTCGCTGAACCCCGCCGGCGCCTTGCGCCCCGCTGCAGGCTCGAGGAGCACGCGCGGAAAGCGATCGACGCCCGCGGAGTCGAGGCCGACCTCGAGAAAGGCGCCGAACGAGGCGGGCGCGCGGAGCCTGACGGTGAGGAAGCCGAAGGTGCCGGCGAGGCCCGGCCGCATCAAGAGCCAGCCGCCGTGACCGGCGAAGTCGAGGCTGGCCTCTCCGCCTGGCCCTGTGGTCCGCGGCGCCCAGCCCAGGTCCTTCCAGCCGTCGGCCAGCCCGGTCCTGGCGGCGAAGATGGCGGTGCGGGCCGGCTCCTCGGGCGCGGAGCGGGCGCCGCCGGAGAGCTCGAGGCCGAGCAGGGAGAGGCAGGCGCAGAGGCTGACTCGGAAGGCTCTCATTCGAGCGGCAGAGGGCTCACGGCGTCCTCATGTCGGCCAGCACCTCGAGCCCCAGCTGCCGCTCGATCTGCCAGCTCTCGACGATGCGGCCGGCACGGAGATCCGCCGCCGTGGACGCAAACACGGCGAGGAAGAACGCCGCCACCAGGCCGGCGATCATCGTCTGGCCGGCCTTGGGCTTGGTCGGGCTGTCCGGGCGCTCCGCCGGCGCGATGACGCTGTACCGATACTTGAAGGCGGCGCGGGAGGTGTCGAGCTCCATGCGCGCGGAGTCGATGCGGTCGAGGAGGTTCGCGAACTTGTTCATGCTGAAGGTCAGCTCGCCGCGTGCGCGCTCGACGATCGGGGCGTCGCTGTCGCGGGCCTCGCGCTCCACTTGGGAGATCTCGAGCGGCAGCGGTCCCAGCTCGGGCCGCTGCGCCGCACCGGCGACCTTCTTCGCGACGACGCCCCGGCGCTCCAGCTGCTCTTCGATGTCGCGCTCGTCCTGGCGCAGCGCGGCCAGCTGCGAGGGCTCCTGCCGCTCGAGCGCCTCGATGTTGAGCTGGATCTCGACCACCGCCGGATGCGCGTCCGAGTAGGTGGCCCGCTGCTCGGTGAGGCGCGCCTTGAGATCGGCCAGCCGCCGCTGGTGATACTCCTCCAGGTCCTTCATCATCCGGCGCTTGCCCTCGAGCATGACCTGGAGCTGGGTCAGCTCCTGGCTCTGCGGGGTGTCGCCCTTGGGCGCGGCCAACGCTCGCGGCGCCATCGGCCGGGGACGCGCCCCTTTCTTCGGATTCGCCTTGGCTGCGGTCTGGCGCAAGGCATTGATCTTGTCGACCGAGGCGTCGACCTGCTCGCGCACCCGGACGGCGTGACCCTCGAGGATGGAGATGGCCTCGGTGATGGTCGAGATCTCCGAGACGTGCCGCGCCTCGAGGAAGTTCTGCTGTGCCGCCTCGATCAGGCGCAGCGACATGTCGGCGTCGGGCCAGTCGACGGCGATGAGCACGGTGCCCTCGCCGGTCTGGACCGAGAGCCGCGTCTGCAAGAGTCCGACAAGCGCGCCCTGCATGTCCTCCGGCGACTCCGGCCCGCGGCGCAGCAGGGCGGAGATGGCGTCCTTGAGGCGGAGGATGGGCGCGCGCGTCTGCGGCCAGCGCTTGACCGCGTCTGTCTGCTTGATGATGGAGACGAGGTTGTCGTGCCGCAGCACCGTCTCGGTCGCCGCGCGCAGCGGCATGTCCGAATCCCACGGCATGTTCCGGCCCGGGTTGCCGAGCGAGGCGATGATCTGGTTGCGCTGCGCCAGCAGCTTGGTCTCGCAGTGATAGGTGCGCGGCAGCACCTTGAGGGCGATCCAGGTCAGGGCGACGACAGAGAAGAAGACGCCGAGCGCGAGCAGCTTGCGCCGCCGCACGGCGCCGATGACGAAGCCGATGTAGTCCTTGATCAGGCCGTAGTCGAAGAGGTCGGCGCTCTCCTCTTCGACGGGCCGCGCGGGAGGCCGGGAAGCGGTCATGGCAATCTTCCTTTCCCGGTCACCGAGACAGCGAAGTAGGCGGCGAACTGGGTGCCGCCGGGGGTCTGCGTGGCGCTGCTGGCGGTCTGCAGAGCGCCGCGCACGCCGCCGGTCAAGCTGACGTTCGCGGCGGCGGCGTAGCCGATCGATGCGTCGAGGACCGAGACCTGTTGCCCCCCGAGCGCACCGCCGCCGAGCGACCGCGCGGTGCTGAAGTTGAGCGCGGCGCGCAGGCTTCGGGTCGGCTCATACCCGAGCGTGAGGTGACCTTCGGCCAGCTCGTAGACGCCGTTGCCCAGCGGATCGACGACCGAGCTCACCGACGCTCCCAGGCCGGCGCCGAGCCGCTGATCGGCGACATTGAGTGCCGTGCTGAGCGCGGCCGACGACAAGAGCGAGCTCTGCCAGGATCTGCCGCCGCTCGGACCCACGGTGCGCGAGGCCCCGCCGCCCGCGCTCAGGCTCATCGTCGTCTCGCGGCCGAGCGCCCTCTTCCAGCCGAGCGCGCCGGTGAACAGCTGCGAGTTGCTTCCGGCGGCGGAGCTGGACCCGTCGGCGTTGATGACGTTGCCGAAGACCGCGTCAGAAGCGGCGACGGTGACCGACAGGTCATCGTGCCTGTCGGCCTTCCAGCCAAGCCTTGCGTCGCCCTGCACGGTCTTGCCGATGGGCAGGTACCTGCGCGCCAGGTCATCCGCGCCGCCGCCGATCTGGAAGCCGAGGTGGCTGCCGGCCTCGGTCGTCGGCGAGAGCTTCTGTTGGTAGGTCGCCGAGGTGGTGGAGTTGAAGATCGCCAGCAGCCGCGTGATCGGCAGCCGGGGGTTGACCGGTGTCACCGGCGGCGGTCCGCCCTGCAGCGCCGCCACCAGGGGCGAGAAGTCCTGCCGGCCGTAGCTGCCCTGCTCCTCCAGCCGCAGCGTCTGCAAGCTCGAAAAGTGATAGTCGGCGGCCAGGCGCCCATTGCTCAGGAAGTTGGCGACGGTGTCGACGCCGTTGGGCCCGGGCACCAGCACCACCAGGCGCGGTTGGTAGCTGGCGGCCAGCTGGAGCTCGCCGCTGGCGGCCGTCAGCGTGGCGGTGGCGTCGATCTGCGACTGGCCGGAGCTGACGGCGGGCGCCGCTCCAGGAGCAGGAGTCGATCCGCGCGCCTCGGCCCGGGCGGCCAGATCCAGGGCCATGCCCTCCGCGGCCAGCACCGGAGCGAAGACGAAGGCGAGCACGAAGGCCATCCTACTCTACTCTACCACCACCACGTCGCCGCTCTGGAGGGCGAAGCGGGCGGCGCGGCCCTCGGCGCGGGCGATGCGCTCGTAGCTGAAGCGGATGCGGATGGGAGCCGGCACCTGGGGCGGCTCGCGGACCACGAAGATCCGATCCTTGTGGGCGAAGTCGGTGAGCCCGCCGGCCAGCGCCAGGACCTGCGACAGCTTGGTCTCCTTCTCGATCTGGTAGACGCCCTGCCGCGGAACGTCGCCCAGCACGGAGACGGAGATGGGCTTGGCCTCCTCGAGCGAGACGGTGACCACGGGCAGGTTGACGAACTCCTTGAGCCTGGTCTGGAGCTGTTGCGCCAGCGCCACCGGAGAGTAGCCCGCCGCCTCGACGTCGTTGAGGAAGGGCAGCGAGATCTTGCCGTCGCTGCGCAGGCGGGCGCGCGTGGACATGCCCTCCTGGTTGTAGACGCGGACCTGGACCAGATCGCCGGGCGCCAGGATGTAGCCGGCGTTCTGCGTGTCCTGCTGCGGGAGGTCGTCGACCCAGATGTACTGGCCGACGCTGGCGCAGGAGCAGAGGAGAGCCAGCGAGGCAGCGAGGAGGAGTCGGAGGGACTGGGTCATCTTTCGGGGCACCCGGAGCATGGTGAGCCTTATCACCCTTTCACGTCGGAGCGGACCGCATCAAGGCCCGCTCAGGAGCGCCGCCGCGGGTCCTGGTCCATCGAGCGCGCGCAGAAAGGCCACCAGGTCTGCTCGCTCGAGGGCCGAGAGCTGGAGTGGCAGAAGCTCGCTCTTGCCCGGATAGCCCGCCGGGTGGCCGCCGGAGTCGAAGAACGCGACCACGTCCTCGAGGCTGGTCAGCTGGCCGGTGTGCATGAACGAGGGCCGGCGCGACACGCAGCGCAGCACCGGGGTGCGGAAGGCGCCCTCGAGCGCAGCGCCCGGAGGGTCCGGGAGCCGCCCATCGTCGGCCTCGCTGAAGGCGCCGCGGACGTTGAGCGGGTCCGCGAGCACCTGGGCAAAGCCGAGCCCGGCGCCGCGATCGCCGAGGTCGCGGAAGACGACCGCGACCAGGGCAGGGGCGAGCCCGACGTTGTGGAACTTCTGATCGCTGAGCTCCGGGCCGGCATGGCAGCCGACGCAATTGCCCTTGCCGGCGAAGAGGGCGGCGCCACGCTGCTCGGCACGGGTGAGCGCTGTGGCCTCTCCATGGGCCCATCGATCAAAGCGGCCCGCGCCGCACGAGAGCAGCCGCTCGTAAGCGCCCAGGGCCTTGCCGGCGTTGAGCACCACCTGCGTGACCGCAGCCTGATCGGCGGGGGCGAGGGCGTCGTACTCGGCCCTGTCTCCGGGCATGCCGTGGCAGATCGGAGCCTGCCCCTTGGTCGGCAAGCGGTCGCACCCGGTGTGATCGCCGTCGAGCGGGGGAAACCGGCCGGCGTCGCCCAGCGGCGGAAGGAGACCGAAGATGGCCTCGTACTCAGCGGCATGTCGCTGCGCGAGCTGCTCGGCCGCGTAGAGCCGCGAGGAGTTCATCTCGTTCGCCGACTCTAGTGGTCCGAAGATCTGGGACTGGAGCGAGTCCTTGTGGCCGTCCCACATCAGCAGTCGGGCATGGCCGACACCGAGCAGGGAAGGAGTGCGGCGCAGGCCCCAGCCGGACGCCAGTGAGATCTGCTTGCCGAGCGTGCGGTCGTCGAGGAAGCCCGACGCAGGAAGGTGGCAGCCGGCGCAGGCGACCTTGCCGCTCTCGCCCTTGACGCCGAGCGTGTTCGCGCTGCCGTCGTTGTCCCCTTCGAGCAGCTTTCCCGAGAAGGCGCGATCGAAGAACAGCTTCTGCCCCAGCCGGGCGGCCGAGGCGTCGTCGGCGTAGCGATTGGTCGCATCAGCAGGGGGCGGGGGGAGCACGGCTGGGGCCAACGTCGCCAGGCTCGCCTTCTCGGCCGGCGTGAAGACCGGGTCCGGGTCGGTGGCGCTCGTCGCCCGGCATGCGGCCAGCGCCAGCAGGAGCGCGAGAGTGGAATGGCAGGCCGTCACAAGATCCCCTCAACAGGAGAACCCGAAGATAACATTCCAACTCGCCCGGCGAGGGGCCGGACAGGGAGGCTTCCCTCGCCCGCAATCCTCGTGCGATGACGGGCGGCGATGCCGATCGAGCGCAGGCGGGTGCTCTTCCTCAATTCGGTGGATCGGCCCGGCGCGGACACCGCCATCCAGTTCCTCCTGATGAAGAGCCTGGATCGCACCCGCGTCGAGGTGCACGCCGCCAGCCCTGCCGGCACCGCATCCTGGGAGCTGCTGCGCGCCATCCCGGACCTGCACCTGCGAGCGACCAACTTCGGCCCCTCGCTCGTCGGCCTCTCCTCCGCGGGCAAGCTGATCCGGGGCGCCCTCGCTGCACCTGCCGCCCTCGGCAGCCTGGCCGCCCTGGCCGCCTATATCAGGAAGCACCGGATCGAGATCGTCCACTCGACCGACCGCCCGCGCGATGCCGTGCCCTGCTCGCTGCTGGCGCGTCTCACCGGGGCCCGCTCACTCATCCACGTCCACGTCGGCTACGGCGATTGGATGAGCCGCGGCGTCCGCCGGGCATTGGCCCGCGCCGACGCGCTGGTCGGCGTCTCGCAGTACGTGGCGGGCACGCTGGTCAAGGCCGGGTACCGCCCCGAGCGCTGCCACGCGGTGCTCAACTCCATCGACCCCACCGGCTGGGACCCGGAGACCGACCCCTCGCCGCTGCGCCGCGAGCTGGGCCTGCCCGCCGGCGCGCCGGTGCTGGTGAGCATCTCGCGGCTCTTTCACTGGAAGGGCCAGGCAGAGCTGCTGCGCGCGCTCCACCTCGTCCATCGCCAGCTGCCCGAGACCAGGCTCTTGATCGTCGGCAAGGACGACGACGCCGGCGGGCCGGATCGCCCCAACTTCACCAGCGAGCTGAAGGCGCTCGCGGCCCAGCTGGGCCTGACCGATCGGGTGATCTTCACCGGCTGGCGAACCGACGTCGCCCGCCTGCTGGCCGCGTGCGACCTCTACACCATGCCGTCGTTCGAAGAGCCCTTCGGCCTCGTCTACGTCGAGGCGATGGCGATGAAGCGCCCGGTGATCGCGCTCGAGAGCGGCGGCGTCCCCGAGATCGTCGAGCACGGCAAGAGCGGGCTGCTCTCCCAGCCGCGCGACATCGACGGGCTGGCCGCGAACATCGTCACCTTGCTGCGCGATCCGGCCCTGCGCGCGCGCATGGGTGAGCACGGGCGGCGCGAGGTCCTGGCCCGCTTCACTCCGGCGCGGATGGCCGCCGACGCCGAGCGCGTCTACCAATCGCTGGCCGGGGTGCGCTGACCTCAGCCCTGGCGCGACGCACCTGCCGCCACCACGCGCGTCCGTGCAGCGGCGGCGTGTCCCCGCTCGAGGGACACGGCCAGCAGGAAGACCGCGATGCAGATCCAGGCGTTCACCGGCGCCAGCATCCCCGCCGGAGAGTGGGTCTCGAGCCATTCTGAGAGGCTCTTGGCGACGGTCTGCGGCGCGAGGACGAAGAGCAGCACGGAGAGCGCACCGGCCAGGACGAAGGAGGTTCCTGTTCGCTGCTCGGGGTCGCGAAGCTCGCCCCAGACCAGCACCGCGGCCGGCAAGAGCAGGACCGCATCGTAGACGCGGTGGTAGACGGCGACCATCCCGAGCGCGGTCAGGGCGAGAAAGCGCCAGGGAGAGGCACGCTCGGGGGCGAGCCGCCAGGCCCAGCCCGGCAGGACGACGGCGGACACCAGCAGCGCGCTCGAGGCCACCACCAGCAAGCTCGACCCGGCAGGCAGCAGCCGATCGAGGATCGAGCTCCAGTGCGTCAGGTGGAAGCCGCCGCCCGAAGTGCGATTCCAGTACTCGAGGGTGCGGACCGAGTCGACCCAGCCGTGGACCAACGCGGCGGGACCGATGGTGACCAGCGGCGGCAGAGAGAGGGCGGCGGCGAGACCCGCTGCGCGCAGCAGTGGGGCCCAGCGGCGCTGCGAAAGCCAGAACGCCGCCAACGGCAGGGCCACGGTGAACTTCGCCAGCAGCACCACCAGCGCCGCGCCCGCGAGCCAGCTCGATCCGCGCCGCTCGGCGAGCAGGCCAAGGAGCATCGCCGCGAGGAGGATCAGCGTCGGCTGGCCCCGGTAGGCGACCGACTGGATGAGCCTCGATTGCAAGAGGAGCGCGACCAGCCAGAGGCCTTCTTCCGCCCTCCAGTTCCGACCCCAGAGCTCCAGCATCGCCCAGCAGGCGAAGAGCAGGCTGGCAAAGCTCGCCAGCCAGATCAGCCGGGCCGCCAGCTCGTCAGGGACAAGGGCCAGCGGCACCAGCAGGACCAGCGCGCACGGCAGGAGCCCGCTCGCGATCTGGTCGCTGTCGGAGAGATCGGGCCGACGGCTTCCAAAGCGGCCCAGCACCTCGGCCCTGAGCGTCGCCCGATCGTAGGGGTTGCGCCCCGCGAGCCAGATGCGGGACGGCACTGAATAGGTCCAGAGATCCATCGCCGCGGGAGCCCGCTCGAGCCCCTGGACAAAGCAAAAAACGACGCTCACAAGGCAAGCCACCAAGGCGGCCGTTCGCGCGCGACTATCGCTGATGGCCGTCGCAGTGGTGCTGGAAAAAGACAAGGCCGGAGGGTCGCGGATACCTGAGCGACAAGTCAAGCCGCGCGGCTCTGCGCCGAGCTGCCTGAGGTGCTCGTGTCCTGGCTACTGCGCCTCGGTCACCAGCCGGTAGACCCCGCTGCCCCAGGCTGCCGCATAGATGATGTGGTGCATCCGATCGGCGGCCATGCGCTTGGCGCCGTTGGAGAGCTTCTGCGTGCCGAAGAGCGCCCAGCCGCTGTCGCCGGGGCTTTCGGGCGCGTACAGGGTCGAGTTGTAGGCGGCGAACGGCGGCGGAAAGAGTCCCGCCACGGCCTGCTCGGCATAGATGAACCGGCCGTCGCCAACCAACCCCTGCGTGTACGGCAAGATCGAGCTGACGTTGGTCCAGGAAGCGCCCGCGTCGGTGCTGCGCCAGACGCCCGGGGTGCCGCAGGAGTAGTAGACGTCGCCGCTCTGATAAACTTGGCAGCCGCCGTGCTGGTGGTAGCTGCCGTTGGTCTTGACGAAGGAAGCTCCCCCGTCGGTGGTGCGCCAGGTGCCGTTGCTCGGGTCGTCGCCGACCAGCAGCCAGCTATTGCCATCGTTGAGAAAGAAGATGAGCTGCGCGTAGCCCATCCCCGCCGGGGGATTGTGGATGGTGAAGGTCCACGCCTTGCTGGCGGGGCTGTAGCGCCCCTCGAGGACGCCGGCGTCGTGGTTGCCGTGGCCGGCCGGTCCCGCAAACCAGGAGTGGAAGACTGCGATGAGGTGGTGGTGATCGAAGGGGTCTACTTTGATGTCGTAGAGATCCGGGTCCGAACCGCCGAAGGCGTTGATCGAGTCGGTGACTCCGGGGGGAATGATCTTGTTCCAGTCCACCCCTCCGTTGGTCGTCTGCCAGAGGTTGCCCGCTCCGAAGCCGAAGGCGGTGTAGAGCGTCTGGGTGTCGACCGGATCAATGTCGAGCGCCCAGCCGCGCGAGCCGTCAACGCCCGCGGCGTTGGCGCCGGTGTTCATCTTGGTCCAGGTCGTTCCGCAGTCGGTGGAGCGCCAGAACCCCTGGTAGCAGGTGGTCAGGTAGACGGTGGCAGGGTCGAGCGGATCGACGACGATCTCCTGCATGCCAAAGTTGTTGCCCCCGAAGGCGGTGGTGGTGAGGTCGATGCCGGGGGGAGTGATGCTGGTCCAGACGCCGATCGAGCCGGCGCCCGTGCCGGCAGGGCAGCTGCGCGGTCCGCTGGTCACGGTGACCGAGGCGGTGTCGGTGTGCGCGCCGTCGTGGCTCTTGGCGACGACGTGATAGGAGCCCGCGGACCCCGGCGCGGTGTAGAGCCCGGAGTCGCTGACGGTGCCGCCCGCTGCGCCTTCCTGCACCGACCAGGAGCAGGCCTTGTCTGCGGTGCCGCTGACCTGGCAGCTGAATGGTTGCAGCCCTCGGGGCGGGAGCACGGCGGCCTGGGGCCTGATCGCGGCGCTGATGGGCGAGGAGGTCACGGTCGCGGCGGCGCTGCCGCTCTTGGATTCATCGGCCTGACTGGTGGCCACGACGTGGAACAGCCCCGTCGACGAGGGCGCGGTGTAGACCCCGCCCGAAGTGACCGAGCCGCCCGCGGCGCCCTCTTTCACCGACCAGGTCACTCCTTGGTTGGCGATGCCCGTCACCGAGGCGGTGAAGGCCGCGGACTGCCCGCCGAGCAGCTGGGCCGCGGGCGGATCGACCGAGACCCGGACGCCCGACGCCGTGCTGCAGCCGCAGGAGATGGCGGCGCAGACGAGCGCAGCGGTGCGCCCGGCGCGAGGCAGGAAGGTGATCGCCAGGCGGGTCATGTCCGCAGGCTCGCGACCAGCGATCCGGTCGGCAGCGTGGGAGCGCCCAGCCAGCGCAGGTTGTCGGCCAGCTGGCCGGCGGCGCGCACTCCGATCAGCGCCACCGACACGCCCTCCAGCTGCGTCGCGTACTGGAGCGCTAGCCGCGGCAGTTCGCAGCCGCTCGCGCGCGCCACCTCGCGGACCGCCGCCAGCTGCGAGGAGCGCAGGGCCTCGTCCTCCGGCGAGCTGCAGTACGCCTTGAGGTCGATGGAGGCCGGGTCCTTGGCCAGCAGCCCGTTGGCGAGGCACTCGCGGGCGATGACGGCCACGCCCTGCTCTTTCGCTCGCGGCACCGCTGCCACCGCCACCCGGCGCTCGAGCAGGTTCACGACCAGCTGGACCGAGGCCACGCCCGGCACCCGGAGCGCCGCCAGGGCCGCGTCCACCGTGTCGCAGGAGATTCCCCAGTGGCGGATCTTGCCGTCGCGCTTGAGCCCCTCGAGCGCGGGCAGCCACTCTCCGCGCTCGATCACCTCTTTGCTCGGGCTGTGGAGCTGGAAGAGATCGAGCCGATCGGTCCGCAGGCGGCGCAGGCTGCCCTCGACGGCGGCGCGGAGATGGTCGGGCGAGAAGTCCTGGGAGGGAGTGCCGCGCACGCCCGAGGGCAGGCTCTTGCGGCTGATCTTCAAGAGCCGGATGAGCGGCCGCACCAGCGGCTTGATGCGGGCGATGAAGCGGCGCTGCGCCGGGAGCACGTAGCCCGCCTTGCTGGCGATGACCACCTGGTCGCGCTTGCCGCGAAAGGCGCGACCGATCAGCGTCTCGCTCTCGCCCTGGCTGTAGATGTCCGCGGTGTCGAAGAAGTTGATGCCGGCGTCGAGCGCGGACGAGAGCAGGCCGACAAAGCCGCCGGGGTCCCTCTGGAAGATGCCGCCGATGCGCGCGCAGCCAACTCCCACCGGAGAGACGCGCAGGTCGGTGCTGCCGAACTGCCGCAGTTGCATCCTCCTAGCTCTATCCAATTGACCAGCCTCCGGCAATCTGGCTTCCTGCCTCCGATGGATGAGGAACGCCGCGCCGTCGTCATCGGCACGGGACCGGCCGGTGCCGCAGCTGCCTGGACGCTCCATCGAGCGGGAATCGCAGTCACCATTCTCGAGGCGGGAAGCGAGCGCTCCGCCCTCGGCTTGACCGTGCGCACGCGCGAACTGACGGTGTTCCGGCTGCGCAGGCACCTCGCTCATCCGCCGCGGCTCGCCCCGGGTGTGGCGCCGACGCCCGACTGGTACGTCGACCTCGCGGCCGGCGGACTCTCCAACCACTGGACCTGCGCGGTCCCGCGCTTCGCGCCCGAGGATCTGAGCGACGGCGAGCGGCTGGGCGAGCAGCACCGCTGGCCGCTCTCGTACGAGGAGCTGGGGGCGCACTATCCAGAGATGGAGCGGCTGCTGCAGATCAGCGGCGGAGGGTACGACGTGCCGAACCTGCCTGGCGGCGAGGTCAGCGATCCCGCCACGCTCGCTCCTGACTGGCAGCCCATCGTCGAGCAAGCGGCGGCCCGCGGCCACGGCGTCGCTCCGCTGCCGCTCGCCTACTCAGGGCGCTGGACCGCCACTGCCAGCGGGACGCCGTTCAACTCCTATTCGCGGATGCTGGCCGGCTTGCCGCGGTCGCCGCGCTTTCAGATCGTCTTCTCGGCGCGCGCCCTGCGGCTCGAGTGGTCGGGCGAGCACAAGCGCGTCACGCGCGTCATCTACCGCGATGCCCGCGGCGCCGAGGTAGCACTGCCTGCGACCGTGGTGGTGGTGGCCGCGGGAGCGCTGAACTCCACCCGCCTGCTGCTGGCGTCGACCTCGCCGGACTTTCCCGCCGGGCTCGGCAACACCGAGGACGTCCTCGGCCGCTACCTGCACGACCATCCGCTGGCGCACGTGGGCTTCGACACCAGGAAGGTCCTCTCCATCCACCCGCCGAGCTATGTGACCCGCGGGCCGTACCAGGGCTCGGAGCCGCTCTCGGGGGTGGCCAGCGTCCTCTGGAGCAACACTGGGATGCGGGTGCGGCGCGCGCTCTTGCCGGGCGGAGGCAGCTCGCACGCGATCGGCTTCAACCTCTTCGGCACGGTGGCGCCAGAGCGCGACCACCGGGTGTCGCTCGCGGCCAACCAGGACGACGGCTCGGGAGTGGCGGGGTTGCGCATCGAGCTGAGCTTTTCTCCGCAGACCATCGCAACCATCGAGCAGGCCCGCGACCGGCTCGCCGAGATTCTCGAGAGCGCCGGCGTTTGCCCCACGCGCACCCACTGGGAGCTGCGCAACGTCGGCAGCTCGGTGCACTACGGCGGCACTGTCCGCATGCACGCCTCGCCCCGCTACGGCATGCTCGATGGCCGCTGCCGCCTCCACGCGGTCCCGAACGTGCTGGTGGTCGACTCCAGCGCCTTCACCACCGGCCCCGAAAAGAATCCGACCCTCACGTCCATGGCGCTGGCGGCGCGCGCCTGCAGCCTGCTGGCAAGGGACCTCAGGTCCTAGCGGCCTGCCGCATGGTCTCGGTGATGCGTGCGACGAAGAGCTCGAGGCTGGCCTCGGCCAGCACGTAGCGGCGCGCGGCCTCGCCCAGGCGCGCCGCTTCCTCCGGATGATCGAGCACGCGGCGGATGGTGGCGCGCAACGCGACCGGATCGCCGGGCGGCACGTAGAGCCCGTTGACCCCGTCGATGATGGTGTCGGTCTGGCCGCGGGTGCGGCTGACGATGACGCACTTGCCCATCGCCATCATCTCCAAAATGGTGGAGATGCCCGTCTGATAGTCGTTCTCGACGATCGGCACCACCGCCACCGCCGCTCGCGCATAGAGGTCGCGCAGCTCGAAGCGGGGATACTTCTGCCACTCCACGTTCTGCGGCAGCGGCTTGTCGGGGCGCAGCTCCTTGTCGATCCATGGGCTGCCGGCAGCGATCCGCACCCGCACGGGCAGCTCGCGGCAGGCCTCGATCAGGCAGTCGTAGTCGCGCAGCAGCTGGCCGGCGCTGCAGATCAGGTCGGGCTCGACCTTGACCTCGGGCATGGGTCGGAAGAACCGGGCGTCCGCGTGGTAGGCGATGCGCCGCACTCTTGCGGCCGGGATGCCGAGCTGCCCGGTCATCAGCTTCTCCTCCGAGGAGGCGTAGCAGAGGAAGCGGTCGATGCGGCTGCCCATCCCGAGGCCCTGGACGAAGAGGCGCTTCTTCCAGGGGCTGAGGGTGTGCGCGATCATGGTGTGGACCGGCCGCTTGCGCCGTCCGGTGAGCAGCGTCGCGAGCGGGATGCCGATGTCCTCGCCCGTCGTCAGGACCGCGTCGTAGCCCGCGCTGACCTGCGCGCCAAGCGCTGCCAGCCCCGCCGAGGCGCTCAGGGTCCGGGCGGCGCGGACGGCGAGAAGGGAGGAGGCGTCCACGTCGCGGAAGTCGAGCAGATCGGCGCCGAGGGCCGCCTGCAGCTCGTGGACGTCGAGCCTTGGCTCGCGCCCTGCCGCGACGTCATCGGACACCGTGCGCCCGAAGCGCCCGGCGGCCAGGATGAGCGTCTTCATCCCGCCTGTAGACCACGAAAATCCCGGCCGGTAAACGGCCTCCAACGCTCACTTGACTCGCCTGCCGGACCCCGACTTATTGTCGCGCCGTGGCCGACGAGGTGACCGACGCCGGTCAAAGACCAGGTCGCCTGCTGGCGCCCTTTCGCCGCGTCACCGCCTCTGGCGCCTTCATCCCCGAGATCGACGGGCTTCGCTTCATCGCCGTCTTCGTGGTGGTGCTCTTCCACCTCGCGATCGGCCTCTCCATCAAGGCGCCCGAGAAGTTCGGGAGGCCCGCGGACAGCTGGCTGGCGACGCTGGCGTGGAACGGCTTTCGCGGCGTCGAGCTGTTCTTCGTCATCAGCGGCTTCATCCTGGCGCTCCCCTTCGCCGCCCACTTCCTCCAGGGGAGCCCGCGCGTTCTGCTCAAGCAGTACTTCCTCCGGCGGGTCACCCGGCTCGAGCCGCCCTACCTCCTCTGCATGGTGCTGCTCTTCGCGCTCCACGTGGGGGTGCGCGGCCGCAGCGCCGCCGAGCTCTGGCCGCACCTCGCCGCCAGCCTCGTCTACCTGCACAACCTCCTCTATGCGACCGAGAGCCCGATCAACAACGTCGCCTGGTCGCTGGAGATCGAGATCCAGTTCTACCTGCTGACGCCGGTGCTGGCCGGCCTCTTCGCCATCCGCAACAAGGTGATGCGCCGCTCCACGCTGGTCGGGCTCAGCGCCGCCTCGATCCTGCTCGGCCACTCCTTTCTTCAGCCCGGCCAGCGCGCCTCGCTCACCATTTTGCGCTTCCTCCATTTCTTCCTGGTCGGCTTCTTGTTGGCCGACCTCTTCCTCGAGGAGCGAGCCGCGCGCCCCGCCCGCGCCTTCCGCTGGGACCTCGTCACCCTGCTGGTCTGGCCGCTCCTCTTGTGGGCCTGGAGCGCGCAAGCGGCCCCCGTCTCCGGAGCAGCGCCGACGCCGGAGCCGCTCTTCACCGCGCTGCTCTTCCCCTGCGCGATCTTCTTTCTCTATTGTGCCGCCTTCCGCGGGCGGCTCACCAACCTCGTGCTGACCAACGGCCTCGTCACCACGATCGGCGGCATGTGCTACACGATCTACCTGCTGCACAACCCCGTTCTGAACGTGATCCTCTCGCAGACCAAAGGCATGGCACCGACGTCCTGGTACGCGGCCAACCTCGTCTTGCAGCTCGCGGTGGTGGGGCCGCTCTTGCTCTTGCCCTGTGGGCTCTATTTCGTGCTGGTGGAGAAGCCTTGCATGCGACGTGACTGGCCGCAGCGCCTCCGCGAGCGGGTGCGATCGCTGCCGGCGCTCCTGGGGGAGAGATGAGCGGGCGCCCGATCGCCTACGTCATGGAGCAGACGCTGGGCAGCATCACCCACTATCTCAACTTGCGCCGCGAGGAGGCCGTCGCCGGTGAGGTGCGGCCGCGCTGGCTGCCCGTCGAGTTCGAGCACGGCCCGCTTCCCTGGGCCTTCACCGGCAGCCTGATCGCCCGCCGCGCGATCACCCCGCTCCTCGACGAGGTGGACGGTCTCTTCTTCCACACCACCACCATCGCCATGCTGTCCGCGGACCACTTCCGCAAGAAGCCGGCGGTGCTCTCCAGCGACGGCACCCCGCTGAACAAGCGCGGCATGCGCGAGGCGTACGGCCTCAGGCCCGAGGGGCGCTTCGCCGAGCGGGCCAAGCGCGCCCTCTATCGCCGGATCTTCGAGCGCGCCGCCGGGTTCGTCGCCTGGTCGAACTGGACCAAGGCCTCCTACGTCGAGGACTACGGCTGCCCCGACAGCTCCGTGGCGGTCATTCCGCCGGGCATCGACCTGACCGACTTCGTGCCGGGAGATCGAGCGCACGAGATCCCCCGCATCCTCTTCGTCGGCGGCGACTTCAAGCGCAAGGGCGGCGACCTCTTGCTCGAGGTCTTCCGCGCCCGCCTGCGAGGCCACGCGACGCTGGTATTGGTGACCCGCGACCTGGTGCCGGACGAGCCCGGTGTCACGGTCTACCGCAACGTCTCGGCCAATTCGCTGAAGCTGCGCGAGCTGTACGCCACCTGCGACGTCTTCGCGCTGCCCACGCGGGCCGACTGCTACTCGCTGGTCTGCATGGAGGCGCTGGCGGCCGGCATGCCGCTGGTGACCACGCGAGTCGGCGGGCTCTCCGACATGGTCAAGGAAGGGGAGACTGGCCACGTGGTGGCGCGCGACGACGCGGCCGCCCTCGGTGACGCGCTCGAGGCCCTGGTCGTCGACCGCGCGATGCGCAACCGCATGGCGAAGAGCTGCAGGGCGGAAGCCGAGCGGCGCTTCGATGCCCGGACGAACGCGCGACTGCTCTTCGACTTCGTCCGCTCGCGCTGCTGAGCCGAGTTGCCAGCTCGTGGCGCTGGGGCGATACAGTGACCCTCCGTGGGGATCACCTCAGCGCTCGTCTGCACCCGGAATCGGCCTGTCTCGATCGTCCGCGCGATCGAGTCGCTGCTGGCGGGCGACCATGGACCCCTCGAGGTGCTGGTCGTCGATCAGAGCGACGGCCCGGACACCGAAGAGGCCCTCGCTCCGCTCCGCGCCGACACCAGGCTGCGCTACCTGCGCTCGGCGACGCGGGGCAAGGGGATGGCGCTCAACGCCGGGCTGCAGGAGGCCCGCGGCGAGATCGTGGTCTGCACCGACGACGACTGCGAGGCGCGCCCGGGCTGGGCGGTGGCGATGGCCCGGACGCTCGAGGGCCAGCCTGGCGCCGCGATCGCTTTCTGCAACGTGGTCGCGGCCCCGCACGACCCCAGCCAGGGCTACGTGCCGACCTACGAGCGGAGCACGAGCCGCCTCGTGCGCTCCCTCGCCGCCACTTGCGCCGGGCATGGCATCGGCGCGGGGATGGCCGTGCGCCGCGACGTCGTGCTCTCCCTGGGCGGCTTCGACGAGGCCTTCGGTCCGGGCGCAATCTTTCCTTCGGGCGACGACTGGGACATCACCGGGCGGTTGTTGCTCACCGGCTGGCACGCTTACGAGTCGGCCGAGCTCTCCATCGTCCACGACGGCTTCCGCACCTTCTGCGAGGGCCGCGCGCACGCCCGCCGCGACTGGACCGCCATCGGCGCGGTCTGCGCCAAGCCGCTGCGCGCGGGGCGGCTGTCGGCGATCGTGGTCCCGCTCTGGGAGTTCGGGGCGCACGCGCTCTGGCCTCCCGTCTTCGACCTGCTGCGGCTGCGCAAGCCGCGTGGACTGGCGCGCATCCTCGGCTTCCTCGAAGGCTTCTTCCGCGGCCTGGCGATGCCGGTCGATCGCAAGACGCTGCTCTTCGCGCACCCCGCGACTCCGCCTGGGCCCACCCTGCGCGACCGCGCTAGACTGAAGCGCTGATGCCCGAGATCGCGGTCGTCATCCCCACGCGAAACCGAGGCGCCCAAGCGGCCGAGGCCGCCCGGGCCGTGCTGCGCGATCCCGCCGACTTCGAGCTGGTGGTCGTCGATCAAAGCACCGACGAGAGCACCGCGGAGGCGCTCGCGCCGCTCCTGCAAGATGGCCGGCTGCGCGTCCTCCGCTCGCCGCTGCGCGGGGCCAGCAATGCCCGCAACGGAGGCGTCGTCGCCACCTCCGCGCCGCTGCTCGCCTTCACCGACGACGATTGCAGGCCCGAGGCCGGCTGGGTGTCGAGCCTGTTGCGCGTCTTCAACCAGGAGCCCGAGGCCGCGCTCGTCTTCGGCCGCGTGCGCCTGCCGCCCAAGGAGAACGACGACGACTACGGCGCCTCCTTCGAGCCCCGGCAGCGCGTGCAGCGAGGCACGGTGCCGCTGCCCGACGGCGACCTCGGCATCGGGGCCAACTTCGCCATCCGCCGCCCGGTGCTGCAAGAGCTGGGCGGGTTCGATCCGTTGCTGGGTCCCGGGGCGCCCTACTTCCGCGGCGCCGAAGAGACGGATCTCTTGATCCGCGCGCTCGCCCGCGGCCTCTGCGTCATCAACGCCGCCGAGTGCGACGTGCTCCACCTCGGCGTCCGCACCGGCGCTGACGTGCGCCCGCTGCACGTGGCCTACCAGTTCGCGGTGGGCGGCGCGTTCGGCAAGCACGCCCGCCTCGACGGACTGCGGGGCCTTTTCGACGCCGCGCGCTGGGTCGGCTTCTACAGCAAGAAGACGCTGCTCGATCTGTTGCGCCTGCGCAGGCCGCGGCCCGGGGTGCTCTACTACTTCGTGGCCGGCGCGCTGCTCAGCTTCCGCTACCGGCTCGACTCCGAGCGCGGCGTCTTCCTCGACCGATAGATCCTGCCCGCCTTGTCGACGCGAAAGCGGAACGAGGAGATCGCGCCGGAGAGGAAGGCGAGCGTGTAGCCGATGCCGGTCGGCCGACGTCCAGTGAGCAGGTTCTTCGCCACCACGCGGCCCATGATGCCGAGGTGCTGCAGGTAAAGACCGAGCGCGTCCAGGTCACCGAGCCGGACGTGCTTGAAGAGGGCCGCCGCGGTGCCGACGCCGTAGGTCCGCCAGAGCTCGCGCGACTCCGGCCCGAGGGCGCGCACGCCCAGGTGCTCGACCTGCACCTCGCGCGCGTTGACGACCTTGTACCCAGCCTTGAGGACGCGGAAGAGCAGGTCTGGCTCCTCGCCGCAGAGCAGCGGCGCGCCGGGGCCGAGGAAGGGGTCGAAGTTTCCCACCTTCGCCAGCACCTCGCGGCGGGCGGAGAGGTTGGCGGTGATGCCCCAGTCGCGCTCGGGCGGCGGGAAGCGACCCGACCACTCGCGCACCTCGGGCTCGAAGCCGATGGCGAACCCCTGCTGCTGCAGCTCGGCCGGCACCACGACGCGGCCGCAGATGACCGCGGCGGCGGGGTCCCTGGTGAAGAGGTCGCGGATCTTCTCGACCCAGTCAGGGGCGACGCGGCAGTCGTCGTCGGTGAAGGCGATGGCCTCGCCCCGGGTGGCCTCGATGCCGACGTTGCGCCCGTTGGTGGCGCCGCGCAGCTGGCTTGGGATGCAGCGCAGCCGCGCATCGCCGATGGCCGCCAGCGCGGCCCGGGTGTCGCTGCTGTCGCTCTGGTCGACGAAGATCAGCTCCTCGAAGCCATCGCCCTTGAGGATGGTGCGGGCGCAGGCCTCGGCGTGCGCGGCGCGGTTCCGCGTGGGCACGACAATGGAGAGCTTCAGCATCGGCAGGCCTGATACCACGGCGCCCTCAGGGGACGTAGAGGCGGCGCTCGCGGTCGACGCGATACTTGAGCGACAGGCGGACGCCGGAGAGGAAAGCGAGCGTGTAGCCGAGGCCGATGGGGCGGTGCAGGTGCACGACATTGGTGAGGATGAGCCGGGCGCAGCCAGCGAGGTGGCGCAGGTAGAGTCCCATGGCGTCGAGGTCGCCAAGCCGCACGTGCTTGAACAGGGCCGACGAAGTCCCGGCGGCGTAGGTGCGCCAGAGCTCGGTCGACTCGGGCCCGTGGGCGCGCACGCCCAGATGCTCGACCAGCACCTCGCGCGCGTTGACGACTTTCAGGTTGGCTTTGAGGACGCGGAAGAGCAGGTCGGGCTCCTCGCCGCAGAGGAGCGGCGCGCCCGGGCCGAGCAGCGCGTCGAAGGGGCCGACCTGCTCGAACACCTCGCGGCGAACGGCGAAGTTGGCGGTGATGCCCCAGTCGTGGCCGGGGGGTGGGAAGCGGCCCCGCCACTCGCGCACCTCGGGCTCGAAGGCGACGGCGAAGCCCTCACGCTGGAGCTCCTCGGGGACGTGGACCCGGCCGCAGACCACCGCCGCCTCGGGGTCGGTGTCGAAGATGCGGGCGACGCTGGCGGCCCAGTCGGGGGCCACGCGGCAGTCGTCGTCGGTGAAGGCGATCACCTCGCCCGTGCTCGCCTCGATGCCGACGTTGCGCCCGTTGGTGGCCCCGCGCAGCGCGCTGCGCAGATAGCGCAACCGCGGGTCGCCCAGCGCCGCGAGCGCCGACTCGGTGGCGCCGTCGTCGCTCTGGTCCACCACGATCAGCTCGCGAAAGCCGCCCGCGCGCCGGATGGTCTCGACGCAGGCGAGCGCGTGGGCAGCGCGGTTGCGCGTGGGAACGACGACGGAGAGGCTGATCGGCGCCCGACCCATCAGCGGATTTCGCAGGGCGGCAGAGCGCGCCTGCAGCGGAGGGAGCGAGGTTGCCGCCGGATCGACATCCGCATAGCCTAACTGAACTCAATGCCGGGCGGTCTTCCTCCAGACGCGAAGATCGCGCTGCTCAGCCCGTCGGGCTGGGGCAACCTCGGCGACCGCGCGATCCTCGAGTCGCTCCTCCAGGGCCTCCGCCTCCGCCTGCCGCAGGCTCGCGTGCTGGCCTTCACCCTCAACGCCGAGGGCACTGCGAGAGAGCACGGCATCCCGGCCTTCACCCTGCTCGGCTTCTCACCGCACCTCTACACGATGCGCGAGGCCGGTCCCGACGCCGCTTCGGCCGACAAGATCTTTCACGGCTGGAGCGCGGAGCGCGCGCTGCACGCGGTCCTGCGCCGGCTCCCGCTCCGCGCCGCGGCCAGCGAGCTGCGCCACCTGGGCTCCTCGCGGGCCAGGCTCGAAGGGGCATCCGCGGTGGTCGTCGCCGGCGGCGGCCAGCTCGACGACTTCTTCGGCGGAGCCCTGGGCCAGCCCTACGCCCTGCTCCGCTGGGGCCTGTTGGCGCGATCGGTGGGCGCGCGCTTTCTTTTCGCCAGCGTCGGCACCGGGACGCTCTCGGCGGCGAGCCGGTGGCTGGTGCTGCGGTCGCTGCGGCTCGCCGGCTATCGCTCGTACCGCGACGACCGCTCGCGCGAGCTGCTGGCCGCGCCGGCGCTGACGCGATCGGATCCGACGGTTCCAGATCTTGCGTACGGCCTTCAGGTCCTGCCGGCGCCGCCGCCTGCGCGCGAGCGGCTGACCATCGGCCTGAGCCCGATGGCGTACGGCGATGGGCGCCAGTGGCCGCGTGCCGATCAGGAGCGCTATCGCCGGCACACGCGCGCCTTCGGGTCGCTCGCTGCGGGGCTCCTGGCCGAGGGCCACTCGGTGGTGCTCTTCACCACCGACAACGAGCCCGGCGCGGTGGACGACACCTTGACCGCCGCGCGCGCGCTCGCGCCCGAGGCGGGCGAACGCCTTCGCGCAGCGCAGACGCCTGACCTCGTGTCGCTCTTCGCCACGCTGGCGGGCGTCGATCTGGTGGTGGCGGCGCGGCTGCACGGCACGCTGCTCTCTCACCTCGCCGGGCGGCCGGTGCTGGCCGTCTCGCACGAGCGCAAGGTGCGGACCCTGATGGAGCAGATGGGCCAGGCGCGCTACTGCGTCGAGATCGACCAATTCGACGCCGCCGGCGCGCTCGCGCTCATCGCCCGGCTGGCCGCGGAGCGGCGCGAACTGTCTGCAGCGCTCGCGCTGTCCGTCGCCCGGCAGCGGCAGGCGGTCGAGGCGCAGTACGACGCGCTCTTCGGGCCGCCCGTTCAGCCGCTGCGGTCGGGCGTGTCGTAGAGGTCGACCGCGGACTGCTCGATGCGCTCGAAGTCGGCGGCGCGGAGGAAGTCGCCAAGGCTCGTGCCGGTGCACGCGGAGTCGATGTTGTGCGCCCCTTCCCGCGCGCGCACGTCGTCGAGGTTGACGGTGCGAAAGTCGATGCTGAACCGGGTCAGGTCGGTGCCGTTCGGCACGGTCGAGTGCAGCTGCGCGCCGGAGAAGAGGATCAGCCCGCCGGGCGGCGGCACGAAGCGCAGGCTCGGGTTCAAATCAACCGGCTCCTCGGGCTTGGGCTGCGGCCGGGTGTCGACCTTGAGCTGCTGCGCCGCATTGAAGCGATTCTCCGCATTCCACCTGCGATAGTTGTAGATGCGCGAGCTGTTCTTGAGCGGCTGCGTCCAGTAGCGCGGGTGGAAGGCCATCCCGTTCTCGGGGCGCATCGGGTAGACCGGCATCCACCAGTTGATCTGGCACTGCGGCGCCGAGTACCAGGTGTCGCGGTGCGGATGGAAGGCATAGGCGATGCCGGTGCTGAGGTAATCCCCGGGCGCCGCGGTGCGCAGGCGAGGGACGTCGAAGTAGGTGCGCGCCTCGTCGCAGCCGGCGGACTTCAAGATCTCGCGCAGCAGCTCCTTGCAGCGCGGGTGGTGGATGAAGCGCGGCTTGAGCGCCGCGAGGAGGCGCGCATACTCCTCGACCGGCAGCTCGCAGTGGGCCGTCTCGGGATTGCGCGGGGCGAACGCCTCCTCGGTCAGCGCGCGCGCGAAGGCCACCAGCTCGCGCGAGGCGGCCGAGGGCGACAAGAGCAGGATGGCGCCCCGATAGAGCCGTGCGCGCCTCTCGTGGTCGCTCAAGTCCGGATCGAGAAAGATGCCGTCCATGTCTCTCCTGGTCAGCCCGGCCCGAGCAGACCGTGGCGCTCGAGCAGCTCGGCCGCCGTGCGCAGGGTGGTGAACTCGATCTTCGATCGCTCGGCGATCTCGAGCAGCGAGTGGTCCCCGTCGCTCAGGTTGAGCATCCAGAGCATCGCCAGCTGCAGGTCGGCGATGTCCTTGCCGCCGAGCGCGTCGTAGAGCCCGCGCCGCCCCAGCTGCGGCTCGCCGTACGGCGCGAGGTTCCGGTAGCGCCGGTTGGCGTCGAGCAGCGCGAGCAGCTGCTCGAGGACGCCGAACGACTCCGCCAGCCGCGCCGGCGCGACGAACGAAGGGTTGTCCGCGGAGGTGTGGTACTCGGGAAATTGTCCGTGGCGGCCGCGCATCAACGAGCCCACCGGCAGGCGGAAGCCCGGCGAGTTGTATTGCCGCTCGTCATATCCAAACGGAAAGAAGTCGATGAGCTGGTGCGGCAGCCCAGAGGCCGCGAGCACGTGCGCCGCCGCGCGATCGATCTCGGCCGCGCCCAGCGCGGTCTTCTTGTACGTGAATGGATGCGAGTCGCCCAGGCAGGTGAGGGTCAGGCCGTGGCGGATGCGGCCCACGCGCTCGCGGTTCCGCGCGAGCCAGGTGATGGCTCCGATGGTCCCGGGCGCGAAGAGGAAGCGCAGCGTGTAGCGCCTCCGCTCCTTGGCCAGCTGGCGGGCGAGCGCCGCGGCGATCACCATTCCCGAGAGGTTGTCGTCGGCCAGCGACGGGTGGCAGACGTGGGAGGAGATGAGGATCTCCTCTTCGGTGTCGCCGGGCAGCACGATCTCGCCGTAGGTCAGGTGCCCGGGCGCCAGGGTGGAGTCGATCCGGACTTGATAGTCGCCCTCCGGCAGCGCATCGAGCTGGCGCTGGGAGAGGCAGAAGCCCCACGCCTCTTTGTAATAGCTCGTGCGGTACGGAATCCAATCGGGCCGGTCGGGCAGCGTGTGCAGGTGCGGCCGCAGCTCGGCGAGCGACATGCGCGCCTGCACCGGAACGCTGTAGCTGACGAGGTGCAGGCTGGAGTCGCGCAGGTCGACCACCCGCTCGCCCTGCGCGTTGGCGATGAAGGCCTCGCGCACGTTCCACTCCGGGGGCACCACCCAGTCGAGCACCTCGGTGCCCGATGCGACCTCGGTCAGCTGGATCGGGGCCAGCTCGGAGAGCACGCGCAGCGTCTGGCGCACGCCGTCGCCGGTGATGCTCCGACAGAGGGGATGGAGCCGCGCAACCAGCGCGTGCAGCTCGTCGCCGTCAACCATCGAAGACCGCCGCGTCGAAGAGGGGAAGCTCGCGGTCGCGCAGGGAGATGACCTCGGGCGGAAGCGGCCAGCGGATCCCGAGGCGACCGTCGTCCCAGCGCACGCCCCGCGCGGCGCCCGCCACGTACGAGCTGCCCATCAGATATTCGACGTCGGTCTGGTCGCGCAGGGTGATGAAGCCGTGCGCGAAGCCCTCCGGCACGAAGAGCGCGTCGCCGCTCTCCGCCGTCAGCTCGACGCCGAGCGACTGGAGATAGGTGGGCGAGGCCGGCCGCAGGTCAACGATGGCATCCCAGATGGCGCCGGCGGTGCAGCGAACCAGCTTGGACTCGCGGTGCGGGGCGGCGTTGTAGTGCAGCCCGCGCAGAGTCGCCCGGCGCAGGTTTCGCGAGAGGTTGGCCTGCGGGAAGCGCGTGGGCAAGCCGCGGGCGGCGAACTCCTCCTCGCAGAAAGTGCGGGCGAAGAAGCCACGCTCGTCGGCGTGCGGCTCGAGCGCGACGACGAACGCGCCCGCAAGCTCGGTCTCGCGGAACTTCATGGCACCTTCAAGAGCCCGGCCGGGCCTTCCTCGCTCTTGCTGGCCAGTGCGGCAGCGGCCTCGGGGGGAGAGTCCGAAGTGGCTCTGGGGCTGATCCAGTTGGCGTGCGCCAGCCGGCGGCGCAAGCGCGCGCAGGGCTTCTCGATCAGCCGATGGACGACCTCGGCCAGCAGCAGCGCGACGGTCAGCTCGAGCGCGCCGCGCCAGAGCGGATGCAGCCCCGGCACCAGCGGATGCACCGTGAAGATGACCACCTGGTGGATCAGGTAGAGCGAGTAGCTGAGCAGCCCGACGTGCTTCACCCACTTGAGATTCAGCAGCCGGAAAGGGAGGAAGTCGGGCTCGCGCATCGACACCACGAAGAGCGGGATGAGGCCCATCCCCTGCACCGTGTAGCGCAGCGACTCCCGGAACCAGGGCGCGCGGTAGAGAAACGAGACCAGCAAGAGCCCCATGCCGAGCGGCAACAGCACCCAGCGCCAGAGCCACGCGGGCAGCCGCTGCTTGTCGAGCATGGGGTTCGCCATCACCGCGAGCGCGCATCCGAAGAGGATGGAGTCGACCCGGGTGTCGCTCGCCAGGCCGGTCCGCTCGGGGGTGGCGCCAAGCCCGAACACCAGCGCGAACCGCCAGGCCAGCACCAGGCCGCAGAGCGCGAGCAGCACCGCACCTTGGGCACGGAAGCGATCCTTGAAGACCCGCTGCAGCAGGATGAAGAGAAAGGGAAAGACCAGGTAGAAGTGCTCCTCGACCGCCAGCGACCAGTAGACGCCGGTGCCCGCCGGCTGCCCCTCTGCCCCGTTGACGATGTTCCAGTAGTTGGTCACGTGCCCGATCTGGGCGACCATCGGCCAGGTGCTGAGCGTGCCGGGCAGCGCGCCAGAGAGCGTGAGCAGCGCCGCCAGCAGCAGCACCGCGTAGAATGGCGGCAGGATGCGCAGGACGCGGCGCAGGTAGAAGTCGCGCAGGCTCACGCGCCCGCTGCTGGTGTGCTCCAGCCGCAGCAAGGACGTGATCAGGTAGCCGCTGAGGAAGAAAAAGACGGTGACGCCGAACGCGCCGGGCACCCGCACGCTGGCGGTGGTGTGCGCGAGAAAGACGATCAGGAAGGAGACGGCCCGCAGCCCGTCCAGGGAGGGAATGTTGAAGTCGCCGCGCGGGCGCGCTGCCGGTGCGTTCCCCGATGGCTGGGTCTGCAAGAGGGTCCCTCGGTAGGAGGCCAAAGAGTAGCACGGCGGCGCCGGCCCACCACTCCGCGCCGGGCCCGGCTCGGTGCTAGAGTAAGCCCCGTCCGATGCAGAAGATGCTGCTGCTGTCGATCGTCTTTGCCACCTTCGCCATCCCCATCTGGGCGGCGCGGGAGCGGAGCCCCGCCAAGGCCTTCAAGAAGGTCGTCTTCTACATCATCGCCTTCAACTTCTTCTATCTGCTCGCCCTCCGCTTCCTCTACTTCAAGCTCTTCTGACCGCCATGGGCTCGCTCGCTTCAGCCTCGCCCGATCAGGACCTCTCGGCAGTCCCCGCGCCGGCGAGCTGGCGCGGGCTCGCCGCCCTCTGCACGTTGATGGGCGTCGCGACCATCACGCTCACCATCCTCGGCAACGGCAACGTGGCGGCGGGAGCCGCGGTGCCCCTGGGGTTTGCCGCCCTCTGGGTGATCTGGAAGCGCCCGGTCCGCGACACGCTGCTCTTGCTCATCTTCCTCGGGCTCACCCTCGAGAGCCCGAACGAGATCCCGGCCAACGGCGCCTGGAGGTCGCCGATCTACATCGTCGGCCAGCTGATGCTGTCGAAGTGGAACGACGTGTTCGGCCCGCGCGCGCTGGTCCTGACCGGCGTCGACATGCTGGTCCTCTTCCTGGTGGCAGCGCTGGCCTGGCGGCGGAGTCGGGGCTCGACGCTCGACACCTCTGGACAGGTGCAGACGGCCAACGTGATGGCGTTCGCGGTCCTGGCCACCCTGGCCGGGACGCTCTGGGTCTGGGGCTACGGGATCGCGCGCGGCGGCAACTTCGGAAATTCGCTGCTGCAGATCCACAAGCTGCTCTACGTGCCGCTGCTCTTCTTCGTCTGCCACGCGGCGCTGCGGGGGCCAAGGGACCACGCGGCCATCGCCAAGGTCATGATCGGGGCCGCCGTGGTCAAGTCGCTTTTGGCGCTCTACATCCAGAAGACGGTCACTCCCCCCAAGGGCGAGACCATGCTCGGCTACGCCACCACCCACGGCGACTCCATGCTCTTCGCCGGAGCCATCGGACTCATCCTGGCGCTGATCAACGAGCGGGTGGGCAAGGGCCGGCGCGGGTTCCTCGCCCTGCTGCTCGTCTGCGCGGGAATCATCTGCGTCGGCATGTGGGCCAACCACCGGCGCGTCGCCTGGGTCGAGGTGGCGCTGATCGCCATCGCCTTCTACGCCATCAGCCCCTGGACCCGGCTGCGGCGGGCGGTGGCGCGGACCCTGCTCGCAGGCTTGCCGGTGTTCGCGATCTACCTGGCCATCGGCTGGAACTCGGGCGGCGGTGGCGTCTTTGCGCCGGTGAAGACGGTGCGCTCGATCCTCGACTCCAAGTCGGACGGCTCGACCATGTGGCGCGACATGGAGAACCTGAACCTGGTCGACAACATCATCGAACACCCGCTGCTCGGCAGCGGCCTGGGCCACGAGTACCGCGAAGACTACAAGCTGCCCGACGTCTCGACCGCGTTCCCGCTCTACCGGCTGGTGCCCCACAACAGCGTGCTCGGCTTCCTCTCCTACGCGGGCCTGATCGGCTTCAGCCTGATGTGGTGCTGCCTCGTGATGGGCGTCTTCCTCGCCGCCCGCGCCTACCGCGCCTCGGAAGTCCCGCTCGACCGCGCCATCGCGCTCTGGGCCATCGGCACGCTGATCGCGTACATCAACTCCATCTACGGCGACATGGGGCAGAGCTCGTGGACCGCGGTGTTCACCGTCTGCCCCGCGCTGGCGCTGGTGGGCAAGCTGGCGGTGGCGAGCGGCGCCTGGCCAGCGCGAAAACGCAGGCCGCGGCCCGGCGACGCCCGGCGAGATGAAGCCGTGCAGGCGCAGGCCTCGGGAAGGTGACCCCGCTTTTGATATCGTCGGCGCGGCCAATGCAATTGCCAGGAGGCTTCGGTGGATGCCAATGACCTGCGGTACCTCGCCTCGCTCGGCGCGCTGTTCGCGCTCCTCACCGGCTGCGGCGGTGGAACCAAGTCGGCCGGCTGCCACAGCAACGCCGACTGCACCGGCGCCGCGAGCACCTGCAACGCCGCCGGGGCCTGCGTGAACGCGACGCCGCCGATGCCCATCCTCAGCCTGGGCGTCCCAGCGTTTGCCTCCAGCAGCAGCAACACCTCGGCGGGTCCCGAGAAAGCGAACGATGGGAACCCCGCCACCAGCTGGGTCTCGGCCTCGCTGCCCGCCTGGCTCGCCTACGATCTGTCGGGCGCGTCGGCGGCGTCGCGGCAGAGCGTGCTGGTCGCCTGGTACGCCTACCGCACCGAGGATTTCATCAACACTCCGGCACCCTTCATGAACCTGCCGGAGGACTACACCATCGAGATCAACAGCGCGGCCGGAGGTGGCCCTGCTCCTGCCACCGGCTGGACGCAGGCGGCGACCGTCACCGGCAACGTCAACAGCGGCAGGCACCACCTCGTGGCGCTGAATGGAGCCAACTGGGTCCGCATGAAAGTCACCAAGGCGAGCGACCCGAACAACGTCGGCATCGACCTCGACGTGCACGGCACTCCCTCGGGACCCTCGGACTCATGGCTCTTCCTGGGTGACTCGATCACCTTCATCTCGCTGCCGCGCGCCTTCAGCGACCTGCCGAAGCTGGTGCACACCGACAAGCCCTCCTATTACCCGGCGATCATCGACGCCGCCATCGGCGGGACCAGCACCGTGAACGCGGTGGCGGCCATCGACGCCACCATGGCCAACTTCCCGGGCCGCTTCGTCGCGCTCGACTACGGCACCAACGACAAATCAGATCAGTTCCAGATGGAGAGCTTGATCACCAAGGTGATCGCCGCCGGCAAGATCCCGGTGGTCCCGCACATGCCCTGGTCGGACCAGCGCCTGACCCTGGGCCCGGCCCTCAACGCCCAGATCGACGCGCTCTACACCAAGTACCCGCAAGTGGTCCGCGGCCCCGACCTCTGGGCGGCCTTTCTCAACCGCACCGACTTGATTCCCTCGGGCGACGTCCATCCCAACTCGGCCGGCCAGGAGGTGCTGCGCATGCAGTGGGCCGCGGCGATGGAAAAGATCTATCAATAGAGTTGCAGTTGAGTTGAACTCAACCCAAGTGCCCGCCGCCCTCCCCTCGCCGCCCGCTCCAGGAAGAAGGAAGGACTCGCGCCCATGCGGCTGACGACGCTGGCCTCGTGGTTCCGCGCCGACGAGCGGGCGACCTCGCCGCGAGGATGGGCACTCAACCTCGGGCTCTTCCGGATCGTGTTCATCGGGGCGGTCGTCCTGCCTTGGGCCCTGCGCAACCTGGGCTGGGTGCTCGAGATCCTGCCGGGGCTTCCCCGCCGGGTTTGGGCGCCGATCTCGTACTATCAACTCATCCCCTACGAAATCCTCGGCAACCCGGGGCTGGCCAAGGCGCTCGCGCTCTTGAACCTGGTGCTCGTCTTCCTGGGGCTGATCGGGCTCTTTACCAGGACCTCGCTCACCCTCGCCTTCGTCCTCTCCACCTATCTCTTCGGCCTGCCCGAGAACCAGGGCAAGATCGACAATTTCCATCACGTCATCTGGTTCCTCGCGCTCTTGGCCGCGGGCCCTTCGGGCCAGCTCCTCTCGGTCGACTCGCTCCGAAGGACCAAGGCGCCCGAGGGTCAGGCGCCCATCCAATCGTTTGCCGCGCTCTTTACCCTTCGCTATGTCTGGCTCCTGCTCGGATTGCTTTACTTGACGCCCGGGGTTGCAAAGCTCCTCAAGACGTTCACCGGTGGCTGGGCTTCTGCCGACAACCTGCGCCACGTCCTCTGGCTCAAGTGGTTCGAATTGACCCTCTTCGTTCC
This sequence comes from Myxococcales bacterium, assembly GCA_038231075.1. GTDB lineage: Bacteria > Myxococcota > Myxococcia > Myxococcales > 40CM-4-68-19 > JBBRMA01. The sequence continues at coordinate 40,315 of JBBRMA010000015.1, read as the reverse complement.
CGGCGCAGAGCCTCCACTGCGGGCCGATCTGTTGCCCTCCTGGATGCTGGCGGCCTTTGGAGTCAGTGTCATCGCCTTCGAGATCGGCTTCCTCTTGATCGTCTTGTTCCGCCGGCCACGGCCCTGGTTGGCGTTGATTGGAATTGGTTTTCACCTCGGCAATGGGTTGCTCCTCCACATCTGGTTCACCACCTTGATTCCCGTCTATGTCTGCTTGATTGATTGGTCATCGCTCGGTCGGCGGATGGGAATACTCACTGCGAAACAGGGCCCGCCCGACAGCCCGCGAGAGCCATCGCCCGCGCCTGCCGCCAGCCTGCTTCATCCGCTCGGGATCGGCCTGCTGGTGTGCCAACTGCTCGTCAGCAGCGTCATGTTCCTGGCCAATGAGACGCCCGGGCTGGTCAGCCGCCTGCCCCCGCCGGCGAGCCGCGCCATCTCGCGCCTCGCCGGCTGGAGGTTGGAATGGCCCTTTGCTTCCTACCCTACGTTCGCCTATCCCACGCCGGGGCTCTTCGAGCTTTGGGAAGCGCGCTGGGCGCTGCCGGGCGGTGAGGCGCGCGTGAGCCTTGCTGCCTACAACAAGGCCTTTGGAAATTCGGGGCTGCTTTGGAATCTCGTGAAGAGCGCAGCAGCGGAGACCGATCCGGGCAGCTTTCACGAGCTCTCAATCGGCCTCGCCCGCAGGCTCTGGCAAGCCGAGACGGCCGAGTTGCGAGCGGCGACGACTGAAGCAAGAGTCTATCGCGTTCGCTATCGCCTCGGCCCGCCCGATCCTCCCGCTTCAATACTGAGCGAGGCCCTGGTCGAGACCGTTCCCCTGAGAATGCTGGCGACGAGCCAGGGCGGCGAGGCCGCGCCGCGCACGCGCGCCGACCTTCGCCTGGACTTTGCCGACCTCCACCAGACCATCGACGGCTTCGGCGCCTCCGATGCATTCCACGGCCTCTTCGACGACGCGCAGGCGGACCTGTTCTTCAGCCCCTCCAAGGGGATCGGGCTTTCGCTGCTTCGGGTGGTGATCGAGTCGGAGGGGCAATACGGACGCGACGCCTGGGGCAATGCCGCCAAGGCCGCCGCGCGCGGCGCAAGGGTCTGGGGCTCGCCCTGGTCGCCGAACGAGGCCTGGAAGACCACCGGCAAGGAGAGCTCGGGCGGCCTGCGGCCCGCGGCCCGTGAAGAATGGGCGACGCTGCTCGCTGCCTTCGGCCTGCAGCTGAAGGCGCGCACGGGCGTGGACCTGTATGCCGTCTCGGTCCAGAACGAGCCGGACCACGACACCAAGGGCGCCTATGACATGTGCCTCTACAGCGCCTCCGAGATGCGCGACTTCATCAAGGTGCTGGGGCCGAAGCTGGCGGTCCTGAACCCCAGGCCCAAGCTGATGGCACCGGAGCCGTCGGGCTGGCACAATCTATGGAGAGAGATCGACTATATGAGCGCCATCCTCGCCGATCCGGCGGCGCTCGGTTACCTCGATATCATTGGAACGCACCAATACGACAACGAGGTCGTCAACCATCCCCTCCCCAAGGGCAAGCCGCTCTGGCAGACGGAGATGGCGAGCTTTGACGGCCCGAGCACCGACATCGAGAACGGCGTGCGCGTTGCGAAGTGGATCCACGCCGCGATCGTCACGGGCTCCGCGAGCGCATGGCACTATTGGTGGCTGTTCAGCAACAACAAGAACAACGAAGGCCTGATCAACAAGGACGGCTCACTACCAAAGCGACTCTATACTCTAGGCAACTACAGCAAGTTCATCCGCCCCGGTTTCGTGCGCATCGGGGCCACGGGCGGCGCGCCCGACGTCTTGATCTCCGCCTATAAGGGCCTGGCGCCCAACGCCTTCGTCGTCGTGGCCATCAATGAGTCAGGCGCCGAGGTTGAGTTGTCCGTGAGCTTGGAAGGCGCGACGGCGAGCCGGGTCGTGCCCTGGCTGACGACCGCCTCGCAGAACCTGGGCCCGCAGGCGCCGATCGAGATCGCGCAAGGTCGCTTCACGGCCACCCTCCCGCCGACGAGCGTCGTGACCCTGGTCGGAGCGAGGTAGCCCGATGTCGAAGATCAACTACCGACCCGAGATCGACGGGCTGCGCGCAATCGCCGTGCTCCCTGTGATCCTCTTCCACCTCGGCGTCCCGTGGATGTCGGGTGGCTTCGTCGGCGTCGACGTCTTCTTCGTCATCTCCGGCTTCTTGATCACCTCGATTCTCATCAAGGACCTCGAGACCGGCACCTTCACGCTCCGCGCCTTCTGGCTGCGCCGCATCCGCCGGCTGGTGCCTGCGCTCGCCACCATGCTCCTCTGCACGCTCGCCGCCGGCCGTCTGCTCTTGCTCGCCTCGGAGCTGAAGAACCTTGGCCGGCAAGGCGCAGCGTCGATGTTGTCCTGGGCGAATTTGTTCTTCTGGCAGGCCGCGGGGAACTATTGGGGCCCGCAGGCCCACGAGCAACCTCTCTTACACATGTGGTCGCTCTCGGTGGAGGAGCAGTTCTATCTCCTCTATCCGGTTTCTCTCTATCTGATCCATCGGCTGGCGCGCCGCCAGCTTCAGCCGCTGCTTTGCGCCGCGACGCTCTCGAGCCTGGCGCTCTGCCTCTACCTGTCGCACCGGCACCCGCCCGCAGCGTTCTACCTGTTGCCCTCGCGCGCCTGGGAACTGGGGTTCGGTTGCGTGCTTGCGATTCATCGCTCGAAGTCACCTTCCAGGTGGCAATCCTGGCGCTTCGGGCCCCTCCTCTTCCTCGCCGGAATCGCCGGCATCGCCGCCTCTTGTCTCCTCATCAATGGAGCGCATACCTATCCAGGGTATGCCACGCTGCTGCCCGTGGTCTCGGCGGCTGCGATCATTGCTTTCGGCGAGCAGCTTCCACCCGCGCCAGGGTTCTTGCTCTCCAATCCGGTGATTGTCTATCTCGGAAAGGCGTCCTACTCACTCTATCTCTGGCACTGGCCCGTGATCGTCCTGGTCGCTGCCGCGCGCACCATCTCCCCGGCGGTTGTCCCCCTCCCGGCCGTCGCCGCCCTTGTCTTCGCGCTAGGGTTGCTCTCCTATCACCTGGTCGAGAGAATCGGGCGCACGGAGCGGCTTTGGATTCCCTATGTCTCTGCCGCGGTGGGATCAGTGCTGGCGGTCTCGGCCTTTGATTACTTTGGCACGCACCGCTATGACCTGGGGGGATTTGCTCCCGTCGAGTGGAATGGCCGGAAGTACGACACCATCCCGGTGCAAAAACCGTGGGCGGGTGTCGTCGACGAAGGGACGGTGGGGCTCGTCGCTCCGCTGCGTGAACACTTGACCTCGGATGCGTACAAGACGGGAGGGATCATCAAACGATATGGCCCCCCCGTCCCGCAAGTGGTGGTGATCGGGGACTCTCACGCGCTGATGTGGTCGAGCATCGTCGACGCCATCTGCAAAGAGCAGCGCCTGACGGTCTCGTTCTATGGCGCCGACGGCACGCCCGCCGTCTTCTCGCCACAGCCCGAGCGTCGTGCCACCACGCACTTCACCGCTGATCAGAAATACGACTTCGACGCGGCCCGATTGCGCTTTCTCCAGGAGTGGAAGCCGCGCCTGATCCTCCTCTTGGTCCGCTGGGACGTCTGGGAGCTCAATGAGGCCCGCTTGACCGAGTTCGTCTCGATGCTGGGCAAGCTCGGGACGCGGATGGTCGTCGTTTCCCAACCGCCGGTGATGTTCTATGGGGGCCGGAACGCGCTGCACATCGCCGCCGAGCTGCGAGCTCGCGGCTCGCTGCAACCGACCCTTCCCATCGGTTCGCCCGACGAGTGGAGGGCGGGCAATGCGCTCGCCGCCACGGTCGTCAAGAAGCTCTCGAACGCCGAGTTGGTGGAGGTCACCGATCTCTATCTGAGAGGCGATGACCGCGGCCGCTTCATCGACGGCGATCGAATCCTCTACGCCGACAACGATCATCTCTCGGAATATGGAGCTTCGCTGGCGAGCGATCGCCTGCGGGCGGCCGTGCTTCGCGCGATGGACGCCTCCAGCGCGTCGCCGCGGGACGAGGCGCCGGGACCGGTGCATTAGACTAGGTCACCGGCACGAGTGAATCGACGAGGGGGTTCAGACCCGCGAAGAGGAGCGGCGACGCGCGGCCAGCCGGGCGCCGACCGCGATCATCGGCGCCTCGATGAAGTGGTAGAGGGCCACCGGCACGGTGAGCAGCGTGACTAGAAAAATTGCCCAGCGCGCCGCTGCTGGCAGCGCGGAGCCGGCGCCGAACGCGAGCCAGATGAGCACGAAATGCGAGAGATAGATTCCATAGGAATAGCGCGCCACCAATTGGCATCCCTTGCGCAGAGCCCCGTCGGGCATTTCCCGGCAGCGCGGTATCAAGAGCGCGAGGCAGAAGGTGCAGCACCAGCCGCCGGCAAAGGTCGGGTGGCGCAGGAAGGCCAAGGTCAAGAGCGCGAGCGCCAGCGGCCAGATCCAGAAAGGCAGGCTGCGAGGCTGGCCGCGCCCGGAGCGATAGGCGATCACGCCGGCGAAGAAGCAGGGCACATACTTGGGTAGCTCGAAGAGATCCCAGCGCGGCGAGTGAAGCCACCAGAAGCTGGCGGCGCAGACGGCGGCAAAGACGCCGAGCAGCGGCGCGAGACCCCGCCGCGAGAAGAGGAACAGCGCGGGCAGGAGCAGGTACATCTCCATCTCGAACGGCAGGCTCCAAAGCGTGGCAACCACCGGCTCGGTATAGGTGAGGTTCTGCGCCAGGACGAGGTTCGAGAGCACGCCGAGCGCACCGGGCGAGACCAGCTGGAAGCGGCCGTCCGTGAAATGGCCGACCGGCAGGCGCAGCGCCACCACCAGCACCACCGTGAGCACGCTCAGGGGATAGACGCGGAATGCGCGCCGGAGCAGGAACTCGCCCAGCTTGGGAGCGCCGGGCGCGCGCTGCTCCTGACGCTCGAGCGAGAGCATCAGGACGGTGCTGGTGTGGACGAAGAAGATCAAGACGCCCCAGAGTCCGAGCTGGCCGAGCTGCACGCCGAGCTGCGGGCGGAAGCCGAAGACCAGCAGGAGATGAAAGGCGACGACGAAGAGGACTGCGAGCGTGCGCAGCAGGTCCAGGTTCGCGCTCTCGGCAGCGCCTGGCGCGGCCGGCGTCGACCCGGGCTGACTCATAGCGAGAGATAGTAATATTGGCTGTCGGCGAGCCGCGTCCAGCGCTCGGCCCCTGCGCCGCGCGGCGTCTCGGCGGTGACCACCAAGCCGGCGCCCGCCCGGCGCAGGGCCTCGAGCGCCTGCGCTTGCTTCTCGGGCGGCGCGGTCCAGAACAGGTTGCGATTGGTCTCGGCGCGGTCGGGGCGATAGTAGACCTCGGCGACGATCTTGACCCGCGCCAGCCGCGCCCAGAGCACGCTGCTCATGTTGGCATATTCGAGGGTGGCGACCTTGCTGCCCGGGCCTGCTCCCGCGCGGGCGAGCGCGTCGGCCACGTTCCAATAGGTGTTGGTCAGCTTGGGTAAGCCATAGGCCAGGGTTTGATAGAGTCCAAGCTGGCTCGCGGGCCCTGACGGCCCGAACGGGACCAGGTACATCGCTCCCACCAGGATGGCGCAGGCCCGGTAGAGCTGCTTTCCGTCGCTCGCCGCAGGCAGGCGGACGCTCGCGATCGCGGCCGTCATCAGGACGCAGAGATATCCCGCCAGATAGCGGGTCTCGTAATGCACCAAGACATAAGGACCGAGGGCAACGGCCGCCGGCAGCAGCACCACCCAGAAGCCCGCGGCGGAGCGAAACGCACCCGACGCGCGCAGCGAGAGCGCGAGGAGCAGGACGAAGACGGCCAGGGGCGCGCCGTTGACCGCGAACAAGAGTCCGAGCACGCCGCGCGCGTTGCTGGCGATCGCCTGCGCCTGCTTTCGCCACGAGATGCGCGCCTGTACGCCCTCATACCAATAGGAAGGATCAAACCAGAAGGGATAGGTCCCCGGGAGCGGTCCGTCGAACTCGAAGACGGCCGGGTCTGCGAGCAGCCGGCGGGTGGGGTGGAGCGGGCGGCCGGCGCCCTCGTCCTCGCCTTGCCAGTGGCGATAGGTGACTCCCTGGACATGGACGGCATAGTTGAAACGTCCCGTCTCATTGGTGGTGAAGTGGCCGCGCTGCAGGCTGAGCGCGGCGATCTGCGGAGCGGCCAGGAGCGCTGCCGCAAGACCCGCGCGCAAGAGCAGCGAGAGCTTGCCGCGGGCCCCGGCCCCCGCGCTCGCGGCGGCCGCGATCAAGAGCGCGCCGATCGGCAGCATGACCGCTTTGGTGAGATAGCCGGCGCCGACCGCGAGTCCGAGCGCGATGGCCGCACCCGCCGGCGCGCCCCCGCGGTGGATGCGCAGCACCAGCCCGGAGGCCAGGAGGAAGAAAGCCGCCACCAGCATGTCCGGATTGGTCTCCTCGACCCCGACCAGCGAGAGCGAGGCCCAGGCGAAGATCAGGTAGCCGACCACCGTCAGGGCCGGCGCACCCTCGACGGCTCGCCCTTCCCTCCGCGCTTTGAACGCGATCAGCTCGGTGAGGAAGAAGTCAAAGCAGGCCAGGCAGGCAAAGAAGATCAGGGTGAGGAGCAGGTGGATGGCGGGATATTCCCAGCGCGGCCCCGGAGTGAAGAGGTGGAGCCAGGCTCCGAGGAGCACGGCATAGAGCGGACCCCAGGTTCCGTTGACGAGGGCGGAGACGTTGCCGGAGAAGAGCTGGTCTCCCATGTCGAGATAGGAGACCGTGTCGTTGACCAGATCATAGCGGAAGATCCAGGCGCGATAGAGCGCGATCAGGCCGAGGAAGATCCACAGCGCCACCTTGAGTCGCCGAGCTTGACTCATGAAGCGCGCCACCGGCGCAGCGCGAAGGCGATGCGGAGCAGCTCGAGGCCAAGCAGGGGAAAGGAGAACGGCGTCAGCGTCGAGCCGGCGATGTCGCGCCATTCGAGCAGCGGCATCTCCAGGAAGCGGGTCACGGGCAGGCCGGGCGAGGTCTTGGTGCCCGCGCGCAAGCGGCCCAGCAGCTCGACGTCGAAGGCCCAGCGGCCCGAGAAGGGAACTTTCAGGGCCGCCTCGAGCGCCGGCGTGCGGCGGAAGATCTTGGCGCCGCACTGGGTGTCATAGACCGGCATCCCAAGCACCATCGACGCGGCGGTGGCGAAGACGCGTCCGAGATAGTGCCGCGGTGCACGGCGCTCGATCAGGTGGCCGAGCAGCGCCACCCGCGCGGCCAGGGCCACGTCCACCGATCGCTCCGAGAGCGCGCGCACCAGCCGCGAGAGCTCGGAGGGCGGAGTGGCGAGATCGGCGTCGTAGTAGCCGACCACGGCGGCGCCGGCGCGCAGCGCCTCGAGCATGCCGCGGCGCACGGCCTCGCCCTTGCCCCCGTTCTTCTCGAGCACGATCGAGCGGGCGGGGATGGCTTGCGCCGCGAGCTCTTTGCAGATGCCCTCGAGCACCGCGCGGGTGCCGTCGGTGGACCCGTCATCGACGAAGATGATCTCGACCGGCTCGGCGGCGAAGCCGTGAAAGCCCCTTCGATCCAGGCGCCGCTCTTCGTTGAAGCAGGGCACGATGATGGCCGCTCTCGGCGCTTCGGGCACGGGCTTTTGCACTCCGGTCGTTGCAGAGACTCGTAGCACGCAGTCGCGGCGTCGAGCCACAGCGGCAATTGCGTGTCGGGCAAGAGCTTGCGGGAGTCGTGACCGGCGAGCCCGGCCTTGAGTTGTGCTTAGATGCCCGCAATGGTCGAGCCTGTCCGCATGGTGTCGGTCACCGTGCCCACCCGCGGGCGCGCGCAGCACCTGCGCGAGTGCATCGCCAGCATCCTCGCCTGCAGCGGTCCGCCCTTCGAGGTGATCGTCGTCGATCAGAGCGACGACCGCCTGAGCGAAGAAGCGCTGACGCCCCTGCTCGCCGACGCCCGGCTGCACTATCTGCGCAGCGACACGCGCGGGGTCTGCGCCGGGCGCAACGTCGGCATCGCAGAGAGCCGGGGCGAGCTCTTGGTCTGCACCGACGACGACTGCCGCGCGGCTCCAGACTGGCTGGAGCAGTTTTCCCAGTCCTTTGCGCAGAAGCCCGAGGCGGCGGTGCTCTGCGGGCGCGTGTTCATCCCGGACGCGCTGGCGCACACTGGCTATGCGGCCTCCTATCCAGCCGAGGTCGGCGAGCACTCGGTGGAGACCATGCGCCGCGGCAGCTTTCCCCTCACCGCCAACCTCGCCCTGCGCCGCGAGACGGTGGATCGGGTCGGCCTCTTCGACGAAGCGCTCGGCGCCGGCGGGCCGCTCCGCAGCGGCGGGGAGCCCGACTTCCTCTTGCGCGTCCTCCGCTGCGGGCTGCGCATCTTCGACGCGCCCGGGGCCCAGGTCTCGCACCTCGGAATCCGCACCGGCCACGCCAAGGACGAGCTGATGCGCAAATATCTCTTCGGCACAGGCGCGGCCATGGCCAAGCACGCCCGCCTGGGCGACCCCTGGGGTTTCCTCCTCCTGCGAACCTATCTGACCTATTTCAGCAAGCAGGCGGTGAAGAACCTGATCAAGACGGGCCGCCCCACGGGAGCGGACGGGGCGGCCGCGCTGCTGGCCGGCGCGGTGGCCTCGCTTCGCTTTCGCATCGATGCAGGGAGCCGGCTCTACAAGAGTCGGGCGCGCTGACGCATGTGCGGAATCCTGGCGACGACCGGAGCGGCGCGGCCCCCGGCGGCCGCGCTCGAGGCGCTGGGCAAGCGCGGGCCCGACGACCGCGGGATGCTCGAGTTTCCCCGCGCCACGCTAGGGCAGACGCGGCTGGCCATCATCGACCTCTCGCCCGGCGGCCACCAGCCGATGAAGGACAACGCCCGCAATCTGGCGATCACCTTCAATGGCGAAATCTACAACTACAAAGAGCTGCGCAGGACCTTGGAGGCGCTCGGGCATCGCTTCAGCACGCAGTCAGACACCGAAGTCATCCTCAAGGCCTATCAGCAATATGGCGACGACTGCCCCGTGCACCTCGACGGCATGTTCGCCTTCGTCATCTGGGATGAAGAGCGGCAAGAGCTCTTCATGGCGCGCGACCGCTTTGGCAAGAAGCCGCTCTACTATGCTTATACCAAGGACAAAGAGCTGGTCATCGCCTCGGAGATCAAGGCGATCCTCGCCCTCGGCATCGTGGGCGAGCTCGACCCCAAAGGGATCGACGCCTACCTGACCCTGATGTATCTGCCGCCCTGGCGCACCGTCTACAAGAACGTGGAGGTGCTGCCCGGGGCCCACTCTGCCCGCTTCAGCCGCGGCACGCTGACCCGCAGGCGCTATTGGGAGCTGAAGTCCGAGCCTCTCCGCATCTCCTACGGGGACGCCAAGGCCGAGATCAAGCGGCTCTTTAGCGAGGCGGTCCGCAAGCGGATGATCGCCGATGTCGAGATCGGCGCCTTCCTCTCGGGCGGGGTTGACTCAACCTTGGTCACCGCCTATGCGCAGCGCTTCTCCAGCCAGCCGCTCAAGACCTTCTCGCTGGGTTACGGCAGCGAGATCGACGAGCTGCCGTTTGCAGCCGAGGCCTCCAAGGCGATTGGAACCGATCACCATACCTTGCAGGCGACGAGCGACCTGGTCCAAGAGCTCGAGCAGATCTGCACCTATTTCGACGAGCCGCACGGCGACTCCGCCGACTTTCCCCAGCACCTGGTCTCCAAGCTGGCCGCGACCAAGGTCAAGGTGGCACTCTCGGGCGACGGAGGAGACGAGCTCTTCCTCGGATACTCCTGGTACTCCCAGCATTGGCGCAGACCCTTGCGGGCGCGACTCAAGGCCGCGCTGCTCTCCAATCCCTATAAAGAGTATCTCAAGGGCATCACCGTATTCCCCGCCTGGATGCGGCGCGAGCTCTGGCGAGACCCGGGCGCCCTCGCCCACGAAGAGCTCGACCACCTGGTCGGCCCCGCCCGCGACTCATTGGAGAAGATCAATCTCTTCGATTTGACGACCTATCTACCGGGGCAGCTCCTGACAAAGGTGGATCAGGCGAGCATGATGCATGGGCTGGAAGTGCGCTGCCCGCTCCTCGACCACCAGCTCGCCGAGTTGGTCTTCAACCTGCCTCGCGACTACAAGATGAATCAGCGGGCGGGCAAGATCATACTCAAGGACCTGCTGCGCGAGCTCATGCCCGACAGCTTCGTCGACCGGAAGAAGCAGGGGTTCGGCGCCCCCGTCGACAAGTGGCTGGAGAAAGCAGGCATGCGCGCCTATGTCGAGGCGCAACTGGGAAGGCAGGCCGAGATCTACGCCTTCCTGCGCGAGGACAAAGTCCGGACCTTCGTCAAGAACGCCTATGTGCACGGCGCGTACTATCAGCTCTGGGTGCTGCTCTGCCTCGAGGTCTGGCTGAAAGCGCACAAGCGGCAGAACGTCACCAGATGAGCACGATGACGAAGCAGGCGTTCACCGCGCAGCCGAGCGCAACCGTCGTCGTAATAGGACGTGGTGCGTGGTCCGGAGATGAGCTGCGAATATTGCAAATGCCTGACGAAGTCGTGTTGCAGCGGCCCCAAACGCAGAGCGGTCGGAGGGCACGGCTTCCCGCGCGCTCCGACCGCCCTTACTTCTCCTGCTGGAGCTCCTAGTTCGCGGTGCCGGCGAAGGTCGTGACGCTCGTTGCCGGCAGGGTGGCGGTAAAGCGGCCGCCCGAGGGAGTGATCGCGGTCTGCGCCGCCAGATTGAGCGTGGCCGAGGTGGTGAAGGGCGTGAGGCTCGAGGCCGTGGCGCCGCTCAGGTCGAACGAGAGCGAGACCGCAGCCGCGGTGGTGTTGATGGCGACCACGGCGATCGAGCCCGAGGCGGGGTCCCGATAGGCAGAGAGCGAAACACCGGTGGGCGCGCCCGTGGTGCCGATTCGCACGAAGCCGGGGCGGACGAACTTGCTGAAGTTGCCCATGGTGTAGAGGCGCTTGGTGATGACGCCGCCCGGGTTGAGCAGGCCCTCGTTGTCGTTGTTGAGTCCAATCAACCACCAATAGTGCCAGGCGCTGGCATTGCCGGTGACCAGCGCCGCGTGGATCCAGCCCGCGACGGAGACGCCGTTGTTGATGTCGGTGCTGGGGCCGTCAAACCCGGAGACCTCGGTCTCCCAGAGCGGGAGGTTGGCCGGCAGGGCATGCGCGGGGACGTTGGCATAGACGTCGTATTGATGGGTCGCGATGATATCCAGATAGCTCAGCGCGGTGGGATCGGCGGTGATGGTATCGACGTAGTCATAGCCGCCGCCCCAGAGGTGCGCCCAGCCGGAGGACTCGGCGGCCATCAGCTTCGGCCTGGGGCTGAGCGCCGCGAGCTTGGGGCCCAGGACCTTGATGAAGTCGCGCATCTGGGCGGCGCTATAGAGACACATCGCATAGCCGCCGTTGGTGTTGTAGTCGGGCTCATTCTGCACCGAGATGCCGTAGAGATTGACGCCGCTTGATTTGGCGAGGTTGTAGGCAGAGACCAATGAGTTGGCCCAATCGCCGTAGTGGGCCGCCAGGAGCGAGCCGGTGTTCTCGTTGTTGCTGTCCTTCCAGGCGGGGGTCGGCGACCAGGGTGCGCCCCAGACGATGGCGCCGCGGGCGGCTGCTTTCTTCGCGTCCGACATCGCGGAGCCGTTGCCGCCGTCGAGAAAGGTCCCGTTGTCGGCGATGCCGACGCGGAGGATGGAGAGCCCGATGCCGCTGCTCTGGCTGAAGAAGAGGTCGGCCTGGGCGTCGGTGAGCGCGCCGCTCCAGACGTCGGCGGCGCCGAAGCCGTCGATCTTCTGGTGGACGTCGGTGACGTTGACCAGCGCCGCGCCCGAGGCGTTGACGGTGATGGTCGCGGTGTCACTCTTGGTCGCGTCGGCGTGGCTCTTTGCCACCACGTGATAGGTGCCGGCCGAGGCGGGCGCGGTATAGGCGCCGCCCGAGGAGACGGTGCCGCCGGCAGCGCCTTCGGTCACTGACCAGGTGCAGGTGGTGTCCGCCGAGCCGCTCACCGCGCAGGTGAAGGTGTTGGTGCCGCCCGTCGTCAGGGATGCGCTCTTCGGGTTGATGGTGACGACGACCGGCGGCGGCGCGGTGACGGTCACCGTCGCGGTGTCCTTCTTGGTCGCGTCGGCCTGGCTGGTCGCGATCACGTGATAGGTGCCGGCCGTGGCAGGCGCCGTGTACGCGCCCGCAGCGGTGACGGCGCCGCCGGCCGCGCCTTCCTGGACGGACCAGGTGGCGGCCATGTTCGCCGAACCCGTGACGGTGGCGATGAATTGCTGAGCACCGCTGGTGCTGAGCGAGACGGTCTTCGGGCTCACGGTGATGGCCACTGCAGGCGCCGCGGTCACCGTCATCGTCGCGCTGTCACTCTTGGTGGCGTCGGCCTGGCTGGTGGCGATGACGTGATAGGTGCCGGCTGTTGAAGGCGCCGTGTACGCGCCCGCGGTGGTCACGGCGCCGCCGCCGGTCTCCTGCACTGACCAGGTGACCGCGGTGTTCGCGCTGCCCGTCACGGTCGCGGTCAGCTGCTGCGAGGCGCTCGGGGCGATGGAAGCGGTCTTGGGGCCGACGGCGACCGCGACTCCGGCGGAAGCGCCTGCCTTGACCTCGATGGCGCTGAGCGACCACGTGTCCGATTGGGCGCCGCTGTTGGTGCCGAGCGTGAACGGGCCGGCGCTGCCGGTCACGCTGGTCGATTCGGCGAGCCAGGTGGACTTCTCCCAAGTCTGCGTCCACGGGCGGGACCAGAGCGCGGTGGAGCCCGCGGTGAGCGTGCGCCCGGCGCCCGTTGCGACGCCCGCGGCGAGCAGGACCGACCCCGCCGCGCTCGAGTTGATGGTCACGGTCGGATAGCCGGTGGTGGTGCCGTTGTCGGTCGCGGTGGCAGTGGCGCCCGGCGTCTGGGCGGCGCCCGAGAAGGAGAGCACCTCCGCGTCGACGAAGTTCCACCAACCTCCGCTGCCGAGGGAGACGGTGATGACTTCGCTGGTGGCCGAGGCCGACCACGCGTACCACCACTCGGTCCAGAGCCCCGGGGACTTCACCGACTGCAACGCGGGACCGACCTTGACCCAGCTGAGCGCAGAGCCGCTGACGGTGGCAGGGAGGCCGCCGATGGCGTTGACCTCGACCGCGAGGAGCACGAGCCGGTTGGTCCCGGGCGTCGCGTACGAGATCGAGAGCGGGGTGCCCGCGCCATTGAGGGACGCGTGGACGGGAAAGCCGCTGTCAAGGGCGACAGGGCTGGTGACTGCGCTGCTGTTGGTCTGGCCTGTGAGCGAGCTGTTTTCCAGCTGGCGGGCGCCCTGGCTGCAGGCAAGGAAGAGCGACGACGCGCATATTAAAAGAAATGGTTTTGTCATTGGTCAGGGAAACTGCGCAATGCATGAGCGTATTCCCAGTGCACAAGTGTTCACTTACGTGAAAATGACGCTGCCCGTCGAGAGAGATTGCCCGGGGTAGGGTCGAAAAAAAGTGCGGGCGAGAGCCTAGAGACTACGGCGCCTTACCCTGTCCCACCCTCGAGGGGTGGGTCTTTGAAGCATGCGCTCGGCTCCTTCCTTTTCGAGCACGCTGTCGCTCGCCGCACGGTCGGCGGGCGATCGAGCGGTTTGAATCACGGCCGGTTGATTATCAGGGGAATACTAAATCGTCGGCCGCATTAACCTGCGCCATTCCCTGAACCGGGCGGTGCGGTGTTGTTCGATCGGCCCAACTGCACTATCGTCCCGCGCCATGGCTGACTGCCGCTCCTGCGCCGCCCCCTTGCGTGAAACGTTCGTCGACCTGGGCATGTCTCCGCTCTGTGAGAGCTACCTGCCCGCCGAGCACCTCAATCGGATGGAGCCCTTCTATCCACTCAAGGCCTGGGTCTGCGACGCCTGTTGGCTGGTGCAGCTCGAGCAATATGTCTCCGCTGCGGAGATATTCACTGAGTATGCCTATTTCTCTTCCTTTGCCAGCTCCTGGGTAAAGCACGCCGACGACTATGTCGGCATGGCGGTGGAGCGGCTTTCGCTGGGCGCGCACAGCTTCGTCGTCGAGCTGGCCAGCAACGACGGCTATCTGCTGCAATCCTTCGTCCGCCGCCAGATCCCAGCGCTCGGCATCGAGCCGGCGGCCAACGTCGCCGAGGCGGCCCGCAAGAAGGGCGTCGAGACGCTGGTGCGGTTCTTCGACCAAGCGCTTGGTGCCGAGCTGGCGGGCCAGGGAAAGCAGGCCGATCTCATCATCGCCAACAACGTGCTCGCGCAGGTCCCCGAGCTCAACTCCTTCGTCGCTGGTATCCGCAATCTACTCAAGCCGACCGGCAGCGCGACCATTGAGTTCCCCCATTTGCAAAAGCTCATCGAGGGAAATCAATTCGATACCATCTATCACGAGCATTTCTCCTACTTCTCGCTGATCGCCGCCGAGCGCCTGTTCGCTGCGCACCAGCTGGTGGTCTTCGACGTCGAGGAGCTCTGGACCCACGGCGGCTCGCTGCGGCTCTGGGTGCGGCCGGCGGCCGACGCATCACGGCCCGTCAGCGAGCGGGTGCTGGCGCTGCGCCGCCGCGAAGAGCAGCTTGGTTATCGAAAGATCGAGACCTATCGGACCTTCGAAGCCGAGGTGCACGCGACCAAGCGGCGCCTGCTCGAGCTGCTCATCCGTGCCCGGGACGCCGGCAAGCGCGTCGTTGGATATGGCGCCCCGGGCAAGGGCAACACCCTGCTCAACTTCTGCGGCATCCGCAGCGACCTGGTTGAGTTCACCGTCGACAAGAATCCCTACAAGCAGGGCCGGTTCTTGCCGGGCACGCACATCCCGATCTACGCGCCGCCCAGGCTCGATGAAGCGAGGCCTGACTTCATCCTCATCCTGCCCTGGAACTTCAAGGATGAGATCCTGGCGCAGCTCGCGCACGCCCGCGAGTGGGGCGCGCAGTTCATCGTGCCCATTCCCCAAGCGACGGTGCTGCCCTGATGCTGGGCGCGACGCTCGGCAAGCCTGGCGCCCCGCTCTCTTTGCTCTGCCTCGGGGCCCACTGCGACGATCTCGAGATCGGCTGCGGCGGCACCGTGCTGCGGCTGCTCGAGGAGCACCCGGGCTCGACGGTGCGCTGGGTGGTGTTCGCCTCGAACCCGGAGCGCGAGGCCGAGGCACGCGCCAGCGCCGCGGAGCTGCTCGGAGACCGGGGCCAGGTCGAGGTGGACTCGTTTCGCGAGAGCTTTTTTCCCTTCGTCGGCGCCGCCATCAAGGACCGCTTCGAGCAGCTCAAGGCGAGCGTCCGGCCAGACCTGGTGCTCACCCATCGGTCTCGCGACCTGCACCAGGATCACCGGACCATTGGCGAATTGACCTGGAATACGTTTCGCGACCATTTGATCGCCGAATACGAGATCCCCAAATACGAGGGCGATCTGGGCCAACCGAACCTCTTCGTCCCGCTGACTGCCGCGGTGGCGCGGCGCAAGGTCTCTCTGATCATGAAGCACTTCCGCTCGCAGGCCGGGCGGCGCTGGTTCCGACCGGAGACCTTCGAGGCGCTGCTGCACCTGCGCGGGATCGAATGCAACGCCCCGGACGGCCTCGCCGAGGCGCTCTACGTTCGCAAGCTGATCATCTGATTCGGCTCGACTGCACTCCCGAGGCAGGCCTGCCACGCGAAGGGGCCCGGACCGCCGTTCCATGATAGGCAAGCCCCTCGCCCATGGCTCGCGTCCCGCCGCAGTCGCCAGCGCCCGAACCCGATGCGAGCTCTTCTTCGGGAGGGGCGCCGCCGGTCGAACAGGCATGGGAGGCGGCCGCGGGAGGCCCCCAGCCGGTGATGGCGACGCCGGAGAAGGTGCCCGCCGGCGAGAGCGGGGACTCCGGCCCACAAGACACCGCGCGGATCGCGCGCGGCATGCTGGCGATGGTCGTCTCGCAGCTCCTGACCACGCCCCTCTCCATGGTCGTCAGCGCGGTGCTCGCGCGTCGGCTGGGGCCCAAGGAGTTCGGCGCGCTCTACCTCGCCCAGACCGCGGTGGGCCTCGGCTTCTTGGTGGTGGATTGGGGGCAGACCGCGGCGGTGGCCGGCATGGTCGCGCGCGATCGGTCGCTCGCAGAGCGGCTGCTCGGCACCAGCCTGCTGCTCAAGGTGTTGTTCGGTATCACCGCCACCTTTGCGCTGCTCGGACTCGGTGTGCTGCAGGGGTATTCGCCCATCGAGCGGACCGCCGTGGTGTTCCTCTCGGTCGCCGGGTTGGCGGGCGCGCTGCAGGCGAGCGGCACGGCGGTGCTGCGCGGCTACGAGAAGCTGGAGCAGACCAGCGCGCTCGGCCTGGTCGGCAATCTGCTCTCCTCGTTCCTCGTGATCGCCTTCGCGCTCGCAGGCCTTGGCCTGGATGGCGTCCTCTGGGCGTGCATGCTGGGCGGCATCCTTCCGCTGTTGCCCACTGCGTGGTTCTTGGGAAACATCGGAATCCGCCTGCCCCGCTTCGACCGGACCCAGGTGCGGACGCTGCTCGGCCACGGCTCGGCCTTCCTCTTCTTCGGCCTCGTGCTGGCGCTGCAGCCGTACATCGACTCGGGGTTCCTCGCCCGCCTCGCCCCAGGCGAGGTCCTGGGCTGGCACGCGGCCACCCGGCGCATCTCCGGCGTGCTGCTTTTCCCCGCCACCAGCCTCGGCTTCACCATGTATCCGACGCTGGCGCGCCTGCACCGCGAGGCGCCACAGCGCGAGATCGAGCTGATGCGCGGCGCCCTGCGCCTGATGGTGCTGGCGGGCGTTCCGGCCGCGATCGGGGCAGCCCTCTTTGCCGGGCCCGTCGTCCACGTCGTCTACGGCGGCGGGCGCTACGAAGGGGCCATCCTGAACCTCCAGTTCCTCGCGCCGTGGGTGCTGCTGGTCTACTTCAGCATCCTGATCGGCAACTGCTTGATGGCCACCAACCGTGTGCTGGTCTGGAGCCTCGTGCAGGCGCTCTGCCTGGTGGTGAGCGCGGTGGGCGACGCCCCGCTCATCCAGTTCTTCCAGAGGCGGATGGGCAACGGCGCCCTCGGCGTCACCGTGGCGGGGATCATCAGCGAGGTCCTGATGGTCGCGTTCGGCGCCGCGCTCATCCCCCGCGCCATGCTCCGCGGAGGCTTGTTGAAGTCTTTCGCGCAAGCCGCGGCCGCCGGGGCGGCGATGGCGGGCGCGGCGTTCGCCCTCGGAAGCGCGCCCAGCGCGGTCGCGATGGTCGCCTCGATGGTCGCCTACCTCGGCGTTCTCTGGGCCCTCGGCGCGCTCCGCGGCAAGGAGCTCGGCGACGTGGTGGGCATGATCCGCTCGCGCGTCCGGAGCCAATGAGGACCGTGGCGCCGGCCGCTCCCTTGTCCTAGAGTCGCCGGCCATGCGCGTTCTGGTCACGGGTCACAGAGGCTTCATCGGCGCCGTGATGGTGCCGCTCTTGCGCGGCGCCGGACACGAGGTGGTCGGGATGGACACCGACTACTTCCGCGACTGCGACTTCTCCGCCCCGGCGGCGGACGTGCCGTCGCTCGACCGGGACATCCGCGATGCGCGGGCCTCCGACCTCGAGGGCGTGGGCGCGGTCGTCCACCTCGCCGCGCTCTCCAACGACCCGCTCGGCGACTTCGACCCCGAGCTCACCTACGACGTCAACCACCGCGCCACCATCCGCCTCGCCTCGCTGGCGCGCGCGGCCGGGGCCTCGCGCTTCCTCTTCTCCTCCTCGTGCAGCAACTACGGCGCCTCGGGCGAAGGGCTGCTCGACGAGCAGGCGGCGTTCAACCCGGTCACGCCCTACGGAGTCTCCAAGGTGCGCGCCGAGCAGGAGCTGGCCTCGCTCGCCACCGACTCGTTCAGCCCGGTGCTGCTGCGCAGCGCCACCGCCTACGGGGTCTCGCCGCGGCTGCGCTGCGACATCGTGCTCAACAACCTCACCGCCCACGCGGTGGCCACCGGCAAGGTGCTGATCAAGAGCGACGGCTCGCCCTGGCGCCCCATCGTCCACGTCGAGGACATCTGCCGCGCCTTCGTCGCCGCGCTCGAGGCGCCGCGCGAGGCGGTGCACGGCCAGGCCTTCAACGTCGGCCGCTCGGAGGAGAACTATCGCGTGCGCGAGCTGGCCGAGATCGTCCGCGACACCGTGCCGGGCTGTGAAATCGAGTTCGCCGGCGGTGCGAGCCCCGACGCGCGCAACTACCGGGTCGACTCCGCCAAGATCGCCCGCGTGCTGCCCGGGTTCCAGCCGCGCTGGACGGCGCGGACCGGCGCCCGCCAGCTCTACGAGGCCTTCCGCGCGGCCCGCATCACCCTCGAGGACATCGAGGGCTTCCGCTATCGGCGCATCGGGCAGATCAAGCGGCTGCTCTCGTCCGAGCGCATCGACGCCAACCTGCGCTGGCGGTGAGGCCGATGGCTGCGCGGCCCCAGGTCAGCGTGGTCACGCCCTTCTACAACACGGCGGCCTACCTGGCCGAGTGCATCCAGAGCGTCCTCGCGCAGAGCCACACCGACTTCGAATACCTCCTCGTCAACAACCGCAGCACCGACCGCTCACGGGAGATCGCCGCCGACTACGCCGCCCGCGATTCGCGCATCCGCCTGATCGACAACGACGCCTTCGTCGGCCAGGTCGAGAACTACAACGGCGCGCTGGCCCGCATCAGCCCCGCGAGCAAGTACGTGAAGATGGTGCAGGCCGACGACACCATCGGCCCGCGCTGCCTGGAGCTGATGGTCGCCCTCGCCGAGCGCGCGCCCCGGGTGGGCGTCGTCTCCTCGTTCTGGACAATGGGCGAGGTGCAGGGCTCGGGCGTCGAGCGCGGGGTCGAGACGCTGAGCGGCCGCGACGCCTGCCGGCGCATGCTGCTCGACAACTGCTTCCTGCTGGGCTCGCCGACCAGCGTTCTGTATCGCGCCGACCTGGTTCGCGCGCGACAGCCGTTCTTTGCGACAGGCCGCTACCACGAGGACACCGAGGCGGCCTTCGAGCTCCTGCTCGAGCACGACTTCGGATTCGTCCACGAGGTGCTCAGCTTCCTCCGCACCGACAACGTCTCCATCACCAGCTCGACGCGCGATCTCAACTCCGACGACCTCGACTACCTGATCCTGCTCGAGCGCTTCGGCCCGATGCTCTTGTCGCCGGAGGAGCTGCGGCGGCAGCGCGCGCTCTCGCACGGCGGCTATTTCCAGTTCCTCGGCCGGGCGGTGCTGCGCCTGCGCGGGAAGCGCTTCTGGGACTACCATCGAAAGGGGCTCGCCACCGTCGGCTGGAAGCTGCGCGCGCGCGACGTGGGTCCGCAGGCCGCGGCGGAGCTGGTGCGCATGCTGCGGCACCCGCGGGACACGCTGCAGAAGGCCCTGGTCGACGTGCGCAAGCGGCTCGGCGGCAAGCCGGCCAGGCCTCTCACCTAGGTTTCGCTGCGCGAGCGCCGGTCCATCACCGTCCTGGTCGGCCTGCCTTCCAAGTGGCGCTCGACGCCGTCGCCCAAGGCGCGGGCATAGATCGCGAGCGCGCCGTCGATGGCCTCCACCGTGCGGTCGATGTCCGCGTCGGCGTGGCTGTAGCTGACCACGAACGAGGGCGCGAGCACGCCGCGGCGGATCAGCTCTTGAAGGAAGAGGGCGCGGAACGCCTGCGAGGGGCTGCCATCGGGGCCGCGCGTGGCGTAGACGAGATTGCAGGGGAGGCCGACCGGCTCGAAGAAGCGCTCGACGCCGTGCCGCCTGGCCGCCACGCGCGCCCCTTCCGCGAGGCGCGCGCCCTGCCGGTGCAGGTGCTCGATGACGGGCTCGCTGCGGTAGATGGCCATCGTCTGCAGCGCCGCGGCCAGGCCGGTCGACTCGGCGCCATGCGTGGTCGAGAGCAAGAAGACGTTGTCCTCGGGCCGCTCGCGGCTGCCCAGGCGCATGATCTCCCGCTTGCCGCAGAGCGCGGAGAGCGAGAACCCGTTGGCCAGCGCCTTGCCGAAGGTCGAGAGGTCGGGCACCACGCCGTAGCGCTTCTGCGCGCCGCGCAGGTGCCAGCGAAAGCCGGTGATCATCTCGTCGAGCACCAGGAGCGCCCCGCGCTGGTGGCAGAGCTCGAGCAGCCCCGGCAAGAAGCCCGGCGAGGGGTCGGCGAGCCGCGCCGCCTCGAGGAAGACGGCGGCGATGCGGCCCGGATGGGCGTCGAACAGGGCGCGCGCTGCCGGCAGATCGTCGTAGCCGAAGCGCAGCGTCTGCGCGGTGACGCCGGGCGGAATGCCGCGGTCCATGGTGGTCGTGCCGATGAACCAGTCGTCGTAGGAAAAGAAAGGCTGGTCGGCGGCGATCGCGACCAGCTCGCGGCCGGTGCAGGCGCGCGCCAGCTTGAGCGCCGCCGTGTTCGCCGTCGAGCCGTCCTTGGTGAACTTGACCATCTCGGCGCTGTCGATCAGGTCGAGGAACGCCTCAGCGCACTCCAGCTCGAGCAGCGCCGGCCGGGTGAAGTTCGTGCCCAGCTCGAGCGAGGCGCGCACGGCCTCGATCACGGGCGGATAGGCGTGGCCGAGCGAGACGGCGCGCAGGCCCATCCCGTACTCGATGAACTCGTTGCCGTCGGCGTCCCAGACGCGGCAGCCGCGGCCCCGCGCGATCAGCGAGGGCGCCAGCGCCGGGTACTGATCATCTCCTTTCGCGTAGGTGTGCGACCCGCCGGGCACCGCGCGCAGCAGACGCGTCGCGAGCTCGCGCGACCGTCCGAACTCGGAGATGAAGCTCATCGACCGGCTCCGCGCCGCAGGGCACAAAGAGGAGGCCCAAGTGATCCACGATCGCAAAGGGCGCCGTCAAACGAAGGTCTTGGGCAGCGGCGGCGCGCGTGGTACTCGTCAGGTCCGGGAGGGGTGAAATGAAGGTCGTGCTCTTCTGCGGCGGCATGGGAATGCGCCTCCGCGACTACTCCGATCGGATCCCCAAGCCCCTGGTCGAGGTCGGTCCCCACCCGATCCTCTGGCACCTGATGAAGTACTACGCCCACTACGGGCACAAGGACTTCATCCTCTGCCTGGGCCACGGCGCGGCGGCCATCAAGACCTACTTCCGCAGCTACGACGAGACGCTGGCCAACGACTTCGTCCTCGAGGGCGGCGGCAAGCGCATCGAGCTGCTCCGGCGGGACATCGAGGACTGGCGCATCACCTTCGTCGACACCGGCGCCAACTCGAACGTCGGCCAGCGGCTCTTGCGCGTGCGCGAGCACCTGGGCGCCGACAAGGAGTTCCTCGCCAACTACGCCGACGGGCTCTGCGACCTCGACCTCGACGCGTACCTCGATTACTTCCACCGGCGGGGGAAGATCGCCACCTTCCTCAGCATCGTAGCGCCCCACACCTTCCACGTCGTCGACGCCGACCCCGAGCACCACGTGCGCGGGCTGCAGCTGGTCAGCCAGTCGAGCGTGCGGGTCAACGGCGGCTTCTTCGCCTTCAAGAGCGAGCTCTTCGACTACATGCGCCCGGGCGACGAGCTGGTGATCGAGCCGTTCCAGCGCCTCGCGGCCGAGCGGCAGCTGCTCGCGTATCCTTACGACGGATTCTGGCGAAACATGGACACCTTCAAGGACAAGCTTGGGCTCGATGAGCTCTGGGCGCGGGACCAGGCGCCGTGGCGCGTCTGGAAGACGACCTGAAATGGAGACCGCCATGAAGCAGCCCGAGGTGGCGATCGTGGGCGCGGGGCCGAACGGACTGTCGGTGGCTGCGTACCTGCACGAGCGCAAGATCCCTTTCCGCATCTTCGGCGAGCCGATGATCGCCTGGCTCAACATGCCGCGCGGGATGTTTCTCAAGTCCTTCGGCTTCGCCACCAGCATCTATTCGCCGCAGCGCGGGCTCGACTTCGCGCGGTACTGCCGCGAGCGTGGCCGCGAGGCGCACGAGCCCTGCTCGATCAAGGACTTTGCCGAGTACGGGCTCTGGGCGCAGAAGCAGGTCGCGCCCGAGCTGGAGCAGGTCAAGGTCACCAGCCTGAAGGCCGCGCCCGAGGGCGGCTTCGAGCTGCAGCTCGACACCGGCGAGAAGCTGCGCGTGCCCAACGCTGTGGTCGCGGTGGGCCTGGGCGCCCTGACGCGGATGCCGCCGGAGCTGATCGGCCTGCCCGAGACGCACGTCACCCATAGCTCGCAGCACCGCGACTTCGACGGCTTCGCGGGCAAGGACGTAGCGGTGATCGGCGCCGGCCAATCGGCGCTGGAGGCGGCAGCGCTGCTCCACGAGCAAGGCGCTCACCCAACATTGGTGATGCGCGGCCCGGCGCCCTACTTCTATGGCAAGACGCCGAAAGAGCGCGGGCTGCTCGAGCGGCTCCGCAACCCCTTCACGGTGCTCGGCACGGGGCGCTTCAACTGGGTCCTGGAGAAGTTTCCCTACGCGATGCACTACGCGCCGGAGGCCCGACGCGTGCGCTTCACCAAGCGGTACCTCGGACCGTCGGGCGCCTGGTGGCTGCGCGACCGGTTCGAGGGAAAAGTGCCCGTGCTTGGGAGCTGCACCATCGCCGGCGCGCGCGTCGAGGCCGGCAAGGTGCTGCTCCGGCTCCGCGGCGCCGGCGGCCAAGAGCGCGAGGAGCGCTTCGACCACGTGGTGGCCGGCTCCGGCTACGAGTTCGATCTCGACAAGATGGGCTTCCTCGATCCGGCCCTGCGCGCGGGTCTGGCGCGCATCGAACGGGCGCCAGCGCTCTCGCGCCACTTCGAGGCCAGCGCGCGCGGGCTCTACTTCCTCGGACCGATCGCCGCGCCCTCGTTCGGGCCGCTGGTGCGCTTCGTCTGCGGAGCGCAGTTCGCCGCGCCCACGGTGGTGGGCCACATCGCGCGCCAGCGGGGCCTCCTCGCCTCGCTGCTGCGCGCGGCCTTGCCAGGCTCGCGCAGCGCCTCCGCGCCGGGAACGCAGCCCTAGCCCTGAATCCGCGCGACGGTGCGCGCGGGATCAGGACAGTTCGCGTCGGCGAATACGCCGACGGCCTCGTAGAGGCCGTCTGCCGTGTGCCTCAGTTCTCGTCGCGGACGCAGCCGCGATAGAACGCGCGCGCGTGCCGTGCCGCGCTCCACATCTCCACGGCAGCGTGCACGAGCCCTGGGAGCCGATCGCCCCGCTGGGCGGAAGCGTCGACGGCGTGCTCCTGGTGCGACGAGTACCAGCTTGACCAGCGCCGGTACTCGTCCGCCGAGGTGCTCCCTGCCAGCCGGCGCAGGCCCAGCAGCAGCGCGAAGGCGAAGCGGTCGCAGTAGACGTAGCCCTGACCCTCCGGGAAGGCGCGCGCCTTGTCGCTCAGCGCACGCAGCCCCTCGCGATCTCCCTTGGCCGCGCACCAGGCAAAGAGAGGCAGCGGCAGCCCGCGGGCGACATCGAGCGCCATCTGGCCGTAGTAGCGGGGATTGAAATCGATCAGCCGGTAGCCCGGTCCGTCGGCGATCAGCTCGGCCTCGAAGACGCCGAAGTACCCCACCCGGCGGCAGAGGCGCGCGATGGCCTCGGCCACCTCGGTGTCGAGCTTCGCCTCCTCGAAGCAGATGCCGATCCCCACCCGCCGCGGCCGCTGCAGCACCTTGCGGGCCGCGCGCGCCCCGAGCAGCTCACCGCGCTCGTCCACGAAGCCGGTCACCGAGTAGATGCCCCCGGGCGCCTGCGGGCAGAAGGACTGCAGCATCGGGTACGAGAGGTCGCCGAAGTCGGCGCGCAGCGCGGGCAGGTAGCGGTCGCGGGCCAGGAACGCATGGTAGCGGCGCAGCAGCTCCCCTGCTGATTCGACCAGCACCCCCTTGTTCCCCGTCGTCAGCATGACCTGGGTGCGCGGCTTGATCAGCAGCGGATAGGTGAGCTCGGCGGACAGCTTCTCCGCCGCGTCGGGGCTGGCGGGGAACCAGGTCGGGACCGTGCCAATGCCCACTTCGGCGCAGGCCTCGTACAGCGTCTTCTTGTCGAGCACCCGCACGATGGTCTCCACCGGCGGCTGGTAGAGGACGAAGTGGCGGGACAGCTCTGCCGCGTTGGCGGCGAAGAGCCAGGCCAGATCGTCGCTTGTCGGGTAGAGGAAGAGCCCGGGGTGGCGGTCGCCGAACTCCAGCAGCCAGCTCAGGAAGCGCTCGGACTCGCGCGGCGGCGGACAACGGAAGAAGGTCGTGGCGTGGCGCGACCAGCGCGCCGGCGCGAGGAGCTCGCTGCCCACCACCGTGATCGGGACGCCGTGCTGCCCGAAGCACCGTGCGGCGGCCAGCGTGCCGCCATAGGTTGGCATGGTCAGCAGACACGCCGGATGCGCCGGCTCGCGATTGCGCATGTAACCCCCGGCGCACGCTACGACGAGACGGTCTCAGTGCGAAGCAAGTTGCTCCGGCAACGCGTGGTCGAAGCTATGGTGGCCCTTTGGGGGGAACACCTTCTCGGAGGCAGGCGATGACCATCCTGGTGACCGGCGGCGCGGGCTACATCGGATCGCACATGGTCCGACTCTTGCGGACGCGCGGCATGCCGGTGGCCATCGTCGACGACTTCTCCGCGGGCCATCGCGACGCCGTGCCGAAGGGCGTGCCGCTGCTCGAGGCTGATATCGCCGACCGGCCCCGCGTGACGGCCTTTTTGCGCGACCAGCAAGTCGACGCCATCATCCACTTCGCGGCCCGCGCCCTGGTCGGCGAGTCGGTCAGCGACCCGCGCCTCTACTGGCGGCACAACGTCGCCAGCACCATCGGCCTGCTCGACGCGGCGCTCGATGCCGGCGTCCGGCGCATCGTCTTTTCGTCGACCTGCGCGGTGTACGGGATCCCGTCGGAGGTGCCGATCCCGGAAGGTCACGCCACCGCGCCCATCAATCCGTACGGCGCCTGCAAGCTGGCCGTGGAGCGGATGCTGGCGGACTACGGCCGGGCCTATGGCCTGCGCTGGGCGGCGCTGCGCTACTTCAACGCCGCGGGCGCAGAGCCCGCCAACGGCCTGGGCGAGCGCCACGCCGTCGAGACCCACCTGATTCCGCTGGTGCTGCAGGCGGCGCTAGGCCAGCGGCCGCACATCTCGGTCCTGGGCTCCGACTACCCCACGCCCGACGGCAGCTGCATCCGCGACTACATCCACGTCTCCGACCTGGCCGAGGCGCACCTGGCCGCGCTCGCCTGGATCGGCCGCGAGCCGCAGAGCGGCATCTTCAACCTGGGAACAGGCCGCGGCCACTCGGTGCTGGAGGTGATCGAAGCGGCGCGCGCGGTCACTGGCCGCGACATCAAGGTGGTGCGCGGCGACCGGCGAGAAGGCGATCCGCCAGCCCTGGTTGCAAATCCCCTCCGGGCGCAGAAGCTGCTGGGCTGGGCGCCGCAGCGCACGTCGCTGGAGCAGATCTTGCGCGACGCCTGGGAATTCCACTCCCAGTCTTCGAGATAAGTGGCCCTGCTTTCTCAGGCTGGTCCGTCGCCTTGCAACTTTTTTCACGGAGGGTAGAGTCTGGCTGTATTTTTTCTGGGTAGACGGAATCGCCTGACGGCCTCGCGCGTTTCCGACGTCGACTCACTTGAAAGTCTGTCTCCAGAGTAGGTTTTGTCCGCACCTTCGGCTTCAGCCCGTGCTTACGGAGGCTTCATCAGGCGCTTTGCGTCAAACCTTTGACACCTGTATACTGGATGAACGCTGCTGCGGGTCATTACAACAGGACTGTACTGTAAACGGCCGGGATGGCTGGCTTGGCACGGCCGCGATACGCGCAGCCGCTCGGTTTGGATGGTTCATGAATTTGTTGCGAGGAATCATGAAGGCCTCAGTAGCTTCGCGCATCAACGCAGTCGCTGACTTCTCCGTCCTGGTGTGGGCGGCGGCGGCCTCGTATTCGGTCACCTCGCACCTCGATCAGCTGCAGCGCGCCGCCATCTGCGCCGGCATCGCCGTCATCGTCTGGTTCATCACCGCCACGGCGCTCCGCCACTACGATCAGCTCTCCTTCCAGCGGGCCACCAGCGACGACGCATCGATGGTCATCGTGCTGGCCGCAGCCGCCACCACGGTGCTTGCGCTCTCCACGCTCGGCTTGAAGCAGAGCGGGATTCCCATCCACGTGCGTGTCTTCGCCATGCTGGCGTTCCCGGCCACCATGGTCGTCCGGCTCCTCTTGCGCAGCATGGCCGAGAAGGAAGGGCCGGTCGAGGAGGCGCTGATCGTCGGCATCGGGCCGATCGGGCGCCTGACCGGGCAGGACCTGAACAAGCGCCGCCGCTACCGCGTGCTTGGCTACCTCACCTTCTCCGAAGAGACCGAACAGGACCTCAATCTCTTGCGGCGCAGCGCTGGGGCCGGCGAGGTGAGCGTCCTCGGCGGGTGGGACCACCTCGAGAAGATCCTTCGCGAGAAGCCGGTGAGCGAGGTCTACGTCGCAGGCAATGTCCGCAAGCACGACTGCCAGATGCAGTCGTGCATCAAGGTCTGCGAGAAGCTGGGCGTGCCCTTTGCGCTGCCGGCCTCGGGGTTCCGCTTGGAGCGCGCGCGGCCGATGGACAGCCACGGCGTCGGCGACGGTTATCTCCACTACCTGGCGGTGGACGGCAAGCCGCACCTGATGGCCATCAAGCGCCTCTTCGACATCGCCGCCTCGGCGCTGGCGCTCTGGCTGCTGTTGCCGCTCCTGCTCATCGTGGCGCTGGTGGTGAAGCTCACCTCTCGCGGGCCGGTCTTCTTCAAGCAGGTCCGCGTCGGGCTGCACGGCCGGTCGTTCCACATGCTCAAGTTCCGCTCGATGGCCATCGACGCCGAGGCCCGCAAGGCCGCGCTGATGGCGCGCAACGAGCAGTCGGGCCCGGTCTTCAAGATGAAGAACGACCCGCGCATCACCTTCGTCGGGCGCTTCATCCGCCGGTACTCCATCGACGAGCTGCCCCAGCTCATCAACGTCCTGCGCGGCGACATGAGCGTGGTCGGGCCCCGCCCGCCCGTGCCTTCCGAAGTGGCCAGGTACGAGGCGTGGCAGCTGCGGCGCCTCTCGGTGCGGCCCGGCCTGACCTGCATCTGGCAGGTCTCCGGCCGCAGCCAGATCTCCTTCGAGCAGTGGATGTACCTTGACCTCCAGTACATCGACCACTGGAGCCTGGCGCAAGACTTCAGCCTCATCTTCAAGACCGTGCCAGTGGTGATCACCGGCCGCGGGGCGAGCTAGAGCACGAATCGTCACTGCTCTCCCGTAGCGCCTGGAGGCCGTCCCGGGGTATAGCGTGTCCGAGCCGCCCCTCATGGAGAACCGCGCCCGTCCACGAGTCGTCCTCATCGAGGACAGCCCTGCCTTCCGGGAGCTGATCACCATCTATCTTCAGGTCTTGGGCCTGGAGGTGGTGGCGATCTCCGAGGGGAAGACGGCCATCGAGCGACTGCCGGAGCTGGCGCCAGACCTCGTGTGCACCGATCTGATGCTGCCCCAATTCAGCGGCTACGAGATCTGCGAGTTCATCCGGCGGACACCCCCGCTGCAGCAGGTGCCGGTGCTGTTCATGAGCTCACGGGGAAATCCCACCGACCGCGCCCACGCGGAGGAGGCGGGCGGCAGCGGGTACCTGGTGAAGCCGTTCACCAATGCCGAGTTCGTCGCCGAGGTCACGAGGTTGGTGCCCGCGCTGGCGCTGTGGACCGACGCGCTGCGCGGATAGGGGAGGGGAAGCATGGCTGGTGTTCCGTTCTTCAAGAGCAGCCCGCCGGTGACGGCCAAGCTCGCGACCAGCATGCCCTCCCGCGAGGTGCAGGAGCTGTGGTTCGCGACCCGCCGCCGCGACTGGAGCTCGCTCTGCATCGTGCCCGCCTCACCTGGGATGTCGGCGCTCGGGATCGCGCAGTCCCTGGCAGACGTCGGCGGGCTCATCCGCCGCGGCCGGGTGCGCGTCATCCAGGCCGAGGGAATGGACCTCGGCCAGATCGCCCAGCTGGTGATGGAGATGACCACCCCCGGACCGCCCACGAGCGTGTGGACGTCGGCAGGGGCAAGGCCTGGACCCTCGGCGACGCCCGACGGCTCGCCGCTGATCATCGCGCTGGAGTCGGTGGTGGCGAACCCGCTGGTGCTGCCGGTGGCCCTCGCCTCCGACATCGTCCTGCTCGCCGTGGAGCTGGGCGCGACCCACCTCGAGGCTGCCCGGCACAGCATCGAGCTGCTCGGCCGCGACCGGATCCTGGGCACGGTTCTCGTCAGGCCAGGCTGATCCACGAAATGACCTCGCCCTCCCGCGCCGGCATCCGCATCGGGCACGTCTGGATCGACGCCATCACGCTGGCGGGGACGCTCGACCGCATCGACCAGCTCGTCGAGGCGGGCCAGGGCGGCTCCGTCTTCACGCCCAACGTCGACCACATCGTCAACGTCGAGCGCTCGGCCGAGCTGCGCGCGGTCTACGCCACCGCCAGCCTCTCGGTGGTGGACGGCCAGCCGGTGGTCTGGGCCTCCCGCCTGCTCGGCGCTCCGCTGCCCGAGAAGGTCTCCGGCTCCGATCTGGTGCCCGCGTTGCTCGAGCGCGCGGCGCAGAAGCGCTATCGCGTCTATCTGCTGGGCGGAGCCCCCGGCGTCGCCGAGGAGGCCGGGACCCTGCTGCGCTCTCGCGGCGTCGAGGTCGTCGGCGTGGACGGCTCGCGGGTCGCGCTCTCCCCCAAGCCGGGCGAGGACGACCCGATCGTCGATCGAATCGCTGCCGCCCGCCCGGACCTGGTCCTGGTTGCGCTCGGCAACCCCAAGCAGGAGCTCTTCATCCACCGCTGCCAGGAGCGGCTGGGCGCCGCGGTCTGCCTCGCGGTCGGCGGGGCGCTGGACTTCATCACCGGCCGCGTGCCACGGGCGCCGCGCTGGATGCAGTTCTCAGGTCTGGAGTGGCTCTACCGCCTGGCCAAGGAGCCGCGCCGGCTGGCGAGGCGCTACCTGGTGAACGATCCCGGCTTCGTGCTGGTGCTGGCGCGCACCCTGCTCGTGCCACGCGAACAGCGGAAGCGGCTGTAGGGGTCCCAGGCGCCGGCGCTTGCTTGCACGCCCCGATTCCGCTTTGCTGTCGTCGTGAGCGATCCGAAAGAGTCGAACCGGCGCCGGTTCAAGCGCGTGCAGGCGCCGGTCTTCTGCCGGCCGATGGGCAGGCCGCTCTTCGCGCAGAAGAGCCAGGCCATCGACATCAGCCAGGGCGGGCTGCGCATCTACTCCGACGAGAAGATGGCGCCGGGCGAACGGCTGGAGCTGGAGCTCTTCCTGCCGGACGAGAGCACCATCACCTGCGAGGTCGAGATCGTCTGGATCGACGAGCTGCCCAAAGGTGCCCCGGCGCTCTTCGACATGGGCCTCAAGTTCATCGAGCCCGACGAGGTCGAGCAGGAGCGGCTGGCCGCGGTCCTGGAAGGCGTTCCTACATCCAGCGCTTGAACGTCCTCGCGAACACCTTGAGGCCGGCGAACTCGAGCGCGCCGTGGTGCTCGCGGTAACGCCGGTGCATCTGCTGGTAGATCTGGCGCATCCGCTCGGCGTTCTTGGGATTGTGGATCAGCGAGTCGGGCGAGTAGCGGTACTCGGTGACGACCTTGTCGACGAAGGCGCAGCGATAGGCCCGCGCCGCGCGGACGCCGAGCTCGATGACGTCCATGATGTCGGCCGAGGTGTCGAGCCCGCCCAGTGCTTGCAGATGCTCGCGCCGCACCAGCACCGCCGAGCTGACGTAGAGCGCGCCGCCGAAGAGCAGCTCGCTGACCAGATAGAGCTTCGACTTGCTCCACTGCGCACGCCGCGCGCGGTGGGTCGCGTCGAGGAAGTAGGCCATCTCGTGCGCCAGCTCGCTGCCCCTGGCGCCGAAGGGCTCGATGCGCCCGAAGGCGAGCGCGGTCAGCGGGTCGCTGTCGAGCGCTGCGGCCAGCGCCTGGTAGCCGCCAGGCGCCACGTGATCGTCGTCGTCGAGGAACGCGAGGTAGCGTCCCGCCGCACCGCCCCACGCCTCCTGCCGCACCAACGAGGGGTTGCCGCCCGAGCCCACCTCCCGCTTGTGGTAGGCGACGCGCGGGTCGGCCAGGGCCTGGATCGGCTGCCGCGCGGAGCCCTCCGGAGAGTCGTCGGCGACCAGCACCTCGACGCTCACCCCCTCCTGCGCGAGGGCGCTGGCGACAGCCTCCAGCAACAGCGCGGGCCGGCGGAACGTCGGGATGACGACGGAGATGTCGATGGCCATTGACGGACGGAGCGTACACCGCCGACCAGCCACCCCGGCAAAGAACCGAGCGGACAAATGAGTAGGATGGCGCTGTGCACGGCCCTCCGAGAACGTCGACAGCGTCCGCTTCCCGCCTCTGGGCGCTCGCCGCCCTGCTCCACCTCGGCGCCGTGGGCCTCTTGCTCGCGGCCTTCGCCACCATCGGGGAGCGCTCTGCCTGGGTCGCGCTGCTGCTCTACGCACCCCGCATCGTCTACGGCTTGCCGCTCTTCTTGATCGTGCCCGCGCTCGCGAGGCCGGGCCGGCGCCGCCTGCTCGCGATTCCGCTGGTGACGGCCGTCCTGGTCGCCGGCCCGCTGATGGGGCTGCACCTGCACCCGGGCCTGCCGGGCGGCAAGGAGCCGGCCCTGAGGCTGCTCACCTACAACGTCTGGTTCGGCTACCGCGACGTTCTGGCCATCGGGCGCGAGGTCGCCGCCGCGCGTCCCGACATCGTCCTCTTCCAGGCCGCCGCCCACGCCGCGGACGTCGTCTTGAAGGGGCCGCCCTTCGAGCGCTTCCACTCTCTGCACGAGGCGACCTATGTGATCGCCAGCCGCTTTCCGGTGCGCGTCGTGGCGCGGGGAAAAGCGGCCTCCCACGCCGAGGGGCCAGCCTGGGTCCGATTCGCCGTCGACTCTCCGCTCGGAGAGCTTGAGGTGCTGAGCGTGCACCCGCACTCGCCGCGGTACTTCTTCCAGCAGCTCCGCGGGCGAGGGTTGCGCAGGCTTTTGCCGGGCGGCGCGCCGCTCGATCCCGCGGGAGCGCTCTCCCACCTCGACGACCAGCTGCGGGAGGTGGACCAAGCCACTCGCGGCGCCGGACCGCTCTTGATCGTCGCCGGCGACTTCAACGCGCCCGAGGGGGGAGCGCTCTTGCGCGAGCGGTTCACCGGTCTCGAGGACGCCTTCGCCGCCACCGGAAATGGCTACGGCTACACCTTCCCGCTCGGGGGAAAGGCAATCCCTTTCCCGTGGCTCCGGCTCGATCGCGTGCTCCTCGGCCGGGGCCTGCAGCCGGTTGAGGCGCGCGTGGCCGGCAGCCTCGGGTCCGACCACGCACCGCTGCTGGTCGGGATCGCCCGGCGCTGACGCTCGCCTCGCGACGCAGGGAGAAGGCACCGAGCTTGATCTCGCGGCCGCCCGGGACGATAAGGCGGCGATGGCGCAGGAAGATGGCCTCGGGGCTAAAACCGGCGATCTGTGGCAGTTCCTCAGCGGCACGTCCTTTTTCGGCGGCCTCGAGCCCACCATCGCCACCTTGGTGATGGGAATGCTCAAGGAGCGGCACGTGGCTGCCAGTGAAACGCTCTTCACCGAGGGTGAATCCGGCCACTCGATGTACATCGTCCGCGAGGGGGCGCTGATCGTCTCGCGCCACTGCCCGCACGGGACCGACGCGCGGCTGCAGATGATGCGGCCGGGCGACTTCTTCGGCGTCACCGCGCTCATCGAGATGGAGCCGCGGCCCTTCGGCTGCGTGGCGGAGAAGGACTCGGTCGTCTATGAGCTGACCAACGCCGACCTCTACAAGCTCTACAAGACCGACTTGAAGGGCTACGTCCTGGTGCTGCAAAACATCACCCGCGAGCTCTGCCGCAGGCTGCGGAAGGCCGCCTTTCGCATCGCCTCGCTGGAGGACACGCTGCGCGAGAAGTAGCTAGCCCTGAATCCGCGCGACGGGGTGCGCGGGATCAGGACAGTTCGCGTCGCCGAATGCGGCGACGGACTCCTAGCCTAGCCTAGTCGACGCGCGCCTTGGCCCCCGGCGCGGCCGCTGACGAAGGCTCGGCCAAGGGAGGCTGCACGCCCGACCCGCCCGCCAGCTCGACCTGGCGCAGCTTCACCTCGAGCGGCAGCCGCTCGTTGGCCAGCTGGGCCAGGCGCAGGTCGCGCTCGAGCTGCAGCTCCTCGCGCTTGTGGCGGAAGTGCTGGATGACGCCGACGATGCTCACCGGGATGATCCCGCAGGTGAGCATCGCCAGCACGGGCGCCAGCTCCTTGATCATCATCGGGTCCATGGGCGGGCTTGTACCCGCGGCAGGCGACGCCGGTAAGCGCGAGCCGATTGACGCCCAAGAGGACGGGCGCTATACGCGGCGCCTGCCCAAGCCTTGCAAAAGCCTCGCACGCGAGAGTGGCGGAACTGGCAGACGCGCCGGCCTTAGGAGCCGGTGGGGCAACTCGTGCGGGTTCGAGTCCCGCCTCTCGCACCACACCACCTGAGTTCGCGCCGTTCGGAGCCTCCATCGTGCCTCTCCAGTCCCGCCTCGAAAGCCTCAGCCCCGTCGTCAAGAAGCTCTCGGTCGAGCTCGAGCCTGACCGCGTGTCGGCCGCCCTCAACCAGGCGTTCCAGGGCCTCTCCCGCTCGGTGAAGATGAAGGGCTACCGGCAAGGCCACGTGCCGCGCCGGCTGGTCGAGAAGGTCTACGGCGACGACGTCAAGCGCGACGTGGCCAACAAGCTGGTCGAGGCCAGCATCGGCGAGGCGATGGAGGAGCACTCGCTCAAGCCGGTGGCGCCTCCGCGGGTCGAGAACGGCGAGGTCGCCGTCGGCCAGCCGTTCAAGTACGTCGCCACCGTGGAAGTGCGGCCGGTGATCGAGCCCAAGGACTACGAGGGGCTTTCCGTGCCGGCCATCAAGGCCGACGTGTCGGACGAGGCGGTGGACGCCGAGGTGGAGAAGCTGCGCCAGAACCTCAGCCAGCTGGTCCCGGTCGAGGGCCGCGACGTGGCCGAGCTTGGCGACATCGCCGCGGTGGACAGCGAGGGGTTCGTCGAGGGCGCGCCCATCAAGGGCAGCCAGCGCGAGGGCGGCAACCTCGAAGTGGTGCCAGGCGACCTGCTCGAGGGCAAGTGCGAGGCGCTCATCGGGGCCAAGGTCGCAGAGACGCGCGAGCAGGCCGTGACCTTCCCGGCCGACTGGGGCATGGCCGATCTGCGCGGCAAGGAAGCGATCTTCAAGATCACGCTGCGCGGGCTGAAGAAGAAGGAAGTGCCGGCGCTCGACGACGCCTTCGCGCAGGACCTGGGCCTCGAGGCGAAGACGGTGGCCGAGGTGAAGGCGCGCATCAAGGCCGACCTCGAGCAGCAGTCGAAGGAGCGGCAGGAGCAGGACCAGCGCACCAAATTGCTCGAGGCGCTGGTCGAGAAGAACCCGGTCGAGGCCCCGCCCGCCCTGGTCGAGCGCAACGTCGACGCCATGCTGCAGGGCATGCTCGAGGGCTTCAATCGCCGCGGGCTCGACGTCAATCGTCTGGGGCTGAACATCGAGCGGCTCCGCCAGGATCTGCGCGCCCGCGCCCAGCTCGAGGTCAAGGGGTTCCTGGTGCTCGACGCCATCGCCGAGAAGGAAGGCATGAAGTCCGAGCCGGCCGATCTGGAGAAGCACTACGAGAAGATGGCGGGCGAGATGAAGCAGCCGGTCGAGAAGGTCCGCACCGCGTACAAACGCTCGCACGAGGCGCAAGAAGGTCTTGCATCGCGCATCCGCCAGGACAAGGCGCTTGCCTTCCTCCTCGCCAAAGCCAACCTCAGCTAGTTAGACACTCGGCAACGCACATCACGTCAGGAGATCGCCGTGGCCTACATTCCCATGCCGTACGTCGTCGAGCAGACCCACCGGGGCGAGCGCTCGTATGACATCTATTCGCGCCTGCTCAAGGACCGCATCGTCTTCCTCGGCACGCCCGTCGACGACGACGTGGCCAACGTGGTCATCGCCCAGATGCTCTTCCTCGAGAGCGAAGACCCGGAGAAGGACATCAACCTGTACATCAACAGCCCGGGCGGATCGGTCACCGCCGGCCTCGCCATCTACGACACGATGCAGTACGTGAAGCCGCAAGTGTCCACGCTCTGCATGGGCCAGGCAGCCAGCATGGGCGCCATGCTCCTCGCGGCCGGGGCGAAGGGCAAGCGCTTGTCCCTTCCCCACTCGCGCATCATGATCCACCAGCCGAGCGGCGGTTTTGGCGGGCAGGCCTCGGACATCGAGATCCACGCCAAGGAGATCATCCGGCTCAAGTCCAAGCTCAACGAGATGATGCAGAAGCACACCGGGCAGACGCTCGAGCGCATCGAGAAGGACAGCGACCGCGACTTCTTCATGGGCGCCGGCGAGGCCAAGGAGTACGGCCTGATCGACGAGGTCGTGAGCAAGAAGCCGGCGGTTGCGCCGAAGTAGGGTTACATTCAAAGGGACCGGCAGAGCGGCCGGCAGGTTCAGGGAGGAATCTTGGTCGAGAAGCGCGAGAACCACACGCTCTGCTGCTCCTTTTGCGGAAAGTCGCAAAAGGAGGTCAAGAAGCTCATCGCCGGGCCCACCGTCTACATTTGCGACGAGTGCATCGGCCTGTGCAACGACATCATCGCCGAGGAGATCGACAAGGAGGAGGCGCGCGACCAGAAGGTCCGCATCCCCCGGCCGAGCGAGATCAAGGCGGTGCTGGACGAGTACGTCATCGGCCAGGAGCGGGCGAAGAAGATTCTCAGTGTAGCGGTGCACAACCACTACAAGCGCATCGAGAGCAAGGTCTCGATGGACGACGTCGAGCTGCAGAAGTCGAACATCCTGCTGCTCGGCCCCACGGGCTCCGGCAAGACGCTGCTCGCGCAGACGCTGGCGCGCATCCTCAACGTGCCCTTCACCATCAGCGACGCGACCTGCCTGACCGAGGCCGGCTACGTCGGTGAAGACGTTGAAAATATTATTGTCAATCTCCTGCAGGCCGCCGACCACGACATCGAGCGGGCGCAGAAGGGCATCGTCTACATCGACGAGATCGACAAGATCGCCCGCAAGTCCGAGAACCCGTCCATCACCCGCGACGTCTCGGGCGAGGGCGTCCAGCAAGCGCTCTTGAAAATCATCGAAGGCACGATCGCGAACGTGCCTCCGAAGGGCGGCCGCAAGCACCCGCAGCAGGAGTTCCTGCAGGTCGACACCTCCAACATCTTGTTCATCTGCGGCGGCGCCTTCGGCGGGCTCGACACCATCGTCGAGCAGCGCAAGGAAGGCCGCTCGCTCGGCTTTGGCGCCGACATCGTGCCGAAGTCGATGCGCAACATGAGCCAGCTCCTGCGCGACGTGCAGCCCGAGGATCTGCTCAAGTTCGGCATGATCCCCGAGTTCATCGGCCGCCTGCCGGTGGTGGCCACGCTCGACGAGCTCGATGAAGTGGCGCTGGTAGACATCCTCACCACCCCTCGCAACGCGCTCGCCAAGCAGTACAAGCGGCTGCTCGAGATGGACGGCGTGCAGCTCAAGTTCACCGACGGCGCCCTGCGCGCGGTGGCGAGGCAGGCCATCCTCCACAAGGCCGGCGCCCGCGGCCTGCGCGCCATCCTCGAGAACGCGATGCTGGACGTGATGTACGAGGTGCCCTCGCACAAGAACATCCGCGAGATCGTCCTCAACGAGGAGTGCATCATGAAGAAGGAAGCGCCGCTCATGGTGTACGAGAAGGCGGCCGCCGAAAGCGCGTAGAGTTCCGGCATGACGCTCTCACTCGATTCGCCCCTGGCCGAGGTGCGCGACTTCATCGCCTCGGTCGCAGCCACGCTCGACCCGCGCTCGCGCTACATCACTGAGCTGCGCGCCACCGTCGATTCGGCGCGCGACACGCGCGACCTGGTCGGGCGGCTGGCCGACGCCTCGCGCGGGGCGAGGCACGCGGGGCCCGCGGTCTTCGCGCGCATGACCGTCGAGCAGAAGCTGCGCTGCAACCTCATCACCAACGAGACGGTGCTCTTCCGGTTCACCGAGGGCGAGTGGGAAGGGCTGCAAGCGCTGATCGCGCGCTTCGCCGCCCGGGGCGCGGGCGGGCGCATCCTCTGCGCGCCGGCGAGCCACGGCGAAGAGGCGTTCAGCCTGGCCTCGCTCTGCTTGTCCTCGGGCGTGCCCTTCCAGATCGACGCCTGCGACATCCAGCCGGAGTGCATCGCCGAGGCGGCCCAGGGCCGGCTCACCCTGGGCTTTCCCGAGGCGTATCTGCAGACGCCGGCCATCGTCTCCCGCGCCGTGCTCCAGCACATCTCTTTCGCAAAGGCCGACCTCTTCCTGCCACCGGGCGCGCCGGGCGCGATCCCCGCGGGGCCCTGGGACCTGATCGTCTGCCGCAACTTCCTCGGCTACTTCCTCGAGCCGGCGGCGCTGGCGCTCGCGGGCACGCTCGCCGGCTGCGTGACGACAGGAGGGGCCTTGCTGGTCGATTCCTTCTGCATCGGTAAGTTTGCAAACTTATCGAAAGCGCTCTCGGACGCGGGCCTGCAACGGCCGGGTCTTGCGCCCATCTTCACGCGCGCTGGCTGAGCGCCTGCAAGAACGCCTCGGGTTCGTCGAGCAGAAGCCCGAGCCTGTCGCCCGTCTTGCGCGAGCCGAACGGGCCGTGCGCGGTGGCCGGCCGGACCAGCTCGAGCAGCACGTTCGGGGTCCCGAGCGGCGGCGCCAGCGAGAGCACGCTTCGCAGCGGAGGCGCCACCAGCGCAGCCGAGCGAAGATCGGCCAAGGGGATCACGGCGCTCCACCGCAGGCCAACCCGAAGGCGCAGCGCGCCGCCTTCGATGGTCGTGCCTCGCAGCCGCAGGGAGCGCGCAAAGCCGAGCAGCCACACGAGCGAATAGAGGCTTCCTGCGGTCGCGAGCCAGGCCCCGCGCGGGCTCCACTTTGCCAGGAGGAAGTGGAGGGCCAGCGTCTCGGTGACGATGCCCAAGGCGAGGGCCCAGGCGATGGCCGCGAAGCCGGATCGGCGCGCGCCGCCAAACGCGCGCGCGTCGGGCGTGCGGCGCCAGGAGCCGAGCGCGAAGTAGAGGATGCCGGCCTCGCTCGCGACCACCTCGGCCAGGACCGCGTTGCCAAGCCCGGCGCGCAGCGCGGTCTCGAGCGCCTCGACGGGGTCAATCGAGGCAGGCCGCGCCTTGCGATACTCGCGCAGCACCGAGCGGCCCTTGAGCACCAGCGCGCCGATGGTGACGGCCTCCGCGAGCGGCGCCACCAGCCGCAGGGCCGGCAAGATGCCTTGGTGCCCCTCGGGAAGGAGGGCCGCTGCCAGCGCGAGCCCCGCCGCGAAGACCGGCACGAGAGTCAGCCCCCGCGCACGCCCGGCTCGCACCACGAGCAGCCAATAGAGCAAAGGCAACGTGACCGCCAGGTCGAAGCTGACCGCGGCGGCGACCGCTCCCTTGGCGATGAGCTGCGAGCGCGCGAGGGCCGCACAGACAGAGACCACGCAGGCGGCCGCGAGAACAAAGAGCGGAAAGGGAGGGAGGCGCGGCAGGGCTCGGGCGGGCATCTTGACCTCGGCCGCTGGACGGCCTGGAGAGCGGCAGTGTCGCACACCGGCCTGCACGATGCCTGTTGCAGCGGAATGAGCCGGCCGCAGAGCCGGGTTCTCTCTGCAGCCGACGCCGGTTCGTGCTGACACCCCCTGCCCTCTGCGTTACGCTCGCCGCGAGAGGACGACCGGGCGCTCGTTGTCACCCCGGCCAGCCTGGAGGATTCTGTGCCCATGTTCTTCCGCAACGACGACAAGAAGGACCCTTCCGGGAAGAAGCCGTCGGTCCGCACGGTGCCGCTGTTGCCCCTGCGCGACATCATCGTCTTCCCCCACATGGTGGTGCCGCTCTTCGTCGGCCGCGAGAAGTCGATCGCCGCGCTCGAGGAGGCGATGGCGCACGACAAGGACATCCTGCTGGCGGCGCAGAAGAAGGCCAAGACCAACGAGCCCATCGCCGACGACATCTTCGGCATGGGCACGCTCGGGACCATCCTGCAGCTCCTGCGGCTGCCCGACGGCACCGTTAAGGTGCTGGTCGAGGGCAAGCGGCGCGCGCGCATCGAGAAGTTCCTGCCCAACGATCGCTTCTTCTTCGTCGAGTGCGAGGAGGTCGAGGAGCAGACCACGCGCAGCGTCGAGCTCGAGGCGCTGGTGCGCAGCGTGCACTCGACCTTCGAGGCCTACGTCAAGCTCAACAAGCGCATCCCGCCCGAGATGCTGATGAGCGTCGCCACCATCGACGACCCGGCGCGGCTCGCCGACACCATCGTCGCCCACCTGTCGCTCAAGCTGAACGACAAGCAGGCGATCCTGGAGGAGACCTCGTCCGCCAAGCGATTAGAGAAATTGTATGAGTTGATGCAAGGCGAGATCGAGATCTTGCAGGTGGAGAAGAAGATCCGGACCCGCGTCAAGAAGCAGATGGAGAAGACGCAAAAAGAATACTATTTGAACGAGCAGATGCAGGCGATTCAAAAGGAGCTGGGCGAGCGCGACGAGTTCAAGTCCGAGCTCTCCGAGCTGGAAGAGAAGATCAAGAACAAGAAGATGAGCAAGGAGGCCACCAGCAAGGCCAAGAAGGAATTGCGCAAGCTCAAGATGATGAGCCCGATGAGCGCAGAGGCCACGGTGGTGCGGAACTACATCGATTGGATCTTGTCTTTGCCCTGGTATGAGTACTCAAAGGACAAGCACGACATCGTCGAGGCCGAAAAGATACTCAACGAGGACCACTTCGGACTCAAGAAGCCGAAGGACCGCATCCTTGAGTATCTGGCCGTGCAGGCCATGGTCGAGAAGATGAAGGGCCCGATCCTCTGCTTCGTCGGCCCGCCCGGCGTCGGCAAGACCTCGCTCGGCAAGAGCATCGCCCGCGCGCTGGCCCGCAAGTTCGTCCGCATCTCGCTCGGCGGCGTGCGCGACGAGGCCGAGATCCGCGGCCACCGGCGCACCTATATCGGCGCCATGCCCGGCAAGATCTTGCAGTCGATGAAGAAGGCCGGCTCGGGCAACCCGGTGGTGCTGCTCGACGAGATCGACAAGATGAGCACCGACTTCCGCGGCGACCCGAGCGCGGCCCTCCTCGAGGTCTTGGACCCCGAGCAGAACCACACCTTCGCCGACCATTACCTCGACCTTGACTATGATTTGTCGAAGGTGATGTTCATCTGCACCGCCAATACCCTGCACGGCATCCCCATCCCCTTGCAGGACCGGCTCGAGATCATCCGCATCGCCGGCTATACCGACGTCGAGAAGCTGGGCATCGCCAAGAAGTACCTGGTCGCCAAGCAGAAGGAGCAGAACGGCCTCGACGAGGTCAAGCTGACGATCACGACCAAAGCGCTCAATGAGTTGATTCATCGCTACACCAAAGAGAGCGGCGTCCGCGGCCTGGAGCGCGAGTTGGCCTCGGTCTGCCGCAAGATCGCCAAGGACGTCCTGCGGTCGGGGTCGCGCGACGAGCCGCAGCTGGTGACCAAGAAGCGGATCCACAAGCTGCTCGGGCCGCCTCGCTATCGCTATGGCATGGCCGAGGAGCGCGACGAGATCGGGCTCGTCACCGGCCTCGCCTGGACCGAAGTGGGCGGCGAGCTCTTGCAAGCCGAGGTCACGGTGATGCCCGGCAAGGGCAAGCTGATCCTCACCGGCAAGCTCGGCGAGGTGATGCAGGAGAGCGCCCAGGCCGCGCTCAGCTACGTGCGCAGCCGCGCCGAGAAGTTCGGCATCGACAAGAAGTTCGCCGACAACTTCGACATCCACGTCCACGTCGCCGAGGGCGCGGTGCCGAAGGACGGCCCGAGCGCCGGCGTCACCATGGCCACCGCGATGGTCAGCGCGCTCGCCAAAGTGGCGGTGCGCAAGGACCTGGCCATGACCGGCGAGATCACGCTGCGCGGGCGGGTTCTCCCCATCGGCGGACTCAAGGAGAAGGCGCTCGCGGCCCACCGCGGCGGAATCAAGACCATCTTGATTCCCAAGGAGAACGCCAAAGACGTCCGCGAGATCCCGCTCAAGATCAGGCGCGAGCTGAAGATCATCCCCGTCGAGCACATCGACGAGGTGCTGCGCCACGCGCTCATCCTCGAGAACCCGGACACCTTCTTCCGCAAGATGGAGGGCGAGCAGCCGGCGCCCCCGCCCAAGCCGATCGAAGCGCCGGGAAACACGCCGCAGACCGCGGTCTGATCGGCTCTCGCCACGCGGGCGCCGCGGCTGGCCAACTCAAGATGGGTCGGCCGGCGCCCAGCCAAAGCAGATCGCGGGAACCCGCCGCGCAGGCAGCGGGGAGAGGCCGAGCCGATGGAGCTCGCGCCCCGGCCAGGCGTCCTTGACCAGCACCCCGCGCCGGCACACGCGCCGCGCCGCCGCCAGGTCCTCGA
>JBBRMA010000014.1:0-114244 GCA_038231075.1 Myxococcales bacterium | reverse complement strand
ATAGGCCGCCGGCAGGCAGAGACCCCCGGCGCGGCTCTAGGGCTCCCGCAGCAGAAATCCAAAAATGCGAGCGCAGCGAGCCACCTCAAGCGGGTGGCGCCCGCGCCGCGCCGGGGGTCTCTGCCTGCCGGCGGCCGATAGCACCGCCCGACCGACCTCACGCTCAAGCCCGGCCTCGCCGCGCCGATCCCAGGTCCGCATGGCCCTCAGAGCCCCCCAAGAAGAGCTGCGCGTCCCCAAGCAGCGCACCGCCGTCGAGGTGCTGCTGCCCGGCGGCGAGTGGCGCAAGTACACC
This sequence comes from Myxococcales bacterium, assembly GCA_038231075.1. Taxonomy (GTDB): domain Bacteria; phylum Myxococcota; class Myxococcia; order Myxococcales; family 40CM-4-68-19; genus JBBRMA01. The sequence goes on along the minus strand of JBBRMA010000014.1, from coordinate 113,949 downwards.
GTCTTCCTCGCGGCCTCCTCCGCCACGCGCGAGGGGCCCGAGCGGGTCTCGGACCTGTTGGCCGCCGACGCCGAGTTCTTCCCCGCGGCCGAGGAGAACGGTGGCCGCATGACCATGCTCTCGCGCTCGGCCATCGCGGCCATCCGCGTCGAGCCCTGGGCCGAGGTCTCCGCCCAGCCTTCGTCGCTGCTCCAGCTCGAGCACGCCATCGAGGTGACGCTGGTCTCGGGGCTGACCTTGCGCGGGCTGCTCTGCTTTGCCGCCCCCTCGGACCACGCGCGCGTCGTCGACCACCTCAACGCCGCACCGCAGTTCTTCGCCTTGCAGGAAGCGGCCGCCGTCGCCCTGGTCAACAAGCGGCACGTCGCCCGCGTGGAGCTGAAATAGTGGCACGCCTCGACCCATTGATTGATTTGATGCTCAAGGAGCCCGGCGCCTTCCTCATCATGGAGACGGGCATGGCCGCCTCGCTGCACACCGCCTCGGGCGCGCGGCCGGTCATCCGCCAGCAACTGACCACGGTGCAGATCGTCGGCGCCTGCGCGGAGGTGCTGCCCCCCGAGCTGAAAGAAGGCTTTCCCGGCCAGTCCCCGAGCGAGTTCCGCTACGCCGCGCCGGTGGGCCCGGTGCGCGTCCGCTTCGAGCCCCTCGGCGATCGCGTCAAGGCGACGCTGCGGCCCGACGTGCTGGTGCCGGCCCCGCCGCCCATGGTCGAGCTGGGCACTGCCAAGAAGCAGCTGCGCTCGGGGCCGCCTGTGTCCAGCCCCGGCGGCGCGCTGCAGACGCTGCTCGACCTGATGCTCAGCCACTCGGCGTCCGACCTCCACCTGCAATCCGACGAGGTCCCGCTCTTCCGCATCGACGGCGACATGGTGCCGCTCGAGGGCCACGGCAAGATCACGCCCGCGCGCCTGGCCGAGATGCTCTGGGCCATCACGCCCGAGAAGAACCAGGAGCAATGGACTCAAGTCCACGACACCGACTTCGCGCACGAGACCAGCGCGGCCCGCTTTCGCGTCAACCTCTTCTCGGATCGCAAAGGCATCGGCGCGGTGCTGCGCCAAATCCCGAACATCATCAAGTCGGCCGATGAGCTCAAGGTGCCGCGCGCCGTCGTCGATCTGTGCGACCTGTCCAAGGGCCTGGTCCTGGTCACCGGACCGACCGGCTCGGGCAAATCAACCACGCTGGCGGCATTGATTGATACCATCAACCGCACGCGCGACGACCATATCATCACCATTGAAGACCCGATTGAGTTCGTCCATCCCAACAAGCGCTGCCTCGTCAATCAACGCGAGATCGGCGTCCACACGCACGGCTTCAAGGCCGCGCTGCGGGCCGCTCTGCGCGAAGATCCCGACGTGGTGCTGGTCGGCGAGATGCGCGATCTAGAGACGATCTCGATTGCGCTCGAGACCGCCGAGACGGGCCACCTGGTCTTCGGCACCCTGCACACCAACACCGCGCCTTCGACCATCGACCGCGTCATCGATCAGTTCCCTGCCGATCGCCAGGAGCAGGTGCGGGCGATGCTGGCCGAGTCGCTCAAGGGCGTGATCACCCAGGTCCTCTGCAAGCGCATCGGCGGCGGCCGCGTGGCGGCGCAAGAGGTGCTGCTCGTCAACCCGGCCATCGCGAACCTCATCCGCGAAGGGAAAACCTTCCAGGTGCAGTCGGTGATGCAGACCTCGCGCAACGCGGGGATGGTGACGATGAACGACGCCCTCCTTGAGTTGGTCAAGTCTGGCCAGGTGGCGCCCAAAGACGCGCTGGCGAAGTCGCAGGCCAAGGTGGAGCTGAAGGCGGCCATCGAGCGGGCGGGTATCTCTCTGGATCCGGCGGCGCCGGTCGCCTAGCGGTGGCTTAAGGGCTCGCGCGGCAAGAAATCCGATCGATGCGAGCGCAGCGAGCCACAGTACGCGCGTGGGCGCCCGTGCCGCGCGGCGGGCCTCTGCCTGCCGGCGGCCGGTACCCTACCGGTGCTTATCTGACTGGCATTGCGCCTAGCGGTCGGTGGGAGACACGCCTCTTCGCGGCTTGCCGGAGCGAGAGGCGTGCTCTTGGGTTGAGGTTAGTTGCAGGTATCCCAGTTCCAACCCGCCGCATTGCCGGTCATCCGGCCAGGCAGCCAATCAAAGCCATTGCAGTTCAGCGCCATGGTGATCTCGACGATGTTGTGCGTCTCCCACTGCAGCTCCTGCCAGGCGTCGTTGAGATCCTTCTTTACCTTGTGCAACTTGCCCTCGTCGGCGGCCAGGACGTCATGGAGGTTCTTCACGTCCGCCTGCCGGTCCGCGTCGGCTTTGGCGAGCACGGCCAGGTTGGCATCCACGGTGTTCAATGCCTCGCCGAAGCCGCCAGCCACGAGCTGGATCTGCCCCATCGCAGCCTCGGACTGTGCCCAGAGGCCGGTGACGCTCGTCCCCAACTGCTCCTGATTGGCGGCAAGCTGTTTGACGATGCCAAGGAGCGTCATCAGATCCTTCCGCAGCGCCTCGACCTGGTGGACCTCGAACTTCAAGTCCTGGACCTGCACCGCTGCGGGCTTCTGGCGCGCGGTCCTCTGGGACTTCTGCGAGTCGAGCCTTGACTTGAGCGCGGCGCCCCTGGGCCCGAGGCTCGCGATCGAGCCAGCGGCCTTCGACAGTGGCGGCAGGGCTCGCCCGTCCATCGCCAGCGGCGGCCGCGGCTTATGCGGCGCTGGCTTCGTCTTGCGCAGCCCTCCGCGCCGCTCACCGGAGGGCCTGGCCGCCTCGAGCTTGTCGAGCCGGGCCTTGAGCGAGTCGATGATCTTCTGTTGCGCCGCCAGCGTCTGAGGGGAATCGTTGGCCCTCGCAGGCGGCGCCGCGACGATCAGAAAGAGGCCGACGCTACCAGCCAAAAAAAGGGCAAAGGGCGGAAAGCGGGTCATTGATTCACTCCGGAAAAGGGGATCTCCAGCTTGCTCGACTCAAAGATCATCGGTGCGATCTTCATCACTTGTGAGCGCTCGCTTTGAGGTGCGGCGCGGGCCCATTCGGTCACCTGCGCGTGAAGCTGGGCCGCAGTCGGCTCGGCCTTGACGGCCGGCGCGGCGAAGGCAAGCACCACACCCAGGCTACCGGCGAGGCAGGCAGCAGACGATTTAAATCGATTCATTGCGTGGGCTCCGGATTTGAAGCGCGCGCTCACGGGGCCCACCCTACCGGTTCGTCAAATTTTCCGCTGTGACGGTCGGCACGACCCGCGCGAGCGGTTCAGCGGCCGAGTGACCCCGCGGCGCCCGCGGCCATCGCCGAAAACGTCCCGGGCATGATCCCGAGCCAGATGACGAGCAACGCCGCGCCCGCGACGGCGAGACCCGCGACCATGGTGCGGCCGACGACCGGCTCTGGCTTGCTCTGCGGCCGCATATAGATGTGCACGACCACTTGCAGATAGTAATAAAGGCCGGCGACGCTCGTTAAGACGCCGATGATGGCGAGCGTACTCAAGCCGGCATCAATGGTCGCGCGAAAGACTGCGAGCTTGGCCATGAACCCGGCGGTGGGCGGAATGCCGGCGAGCGACACCATGAAGAGCGCCATCGCCGCCGAGAGCAGCGGGTGCTTCTCGGAGAGCCCCGACCAGCTGGTGATGTCGTCGGGCAGGCCCGCCAACGCCAGCTTGCGCTCGAGCACGGCGACGACGCCAAAGGCGCCGACCACGGTCGCGCCATAGGCGAGCAGATAGAAGACGAGGCCTTGCACCGCGTCGGCGCGGGAGGCCGCCGTGCCCATCGCCGCAACGGAAGCAAGCAAGTATCCGGCGTGGGCGATGCTTGAGTAGGCGAGCATCCGCTTGACGCTGCGCTGCGGGAGGGCGAGCAGGTTGCCGACGATCATGGTCATCGCCGACAGCCAGACGATGAGCTGCTGCCAGCCGTGAGCGCCGAGCGCGCCCGCTGCGTCGCCATAGCCGCTGACGAGGATGCGGACGAGGACGGCGAAGGCGGCGGCCTTCACTCCGGCGGCCATGAAGCCCGTCACGGGCGCAGGCGCTCCGTCGTACACGTCGGGGACCCACATGTGGAAGGGCACCGCGGCAACCTTGAATGCAAAGCCGGACGCCAAGAGCGCCGCCGCCGCGTAGAGCAGCGGCGCGGCATTCGGGCTGCCCGCGCGCACCGCGGCCGCGATCTCGGCGATGCGCGTCGAGCCGGTGGCGCCGAACGCGAGCGCCGCGCCATAGAGGAAGATCGCCGACGCGAACGAGCCGAGCACGAAGTACTTGAAGGCGGCCTCGGCCGGGCGCTTGCCGCGGCGCAGGTAGGCGCAGAGGCAATAGACGGCGAGCGACATCACCTCCAGCGCGATGAAGATGACGATGAGATCGGTGGCCTGGGCGAGCAGGCACATGCCGGATGCGCTGAAGAGCGCGAGCGCATAGAACTCGCCGCGTGTCGCTTTGAGCGCCTCCAGATATCCCGAGGCGATGAGGCTCGAGAGCAAGAGCGCGCCGCAGACGATGATGGCGATGAGGCCCGCGAACGGGTCCGAGATGGCCGCTCCGGCAAAGAGCGTCCGCGGCGCGGCCGTCGCCTGGCCGATGGCCGCCCAGAGCGCGAAGGCCGAGAAGCCCGCCGTCAGCCACGCCTGGTAGCGCCGGTCCGGCTGCGCCTCGGGCGTCGAGGGGCGCAGGAAGACCTCGGTGGTCATGAGGATCATCGCGCCCACGGCGAGGATCAGCGCCGGCAGGAATCCAAAGAGGTCGCTCGAGTCGAACGTCGTGCTCATGGCTTCTGCTCCGTGGGCACGACCGACGGCGGCTGGCCGAGCGGCGCGCGGGGCAGCGTATTGCGCGGGAAGTGCACGCGGGGCGACTCGCTGTCGGACGGCGCGGCGCCAGGCTGCTGCATGCCGAGCGACGGGGGACGGATGGGAATCACGCGCCGGCGCTGCCCGGGCTCGGCCGCTGGCGGAGGCTGCGCGACGCGCTGCACGAACGCCTCGACCGGCAGCTTGACCGCGGCGAGCAGCGGGCCGGGATAGACGCCGAGGACGACGATGGCGGCCAGGAGCGGTGCGAAAGTGACCCACTCGCGCAGCGACAAGTCGGGCAGCGAGCGCACCGACTCGCGGCGAATGGGTCCGAGCATCACGCGCTGGTACATCCAGAGCATATAGACCGCGCCGAGAATCACGCCGAGCGAGCCGAGCACGGCCAACAAGACTCCGCTTTGCAAACGCCCTGAGTAGGTACCGATGAGAATCAAGAACTCACCGACGAACCCATTGGTGCCGGGCAGGCCGATCGACGAGAGCGTGATCACGAGGAACACCGCGGCGATGGCCGGCGTGACCTTGGCGAGGCCGCCGTAGGCCGCGAGGTCGCGCGTGTGGGTGCGCTCGTAGAGGTAGCCAATCATGAGGAAGAGCGCGCCGGTGGAGATGCCGTGATTGACCATCTGCAAGACGGCGCCGCTCGCGGACTCGGCCGTCAGCGCCGAGAGGCCGAGCATGACGAACCCAAGGTGGGCCACCGAAGAATAGGCCACCAGGCGCTTCAAATCAGTCTGCGCCATGCACATCAGCGAGCCGTAGATGATTCCAATCACGCCGAGCCACGCAATGACCGGAGCCCACTCCAATGCGGCATTGGGGAAGAGCGGCATTGCATAGCGGATGAAACCAAACGTGCCCATCTTCAGCATCACGCCGGCGAGCAGGATCGAGCCGGCGGCGGGCGCCTCGGTGTGCGCGTCGGGCAGCCAGGTGTGGAGCGGCCAGATTGGGACCTTGATGGCAAAGGCCAATGCAAAGGCGAGGAAGAGCCACTTCTGCTCGCCCGCGTCGAGGCGCAGGCTGGCCATCAGGGTGACGTAATCGAAGGTCCGGGTCGGCGCCGACTTCGACCAGAGATAGAAGATGGCGAGCAGCATGAGGACGCTGCCGACGAAGGTAAAGAGGAAGAACTTGACCGCGGCATAGATGCGCCGCTCGCTGCCCCAGACCCCGACCAGGAGGTACATGGGGATGAGCATCGCTTCCCAAAAGACGTAGAACAGGACCAGGTCGAGCGCGCCCAAGGTGCCGAGCATCGCGGTCTCGAGCACGAGGAGCGCGAGGCAGAACTCCTTGACCCGGTGCTGCACGCCCTTCCACGACGAGAGCACGACGATGGGGCCGAGGAACGTCGTCAGCATCACCAGCAAGAGCGCCACGCCGTCGAGACCCACGTGATAGCTGATGCCGAGGCTTGGGGCCCACTCGACACGCTCTTCGAACTGGAAGCCTGCCTTGGTTGAATCAAAGCCCGTCCAAAGCAACAGCGAGACGCAAAAGGTCACGAGCGAAGTGAAGACGGCCACGCCCTTGTGCTGATCGCCTTCGCCGCGCGGCAGGATCGCGACGATGGCCGCGCCCAGGAGCGGCAGGAAGAGCACGAGGCTGAAGAGGTGGGCTGAGAGCCAGTTCATTGGAGACCTTCCATCAGCCGCGGAGCAAGAACGCCCAGACCAAGAAGGCCACGCCAACCGCAGTGACCGCCGCGTAGCGCTGCACGTCGCCGTTTTGGAAGCGCCGGGCGAGCGCGCCGATCCAGGCCACCAGCGACGCCGAGCCGTTCACCAGGAGGCCGTCGATGAGGGTGCGATCGACGATGTCCCAGAGGCCGCGGGCCAGCGCCCAGAGCGGGCGGACGATGACGGCATTGTAGAACTCATCGACATAGAGCTTGTTGACCAGCGCTCGGTGCAAGCGCGGCCAGCTTGCCGTGAACGCGGCGGCGCGGCCTTCGGAGCGGGGGCCGTAATAGTACCAAGCCCCGCCCGCGCCAACCCAGCCGATAATCAGGGCAACGGCATAGGTGATGAGCAGGTTGCCTTCTGAAGGCGGCCCACCGCGCGGATGTGCGAAGAGGCCCTCGGTGAAGCCTTCCCAGGTGAAGTCCTTGAGATGGAGCGCGTGCGCGAACCCTTCGGGCAGGCCAAGGATGAGGCCCGCGATGGAGAGGATGGCGAGGACCCAGAGCGGCAGAGTCATCAAGAAGGGCGACTCGTGCGGGTGCACGTCGGGCCCGCCGCGATATTGGCCCTGGAAGGTCAGCAGATAGCAGCGCCACATATAGAAGCTGGTGAGCAATGCCGTGAAGCTGCCGACGATATAGAGGACCGGGCCCACCGCAGAGAGGTGCGTGGCGCCGTCGGGCGTCAGCGTGAGGAAGGAGAAGGCGCTGGTGTGCAGGGCCTGCGCGAGGATCTCGTCTTTGGAGAAGAAGCCGCTGATAGGAAGAATTCCGGTGATTGCAATGGTCGCAATCAGGAAGGTCATTGCCGTGTGCGGCATGTACTTCTTCAGGCCGCCCATCTTGTTCATGTCCTGCTCGCCGTGCAGGCCGTGGATCACCGCGCCCGAGCCGAGGAAGAGGCAGGCCTTGAAGAAGGCGTGGGTGACGAGGTGCATGGTACCGGCGAAGAACGCGCCGACGCCGACGCCGAGGAACATATACCCAAGCTGGGAGACGGTTGAGTAGGCCAGGACCTTCTTGATATCGCTTTGCGAGGTAGCGATGAGCGCCGCCCAGAGCGCGGTCAGCCCGCCGACGCAGGCGATGACGAGCAGGACGCCGGGGGCCTGGACATAGAGGAACGAAAGGCGCGCCACCATATAGACGCCGGCGGTGACCATGGTGGCCGCATGGATGAGCGCGCTGACCGGCGTGGGGCCGGCCATCGCGTCGGGCAGCCAGATATAGAGCGGCAATTGCGCGCTCTTTCCGCAGGCGCCGAGGAAGAGCAGCCCCGCCGCGATCGAGGCCTGCGTGAGCGTGAGCGGGTCGCCCTTGAGGCTGGCGAAGTCGACGTGATTGGTGACGGCAAAGAGGGTGAAGATGCCGAGCAAGAAGCCGAAGTCGCCGATGCGGTTGACGATGAACGCCTTGCGGCCGGCGCTGGCCTTGGCCTCGTCGTCGAACCAGAAGCCGATCAGCAAGTAGCTGCAGAGGCCGACGCCCTCCCAGCCGACGAACATGGCGACAAGGTTGTCGCCGAGCACCAGGAGCAGCATCGCGGCGACGAACAGGTTGAGATAAGCGAAGTAACGCCAATAGCCGGCGTCCTCGTCGATATAAGCGACGCTATAGAGATGGATGAGAAAGCCGACGCCGGTGATGACCAGGACCAGCGTGCCGCTCAGGCGATCGAGCGAGAGGCCCAGGTCCACGTGCAGGCGGCCCGCGTTGATCCAGCTGAAGACGGTCTCGTGCAGCACGCCGCCGTCGCCCTGGGCCACCGCGTTGAAGGCGACAAAGCCAATCAGGCACGAGAGCAGCACGCTCGCGAGCGCGGTCGCGTACAGCCAGCTCTTGGGCAGCCACTTGCCGGCGAGGCCGCAGATGGCGGCGCCGAGCAGCGGCAGGAGCGGGATGTAGTGGAGCCAACCGACTTCCATGCGCGCCCTCTTTGGCCTTGGCTAGAGCTTCAGGGAATCGAACTCATCCACATTGATGGAGACGCGGCTTCTGAACACCGCGATGACGATGGCGAGGCCGACCGCCGCCTCGGCTGCGGCCACGGCGATGACGAAAAAGACGGCTGCGTGTCCGTGCAGCAAGTCCTCGATGCGTCCACCGGGAGGGGGCGGCGCCAGCGGAAAGCGCGAGAAGGCCAGAAACGTCAGGTTCACGGCGTTGAGCATCAGCTCGATGCTCATCAGCACGATGAGCGCGTTGCGGCGCAGCACCACGCCGGCTGCGCCCAGCGCAAAGAGCATCGCCGCGAGGATGAGGTAGTGCTGCGGGCCGATGTGAAGGAGCTCGTCCATCAGATCTTCCCCTTGGCGACGACGACCGCGCCGACGATCGCCACGAGCAAGAGAAGGCTGGTCACTTCGAACGGCAAGAGCGAGTCGAGGTACAGCGCGCGGCCCACTGCCTTCACGCCGCCAAATCCGCGCGACGCCTCGCGCACGGCCAGGTCCGTCACCGGCCCTGAGTAGACCGTGGTCAGCGCCGCGCGCGCCGAGACGCCGACCGCGCCGAGGATGGCCAGCACGCCGGCGCCTTTCCAGAGCGTGATGCGCGTTTGCCCCAGCTCCTCGTCTTTCAAGTTGAGCAGCATGATGACGAAGACGAAGAGCACCATCACCGCGCCCGCGTAGACCATCACCTGCAGGATCGCGATCAGGTGCGCCGAGAGGAGCACGTAGATGCCGGCGAGGAAGAAGAAGCTCGCCACCAGGGCCAGCGCGCCGTGGATGGGATTTCTCCGCAGCACCACCTGCGCGCCGGCGCCCAGGACGCCGACCGCGAAGAGATAGAAGAGGATGGTCTCGGCCATTTCCGTTTATCCCCGGACCAGCGCGTCGAAGTCGCCGCGGAACTTCTCGATGTAGCTCTTGGCGGGCATGGCCGCGCCGTCGGCCAGGGCGCAGATGGTCTTCATCTCCATCTGGCGGGCGATCTGGTGGACGTTATCGATGTCCACCTTTTCGCCCTTCCCGCTGACGATCTTGTCGAGCAGCCGCGACAGCCAGGCGGTGCCTTCGCGGCAGGGCGTGCACTGGCCGCAGCTCTCGTGCGCATAGAAGCGCATCACGTTGGCGAGCGCGTGCGCCATGTTCACGCTCTGGTCGAGGTAGACGACCGCGCCCGAGCCGGCCATGGTCTTCTTGGCCTTGAGGGTGTCGAAGTCGCTGGCCCACTCGGCCTCTTCCGCCGTCATGATCGCCGACGAGCTGCCGCCCGGGATGATGGCCTTGAGCGTCGAGCCGTCGCGCATGCCGCCGCAGTAGTCCTCGAGGAGCGCCTTGAACGTGATGCCCATCGGCGCCTCGTGGACGCCGGGCTTCTTCACGTGCCCGCTGACGGCGTACAGGCGCGTGCCGCCGTTCTTCGGCACGAGGCCCACGCTCGAGAACCAGTCGCCGCCCTTTTCGACAATGGCCGGCAGGTTGGCGAGGGTCTCGACGTTGTTGACCGCCGTGGGCTGCTTGAAGAGCCCGCCGCCCGCGTTGGCGGGGAATGGCGGCTTGAGCCGCGGATAGCCTTTGCGGCCCTCGAGCGACTCGAGCAGCGCGGTCTCTTCGCCGCAGATGTACGCGCCCGCGCCGCGGACCACGTGCATCTCCAGATCGAACCCGCTGCCGAGGATGTTCTTGCCCAGGTACCCGGCGGCGTACGCCTCGTCGATGGCCTTCTGCGTGCGCGACACCGGGCCGTCGCGGAACTCGCCGCGGCAATAGACGTAGGTGAGGTGGCAGTCGATGGCGAAGCAGCCGATGATCAGCCCCTCGACAAACTGGTGCGGGCTGTTCTCGAGGATCGCGCGGTCCTTGAACGTGCCGGGCTCGCCCTCGTCGGCGTTGACCACGAGGTACTTCGGCAGGCTCGTTTCCTTGCGCACGAAGTTCCACTTCATGCCCGTGGGAAACCCGGCGCCGCCGCGGCCGCGCAGGTTGGCCTTGACCACCTCGTCGACGATGGCTTGCGGCGCCATCTTCAGCGCCTTGGGCAGCGCCTGGTAGCCGCGGTACTTCTTGTAGACGTCGAGCGAGAAGCTGTCCTTCTCGTGCCAGAACTCGGTGAGGATCTTGACGGCCTCGGGCATGGCTACTGGCCCTCCCCGGGCGCGCCGACGATGTCGATGCCGGGCTGCTTGCCGAGCTCATCGATGATCTTGTCGAGCTTCTCGGGCGTCATGTTCTCGACATAGCGGTAGTTGTTGATCAGCAGCGCGGGCGCGCCGCCGCAGGCCGCGAGGCAGGCCACTTCGCCGAGCGAGAACTGCCCATCCTTGGTCTTCTCGCCCTTCCTGATGCCGAGCTTCTTTTCGCAGCTCTCGAAGAGCCGCTCGCTGCCCAGCGCCCAGCAGCTGACCGAGTTGCAGATCTCGATGTGCTGCCGCCCGGTCGGCTTGAGCCGGTACATCGTATAGAAGGTCGCCACCTCGCGGACGCGAGCAGGCGGCACGTCCAGCCGAAACCCGACGTACGCCATCGCCGACTCGGGGAGCCACCCGAGCAGATCCTGCGCGAGGTGCAGCGCGGGGAGCAGCGCGGCCTTCTTGCGCTCGGGCGGATACTTGGCGACCGCCGCATCGAACCCGATGTCAAAGCGCTTCTGGCGCTCGGGGTCGAACGGCGACTTCGAGGGGCCTGCGGGAGGGTGTAGTGGGATCATCGCGAGGCGCACCGCCTGTCAGGGACGCGGGGCGGGCGCACTCTTAGGGCGATCCGCCGAGGGTGTCAACCAAGAGCGCGAGCAGTCTGTGTGGCTCCGCGCGGATGCTCAGGGAACCAGATCGAGGACACGCAGCGCGTGCAGGCCCACGAGCAGCCCGCGCGTCTCCAGCTCGGGCCTGCCGGCCAGGTCGACGAGCTGCCGCACGCTGCGCATGCCGTTCGCCTTGGTGAGCAGGTGCGCCTCCCAAGCCTGCAGCTCGACGTCGCTGAGGTTGAAGTGCGGCTCCGGTGAAGGGATCAGCCGGTCCTCATCGCGCAAGAGGCGCCCGAGACGCTCGGGCTTGTAGAGCTTGCGCACGGCCCGAAGGACGAGATTGGCCGGGTGGATGTCGAGCTTGATTGCCTCCTTGCGCGCCCGTCCGTGGAAGGAGAGGTGGAAGACCCCTTCCTCCCAGGCAAAGAGGCTGTAGAGGATGCTCTTGATCTGCTGCCCCACATAGTAGAGGCGCTCGGCCTCGGTGAGCAGCTTCAATTCGATGAGCGCGTCGCCAGTGCGACGCTTGCTCTGGATGGCCGAGGTGGCCGCCGCCTTCAGGCTCTCTTCGGTGATCTTGCCCGCGCGCACCAGGAACTGCCCGAATCGATCGGTGACCAGGTTGGAGAGGGCAAAGACTGGCATGCCCTGCTCGAAATAGACGACCTTCTTCACCTGGCCCTTTTGCAGGCCGAGCTCACCGGTCTCTTTGGCCGTGTAGAAGGCAGCGAAGAGCTGGGGCAGGTTGTCGCGGATCTCGCCCCTCTGCGCCGAGGGCCGCTGCGCCGGCAGCTCTTGCAGCCCCTCGGGCGGGACCGGCGCCTGCGGGATGGGCGCGGACACAGGCTCTGCGTTTCCCGGCGGCGGCGGCATGCTGGCCGGCACGCGGAGCCTGGCCTTCACCGCTTCCTCGAAGGCGCGCATCTCCGCGAGCGGATCCGGCGGCGGAGGAGGAGACGAAGCCTGGCTTGACGGCTGCGCCGCAGGCGCCGATGGAGTGAGCGTCTTGCCGACCAGCTCGAGCAGCTCCTGCCGCTCGAAGGGCTTCTCGAAGTACCCGGCGGCGCCATATTTGCTGATGGCGTTTGCCGCCGCCTTGCCGCCCTTGTGCACGCCCGACATCAAGATGAAGGGGATGCCCAGTCGCTTCAACATCTCGGCGACGTCGAACCCCATCAGATCGGGCAGCAACACGTCGACGACGGCGAGGTCGGGCCGCTCGCGGCGCGCCAGATCGAGCGCGGCTCGACCCCGCAACGCCGTGGAGACCGCGTAGCCCGCCTCTTCGAATGCAGAGGACAAGAGCGTCAGCAGCTCCGGGTTGTCGTCGACCACGAGGATGCGCGGAGCCGGCACGCGGCGAGGGTAGCCCCTGCGGGCAGGCCGTTCAAGCGATGCTTGCGCTCGTTGATCCCGCGCTTCGGGAATGCTAAGCAGGGCCGCTTTACTGCCGCCCCGAAAGCTTTGGAGCAGACCATGCTGAGGCCTCCCCGCATCGCCTTCGTCGTTCTCGGTCTCGCGTCGGTCTTCGCCTGCAAGAAAGAGGCGGCCGACCAGGGCAGTGGCCTCGTCGGCGCCGCCGCCACCGGCCCCATCATCATCGGCGAAGTCGGCAGCATGACCGGCAACGAGGCGACGTTCGGGACCTCGAGCGACAAGGGCATCCAGCTCGCCATCACCGAGGCGAACGCGGCGGGCGGCGTGCGCAACCGCCAGCTCAAGGTCAGCGTCCTCGACGACGAGGGCAAGCCGGAGCAGGCGGCGACCGCGGCGACCAAGCTCATCGCCAGCGATCACGTGACCGCTCTGCTCGGCGAGGTTGCCTCCACGCGCTCGAAGTTCATGGCGCCCAAGGCCCAGCAGGCCAAGGTGCCGATGATCACGCCGTCGTCCACCAATCCCGAGGTCACGGCCGTCGGCGACTACATCTTCCGCGCCTGCTTCATCGACCCGTTCCAGGGCTACGTGATGGCGAAGTTCGCCCGCGAGAACCTGAAGCTCTCCAAGGTCGCCATCCTGCGCGACGTGCGGAACAACTATTCGGTGGGCCTCGCCGACGTCTTCAAGGAGAACTTCACCAAGATGGGCGGCACCATCACCCGCGACGAGAGCTTCTCCGCCGGCGACGTGGACTTCCGCGCCCAGCTCACCAACATCAAGCAGACGTCGCCCGACGGCATCTTCGTCCCGGGCTACTACACCGACGTGGGCCTGGTCGCGCGCCAGGCAAAGGAAGCCGGCATCACCGTGCCGCTGCTCGGCGGCGACGGCTGGGACAGCGAGAAGCTCTGGGAGATTGGCGGTGAAGCCCTCCTTGGCAGCTACTTCTCGAACCACTACTCGGTCGACGACCCCAGCCCCCGCATCCAGGAGTTCGTCGCCAAGTTCAAGAAGGCGTTCAACACCCTCCCCGACTCGTTGGCCGCGCAGGCCTATGACGCCGCCGGCATGCTCGTCGACGCCATGAAGCGGGCCAAGGACCTGTCGGGTCCCTCGATCCGCGACGCGCTCGCGGCCACCAAGAACTACAAGGGTGTCACCGGCGACATCACGCTCGACCAGAACCGCAACCCGGTGAAGCCGGCGGTCGTGCTCAAAGTGGGCCCGGGCGGCAAGTATGAGTTCGTGACTACGATCATGCCGGAGGGGCAGGCAAAGCCCGCCGAGACCGCTCCCGGCGCCGCCCCTGCCGCTGCCAACAAGTAGCGCGACCCCCACGTGACCGAGTTCTTCCAACATCTGGTCAATGGCGTGAGCGTGGGCGCGATCTACGCGCTCATCGCGCTCGGCTACACCATGGTCTACGGCGTCCTCAAGCTCATCAACTTCGCCCACGGCGATGTCTTCATGATGGGCTCGATGATGGGCTGGTACGCCTCGTCGCGCTGGAGCAACGAGTCCCGCGAGCCGAGCATCGCCGGCGCACTGATCGTCACCTTGGTCTCGATGGTGATCTGCGGCGCGCTCGGCTTCGTCATCGAGCGCCTGGCCTACAAGCCGCTGCGCAACGCACCCCGCATCAACTCGCTCATCACCGCCATCGGCGTCAGCTTCCTGCTCGAGTACGGCGGCCAGTTGGTCTTCGACCCGAACCCGCGCTTCTTCCGCGTGCTCCCCGATCACGCCACCATCCACCTTGCTGGCTTGAACATCGGCTTTGTGGACGTGGTCACGGTGGTGGTGAGCTTGCTCCTCATGTTCCTGCTCCAGCGCATCGTCTTCCACACGCGCATCGGCACCGCCATGCGCGCGGTCTCCTGGAACGCGGACACGGCCTCTTTGATGGGCGTGAACACCGACTTCGTCATCACCTTCACCTTCGTCCTGGGGTCGGTGCTGGCGGCGGCCGCGGGCATCTTGTATGCGTCGAAATATCCTCGCGTCGACCCGCTGCTCGGCCTGATGCCCGGCCTGAAGGCGTTCGTCGCCGCGGTGCTCGGCGGCATCGGCAATGTCCCGGGCGCCATGCTCGGTGGGCTCTTGCTCGGGCTGGCCGAACAGCTGGTCGCAGGTTACGGCAGCTCGTCGTGGCGCGATGCCGTGGCCTTCTCGATCCTCATCATCATCCTCCTGGTGAAGCCCTCTGGCCTGCTCGGCAGCACCGCGGCGGAAAAGGTCTAGATGGCAGACCTGCCTCGAACCACTGCGGGCCAGGTGGCCGCCCGCCTTGCGCGCGCCTGGGTGCCCTTCGTCATCGCCCTGCCCGCCCTCTACGTGATCGAGGGCTTCGGCCAGGGCCACGGCTGGGACTACGCGTTCCAGAACATCAACCACATCGGCATCGCCGTCACGATGGCCGTGTCCCTCAACCTGGTGAACGGCCTGACCGGGCAGTTCTCCATCGGCCACGCCGGCTTCATGGCGGTCGGCGGCTATGTCAGCTCGGTCATCCTCATGCGCGGCCCGCAGGGCGAATGGTTCTTCGCCATCGCGTCGGTCATCGGCGGCTTCGCCGCTGCCGGCGCGGGCTGGCTGGTGGGCAAGCCGTCGCTCCGCCTGCGCGGAGACTACCTCGCCATCGTCACCCTCGGATTCGGCGAGATCATCCGGGTGATCATCGAGAACACCAATCTCTTCGGCGGCTCGATCGGGCTCTCGCCCATTCCCCACCGCGCCGACACCACCTGGATCTGGGGCGTCGCCATCGCGACCGTCCTGGTCTCCAAGCGTCTGCGCGACTCGACGCACGGCCGCGCCTTCCTCGCAGTGCGCGAGGACGAGGTAGCGGCCGAGGCGATGGGGGTAGACACCACCGGCTACAAGGTGCGCGCCTTCGTGGTCAGCGCTTTCTTCGCCGGTCTGGCCGGAGCGCTGTCGGGCGCGTTCGAGGGAAACCTCTCTCCGCAGAGCTTCACCTTCGTCCGCTCGTTCGAGATCGTCGCCATGGTGGTTCTCGGCGGCATGGGGTCGATCAGCGGCGCGATCGTGGCGGCCGCGGTGCTGACCCTGATGCCCGAGGCGCTGCGCGATCTGCCCCCAGTGGATGTCACTTTGGGAGGGGTCCATGTCCAATTTGACCTCGTCAAATCGCGCATGGTCATCTACTCGCTCGCCCTCATCGTGCTCATGCTGGTGCGCCCGCGCGGCCTCTTTGGCAGCACCGAGGCCTGGGATCTGGTCAAGAACTGGTGGCGCAAGCGGACCGGCAAAGCGGGCGCAGACAAGCCAGCCAAGCAAGAGCCTCGTCATGCGGACTCCCGCGCGGCGCCGCTGCCCGAAGGCAAGGCGCTGCTCGACGTGCAGCACGCGACCATCCGCTTCGGCGGCCTGACAGCGGTGAATGACTTTTCACTGCGCGTGAACCCGCGAGAGCTGGTCGCGCTCATCGGCCCGAACGGCGCCGGCAAGACGACCGTCTTCAATCTCCTGACCGGCGTGTACCCGGCGAGCGAAGGCACCATCGCCATCGCGGGCGCCGACACCAAAGGACTCAAGCCGCACGACATCACCCATCGCGGCGTGGCGCGCACCTTCCAGAACATCCGCTTGTTTCGCGAGCTCACGGTCTTCGACAACGTGCGAATCGCGTGCCATCACCTGACGCACGAATCGATGGCGGCCGCGGTGCGCCACGGAGTGCTCTCGGCGCGCGAGGAGTCCTGGATCGCCGAGCGCTCCGATGAACTCCTGGATGTGCTCGGCCTCTCGCACCGCCGCGACGACCTCGCCAAGAACCTTCCCTATGGTGAGCAGCGCCGCCTGGAGATCGCTCGCGCTCTGGCCACCGGCCCGCAGCTCTTGCTCCTCGACGAGCCCGCCGCCGGGACCAACTCGCGCGAGAAGGTCGAGCTGATGGACCTGATCCGATCGATCCGTGATCGCTTCGGCGTCGCCATCGTCATCATCGAGCACGACATGAAGCTGGTGATGGGCGTCTCCGAGCGAATCCTGGTGCTGGATCATGGCGTCACCATCGCCCAGGGCCTGCCGCGCGAGATTCAAGCGAACGCCAAGGTGATCGAGGCGTACCTCGGCGAGAGCTACGCGAAGAAGCACGCCGCCGAGAAGCCGGCCGAGGTCACCAAGTGACCGCCCCTGCCCCGCTCCTGTCGCTGACCGACTTGAACGTGCACTACGGCGGCGCCATCCACGCGCTGCGCGGCATCTCGCTCGACGTGGCCGAGGGCGAGATCGCGACCCTCATCGGCGCCAACGGCGCAGGCAAGACAACGACCCTGCGCGCCGTCTCGGGGATGCTCAAGCCCACCAGCGGCAGCGTGCGCTACCAAGGCGAAGAGATCGCGGGCCTCAAGCCGCACAAGCTGGTCGCGCGGCGGCTCATCCACGCGCCCGAGGGCCGCGGCATCTTTCCGAACCTCACTGTGAGGGAGAACCTGCGCCTCGGGGCCTTCCTGCGGCGGGACTCGGCGGGCATCAACGAAGACGAAGAGAAGCAATTTGGCCGCTTCCCAAAGCTGCGCGAGCGCGGCAATCAGAGCGCCGGGACGCTCTCGGGCGGCGAGCAGCAGATGCTCGCCATCGGCCGCGCGCTGATGGCGAGGCCCAAGCTCCTGCTGCTCGACGAGCCAAGCCTCGGCCTCGCGCCGCAAGTGGTTGAGACCATCTTCCGCATCATCGTCGAGATCAACAAAGAGGGCGTGACCATCCTGCTCGTCGAGCAGAACGCGCACCTCGCGCTCGGCATCGCGCACCACGGCTATGTGCTGGAGACGGGCGCGGTGGTGCAGCGCGGAACCGGCGCCGAGCTCCTGCAGTCGCCCGAGGTCCGCAAGGCCTACCTCGGCGAATGAGGATCTAATGTAGCTGGAACTCGCTCTTCAGCTCGCGCCCCATCAGCTCTTGCAGCGCTGACTTGACCGGCAGATCCTCGTGGACGATGCGGTAGACCGTCTCGTGGATGGGTAAGTCGAGCTGCAGCTTCTTCGCCAGCTCGTGCACGGCCTTGGCGGTGCGGACCCCTTCGGCGACCTGCTTCATGCCCGCCAGCACCTCGCCGATCTTCTGCCCGCGCCCAAGCCCAAGGCCAACCGTCCGGTTGCGCGAGAGATCGCCGGTGCACGTCAGCACGAGGTCGCCCATCCCGGCCAGCCCGCTCAGTGTCAATGGGTTAGCACCTTTCTTCATCGCGATCTTTACCAGCTCGCCGAGCCCGCGGGTGATGAGCGCCGCGCGCGTGTTGTTGCCAAAGCCCATGCCGTCCACGATTCCGGCGGCGATGGCGATGACATTCTTGAGCGAGCCGCCAAGCTCCACGCCAATCACGTCGCTCGAGGTGTAGGCGCGAAACCAGTCATTCGAGAAGGCGCGCTGCACCCGCTGCGCGATGCGCTCCCAGCGCGACGCCACCACGACCGCGGTGGGCTGGCGGCGCATCGTCTCCTTCGCAAACGAGGGACCCGAGAGGAACGCCAGATACGGGTGCATCTCGGGAGGGAGCACCTCCTCCATCACCTCGTCCATGGTCATTAGAGTGTCGTTCTCGATGCCCTTCGATGCGCAGACGATGGGCGTCGCGCGCGGCATGTCGGGCACGCAGTCGCGGAGCAGCGCGCGCGTCACGTGCGAGGGGCTGACCAGGAGCACGATCTCCGCGCCCTGCAGGCTCTCGCGCAGGTCGCGCGTGCCGCGCACCGTGTCGGGAAGCGGCAGGTCGGGCAGGTACTTCGGATTTTCGTGCCGCTCGGTGATGGCGGTGGCCACCTCTGCGTCGTGCGACCAGACCACCGTCTCGTGGCCATTGGCACCGAGCACGGACGCGAGCGCCGTCCCCCAGCTGCCGGCGCCGATCACGCATGCACGCATCGAAGGCCTCCCCTCGGGCCGCAGTACCCGAGCGGCAAATGTTCGCACAGGAGCCCGACAAGCAGTGAGCGCCGCCGCTGGCCCGACCCTTGCTCATGGCTTGCGGGAGAGCCGCGCGGCCTGGATGTCGGAGGGGCCTGCCAGGGTCTCGCTGTCTTCACGACCAAGGAGTCCACGATGGGATCGGCGACAAAAGTGGCGCGCGCGGCAAAGCTCGAGCACGTCTGCCAGGCGTGCGGCTTTCGGACTCCGCGGTGGCTCGGGCGCTGTCCCGAGTGCAGCGAGTGGGGCACGCTGGTCGAGGAGCGCGTGACCGGCCTTGGCCCGCGCAGCCTCGCCACCGGCGCGCTCTTGCCGACGCCCATCGGCGAAGTGCCGCTGGAGGCCGGCGGGCGCGACTCGACCGGCATCGGCGAGTTCGACCGCGTCCTCGGCGGAGGGCTGGTGGCGGGCTCCGTGGTGCTCCTCGGTGGCGACCCTGGCATCGGCAAGAGCACGCTGCTGCTGACCGCGCTCGACAAGCTCTCGCGCCTGCCCGGCGAGCGGCCGGTCCTCTACGTCAGCGGCGAGGAGTCGCTGCGCCAGACGCGCCTGCGCGGCGAGCGGCTCGGCACCTTGGCTCCCGCGCTGCTCTTGCTCGCCGAGATCGACGCCGAGCTCGCGCTGGCCGCGGCCGATGGCTGCAAGCCGCGCGTGCTCGTCATCGACTCGATCCAGACCATGCACCTGCCAGCGCTCGGGAGCGCCCCTGGCTCCATCGTGCAAGTGCGCGAATCAGCGGCGAGGCTGGTGGCCTGGGCCAAGCGCACGGGCACGCCGACCGTCCTCATCGGCCACGTGACCAAGGATGGCGCGCTCGCAGGTCCCAGGCTGCTCGAGCACATGGTGGACACGGTGCTCTACTTCGAGGGCGACCGCAGCCACTCGTATCGCGTGCTGCGGGCGCACAAGAACCGCTTCGGCTCCACCAACGAGATCGGCGTCTTCGAGATGCGCAGCGAAGGCCTTTGCGAGGTGTCGAACCCGAGCGCGCTCTTCCTGGCCGAGCGGCCCAAGGGCGCCTCGGGCAGCGCCGTGATGGCCACCATGAACGGCACGCGCCCGCTGCTGGTCGAGGTGCAAGCGCTGGTCGGTGACCTCGCCGCGGGCGGCTCGCCCAGGCGCACCGCCATCGGCGTCGACGCAGGCCGCGTGGCGCTCCTGACCGCTGTGCTCGAGAAGAAAGAAGGCGTGCCGCTCTCGGACCGCGACGTCTACGTGAACGTCGCCGGCGGAGCCACGCTCGACGAGCCAGCGGGCGACCTCGCGCTGGCGGCGGCGCTCGTCTCCTCCTCTTGGAATCGCGCCCTCGACCCGAAGACCCTGGTGCTCGGCGAGGTCGGACTCGCGGGCGAGGTGCGGGCTGTCGGTCAGGTGGAGCAGCGACTCTCGGAAGCCGCGCAGCTGGGGTTCACCCGCTGCGTCCTGCCCGCCGGCAATCACAAGCGTCTTGGCACCGGGGGCCCCATCACGCTCTGCGGCGCTGCCTCACTCAGCGACGCCCTACAAGCCCTGTTCCCCTGAGCCGATGAGAGGGGGGATGGACTTCAGCGGACCCGAGAAACCAGGCGCATCAGCCGACGGCACACTCACCGAGCAACCCCAGCCCAAGGGTTCCGAGCGGCGGCGACACCCGCGCGCCGCCATCGAGCTGGTGGTGCGGATGCGCTTTGGCACCGTGGACCAACTCGTCGAGGCCACAGCTCGCGACATCTCGCTTGGCGGCATGTTCATCAGCGGCGCGCACGTCAGCAAGAGCGGCGCTCCTCGGCCCATCGGTCAGACGCTGACGCTTCAATTCGACGCGGGCGGCGACCGCTTGGTCGAGGGCCAGGTGAAGATTGTTCGCATCGTCCAGGGCTTCGGCATCGGGGTCGAGTTCATCGATCTCGACGGCCTCAGCGCCCAGCTGATCGAGGCCGTGGTCTGTAGCAACACCACTTGACCTGAGAGACGAGCTACGCGCGCTCCACCGCCTTGCGCCAGCGGGCGAGGTGCTCCTCTCGCGCTTCGGGCTTCATCTTGGGCTGGAACTTCTTGTCCACCCGCCAGCTCTTCTTGAGCTCGGCCAGCCCGGACCAGACTCCGGTGCCGAGCCCCGCCAGAAAGGCCGCACCCAGCGCCGTGGTCTCGATCATCCTCGGCCGCTCGATGGGCGTCTGCAGCAGATCGGCTTGAAATTGCATCAAGAGGTCGTTGGCCGACGCGCCGCCGTCCACCTTGAACATCGGCATCGGCGTGCCGATGTCCTGCGACATCGCTTGGGCGAGGTCATGAATCTCGAACGCGACCCCCTCGAGGGCGGCGCGCGCGAGGTGCGCCTTGGTCGTGCCGCGGTCGATGCCGCTGATGAGGCCGCGCGCATCGGACCGCCAGTGGGGCGCCCCGAGGCCGGCCAGCGCCGGCACGAAGACCACGCCGCCCGAGTCGGGCACCTGTCTGGCCAGCGCCTCGATGTCGCCAGATTTCTTGATCACGGAGAGCCCGTCGCGCAGCCACTGCACCACGGCGCCGGCGATGAATGCGCTCCCTTCCAGCGCGTAGGCCACCTCGTCGCCGATCTGCCAGGCCACGGTGCCGAGCAGCCCGTGCTTGGAGGCCACGGGCTTCGGGCCCGCGTTGATGAGCAGGAACGCGCCGGTGCCGTAGGTGCACTTGGCCTCGCCGGGCGAAAAGCAGGCTTGGCCGACCATGGCGGCCTGTTGATCGCCTGCGATTCCTGCGATGGGGATTCCGTCAGGCAGGACCTTGATGCCTTTGGTGACTCCGAAGAGGCCGGCCGATGGCTTGATCTCGGGCAGGAGCTGCTTGGGCACCCCGAACAACGAGCAGAGCTCGTCATCCCAGCGTCGCTCGGCGAGATCCATCAGGAGCGTGCGCGAGGCGTTGGTCACATCGGTCGCGTGCGCGACACCGCCCGTCAGCCTCCAGAGCAGCAAGGTGTCGATGGTGCCGAACGCCACCTCGCCGCGCATGGCCTTCTGCTCGAGTCCCTTCACGTTGTCGAGCAGCCAGCGGATCTTGGTGGCGCTGAAGTACGGGTCGAGCACGAGCCCCGTCTTCTCCTTCACGAACGGCTCCCTGCCCTGCGCCTTCAGTGCTTCGCACGCGGGCGCGGTGCGCCGGTCCTGCCAGACGATGGCGTTGTGCACGGGCCGCCCGGTCTTCCGATCCCAGAGGGCGGTGGTCTCGCGCTGGTTGGTGATGCCGATGGCCTGCAGCTCCGAGCCCTTGATCGAGGCCTCGCGCAGGGCCTGCGAGATCGCCTTCTGGGTTGAGGCCCAGATGTCCTCGAGATCGTGCTCGACCTGGCCCGGCTTGGGAAAGATCTGCCGGAACTCGACATTCACCTTGGCCTTCACCGAAAGGCGCTGGTCGATCAAGAGCGCGGTGGTGCCGGTGGTGCCTTGATCGATCGCCAGGACGTACTTCGCCATCTCACGCCTCCACCTTCTTGAAGAACCCGACGACGGCCGCGCTCACCGCCTCGCTGTCGACATCGAGCGGCAGCACGTGTCCGCTCTTCGCATAAACATGCAACGTCAGATCAAAGCCGCCAAGCGCGCCCGCCAGCCTGCGCGCGCCGCTCGGGGCCGCAGTTTGATCGCGCGCTCCATGCAGGATGAGCGTCGGCACCTGCACCCGGGGAGCAAGAGCGAGGGCCTCCTCGGACAACAAGCGCAGCTCGCGGCCCCAGCGGACTGGCACGGCGGAATAGGCGCCGTCCTCCCCGCCCGCCCTGTTGGCGGTTTGAGGCCCGAGGACTCTTCGTGCCTGGATGTCTCGCCCGCCCTTGCTGACGAGCAGCTTCATGGGCAGCCGTGGCAGGCGGCCCACGACCTGCGTGAAAAGCCAGCTCTTGCCGGCGAACTCGATCGCCGGAGCCAGGAGCGCAAGCGCGTCGATGCGCAGCGACGGATCAGCCTCGGCCGCGAGGTGGAGCGCGAGCAGCGCCCCCATCGAGAGCCCGCAGACGAGGATTCGCCGCGCCCCCTGCAGTTCACGCAAGGCCGCGCGCGCTGCACCCACCAGATCTCCGCGGGAGACGAGCTCGAGATCCTCGGGCCGGGTCCCATGGCCCGGGAGGAGCGGGCCCACCGCACGAACGCCTGCGCGCGCCAACGCCTCGCCCACGGGCCGCACCTCCGACGGAGCCCCGGTCAAGCCATGCAAGAGAAGGCAGGCGTCCGCGCCATCGCCAAGCGCGAACGGGGCCGCAGAGGCGTTCATGCAACGCGCGGCGGTAGCACGAGTCGGACATGCCCGCAAACCAATGCAGCAGGCGTGCCGGCCTGCTAAGAAGTGCGCACCGAAGGAGGACGCATGAGCTCCGAAGTACCCGCGCAGCCGCAGCAGATCCAGATCCAGGTTCAGATCGACGACCACTTGGCCCAGGGCGTCTACGCCAACATGGCGATGGTCAATCACAACGAGACCGAGTTCGTGCTCGACTTCATCTATGTGCAGCCGCAGATGCCGAAGGCGCAGGTGCGGGCGCGCGTCATCAACAGCCCGAAGCATGTGAAGCGCTTCTTGATGGCGCTGCAGGAAAACCTCGCCAAGTACGAAGCGCAGTTCGGAAAGATCGACGTCGGCGCCGCGCCCGACATCCGCTTTCAGCACTAACCGGGTTTCGTTTAGATACCCCCCGGGGTATCTTTCTGAAGCCAAAGGGTCCCGTCCTGGGACCTTCGCTGAGCGCTCGCTCCTCACGCGCGGCATTGGCACGGTCGCTGCTAACTCGCCTCTCGGACGCCGCATGACGCGGCGCTCGATCAAGGGGAGACGCCATGAACGAGCAGCAGCAGATGGACGGAGCCGCGCCGGCGCGCAAGCGCTTGGCCGCATTTCAAATCATCGAGCGCGAGGGGATGGAGAAGGCGATCTTCGCGCGGGTCGGGACGGCGTTCGTCAACCGGGATGGGTCGCTGAACTTGCTCCTCGACTCGATTCCGCTCAGCGGCAAGATCCAGATTCGCGAGGAGCGCGATCGCAGCGAGTGGGCCCCGCGCCGCCCGGGTGCGCTCGCGACCGGAGCTGAAGCCAAGGCGTAACGAATTTCCGAGGCTGGTCCGCTGAGGCCGGCCTCACCTTCGCCAAACTGGCCAGAGGTCCGAAGTGATCGCTTCAACCGACTCCGCGCGCGCCTTCTGCGCGACGTTGCTCTTCGCTGCCCTCGCTGCGTCGTGCCGCGGCGAGCTGCCTTCTCTCTCACCGCCCCGCCCGGGCGCTGCGGCGCCGGTGCAAGCCAGGCCCGCACCGGCCGTGAGCCCGGCCTCCCCAAGGGCAAGTGCGCCGCGAAGCCGACGTCGGAGCAAGGCGGCAATGGTCGGAGTGGTGAACCTCAACCGCGCCACCGAGAGCGAGCTTCGCCTCTTGCCCGGCATTGGCAAGGGCCGCGCCTTTGCCATCGTCGAGCGCCGCGCGCAGAGGCGCTTTGCCTCGCTCGCCGAGGTGGCGCGCATCCGCGGGATGAAAGGCATCGTCCGCAAGCTCCGCGACCACCTCGTGCTCGAAGGCGAAACGACGTTGCGACCCGCGCGGCCCGCAGCGCTGACGGAGCAGGCGGCCGCTGCCGGCATCGGATCGCCTGCGGGCTGACCTGTCTGCAGCGCCGCTCGGCTTGACGGCGCAGGAGGAAGCGCGTAACCCACGCACGTTGCACGCCGCCGTGGTGGCCCCGGAAGGGGTCCTTTGAGGGAAGCCGGTCAAACACCGGCGCGGTCCCGCCACTGTAGCCGGGCAGCTTGCTCCAGAAGCCACTTGCGCCTTGGCAGGCGCAGGGAAGGCGGAGCGAAGCGCGCCGCACTTGTTCCGTGCGGCAGACCCGGGAGCCAGGAAACCTGCCTGGCGGCGAAACGAAGGCTCGACCACCTCTTCGCAAGAAAGAGGGGAGCCCTGTGCAGGTTTCGCGCGCCCTCGGCGGGCGCAGTGTCAGCGCGTGCTCGCTCCTCCCTCGCGGCGTCCGCGGGCGGCTTGTCGCGTCCCTGGTCTTCGCCTGCGCCGCTTCGTCCACCGCCGCTTTCGCAAGCGCCGATGCGGGCGTGGCAGAAGCCGACGCTGGCACCCCAGCGGCGGAGTTCGAAGCGGTCGCCGTCGACATCGTCGAAACGCCGCTGCTCGGCTCGGGACGCGCACCGGCGGCGCAAGCCACCATCGTCGAGACCTCTCGCTACGGCGGCGAAGTGCGCTCGGTGGCGCAGCTGCTCGCGACCTCGCCGGGGGTCAGCATCCATACGCTCGGCGGACCTGGTCAGGCAGCGACCGTGTCACTGCGCGGGGCGACCGCCGATGAGTCGCTCGTGCTGCTCGACGGTATCCCGCTGGCGGGACCCGGAGGTGGGGCAATCGACCTCTCGACCATCCCGGCGGGGCTGCTCGATCGGGCCGTCGTCAGCCGCGGGGTGCTCGGCGCGCAGCTGGGAAGCGGGGCCCTGGGCGGCGTCATCGAGCTTTTGCCAAGAGGGCCAAACAAGGACGGGCCGCACGGCGGAGCAGAGGCCAGCGCTGGCTCGTTCGGCACCGTGCAGCTGGCCGCGGACGTGAGCTCGCCGCTGGGCGCGAGCGGAGGGTTGGTCGGAGCGGCACAACTCGAGCGGACAGGAGGTGCATTCGACTACCAGCGGCAACTCACTCCCGAGCTTGCGGGCGCGCCTTACTACGACGAGGTTCGCGCCAATGACGATGCCCGACGGGCCGCCGCTCTCTTGCGCTGGAGCACGCAGCTCTCTGGCGGAATCGAGGCGAGCGCTCTTGCTCAGGCGTCGGCCGGAATCCGCGGGCTGCCGGGGCCGATCGGCGGGTTCACTCCGCACGCGCGCGCCGAGGACGCAAGCTGGGTCGCGGGCGGCCGCCTGCAGGGCTCCATCGGCGAGGGGGTGTGGACTGCCAGGGCGTGGGCGCGCGGAAGCTGGCTGCAGTTGCGTGGGCTACAGCTCCTGGCGGGCGACTGCCTGCCGGGCGACCCCGGCTGTCCAACGACGGCGAACCGCTCGCTCGCGTCGCGGGCCGAGGGCGAGCTGCGCCTGCCGGTTGGCGATCGGCAATGGGTCTCCGCACTGATCTCCGCAGGAGGCGAAGGCGTGTCGGGCGCTGGCGTCGGGCTGCGGCGTCGCGCGCTCGCGAGCCTCGCGCTCGCCGACGACGTGCGCTTTTTCCAAGGACGACTCTCGGTGCACCCGGCGGTCAGGCTCGACCAGGTCGGCGACGCCACTGGCCTGAGTCCGGGCATTGCCGTGCTGGGCAGGCCGTTCGACGAGCACGCGGCGCTCGGGCCACTGGAGCTGCGCAGCGGGCTCGGCTGGTCCTTCCGGGCGCCCTCGCTCGCGGAGCTCTACCTGGACCAGGGAAGCATCACTCCCAATCCCGGCCTGCGGCCCGAGCGCGCCTGGTCCCTCGATGCAGGGCTCGCGTGGCGCACCGAGCGGGTCACTCTTTCGCTCGGCGCGTTCTGGTCGAGCTATCGCGACCTGATCCTCTACGAGCAGAATCCCCCCGCGCGCATCAAGGCGTTCAACATCGGAGCGGCGCGCATCGCCGGCCTCGAGGCGCGCGCGGTGCTCACCCTGCCGCATGGCCTTCTCGCCGAGGCCAGCTACAGCTACCTCGAGGCGATCAACCGGCGCGCCAGCCAGACCGAGGGCGGCCAGACGCTGCCGTATCGCCCGCCGCACCGGCTCTTCTTGCGCGGCGCCTATCGCGGCGATCGTTTCGAGGGTTACTCCGAGCTCGACGCCATCTCTTCGATGCCGCGCAACCAGTTCGGCACGGCCTACCTCCCAGCTCGCGCAATCTTGAGCGCCGGCGCCGGCGTGCGCGCGGTGGGCCCGCTCTGGATCGACCTCGAGGCCAGGAACCTCCTCGACGATCGCACCCAGCAAGACCTCTTTCAGTACCCACTCCCCGGCTTCTCGCTCGCCGCCATCGCGAGAGCCCGCCTTTAAACCAACTCAACAAGAGGATAACTATAATGAATGTTTTCCGTCACTCCTCACTTCCCGCCGCACTCGCCATCGCCTGTGTCTTGGTCGCTGGATGCCACGGATCGAGCAAGGTGCCCCCTCCTCTTCCGCAGATCGCGCTGCCGGCCGGCACCGCGCTCAAGCCCTGGAAGGCAGGTGACGCGAACCAGGCCTTCCCCAGCTCGTCCACCCAGTACGGCGGCAAGGTCTGGGTCACGCTCGCCAACTTGAACAGCTTCGCACCCGCTGGCCCCGGCCTGCTCGTCTCGCTGGTCCCGAGCGTGGGCGTGCAGGCGGTCATCGACCTCGGCGGCGCCGA
This sequence comes from Myxococcales bacterium, assembly GCA_038231075.1. Lineage (GTDB taxonomy): Bacteria > Myxococcota > Myxococcia > Myxococcales > 40CM-4-68-19 > JBBRMA01. The sequence continues at coordinate 87,192 of JBBRMA010000014.1, read as the reverse complement.
CGAGCACCAGTGCCAGAACCCAGGCTCGGTGCGGGCCGACTCGAACCTCCTCTACGTCGGCTGCGCAGGGCCCTTCGCCGGCGCCGGTGGGCAAGGCGTGGCCGAGGTTGACCCAAGCGGCGCCGGCTCGGTGAAGCGCTTCTTCGCAACTCCGGCCGGGGTCATCCCTGGGCCCGTGGCGATCGCCGGCAACACCATCTGGGTCGGGGATGTCGGCGGCACCAACGTCCTGCCCATCGACCGCGGAACAGGCGTCGCCAAGAGCGCGGTCCACCTCGACTGCGCCGACAACGCGTACATTTCCGCGATGCTCGCGAACGGCAGCGACCTCTACGTCTTGTGCGCCGCGAGCGACGGCTATCTCTTCCGTCTCGACGCGAGCACCGGCGCGCTCAAGCAGCCGCGCGTGCTGGTCGGCGCGCAGCCCATCGCCATCGCCTTGACCGGAGACAGCCGGCTCGCCATCGTCAACTCGACCAGCGGCACGCTCAGCCTCGTCACGCCGGGAACAGGCTCGCTCACCGTGGCCCAGGACGTGCTCAAGTTCGAAAAGAGCAGCGACCTCGAGGACGTCAAGTCGCTCGACCAGTTCATCTACGTGATGAGCGCGAACACGCAGAACCTCATCAAGGTGGATCTCTCGAAGTCGCCGCCGGCCATCGTCGATGCGGTCAATGTCAACCCCACCAGCGCCACCAACTCGAACCCGTCGCGCGTGGAGATCCTCGATGACAACGACGCGCTGGTCGCCGACGCCGGGCTCGGCGTGATGGTAGGGGCTCAGTTCGGCAAGAAGGCGCCATGAGGTTCGCCGCGGCGGCGCTGGCGTCGTTGCTGGCGGCGGCCCCGCTGCACCTCGGGCCCGAGGCCCCGGCCCGCGTCGCGCGGGTGGTGACGCTGGCTCCTTCGCTCAGCGAGTTGGTGCTGGCGCTGGGCGCGGGTGAGCGGCTGGTCGGGGTCACGCGCTTTGACGACGACCCGCGCACGGCGCGGCTGCCGCGCGTGGGCGGATACAACGACCCCGAGCCGGAGACGGTGTTGCAGCTGCGCCCGGATGTCGTCCTCGCGCAGCCCGCGCCGTCGAACCGGGGGCCCATCGAGGCGCTGGCGAGGCTTGGCGTTCCCATCGATCTGCTGCCGCTCTCGACCATCGCGGAGGTCGAATCTTCGCTGGTGCGCGTGGGCGAGCGGCTCGGCGAGGCCGGGCGCGGGCGCGCGCTCGCGGCCGCCATTGAGACGCACCGGCGCGAGGTGCGGGAGCGCACGCGCGGGCTGCCGAAGAAGCGAGCGCTCTTGGTGTTTGGCCTGGAGCCGCTGATTGTCGCAGGGCCAGCGTCGTTCGCGGGCGAGCTGCTGGCCGACGCGGGGGGCGCCGAGCTGACCGCGGATCGCTCGCACCCGTTCATCCGCTTGTCGGCCGAGGCCGCCGTGCAGGCGCGGCCCGAGCTCCTGGTCCTCTGCGGCGTCGAGGTGCAGAGGGGCCGCTCCGCCGTGCCTGGCCTGGAGACCGTGCGGACGGTGTCGCTCGCATCGGACGCCCTGCTCCATCCCGGGCCACGTCTGGGCCAGGCGCTCGACGATCTGGTGGCCGCGCTTCACCCGCCGGGCGAGGCCAAGTGACCGCGCCACGCTCTGCGGCCGCGCGCGCGGCGCTGGCGGTGGCCACGCTCGCGCCGGTGCTGGCCCTGGCCTGCGCGGCCGGCCTGCTCTTCGGCGGCACCGACGTCTCGCTGGCGGCGGCCCTGCGCGGAGAGGAGCCGGCCGCGACCGTGCTCTTTCGCCTTCGCCTGCCGCGCGTGCTGCTGGCGGGAGTGGTCGGCGCCGCCCTCTCGGTCGCTGGCGCCACGCTGCAGGCGCTCTTGCGCAACCCGCTGGCCGACCCGTTCATCTTTGGCCTCTCCGGCGGCGCGGCCCTCGGCACCGCGCTCGCCGCCGTCGCGGGAGGGGCGGCTCTTGGAGAAGCGGCGTCGTTCATCGGCCTCTTGCCCGGACAGCTGGCGGCCTGCGCCGGCGCGCTCGGTGCCGCCGCGTTCGTCTTTTCGCTGGGCCGCGCGCACGGCCAGCTCGTTCCCGAGCGCGCGCTGCTGGTCGGCGTGGTCTTCAACTCGTTTGCCTCCGCCGCGGTCATCGGCCTGCAGGCCGTGCTCGCGCCCGAGCGGACCCAGGCCATCCTGCTCTGGCTCTCCGGAACCCTCGGGTACGAGGCGCCCTCGGTCCTGGCGGCCGCTGCCGTCGCAGTGCTGGTGAGCACGGCGGTCCTGACGGGGCTCGCGGGCCGCTTCAACCTGCTCGCCCTCGGCGACGACAGTGCGGCCTCGCTCGGCCTCAACGTCGGGGCGACGCGGGCAGTGGCGTTCGCCTTCGCGAGCGTTGCCGTCGGCGCCTCGGTCGCCCTCACGGGTCTGGTCGGCTTCGCGGGCCTCATCGTTCCCCACGCGGTGCGCCTGGTCGCTGGTCCGGACCATCGCGTGCTCCTGCCCGCCTCGGCGCTGGGCGGGGCCGCGTTCCTCATCCTCGCGGACGTCGCCGCGCGCCTGCTCTTTCGCGGCCTTGGCACCGAGCCGCCAGTCGGCGCCATCACGGCCCTGGTCGGCGCACCGCTCTTCATCGTCCTCTTGCGGAGCCGGAGGTGAGCCCCGGCGCGCCGCTGCTCGAGCTCGTGGCCCTGCGCTTCCGCCACCCGGGCGCCGCGAGCGACACGGTCGCCGGCGTCTCTTTGCAGATCCGGGCTGGAGAAGTGGTGGGCCTGATCGGTCCCAACGCTTCCGGCAAGAGCACGCTCGCGCGGCTCGCCTGCGGGCTGCTTGCGCCGCTCTCCGGCGAGGTGCGGCTGCAGGGCGACGCCCTCACCGCGCTGCCGCGCCGCGAGCGGGCGAGGCGGGTCGCTCTGCTCCCCCAGCAGCACCCTGAGTCGCTGCCCTTTACGGCGCGGCAGGTCGCGCTCATGGGCCGCGCCCCGCACCTCGGGCTCTGGTCGCTGGAAGGCGCAGGCGACCACGCGCGCGCAGAGGAGGCGCTGGCGGAAGTGGATGCCCTGCCCTTCGCCGAGCGGCCTGTCAGCACCTTGTCAGGAGGCGAGCGGCAGCGGGTCTTCCTCGCGCGGGCGCTCGCCCAGGACGCGCGGCTCCTGGTCCTCGACGAGCCGACCAGCGCGCTCGACCTGGCCCACCAGGTCTCGCTGGTCTCGGCGGTGCGAAAGCGCGCCCGAGCGGGCGGGGGGGCGCTCTTGGTGCTGCACGACCTGGGCCTCGCCGGCGCCGCGTGCGATCGCCTGGCCCTGCTCGTCGCCGGCGCGCTCCTGGCCGACGGGACCCCGGCAGAGGTGCTGCGACCGGACCTGCTCCAGCGCGCCTATCAGACCGAGGTGGACGTGGTGATCGACCCGGCAACGGGAGCGCCGCTGGTGGCGCCGCGGATCTCGCGCTGAGGACGGCTCACTCGAGGTAGAGCGTGACTCCAGCCTCGAAGACGTTGTCCACGCCCGCGCTCAGCCGCCGCCGGTAGGCGAACTGGACGCCCCCTCGCTCGGTGAGTAACCCTACGCCGGCCGACAGCCACCAGAGCGAGTTGGTCGCATCGTAGGTGCCGCCGGCGCGAAGCGCGAAGGTGTCAATCAAGAGCTCGTAGCCCGCCGCCAGCTTGTGCTTGATGTTCGAGGTGTCGCTCAGGTCGGCCTTGTAATCGAGCGCCAGGTGAGAGCTCTGATCGCTGCCAAACTGCACCCCCACGGCGCCGGTGACGGGAAAGAGCGGGTGGCCGCTCAGCGAGAGGTTCTGCACCACCAGCCCCCAGCTGAAGTCGCCCCTCTTGGCGAGCACGCCGAAGTCCTGCGCGATCTGGTGGACGACCCCATCGGCCGAGTCGGCCGAGAGCGGGATGTTGAAGTGCAGGTACTTGGACACGCCGCCGAAATAGACCGAGCCCGCGTTGTACGAATACGCAAGGCCAGCCAGCCAGCCTTGTGCGCGGCCATCGTCGCGGCCGCTGCCCCAGTGGGCGAAGTAGCCGCCCGAGCCGATCGGCCCTGTCGTGGTGTCGGTGACGCTGAGGAGCAAGCCCTGCAGCGGGAAGCGCGTGTCGAGAACTCCGTCGGCCTCGAGGTGATAGTGGCGCGACTGCGCGATGCCGGCCGGGTTGACGAAGAGGGCGTCGTTGCCGGTGGCCACCGCCGAGAATGCGCCGCCCATGGCCGTGGCCCGCGGGGTGTCGAGATTGGAGAGCCAGGGAGCGCCCGGAGTCCGCACGTCGCTGGTCTGCCCCCAGCCTGCCGGGGCGGCGAAGAGGACGAGGACGGTGAACCGGGCAAGCTGTCGCATCGCTTGCCTTATAGCCGCAGAGTCGCCCGCGCGCGTTGTCATGGCAGCCGGGCGCCGCCTTTGCTAGTTTGCCGGACCTTCCTGCCCGAGGTGCTGGTGAACGCCACGCTGCGCAAAGTCGTCATCCCCGCCGCCGGCCTCGGCACCCGCTTCTTGCCGGCCACCAAGGCCGTTCCGAAGGAGATGCTGCCGATCGTCGATGTGCCGACCATCCAGCTCATCGTCGAGGAGGCGGTCAAGGCGGGCGCCACCCAGATCGTGGTGGTCAACGGGCGCAACAAGGGCGCCATCGAGGACCACTTCGACCGCGCCTTCGAGCTCGAGGCCACGCTGTCGGCCAAGGGCAAGACCGAGCTGTTCAACGAGGTGCGCCGCATCAGCGAACTCGCGCGCATCATCAGCGTGCGCCAGAAGGAGCCGATGGGTCTTGGCCACGCGGTGCTGGCGGCCAGGAGCGCGGTCGGCGACGAGTGGTTCGGCGTTTGCCTGGGCGACGACTTCTACGACTCGGACGAGCCGGCCATCGGCCAGCTCTGGAAGGTGGCGGCCGCGACGGGCAAAGCGGCCATCGCGCTGATGCCGGTGGCCAAGGGGCAGGAGCATCTGTACGGCATCGCCGCCGGCAAGAAGGGCGCTCACGGCCACCTCGAGATCGAGAAGCTGGTCGAGAAGCCCAAGACCAATCCGCCCACCAATCTGGCCGTCATCGGGCGCTACGTGCTGCCGCCCGAGATCTGGGGAATCCTCGAGCAAGTGAAGCCGGGCGTGGGCGGCGAGATCCAGCTCACCGACGCGCTCGACGTGCTCGCCAGTCAGGGCAAGCTGCTCGGCGTCGAGCTGCGGGGCACCCGGCACGACGCGGGTGACAAGCTCGGCTACCTGCAGGCCAACATCGCCTATGCGCTCAAGCGGCCAGAGCTGCGCGAAGGTCTGCTGGCGTATCTGCGCGAGGTCGTGAAGTGAGGCGCGCGGCGCTCTCGCTCGCGGCGCTGGCGGCGCTTCCCGCGCTCGCCTACGTGCCCTCCGTCAGCTCGCTCTATCGGCGCGCCGTCGCCAAGAGCGACGAGGTGGACCGCTCGCGCGACGTGACGCTGCACGGCCTGTTGAAGGTGGGCGACGGGCCCGCGCAGCCTGCGCTCTTGCAGCTCCGCTTTCCCCTGCGTTGCCGTCTGCAGATCGACGGCGAGAAGAACCCGGCCTCCATCGCCGTGCGCGGACCCGCTGCGGAGCCGCAAGTGGAAGAGGAAGGCGGCAAGCTCGGCGCCGCCCGCGAGCTCTTGGCGCTGGCCTGTCCGCTGCTCACCTATAAAGGAGGCGCGCGCGGCGAAGGCGAGCGCACGCTGCGCGAGGTGGCCGCGGCCGCCGGCGCGCCAGTGACCGAGGCCACGCTCGCGCGCCTGGGCGACCGCGTCGTCTTCGTTCTCGGGGCGCCGCCGCACAAGCTCGATGTGCCGCAGCTCTGGCTCTACAAAGACGAGCTGGCTCCGGCGCGGCTCCTGGCAAGGCGCGACAGCGGGCTGCTCGATCTGCGGCTGCTCGAGTACGGGACGCCCGCGTCGGCCCTGGCATTCCCCCGCGTCCTCGAGCTCTGGCAAGGCGGCAAGCTGGCCGCGCGATTCGAGGCGCTGGCAGCGGGACGTCGGCGCGCGGGCGCCACCGCCGAGGACGACGATCACGAGTGACGGCAAGATGGTCGAGGTGGCGCTCGCGGTCCCGGCGCGCGACGGCCTCTTCACCTATCGCGCACCGCCCGGGCTGGCCGAGGGCGCAGGGCCTGGCCGGCGCTGCGTGGTTCCCTTTGGTCGCAGGCTGCTGACCGGCATCATCCTCGGACCCGCACGCGAAGATGCGCCGCGCGAGAAGACGCGCGACCTCTTGAGGCTGCTCGACGAGGGGCCGCTCCTGCCCCCCGATGTGCTGGCACTGGCGCGCTTTGCGGCGGGGCACTACCTGGCGCCGGTCGGGCTCGCGGTCCGCTCGGCGCTGCCGCCGGGAATCGATGTCCGCGACGCCGTGCAGGCGCGGCTCACCGAAGCCGGCCTGGCGCTCATCGCCGAACAGAGCGTCGCCGCTCCCGAGCTCGATCTGGGCCAGTCGCCGGCGGGCCCGCGCGACCGCACCCGCCAGCTCCTGGATGAAGTGGCGCGCGGCGAGCTGTCGAACGCCGCAAAGCTTCGCGCGCTCGAGCGGCGGGGCCTGGTCGCGCTCACGCATGTGGAGGCCAAGGCGCGGGTGAGCACGCCGCGCATTGAAGTCGTCTCGCCCGCTCTGGACGCGGCCGCGCGCACTTCAGAGTGTGCGCGCGCGCCTCGGCAGGCGGAGCTGCTCGGCTGGCTCCTGGCACGCGCCGAGCAGTCCCGCGCCGTCCCGCTCGAGGAGCTCTCGGCCGCTTTTCCCAACGCGCGGGCCACGGTGAAGAAGCTGGTCGCGCGCGGCCTCGCGGTGCTGGCGAGCGAAGCGGCCGGCGCCGCGGTGCTCGTCGAGGGGCCTTGGGGCACCGCCCGCCACGAGGCGACGGCGGCCCAAGCGGCGGCGCTGCGGACGCTCAGGAGCGCGCTGGACGCGGGCCTGTACGCCCCTTTTCTCCTCCACGGCGTCACCGGTAGCGGCAAGACCTGGGTCTACCTCGAGGCGATCGCGCACGCGCTGGCGCAAGGCAAGGGCGCGCTGGTGCTCGTGCCTGAGATCGCGCTTACGCCCCAGCTGGCCGGCCGATTTCGCGCCCGCTTTGGCGACCAGGTGGCGGTGCTGCACTCGGGGCTGACTGACCGCGAGCGGCTGGGTGAGTGGCTGCGGCTGCGCGAGGGGCTGGCGCGCATCGCAGTCGGCGCGCGCAGCGCCATCTTCGCGCCCGTGCAGAACCTCGGCATCGCTGTGGTCGACGAAGAGCACGAGCCCTCGTACAAGCAGGACGACCGCCTGCGCTACCACGCGCGCGACCTGGCGCTGGTGCGCGCGCGGGCGGCATCCGCGGTGGTGGTGCTCGGCAGCGCGACGCCCTCGCTCGAGACGTTGCGGCGGGCGCGCGAGGGCAAGCTGCCGACCCTCTTGCTTCCGTCGCGCGTGGACGGCCGGGCGCTCCCCGCAGTGCAGCTGGTCGATTTGAAGGCGAGCTTGCAGAGCTCGACCACGCTGCGCCTCTTGACCGCGCCGCTGCTGGCCGCGCTGCGCGAGACGGTGGCGCGGGGCGAGCAGGCCATCCTCTTTCTCAACCGGCGCGGCTACACCACCTCGCTCCTCTGCACGAGCTGCGGCGCGGCGCTGGGCTGCCCCAACTGCTCGGTCGCGCTGGTGCTGCACAAGCCGCGCGGCCCCCAGGCGCTGCAGTGCCACCTCTGCGGGCACAAGGAGCCGCCGCGCGAGAAGTGTCCGAACTGCGGAGGTGCGCGCCTGTTGCCGCTTGGCGGAGGCACCGAGCGCGTCGAAGAAGAGCTGGCCGAGCTCGTCCCCGAGGCCAGGTTGGCGCGTCTCGACCGCGACTCGACCTCGGGCGCGGGGCAGGTGGCGGACCTCCTCGCCCGCTTTGCCCGCCGCGAGCTGGACGTCCTGATCGGCACGCAGATGGTGGCCAAGGGCCACGACTTTCCCGGAGTCACGCTGGTCGGGGTCCTCAACGCCGACGGGGCGCTCCACCTGCCCGACTTTCGCGCTGCCGAGCGCTGCGTCCAGCTCCTCGCGCAGGTCGCGGGCCGGGCTGGCCGTGGCGAGCAGCCGGGCCGGGTCATCGTTCAGGCGCTGCGGCCCGAAGAGCCCGCGGTGCAGGTCGCGTCCACGCATGACCTGGCCGCCTTCGTCGAGTCCGAGCTGGTGCGCCGCCGCGCCCTGGGATTCCCGCCCTTCACGCGCCTGCTCGCGCTGCGTTTGCAAGGAAACGTCGAGGCCCGCGTGCGCGCCGCCGCCGAGCTCCTCGCCGAGGCGGCCCGCCGCTCGATCGCGCAAGGCGAGCCGGCCGACCTGCTTGGGCCCGCGCCCGCCCCTCTCGCGCGGCTGCGTGGCAAGCACCGCTGGCAGCTCCTGCTCCGATCGCCGGAGCACGCCCCGCTGCACCGCATGGGCCGCGCGCTGGCGGAGGCCCACCGTCGCAAGGGGCCGACCGGAGTGGAGCTATCGCTGGACGTGGACCCGATGTCGCTCTTGTAGACACCAGCCGAGCAGGCGATTGGCGGCCGGCCGCAAAAAAGCCGGGAATCTGGAACGGCGCCTCCGGCATCGCTATACTCCAGCGTTCGGACGGAGCGGGCGGATCGAAGGAGACTGGCAAGCATGGCGCTGCGAGAGATCATCATCTGGCCGGACCCCATCTTGAAGGGCAAGGCGAAGCCGGTGGGCGCCGTGGACGCAGGCATCCGCAAGCTCTGCGACGACCTGGCCGAGACGATGTACGAGGCGCACGGAGTTGGCCTGGCGGCGCCGCAGGTCGGAGTGCTCCAGCGCGTCATCGCCATCGACGTCGACCAGCGCGAGCCCGAAGCCGGCCCCGACGGCGAGCCCACCGAGCCGAGGAAGAAGGGCGATGGCCTCTTCTTCCTCATCGATCCGGTGCTCAAGCTGGCCGAAGGCGAGCACAGCTACACCGAAGGCTGCCTCTCCATCCCCGACGAGTACGAAGAGGTCACGCGGTTTGGCCACATCGTCGTCGAGTTCACCGGCCGCGACGGCAAGCGAAGGGAGCTCGAGGCGGTCAACTCGCTCCTCTCGGTTTGCGTCCAGCACGAGATGGAGCACCTCGACGGCAAGCTCTTCGTCGACCACTTGAGCGCGCTCAAGCGCGAGCTCATCCGCCGCCGGATGAAGAAGCTCAAGGTGCAGCGCGCTGAGGAAGCCGCGGGCAACGCGACGGCGCTGTAGGGCTCCTTTTACCGCAGGGTGGAGCGCCGGGTTGCTCTGTCGTATATCCGAGAAGCCCATGCCCTGGTCCAAGGTCCCCTCGCGAGGCCCCACGCGCCTCGCCCTGCTTGCGGCGCTCTGCGGCTTCGCGGCGCGCGCCGACCTTCCCGCCGGCGGCCAACTTCTCGAGCTGCGCAGCGGAGCCGTCACCTACACGCTCGTGCACAAGCTCCACGAAGTGAAGGGCACCAGCCAGAAGCTGGAGGGCCGCGCGCTCGTCTCGAAAGACGGCGCCACCAAGGTGCAGGTGCGGGTCCCCGTCGCCTCGTTCGACAGTGGCAACTCGAATCGCGACGCACACATGCGCGAGGCCGCGCACGAGCTGCAGCATCCCTACGTGAGCATCAAGGGAACCCTCGAGGGCATCACGCTGCCGCTGGCCGCGCCGCTGGAGAAAACGCTCCAGGCCACGGTGATGCTCAACGGCGAGCGCGGCACCCAGGCCATCCCGGTGAAGCTCGAGCCCCAGGACGGCAAGCTGCACGCGACCTTTTCGTTCGTCCTCAGCCTCGACGCCTTCAAGATCGAGCGCCCGGAGCTGCTCTTCGTCAAGGTGGACGACGCGCTGAAGATCGACGGCGACGTGCTCTTCGAGGCCTCGAAGTGAAGAGCCGCCAAGCCGCTCTGCTGGCGGTCGCCCTGGCGGCGAGCCTGCCCTCCGGCGCCTTCGCCGAAGGCCAGGACCCGGCGTCTGCCGCGGTCGCCGAGCCAAAAATCGCGCCTGAACCCTCTGCTCCCCCCGCGGCCGCGGCCAAGCCGGATGACAATTTCGATTTGCTTCCTCCTGAAGCCAGGCCCGACGCCGCGGCGCTCGCCAAGGAAGAGGAAACGCAGAAGGCGCTCTCGACGCGCCGGACCATGCTGCAGCTGCACCAGCTCGGCGGCTTCGCCACGCTGGCCGCGCTCAGCGCCACCGTGGTGCTCGGCCAGCTCAACTACAGCGACAAGTATGGCGGCGGTGGCGACACCGGCAAGTATCACGCGCCCCACTCGATTGCCGCCTACAGCGCCGCCGGAATCTTCGCCGCCACGGGCCTCTTCGCCCTCTTCGCGCCGAGCCCATTCGACAAGCCGCTTCGCCTCGACACCGCGACGCTGCACAAGGCCTCGATGGCCGTCGCCACGGCGGGCATGGTCGCGGAGATCGCGCTTGGCATCTTGACCGCGTCCAAGGAGGGCAGCGTGTCGCAGCGCAATCTGGCGCTCGCCCACCAAATCATCGGTTACACGACGCTGGGCGCCACCGCGACCGGCTTTGCCGTCTTGATCTTCTAACTCATGGCGGCCACCGGCGGCACAGGGGCAAGGGCCGAGACGGAGCGCGAGTGCATCGCCCGCCTCTACGAGATGGAGCGCGCTCTTGCCGGGATGGAGCCGCAGCTTCCCGAGGACATGCGCACCCTCGGCGCGGAGGCGCGCAGGCGGGTCGCCTTCTGGCTCTCTCGCGTCGGCGCGGGCGGCGCCGATCTGCAAGGCTTGTCTGTCGCCATGGCGGAGCTCACTTCGCTGATGAAAGCGCTGACGGAGCGGCTCCTGCTCGCGCCCTGGGACGGTGCCGCGCGCGGGCCGAGGAGCTGACCTGGCCTCACTGCCCCCGGAAGACCCGACGCGCGCGCACCACCGGCACGATCGCGTGCCCGTGCGACGCCGCTTCGACGAAGTCGAGTGCACCATCTCGCATCTGCTTCGCCGACCACATCCCGCGCTCGCGGGTCGCTCCTATGGCGAGGCGCTCCTCCGCGGCGCCGCCGAGCGAGGATTGTCCCCGGGCCGCGGCGGCGTTCTGGAGATCGGCGGCGGCGCCGGCCATCTCGCCGAGGCGGCCTGGCGGGGTGACGCTGGCAGCTTCACGCAGGTCCCATGGACGTCGCTCGACCTCTCGCCGCGCCTCCTGTCCGCGCAGCGCGCGCGGCTGTCGACCGCAGCGCTGCGCGGTCCCCATCCGCAGCATCGGCCCGTCCGCGCCGACGCATTGGCCCTTCCGATCCGAACCTCTTCCTTCGACGGACTGATCCTCGCGAACGAGGTGATCGCCGACCTAGAGGTCTCGGGCGGCCGCAATGTCGGCGCCCTTGCGCTGGTCGCAGAAATCGCGCGCGCCCTTGCCCCTGGCGGCTCAGCGCTGCTGACCGAGTTCGGTGGCGACTTCGCCCCGGGCCAGGTTCGCCTCTATGCGGCCGGCGGCGAGGGAGAGCATGTCGAATGGTCCATCGACTTCCGCGAGCTCCGCCGTGCCGCGGCCAGCGCCGGCCTCGAGCCGCTCGAGTTGCCTTTGCACGAGCTGATCCACGCCGATCTCTCCGTCCGCTGCGCGAGCTACACCGATCTTTGGCGCCTGCGCCGCGTGACCACCGCCGAGGTCTTCGCCGCTCCCGCCGAGGAGATAAGGCGGCGGCACCCTTGGCTCTCGCGCCTGCTCGCGCTTGAGCTGCCAGAGCTTGGCTCGCCTCGCTGGCCCGACGCCACCGCGCCCGCCGGGTTTGCCCAGCTCTTTCGCGCCCTGCTGTTGCGCCGCCGCTGAGGAGGAGTGGCCGTTCGGCCGCTTCCTTGGCTCCAGAGGGAGTGTTCGATAGCGTACAACCCGGTTCGACACCGGAGAGCTCATGTCCGTCTGTACTCTGCGCCCGTTCTTCGTGACCGCCTGCCTTCTCGCAGGAGTGGCCAACGCGCAGGAGAACACGCCGCCCCCAAATCCATCGGGCATCGCGGGACAAGACCAGCCGCCGGTCGGCCAATCGCAGGCGTTTACCGATCCGTCGCAGCTGTTCAGCGGCCGCTCAGGCGCTTTCATCGGCCTGGGAATCGGCCAGATCGCCGGCGACCTCTACGCCAGCACCGTCGTCAACACCGACTTCAGCATCGGCCCGGTGGGCCTGGGCCTCCAGCTGCCGCTGAATCTGTTGATCGTCAACCACAGCGACTGCACCAAGGATCCCTTTCCCTGCAGCCGCGCCGACAAGACGTACTTCAACGTCCTGCGCCGCCGCGACTGGGACGAGCCTGCTGACTATTTGAAGTTCATCCGCTACGTGCGCTTCGGCCACAAACGCGACCCTCTGTATTTTCAAGTCGGCCAGCTCTGGGGCGCCACCATCGGCCACGGCACGCTCGTCAACCGCTACTCGAACAGCCTCAGCCTGGACCACCCGAAGACGGGCCTCGTGCTCGACGTCAACTCGACCTTCTTCGGCGTCGAGACCCTGGTCGACTCGTTCACCAACCCGACCCTCTTCGGCGGCCGCGCCTACGTGCGCCCGTTCGGCGACACGCCCATCGCGCGCGGGCTCGCGTTCGGCGCCTCCGTCATCACCGACCGCATCGCGCCCCTGACGCTGCAAAGTGGAGCCACGCCGGGCACGCTGGCCATCGACGACCAGGGAAACGTGCTCATCCAGAGCGCGCGCACGTTCTTCGCGGTTGGCCTCGACGTCGAATACGAGCTGGTCCGGAACTCGATCGTCAGCGTCATCCCGTACATTGACGGCAACCGGCTGGCCGGAGCGGGCAACGGCCTGCACCTCGGGGTGCTGACCAACGTCAGGCTGCCGGTGCCGATCATCGAGATCGGCCTCGAATCGCGCCTCGAGTACCGCGTGATGGGACCTGGCTACCTGCCCGAGTACTTCGATCAGACCTACGACCTGGGCCGCTTCCAGTACCTCTCCGGCCAGCCCGGCAGCGCCACCTACAGGCCCAAGCTCACCACCGCTGAAGCGGCCAAAGCAGCCGGGGGCGACGCCCTGCAGGGCTACTACGGCGAGCTCGCGGTGAGCTTTGGCGGACTCTTGCAGGTGGGCGGCGTCTATCAGGACTACCAGAGCGACTTCGGCGCCTCGCTCGGGCTCTTCGTGATCTTTCCCAAGCTCGAGATCTTCAAGCTTTCGGCCTATTACCTGCGCAAGAACTTCAACGGCTTCTCCAACGCATTCGCGCTCGACGAGCGGTCCCTGCTCGCCGTCTCGGCCGCCTACAAGCTGTTCGGCCCCCTGTACGTGCGCTTCGACTTCTCGCGCCAGTGGCAGACAAATCCGGGCAGCGCGCAGATCCAGGCTGTCGACGCGTACACGGTCGGCATCGCGACCTATCTGCCCTTCTGACAGCGAGCGAGCGTGACAGGTGCCGCGCGTTTTCTTATCCTGCGCGGCCCTATGCAAAGCCCTGCCCCCAAGATCCCCCGCTCCGCCGCCGAGATTCGCGAAGCCTTCTTCCGCTTTTTCGAGGAGCGCGGCCACCGCCGGGTGAAGAGCTCGGGCCTCGTCCCCCAAAACGACCCGACGCTGCTCTTCACCAACGCCGGCATGGTCCAGTTCAAGGACGTCTTCACCGGCCGCGAAACCCGCGATTACCGGCGCGCGGTGAGCAGCCAGAAGTGCGTGCGCGCAGGCGGCAAGCACAACGACCTTGAGAACGTGGGCTTCACCGCGCGCCACCACACCTTCTTCGAGATGCTGGGCAACTTCTCCTTCGGCGAGTACTTCAAGAAAGACGCGATCGCCTGGGCGTGGGAGTTCGTCACCGTCGTGCTCGGGCTGCCGGTGGACCGCCTCGCGATCACCGTCTTCCGCGACGACGACGAGGCAGAGCAACTCTGGCTCGCGACCGGGGTTCGCAAGGAGCGCATCTTCCGGCTAGGCGAGAAGGACAACTTCTGGGCCATGGGCCCGACCGGCCCCTGCGGCCCTTGCAGCGAGCTGCACATCTTCAGGCCCACCGCCGACCACTCGCTCGCGGCCATCGACGAGCACGCAGACAAGTTCTTCCGCCAGAACGCCATCGCCGACAGCGACTCCTGGATGGAGCTCTGGAACCTCGTCTTCATGCAGTTCGAGCGCAAAGAGGCCGACGGTCCGCTCTTGCCGCTCCCCAAGCCCTCCATCGACACGGGAGCAGGCCTCGAGCGCGTCACCGCCGCCGTGCAGAACGTGCCCTCGAACTACGACACCGACCTGTTGCAGCCGCTCATCCAGGAGGCTGCGCGCATCTCGGGCAAGACCTACTCGGCCAGCGAAGCGGTCAACTCACAAGGTGACTCGGCCTCGATGCGCGTGGTCGCCGACCACAGCCGCGCCGGCTCGTTCCTCATCGCCGATGGAGTCCTGCCGAGCAACGATGGCCGCGGCTACGTGCTTCGCCGCATCCTCCGTCGAGCCATCCGCCACGCGCAGCGCCTCTCCAAGGACTCGGCGCTCTTCGCCAAGGTCTGCGCCACGGTCATCGACACCATGGGCGACGCCTACCCGGAGCTGCGCGACTTCCGCGTTCGCATCCTCGACACCATCCAGCATGAGACCGACGCCTTCCTGCGCACGCTCGACCGCGGCAGCGCCATCCTCGCCGAGGAGATCGCCAAGCAGCAGCAGAGCAAGAGCATCGGGGGCGACGTCGCCTTCCAGCTCTATGACACCTTTGGCTTCCCGCTCGATTTGACCCAGGTGATCGCCGCCGAGAGCGGCTACGCGGTCGACTCCGACGGCTTCGAGAAGCGGATGGAGGAGCAGCGACACCGCAGCACGTTCAGCGGCTCGGGCGAGGCCGCCATCGGCGACGTTTACAAGTCGCTCGCGGGCGAGGTCTCGGAGAACGAGTTCCTCGGGTACCAGGAAGCCAACGCGCAGGCCACGCTCCGGGCCGCGCTGGTGGCGGGCGGGCGCGTCGAGCGCGTCTCTGCCGGAGAAAAGGCCGAGCTCGTCTTCGACCGCACTCCCTTCTATGGGGAATCCGGCGGCCAGATGGGCGACCAGGGCTCGGTCGTGGGTCCAGCCGGCCGCGCGCAGGTCCTCGACGCCCAGAAGCCCGTGCAGGGGCTGATCGTGCACAGCGTGAAAGTGCTCGAAGGGACGCTCTCGGTCGGCGACAAGGTTGATCTCGTCATCGACCCGGAGAGGCGTCGCGGGCTCCGGTCCAACCACAGCGCGACGCACCTGCTGCACCGCGCCCTCCGCGAGCTGCTCGGCGAAGGCGTCAAGCAGGCCGGCTCCGTAGTGGCTCACGACCATTTCCGCTTCGACTACACGGCTTATTCACCCTTGACCGAGGAGCAGCGCGCCGGAGTTGAGGATCGCGTCAATCAACTCATCCGGGAAAACTACCCGGCGGAGACCAAAGTGATGCCGCCCGAGGAGGCCGTGAAATCCGGCGCCATCGCTTTTTTCGGCGACAAGTACACGCAGCTCTCGGCGGTCCGGGTGCTCAAGATCGGCCCGTCCTTCGAGCTCTGCGGCGGCACCCATGTTTCGCGCTCCGGCGACATCGGCTTCTTCAAGATCGTCAGCGAAGGAGCCATCGCGGCCGGCGTGCGCCGCATCATGGCCGCCACAGGCCCCGAGGCGGTGGGGCTTGTGCACGAAGAGGAGAGACAGCTTGCCAGGGCCGCCGCAATCTTGCGCGGGTCGACCAAAGATGTGGCGCTCAAGGCCGAGCAGCTCTCGACGCGACTTCGGGATCTGGAGCGCGAGCTGGATCAGCTGCAAAAGAAGGCTGCGAGCGCAAGGAGCTCCGAGCTTGCGCAGGACGCAAAGGAGATCAAGGGCATCAAGGTGCTGGCCGCCCGGCACGAGAACGGCGACCCAGAGGCGCTGCGCGAGCTGGCGGACAAGCTGCGCGATCAGCTCAAGAGCGGCATCGTCATTCTCGGCGGAGAGAAGGACGGCAAAGCCAACCTGCTCGTCGCCGTGACGGCGGACCTCGCCAAGCGCTACCGCGCCGGTGACCTGGTCAAGGAGTTGTCAAAGACCCTGGGCGGCCGAGGCGGAGGAAAGCCAGAGCTTGCGCAAGCCGGCGGCGGCGACCCACTTCAGCTCGACGCGGCCCTGGCCAGGGCCTACGAGCTGATCTGAAGAACTCCCCACTCGCGCAGCACGTGCTCCGCGTGCGCGCGGTCTGGTCCGATGATTCGCACTCGCTTCGCGCGGCTGCTCTGGCCGCTCAGCATCTCCGCCCGACTCCGCCCGACGCGAAAAGCATCAGCGAGAAACTCGAGGAGGGCCGTGTTCGCTGCGCCCTCCACGGCCCGCGCCCGTACGCGGAGCTTGATGGAAGCGCCGTGCAGCCCAGCAACTTCGGTCCGACGCGCGCCCGGGCCTGCGTGGACCAACAAAAGAAGGTCGGCGCCTGCCCAGCTCGCTGGCTGCCCGATCGGGGACGTCACTGGCCGCTCCTCGCTTCCGTTGTTGCGACAAGGTCATGCTCGCCTCCCGAGCAAGGCCACTGCAACGTGCAAGCCAACACAAGGAAGTGCCCCGTTCCTCTCAGCGCATCGGCCGGGCGTCGATAACAGGGGTCCCGAATTGAATCTGGGTATCAGATTGGGGATACCAATTTGAATCCGATCGACGCTCGCGGCCTCGGCAAACCGAACGGCACGAGCGCTGCAGTTGCCCCCGCCAGGCGCCCGCGCTTTGCGGGTTGCCCGACAGTGGGTGACCGATGCGGCACAGGCATTCCGTTCAGCCGTTCCTCTTTGGAGACTCCAATCGTGAATGCCCCCCAAAGGCGCTCGACTCGCTTTTCCGCGAGCCAGCCTTTGCCTTGGGTGACAGGCTCTGGCCGCTCGATCTGATCGATCCTCGATTTCAGTGCGACCCGCTCTTTGACGCTAGCGAGGAGCTCGTCAGCCGGACGTCGCGACGACGACGCGGACCCACGAGCGTCGCACCCTTCGCGCTTGCACTGACCCTGGCCGCCGGGGTCCTGGTTGGCTGCGGTGAGCGAGTCCCCGCCGAGCGGGCTCTCGACTCCATCCTGGTGCAAATGAAGCCCGGCGAAGCAGGACCCGCGCTGGCTGAGTTCCACGACGACGGACCACCCATCGTGCCGATTGTGAACGTTGCACCATTAGAAAGCCCGCCCTTGCTGCGGCTGCCTGTCCCGCGCGCGAAGACGCCCGAGGAGTGCGCGAGCGAGCTGGCCGAAGATCCCGCCGTCGAGTTTGCGGAGCCGATCTACATCTATCGCACCAGCCGTACCCCGGACGACGCCCGGTTCAAGGATCTGTGGGGCCTGAGCCAGATCGACGCTCCCGCAGCTTGGGAGAAGACGACGGGAGATCGGTCCGTCGTCGTCGCCATCGTCGACGACGAGGCCGCGCTCGACCACCCTGACCTCGAACCGAATCGCTGGGCGGATCCGGAACTCGATCAGGAGAACGATCGCTCTGTTGAAGCTGCTCCTGACGACGCCTCCGAGCATGATTTCGTTGAGGAGGCCAGCCGATTGAAGGCAAGGCGCGAGACTGCGGGTTGGCATGGCTCGCACGTCGCCGGGACCATCGGAGCCGCCGGCAACAACGGCGTCGGTGTGGTCGGCGTGAGCTGGGATGTCTCGCTAATGGCGCTGCGCGCGTTCGGGCCGCAGGGGGGACGCTCTGATGCGCTGGTGCGTGCGATCGACTTCGCGAGCGAACACGGCGCGCGCGTGATCAATGGATCCTGGGGCGGCGGCGGAGAGAGCAAAGCCTTGGCCCGTTCGATCGCACGGGCGGGCCGGCGCGGGGTGCTGTTCGTCGCTGCGGCCGGCAATGAAGCCGCCGGCGACCCAAGCTACCCAGCCAGTCTGCGTCTCCCGAACCTGCTCTCGGTGGGGGCGCTTGGGGCGGCCCACGCGCTTGCGCCGTTTTCGAACCTGCACGCCGACGTCGCCGCACCGGGTGTCGGCATCCTCTCTACGACCGCGCCCGGCCGCTACGAGCGGCACGACGGCACGAGCATGGCTGCAGCGCACGTGAGCGGACTTGCGGCCCTCCTCTGGTCGAGGCACCCGGAGGCGTCGCTTGCGCAAGTCCGCTCCGCCATCGTCGAGACCGGCATCGATGTCGACGGAACGAAACACGGGAGCGTCAGCGCCCTGCGCGCCCTGCTCGCCTTGGCGGATGAGGCGACGAGTCCACCCACTCTTGTCGTCGGGCGGAAATCCCTCGCCGTGGCCATGGCAAGGGACAGCTTGCGGGTCCAACAACTTGTGCTGCGCAGCGACAGCGGGGCCCCGCTGCCATGGCGCGCGTCCACCGACGCTCGCTGGATCCGCCTGCGTCGAACCGTGGGCACGACGCCGGCTTCGTTGCCGATCACTTTGGATTCGCAAGGCCTGAGCCCAGGCGTTCACAGGGCGCGCGTCACGCTGCGGCCTGACTCCGGCGAACCGACGAGGATCGATGTGGTGCTCACGGTCCTCGAGCACGGGCCGCCTCCTCTCGCCAGCGGCAGGGGCTGTTCGGTGCGCGGCATGACCGTGCTCGTCAAGGCCGGCACCATCTGCCGCTTGAGTGCGCCGGGGATCGATCCTTGGGTCCACACCGCCGGCCTTCAATGGGTCCTTCCGGGCGGTCGCCACCTGGCCGGGGACAGGCTCACCGCGCGCTTCCTCCGCCGTGGGCACTTCGCGCTGCGCGTGGTGAGCGGAACGGAAAGCGATCGGCAGGTCGATGTCGAGGTCGTTTGACAAGGCTGCGCTGTGCGAAGGTGCCCCCATGGCGGCTCGGCAGATCTGGCTCTTTCTTGCTCAAGAAGACGTCGTCGAACTATTCACGCGGCTCGAGGCGCGCGAGCCGGGCCTCGTGACTTCCCAAGGCCGCTACTTGCGCGGCGACCCGCAAGCGTTGCTCCGCGACCCCGCGACCTTGGAGCGGCGCGAGTCGATGCCGGGCGAAGTTCGCTACTATCTGTTGCACCGCAAGCACAGCGCCGATGTCGTGGCGCACCCGCAGCCAGCGGGGCCGTTCAAGGGTTGGTCTCAGATCGACGAAGAGCGAACCGACTGCCTGACTCTTCGCGTTCCGTCTTTGCAGGAAAGCCAGATCGGACCTTCTCGACTGTATGCCAGCACCAGCTTCTGGCGTGGCCCCACGAAGATCCGCAAGCGGCCCGTCTTCGCCATCTGGGCGAACCAGACCTTGCGCTGGTTGCTTGGGCAATACCCGAGCACGGCGGTGAACTTCATGCGCGTCGGGCCGACGGCTCTCGCAGAGGCCAGGCGTGGCTCAACGCGGCTCAGCTACCTCTTCCGCGACATTGGCCCCGTGCCAATCGACAGCGCTCCGGCCATTGCAGCCCCCTCTGGCACGGTCACCGGAGAGAGCGCAGACGACGAGGAAGGTTCGCCCTAGACATCGAGGGTCAGATATCCGAGCGACGGCTCCTGCCTTCGCAATACGGGCAAGGCAACGTTGTAGACGGGGACTCCGCCGCGGGTTGCGCCCTTGAGAGTGCCCCGGTGCGCATGGCCGTGGAAGGCGACCGCGGGTCGAAGCTGGTCGATGGGGCTGCTCAGTCGGGTGGCGCCTAGGAACGGGAAGATCTCGAGTGGCTCGCCTTCAATGGTCGTCCGTGTCGGTGAGTAATGGAGCAGCGCGATGCGAACGCGGGTCCGCAGCTTGATGAGCGCGTTCTCGAGCTTGAGCTCTTCGGTGATGCAGCTGTCAACGAACGTCTTCAGGTATCCCTCGCCAAAGCGTTGGAGCTGCGCGTGCTCGAAACCACCGCAGAAGCCCTTGGCGCCCGCGACGCCAAGGTCGCCTTGGCTGAAGCTTTCGCCGTCGAGCACGTGCACGCCGATGGCGCAGAGCTTGGCGCGCACCACGGCTTCATTTCCGGATTCAAAATCGTGGTTGCCAAGGACGGCGATCTTGGTGAGGTCATGCTTGCTCAGGATCTCGGCCAGCATGTCGGCCTCGTCTGGGAGGCCAAGGTCGGTCAAGTCGCCGGCGAGCAGCAGCGCATCTGCCTCGCCGGCCACGCCCTCGAGGGCCTTGGCCACCGCGGCCCTGGTCTCCGCCCTGCAATGCAAGTCACCGACTGCTGCGATCCGCATCGGTCCTCTCTCCCGCAAACCTGGCCGGAGTGCGCGCCTGGTTCTTGCGCGGATGGGCCTTGTCACCTGGCCAGCCCGGCACTTCAAGATCGCGGGCGTCGGCGTAGCCGTGCTCGTCGAGCTCCCAGAGATACTGCTGTCGCGAGAGCAGCGTTCCGCGGCAGACGCGATCGGCCGACAGCTCCTTGCCGACTCCCTCAGCCATGCGGCCGCCAAGCTCTTTCATGACCCACTCCGGGATCTGGTTCCGATCGCTCGGGAAGGCGAACCAGAACGAGATGAGGTGCCCGTAGAGCACCGGCCAGTGGTCGGCGAACCGGGCCAGAAGACGCTTCCAGTCGAACCTGGCGCCCTTGGCGCGGATGAGGTGGTGGATGTCGGCGCCGTCGAATCGCTCGCGCTCCTGGATGTAGCCCTTGGACCAGATCATCTCTTCGGCGGGCACGATCAGCGAGTCGCGATCCAGCACCGTCGCGTGCTCGGCGAAGCGCTGCCAATCTTCGTCGACGATGGCGATGCCGTTCCCCGACGAGAAGATGAGATCGATGAAGAACGGTCCGCCATAAGCCTTCGCGATCCAGACCGGGTCTGTCATTTCGACACGGAAGCCCGCGCGGTCCAGCAGATCGAGCGCCTCATGGATGCGCGCCTTGGTGAGGAAGAGGTCGAGATCTTTGGTGTCGCGCCAATAGCCGGTGTGGGTTCGAAGCGCGTAGGCCCCGCCGACCATGGGGCGCAGTCCGGCCTCCTGCAAGAGGGTGAGCGCCTTGCCGTGGACGGCGCGCTCTTCGAGGATGTCCGCGTCGGTCTTGTTCGCGAGATCGTTGGGCACGACCGCAAAGTGGGGACGCGCGACCGAGGCGGCAAATGTCCGCGCGCGGGCAGCGCCGGCTCCCGAGGGGCTGCTCGCTTCCTAGAGCACCGAACAGGTTACCTCCCGTCGTCCGCCAACCTGATCGGGGCTCTAGCGCTTGCGAGCTGCCTTGCGCTTGGATGCGCGCACCGGAGGCTGGCAGCGCCCACAGAAAAACGTGCTGCGGCCGCCCTGAACGACGCGCTCAATGAGAGCGCCGCACGTCTGACACGGCTCGCCCTGGTGTCCATAGACGAGGAAGCGATTCTCGCCACCCTCTTCCACGTAGGTGATGGGAGTCGGCTGATCCTCGAGCTTCAGGGCGTATCTGAGCGACTCGTCGATGCCGGCGGCCAGCCGCTTGACGTCGGCCTCGTCCAGCGTGGACGCCGCCCTGCGTGGATCCAGGCCAGCCCGATGGAGCGACTCGGCCACGTGGATGTTGCCGAGGCCGCCGATGACCCGCTGGTCCATCAGCGCTTCCTTGATCGACCGCCTGGTCTTGCCGAGGACGCGCTGCAGCCGCTCCTCGTCGATGCCTTTCAGCGGATCAGGACCAAGCGAGCGCCAGGCCGGCAACGCGCGGAGGGCGTCCGACTTGCCGCGCACCAGGCGCCCGAACAACCGCGGGTCGCGATAGTCGAGGACGTTGCCGTCGTCGAGTGTCAGCGTCGCACGGACGTGGCTGGGCGCGGCCCCCCTTTGCGGACGCCGGATCCACTTGCCGGTCATGCCCAGATGCGACAGCAGCCCTTCGCCTTGGTCGAACTGCAACAGCATCCATTTGCCCGAGCGCTCGATGTCGAGCAATCGGTGTCCGGCCAGCTCGGCAAGGCGGCGCGGCTGCTGGCCCCGGATGACGCGAGTCTTCTCTGCGTGCGCCTCGATGACTTCGCGACCAAGCCCCCAGGCGCGGAGCTGGCGGGCGGCGACCTCGACCTCGGGAAGCTCAGGCATGGCGGCGCAGTGTCGGGACTCTGTGGCCAGCTGGCAAGTGCCTCAGAACGAGCGGCGCAAGTCGCGCAGCAGACCCCGGGCCTCGCCCTCGAGCAAGGACCGCCCGCCCCAGCGCGCCTCGAGATAGCGCGCCGCGAGGCGTGCTGCCGCCGCCTGCGCGGGCAACCCGAGCGAGGACGCGAGCCGCGCGACTTCACGAGCGGTGAGGCCAACCGGCACCTTCAGCCCAGCGCGGACCAAAGCCGCCCGCGCGTCTCTCCAGAGCCTTACCGCGCGGCGCTGGTCAGCTGCCAGGTTCGACGGAAGCCGCGCCTTGAGCCAGCGCCGCAGAAGTCGCGCTCCGGGGAGGAGGGCGATGAGAAAGAGAAGCGCGCTCAGCCGCAACCAAGGCACGCGGAAGGAGCGCGCCGTGCTCGACTTGCCGGCGAACCTCTTGGCAGCGCCTGCAACGGCGGCCAGGACCGACTTCAAGAGCCGGCCTTGGCTGACGAGGTCGTAGTCGATCACCAGCGCCCGCCAGCGCGCGGCCACCGCGTCCCAGACCAACACAGTCTTGGCCCAGAGGCCCTCCAGCTTGCTGCCGCGCTCGGAGGGAGGAGTGGGGTCGAAGGGAACGAAGCCGAAGCCCGGAAAGTAGACCTCCACCCACGAATGGGCGTCACCGGCCCGGACTGCGTAGTAACCGGCGTCGGTCAGCTTGCCGCCGTAGTAGCCAGTCACGGCCCTCGCCGGAACTCCGCCGGCGCGGAGGAGCAGCACCATCGCCGTTGCAAAGAGCTCGCAGTGGCCCTCGCGGCGAACAAAGAGGAAATCGGCCAGCGGGTCCTCGCTGCCCGCGCCGAGGTCGCGCGTGTATTTCAAGTTTCCCGAAAGCCAGCGCTCGATCCGATTGGCGGCGTCGGCAGGGTCCCGCCCCTTGGTGAGCTCTTCAGACAGCGCCAGGATCCGCGGGTCCAGGCGGGGCACGATCAAGCTCGACGCCACCTCTCGCGGATAGTCGCGGCCCTTGCCGCGCAGGTCGACCAGGGCATCGCGGCGGCGATCGAAGGTAACCGAATAGGTGAGGTCGCCGATCTCGACGGGAGAGAAGTGAAGATCTCCCGCGTCGTCGCGGAGGAGCCGGGGAACATCGTTGGCCCGCGCGGTCAGCGGCCGCACGAACTCGACCGCAATGGGCCAGCCTTCGGGCGTGAGCAGCACGCCGTCCGAGATGCCAGACACGCCTTCGATCTCTGCCCGCAGCACCTCGGCGCGCCGACCCTCCGGCTGCAAGCGACGTGGCAATCTCTGCACGGGCCGCCCCGGCACGGCACGGGCGCGCCAGCCCCGGCCCGTCCAAAGCTCGAGGGTCCTCGCGCGCCAGTGCCAGTCGAGATCGCCTCGGGCCGCGCCGGGCAGTCGCACGCGGAGCACGACCCGCGGATCATCAGAGATCACGCCCTGGCCGCCGAGATCGATCCGATCGCTCAGCCCGGCGACCCGATTGCCCGTGGCCCGCCTGAAGCCACCGATCGACACGCGGGGAAAGGTGAAGAACACCAGCGCCGATCCCGCAAGACCTGCCATCGCCAGCAACCCGAGCGCGAGCAACAGGCCAGGCGTCGCCAGGCGCCGCGAGGCAAGCAGCGCCTGCGCGCTCTCGGCGCTGCGGCCCGACTCGATCTCCGAGCGCAAATGGAGCAGCACCAGCGCCCAGGTGGCGGAGACGGCAAAGGCTACGAACGCGAGGCCAAACGCCAGCTCGGCGGAGAGGGCCGCGCCGCCGCACAGCAAGAGCAGCGACAGGAGGAGCAGCAAGACCTCATCGCGCAACGTGACTCGATTCCACAGCCGGTGGATGAGGAGAAGCGCGACAAAGCGCGCAGCCGCCAGGACCAGATCGACGCGTCCCGCGGTGAACTGCGCCACCAGAAACAAGAGCGCGGCGATGAGCAGGGCGTTCCAGGCCCAGGGAAGGCGATGCGCCGCTCTTCGTCCGAAGAAGGAGGCTCCGAAGATGGAGCCAAAGAAGACCGCGCTCAGCGAAAGACCCAGGTCGCCGCTGGCCGTGCAGGCGAGAAAGGCGCTAGCCGCGGCGAGCGAGCCCGCCCAGCGTTGCGCGGCCAGCGCGGTTGGCGCGCGCGCAGGTCGCGGGGCCGCAGGGCTCATGTCTGCTCTCCGGCCCCGACGAAGAACGTGGCGGCCCCCGCAGGGGAGAGTGGGCCAGGGGCGTTGGGGGCGGACTTCACCAGAGCCAGGGCGGTGAGCAAGGCGGTCAGGTGGGAAGCGCCAGACCGCGCAGGGAGCGTCGCGCCGCACAGCGCCAGCGACACGTCGGCGCCCGCGTTGAGCTCGCGCTCGACCAGCGCGGCGGCCCGTTCCACCGCCCGCTCGAGGACCGGACCGCTCAAGTGCCGGTGGTCAAGGGCGACGCAGACCTGCCGGCGCCGCTCGTGCTCATGCTCGACGCCGATCAGCTTGCCCGCCCTGGCCGAGCTGCGCCAGTGCACGGTGCGCACGTCCTCGCCGGCGCGGTGGTCCCGGAGCGCGTGGAGCTCGGTGCCGTGGCCGGCGCGACCAGAAGGCCGCTCTCCCACGCGGCCCGCGGCCTCGCGCTGCGCAGCCGGAGGCGGAACTCGCCTGGGAAAGACCACCAGCTCGTCCGGGCGCTCGAGCTGCCGGGACTTCTCGAAGAGACCGAAAGGCCAGCGCGTCGCCACGACGATGGCGCCAAGCCGGTGCAGGCCGCGGCGCGCCGGCGTGAAGCGATACGCAACTTCGTGCGACTCACCTGCAGCAAGCAGAAGCAGATACGCGCGTCCGACAAGGTCGCCGCCCTCCTCGCGCAGCTCGAGCGAGAAGCTGGAGGCCCGCTTCTTCGAATTGCTGGCGCGTAGCCCGACCAGAGACTCGGCGCCGGCGGACGCGGTCGCGGGCAGCGTGCGTTCCACCTCCAGGCCGCGAAGCGCGATCTCGGAGAGCACCCCGGAGACGACGATGCTCGAGAGCATCAGCCCGAGCACAAGGAACAAGAGGTTGTTGCCGGTGTTGATCGCGGCCAGGCCGATGCCGATGGAGAGCCCGCAATACCAGCGGCCGACCCGGGTGAACTTCAGCTTGCGCTGCTGGCGGAAGAGCCGGCGCAGCCTCGGCATCGAGGGGACACTGATGGGCTTCACGGCGACCGCTGAGGTCAACGCGCTACTCCGGGGCAGGGATCTGCTCGACCAGATCGCGAATGGCCCGCTCTGCGCCTGCTCGATCGCCTTCGTCGGCGGACCTTCCGGCCATGGTCACTCGGTGGGCGAGACAGGGGACGCAGAGCTCCTTGACGTCGTCGGGCTCGACGTAGCTCCGGCCTCGCAGCAAGGCCCGCGCCTGGGCCACGCGCAAGAGCGCCAGCGCGCCGCGGGGCGAGGCGCCAAGCGTGAACAGGCGCGACCTGCGCGTCTCGGCCACGATGGCGAGAACATAGGCGGCGATCTCTTCGGCCACGCGGACGCGAGGCACCGAGGCCTGCAGCCGCTGGATGTCGGCAGCGCTCGCGACGGGCCTGAGCGCGGCGAGTAGGTCGTGGGTGCCACCGCCAAGGAGCAGATCCCGCTCGACCTCGGGCGTCGGGTACCCGACCGACAAGCGCAACAGGAAGCGGTCGAGCTGCGACTCGGGCAGCGGGTACGTCCCGGCGTGCTCGTGGGGATTCTGCGTCGCCAGCACCAGGAAGGGCTCCGGCAAGGGGCGCGGCGATCCGTCGATCGACACCTGTCCCTCGGCCATGGCCTCGAGCAAGCAGCTCTGCGTGCGCGGCGTGGTGCGGTTGATCTCGTCCGCCAGGACAAGGTTTGCGAAGAGGGGGCCCGGCTTGAACACGAACGCCGAGGTCCGCTGATCAAAGACAGAGACGCCGGTGATGTCTCCCGGCAAGAGGTCGCTGGTGAACTGGACCCGGGCGAAGGTGAGGTCGAGCGAACGCGCGAGGGCCTGGGCCAAGGTGGTCTTGCCGACACCCGGCACGTCCTCGAGCAGGAGGTGCCCCTTGGCGGCGAGCGCGGCCAGCGAAAGCTCGATGAGATCGCGCTTGCCTTTCAGCGCCTGGGCCACGTTCGCCACCAGCAAGGCGGCGAGCCTCTCCGCGTGAGGCGCGTCGATCGGGTCAGTGGGCTCGGCCAGACGAGGAGCGTCGGCGGGCACCGCTTTGAGGTGCAGCGGGTCGGTCATGCGGATGAGTCTAACAACATAGAAGGAAGCTGCCCTGCCTCGCGGGCTGTGTCACACTGTGCGCATGGGAGACGTCGTTTCTGTGGTGGTCGCGCCGCGCGGGGCAGCGCGCGCGCGGGCGGGCCACCCTTGGATTTTTCGCTCGGACGTCGCTTCGGCCGCCGAGCTGCAGAGCGGTGCCGACGTGCGGGTCACCGACGCGCGGGGCAACTTCATCGGGCGCGCATTCTGGGCGTCGAAATCACCCATCGCCCTCCGCATGGCGTCGCGCAAGGACGCGCCGCTCGACGACGAGTTCCTGCGCAAGCGGCTGGGCCGGGCGCTCGAGCGGCGGCGCGCGCTCTTCCCTGGTGCAGACGCCTTCCGCGTCGTCCACGGCGAGGCCGATCTGCTTCCCGGCTACTTCGCGGATCTCTACGGCGACGTGCTGGCGGTGCAGCACCTGGCAGAGTGGGCCGAGGCCCGCCGCGAGACCCTGGCGCGGCTCCTTGCCGAGCTCACGGGCGCCCGTGCAGTCGTTGCCCGCGACGACGGGAGCGCCCGCGACTTCGAGCAGCTGCCGCGCAAGAGCGACCTGCTGCTCGGGTCGGCGCCGCTTCTGGCGCGGTATCGCGAGGGCGAGGTTCAGTACGAGGTCGACCTCGTCGCGGACCACAAGACCGGCGGCTATCTGGACCAGCGGGAGAACCACTTGCGCGCAGGCGAGCTCGCGCGCGGCAAGGCCCTCGACGCGTTCTGCTATCACGGCGGCTTCGCCCTGCAGCTGGCCCGGAAGGCCGACAGCGTGCTCGCCATCGACCAGGATCCCGCTGCGGTCGCCCGGGTGCAAAGCAACGCGGCCATGAATGGGCTGCGCAACGTCGAGCCACGCGCGGCCAACGCCATCGAGCAGCTGCGTGCGCTCGACAAAGAGGGGCGGAAGTTCGACGTCATCGTCCTCGACCCACCGGCCTTCGCCAAGCGCAAGGACGGCCTCGACGCGGCGCTGCGGGTCTACAAGGAGATCAACTACCGAGGCATGAGGCTGCTTGCGCCCGGGGGCCTGCTCATCACCTGTTCCTGTTCGGGGCGCGTGACGCACGAGCTGTTCGGCGAGGTCATCGGCTGGGCCGCGCAGGAAGCGAAGCGGCCCGTCCAGATCCTCGAGCGGCGCGGAGCGGGCCGGGACCACCCGTCGCTGGTCGGGGTGCCGGAGACCGACTACCTCAAGGCGTGGTTTTTGTTGGCGCCGTGAGCACGACCGACGACACGGCCGCCGAGGAGACCATCGGGTAGAGCCGCTTGGGAGTCCAGCCGGCCTGCTCTTCGAGGTGGGACTGGCGCTCGACGTCGGCGCGGATCTGGGCCCACTCGGCCTCGGGCACCGAGAGCCAGGCCTCGACCACCGTCGGGTCAAGCTGCGTTCCGCCGACCCGCGCGATCTCGGCGCGAGCTGCCTCATAGGGCCGCCCCTTCCGATAGGGGCGGTCGCTGGTGATGGCGTCATAGGTGTCGACCACGGCGAAGATGCGGGCACCGATGACGATCTGCTCGCCGTTGAGCGAGCCCGGATATCCCTTGCCGTCGAAGCGCTCCTGGTGCTGCAGGACGATGAGGCTCGCCTCGCGCAGGAACTCAATGCGCTGCAAGAGCGCCCACCCGAGCTGCGGGTGCTCCTTCATCTCGGTCCACTCTTGCGGGTCGAGCGGGCCGGGCTTGAGCAGGACCGCGTCGCGGACGCCGATCTTGCCGATGTCGTGCAGGAGCGCTCCCCGCTCGATGATCATCAGCTCGCGCGGATCGGTCATGCCGAGCTGGAGGGCGATGCGCCTCGCGTACTGCGCCACCCGGCGCGAGTGCCACTGGGTCTCGGTGTCGCGATAGTCGAGCACCGCGATCATGCCGTCGAGGAGGTTCGTCGTGCGCTCCTGGACCAACGCCTCCAGGTTGCGATTGAGCGCCTGCAGCTGGTCGTTGCGTTGCTTGACGAGGTCGGTGAGCTGCCGGTTGCGGTCACGCAGGCCGTAGGTGTCGCAAGCCTGCCGCAGCGTCGCCAATAGCTCGACGCGATTCCACGGCTTGTTCAAGATGCGGAAGATCTCGCCGTTGTTGACCGCGTCCACCGCAGCGCCAAAGTCGTGGGCGGCGGTCAAGAGGATGCGCACGGTGTCTGGTCGGATGCGCCGGGCGCGCGCCAGGAACTCGGCGCCCGTCATCGTCGGCATCATGTAGTCAGCGCTGACGACCTGGTGCGGCGTCTCGGCGAGCCGCTCCAGGGCCTCGATCGGGTCGGTGCAAGCCGTGACGCGATAGCCGGCCGCCTCGAACGTGCGCCGGAGAGCGTGGACGATGGCGACCTCGTCATCGAGGACCAGGACCCGCTCGGCTTCGGGAGGTGACACCATCTCCAGAGCGGCGCTCACGATCTGCCCTCGCGAGCAGGCGCGACCGATGCCAAGATGGCAGCAGTCCGTTCGACGGCGAGGACATCATTCATGACCGGTTCCCCTTTGGCTGCTCCCTATCCATCGGCCACCTTCGCGCTGGTTGAAGTCGAATGGCTCAGAACCCTGCCGGAAGATGCCTTGAGCCAGGGAAAAGTGGGCGAACCGGCAAGCGTGCGCCTGATCGATCTGCGCTGGTCACCCAAGGGGCCTCCCGCCAGAGAACGCTATGCTGCCGGGCACTTGCCGCACGCCGTCTTCGTGGACCTGGATGTCGACCTCGCCCGCCCGGGGGGCCCCGGCCGACACCCGTTCCCACCGTCGGGCGAATTTGCCGCACTGCTCGGGCGTCTCGGCATCGGCGCCAATACCCACGTGGTCGTGTACGACGACGGCCCCGGCTCGTACGCGGCGAGGCTCTGGTACATGCTCCGCGTGCACGGTCACGCCCGCGCCTCCGTCTTGAACGGTGGGTTGGCCGCCTGGCAATCGGCCGGCGGGCCGCTCTCGACGCAGGAAGAAGCTCCGCAGCCGGTCGCCGCCCCCCTCGTGGTGGTCGACCGCGATCGGCTGCTCGATCGCGATCAGGTGAAGGAGCTCCTGCTCCGCCAGACAGCAAAGGAGCTCGCCGGGGCCTTGCTCTTGGACGCGCGAGCGCGACCTCGATACCGAGGAGACCTCGAGCCGCTCGACGCCCGCAAGGGACACATTCCCGGCGCCGTCAACGCGCCTTTCGAGGACAACCTCCGCTCTGCGCAAGACCCTCGCTTCCGCCCTCCGGCCGAGCTGCGCGCGCTCTATGAAAAGCTCGGCGTCAACAGCGCTCGCGAGGTCGTCGTCTCCTGTGGCAGCGGCGTCACGGCCTGCCACGATGCACTTGCCCTCGAGCTGGGTGGGTTCGCGCTGCCCAAGCTGTACGTCGGCTCATTCAGCGAGTGGAGTCGCTTGCCCGACGAGCCCATTGCGACCGGCGACGAGCCGGGAAAGCTCTGAGTGCGGAAGAGCCTCCGCGGAGCGATCAGGGCTAGGATGCGCCGCCATGTTCTTCCGCCCTTCTCCTCGCGTCTCGGTCGCCTTCCTTGTTCTCGCCGTCGCCTGCGCCACTTCCGACGCTTCCCGCCGCTCCTCGAGCTCCCCGGCGTTGAGCGCTGCAGAGCAAGCCGCCGCCGCTCGAATCCAGGCGTCCGAGATCTCCGGGCACCTTCGCTTCCTGGCCGACGATCTGATGGCCGGCCGCGCGCCGGGAACCACCGGCTCCGCGCTTGCCATTCAATATCTTGCGACGCAGCTGCAGATTGCGGGGCTTGTCGGCGGCCTCGCTGTCGAGGGAGGCAAGCGCACCTTCCTGCAGCGCGTTCCGCTCGTGAAGCTGGCGGCGCACGTCCCGCCGACGGTGGAATTCCAAGGCTCGGCAGGAAAGGTCTCGCTCTCGACGACGGGCGGCGCCAAGGCCGACCTGGTGCTCGAGCCGAACGGCGAAGCGAGCGCGGACCTTGAAGCAGCGCCGCTCGTCTTCGCCGGCTACGGCATCGTCGCGCCCGAGTACGGCTGGGACGACTACAAGGACGTCGACGTGCGCGGCAAGGTCGTCGTCCTGCTCAACTTCAACCCGCCTTTCGCGGGCGAGCGGGTGCGGCTCTGGTACGGCCGCTGGGACTACAAGTTCCAGACGGCGGCGGCCCACGGCGCGGCCGGCGCGCTCATCGTCCACACCACCGAGTCGGCGGGCTATCCCTGGCAGGTGCTCTCTTCGTCCGCGGACGGCGTCGGCTTCACGCTGCCGAGCGAGGGCGAGCCGCGCATGCAGTTCCAGGGCTTCCTCGCCGAAGAGGCGGCGCGCCGCGTCTTTCGCAGCGGCAATCTGGACCTCGACGGGCTCACCAAGGCGGCTCAAGCACCCGGCTCGAAGGGAACGCGGCCGCAGCCGCTCTCGGTCAGCGTGACGCTGCGGATGCAGCTCGAAAAAAGCCTGATCGAGAGCGCCAACGTGATCGGGATGGTGCCGGGCACAGACCCCGTCCTCTCTCGGGAGCTGGTCATCTATACGGCGCACCACGACCACCTGGGCACGGTGACGCCGGTCCCGCCAGCGACCGACGGCATCTACAATGGTGCGCTCGACAACGCCTCTGGCTGCGCGACGCTCCTCGCCATTGCGCGCGCCGCCGCCGCCTCTCCTCCCAAACGGTCGCTGCTCTTTGCCTTTGTCACCGCCGAAGAGCAGGGACTCCTCGGTTCGCGCTACCTTGCCCAGCACCCACCGGTTCCGCCGGGCCGCATCGCCGCCGACATCAACGTGGACAGCATCAACCGCTGGGGCCGCACCAGCGACCTCGGGATGCTCGGGCTTGGCAAATCGTCCCTCGACGCGGTGGTCAAGGCGGTCGCGGCGGCGCAGGGCCGGACGGTGCACGGCGACGCCTATCCGGACCGCGGCTCGTTCTACCGCTCCGACCAGTTCGAGTTCGCGCGCATCGGCGTGCCCGTTGTCGCCGCTGTGGGCGGGCCAGACTTCATTGGCCGGCCGGCAACCTGGGGCAAGGAGCAAGAAGAAGAATTTGAGGAGAAGCACTACCACCAGCCCTCCGATGAATATCCGCGTGCTCCGGAGACCTGGGATCTGAGCGGCGGTGTGCAAGACGCCCAGCTGCAGCTGCTGGTCGGCCTGCGCATCGCCGATGCGCCGGAGCTGCCTTCGTGGACGGCGGGAGACGAATTCGAGCGAGCGCGCAAAGCCGCGCGCAAGGAGTGACGATGAAGAGCGCCATCTTGTTCTGCCTCGCCAGCGTGGCCTGCGCCTGCGCCACCACCACCTCGACAAACGGCGGCGCGGCGGATCCAGGCTTCAGCCGCTCTGAGCAGGCCGCGGCTGCGCGCATCAACGCGCACGAGATTGAAGGCCACCTGCGCTTCCTCTCCGACGACTTGCTGGAAGGACGCTTCCCCGGCCAGCGCGGAGACGAGATCGCCATCCATTATCTCGCCGCGCAACTGGAGGCGATGGGATTGGCGGCAGGGGCGAAAGACAAGGATGGCAAAGCGTCGTTCATCCAGCCCGTGCCGCTCGTCCGCTACGTCTCGACTGTTCCGGATCACGTCGACTTCCGCGCGGGCGCCGAAAAGGTGACGCTCCCGGAATCGGGCGACGATCCCGAGATCATCCTCCGCTCGTTCTCGGATGTCGACCGGGTCAAGCTCGAGAACACCGAGCTGGTCTTCGTCGGCTACGGCATCGTCGCTCCCGAGCACGGCTGGGACGACTATCGCGGCAAGGACGTGAAGGGAAAGATCGTCGTGCTCCTCAACTTCAATCCCCCCTTCGCAGGCGAGAACGTGCGCCTGTGGTACGGCCGCTGGGACTACAAATACGCGCAGGCAGCGGCCCATGGCGCAGCCGGCGCGCTGCTGATCCACACCACCAAGAGCGCCGGCTATCCCTGGACGGTGGTGAAGAACTCGAACCGCGGACCCGGCTTTTCGCTGGCGTCCGAAGGCGAGGCCCGGTCGCTCTTCCAGGGCTGGATCACCGAAGATGCCGCCAGGCGTTTGTTCAAGCTCGGTGGACGCGACCTGGAGGCGGACTGGAAGGCAGCCACCGACGTGGCGAACAAAGGCGCGCCCGGCGGCGCGCTCGGCGTCACCATGTCTCTCGACATGCCTGTGGTCCACGAAACGGTGATGAGCGCGAATGTGCTCGGGCTCATCCCAGGTACCGACGAGAAGCTCCGCGACGAGGTGGTCGTCTACACCGCCCACCACGATCACCTCGGGAAGGTAGACAAGGGTCCGGGCGTCGACGGCATCTACAATGGCGCGCTCGACAATGCCTCTGGTTGCGCCGCGGTGCTCAACATCGCGCGCGCGGCGCTCGCAAGCCCTCCCAGGCGCTCGTTGCTCTTCGCCTTCGTCACCGCCGAGGAGCAGGGGCTGCTCGGCTCGCGCTACTTCGCCAAGCACCCCACGGTTCCCGCGCAGCACATCGCCGCCGACATCAACAGCGACGTCATCAATCCGCGGGGCCGAACCTCTGACTTGCAGATGGTCGGCTTGGGGAAGTCCACCCTCGACGCGGTCGTCAAGGGAGTCGCGGCCGCACAGGGCCGCACCGTCCACGGCGATGCCTTTCCCGACCGCGGCTCGTTCTATCGGTCCGATCAGTTCGAGCTGGCCAAGGTCGGCGTACCGCCCGTGGCAGTGGTGGGCGGGCCAAGCTACGTCGGCCGTCCCCCCGAGTGGGGCCGGGAGCAGAAAGAAGAATACGAGCGCAACCGCTATCATCAGCCCTCCGATGAATACCCGGCCTACCCGGGCAGCTGGGATTTGTCCGGCGCCATCGAGGATGCCCAGCTGCAGCTCATCGTCGGCCTCCGCGTCGCCAACACCACCGCGCTGCCGCAATGGACGCCGGGCGATGAGTTCGAAAAGGCGCGCAAAGAATCGATGAAGTGATCGCCCTACTTCGCGCGTGCGTCGTCGCGACGGGTGAGCCGTACCAGCGCGGGCCAGCCGTTCGCGCGCACCCGGCCGGTGGCGTCGAGCTGCACCTCGACCGAGCGCAGCAGCTCGCCCGCCTGAGGTAGCTCGACGCCAGGCTGGTAGCGCCCGCTGAGAAAATGGAAGCGCTGATTGCGCGAGCCTGCCCAGCGCCGCTCGGTCTCGGGCAGCGCCGCCTGGTAGCGACCATCGACGAGCAGATCGGTCGCCGCGAGCAGTGCGCTCGCGTCAGCCCGCAGTATCACCTCCTCGAGCGTGAAGCCGGTGAAGGTCATCACCGAGAGCCCCAGCGAGCGCGCCCCGTGAGCAAAGCGGGCCAGCGAAAGGGCTTGCTCGAACGGCTCGCCGCCTAGCAGCGTGACGCCTTCGATCTGATCGCGCACTGCGCGCACCTGGCTGAGCAGATCCTCTATAGACGTTTCCTCCCCGCCACCCGCCTCGAACAAGTGTGGATTGCAGCAGCCCGGGCAGCGGATCGAGCAGCCTTGAACCCAGACTGCAAAGCGCGCGCCGGGCCCTTCGGCCTCAGTGACGGCGGCGACGCCTCCCACGCGCAGGGTTCCAATCTGAAGAGGCTCGGGTGTCATTTCGAATCCGAAGGTATCAGCCTGAAACCGCCGGCGCATCGCGCTTCACTCACGAAGTTCGGCGGCACGAAGCTCGCAGTGAGGCCGGCGCATGCACGCCTCGCTTCACGCCGCCACGCTCGTCGGCGCCTCGGCTTCGCTGGTGGAAGTGCAAGTCGATCTGTCGCTCGGCTTGCCCGGCTTCCACATCGTGGGCCTGCCCGACTCCGCGTGCTTCGAGTCGCGCGTGCGCTGCCAGACTGCGATCAAGAACAGCGGCTTCACGCTGCCGCAGAAGCGCATCACGGTGAACCTTGCGCCGTCCGACTTGAGGAAAGAGGGTGCATCCTTTGATCTAGCGATCGCGCTCGGCGTCTTGTCGGCAGCGGGCCTGCTTCGAGGTCAGGCGCTCCCGCCCGCGCTGGTGGCGGGCGAGCTGTCCTTGACGGGTGAGGTGCTCCCCGTTCGCGGAGTCCTGCCGCTGGCGCTGGAGGCCCGCGCGCGCGGCCTGTCCACCCTGCTGGTGCCCGCGGCGAACGCGGCCGAAGGCGCGCTCGTCCATGGTCTGACCATCCACGCCGTCCGCACGCTCGGCGAGGCCGCTGCACATGTTTCGGGCGAGTCGCCGCTGCCTCCGTTCAGGAACTCTGGCAGCGCCGGACCGTCGAGGCCGGTCGAGATCGATCTCGCCGACGTACGCGGACAGGGCATGTGCAAACGCGCCCTCGAGATCGTGGCCGCGGGCGCGCACAACGCGCTCCTCATCGGACCGCCGGGCTCTGGCAAGACGATGCTGGCGCGACGGCTCCCGACGCTCTTGCCTGAGCTTTCGTTCGAAGAGGCGCTCGAGACCACGAGCATCTGGTCCGCTGCGGGCCGCATTCCGCCTGGGCAATCGCTCGTGACACGCCGCCCGTTTCGCGCCCCGCACCACACCATCTCGGCGGCGGGTCTGCTCGGCGGCGGCTCGCCGCCAAGGCCGGGGGAGATCAGCCTCGCTCACGGCGGACTCCTCTTCCTGGATGAACTTCCCGAGTTCAACCGAACGGCGCTCGAGGGTCTGCGCCAGCCGCTCGAAGAAGCCGAAGTCTCCATCGTCCGCACGCGCGGCGCCATCACCCTGCCCGCGCGCTTCATGTTGCTCGCGGCGATGAACCCGTGTCCTTGCGGCTTTCTCAATGCGCCGGGGCCGCGGAGATGTTTCTGCAGCCCGACGGTCCGAGATGGGTATCGACGCAGGCTGTCGGGGCCGCTGCTCGACCGCATCGACCTGCACATCGAGGCGCCGGCCCTGACGCCCGATGAGCTCTGCGGCGCGCCCGAAGGCGAATCGTCCGCGGTCGTTCGGGCGCGAGTCTGCGCCGCCCGCGAGCGCCAGGGCCATCGCTATCAAGGCTTGCCCGGCGTCCATGCGAACGGGCACCTGCGCGGGCCGCAACTCCGAGCGATGTGCAAGCTGACCTCCGACGCGGCGCGCACGCTGCGATCCGCGCTCGGCTCCCTGCAGCTCTCGGCCCGCGCGCATGACCGCGTCCTGAAGGTCGCACGCACCATCGCCGACCTCGCAGAGAGCGATCGCGTCGGACCTGACCACATCAACGAGGCCGTGCAGTACCGCGCCCTCGACCGGCCGAACCGAGAGCCGCCCGAGCTTCCACCGACCTTGAATCACCGCGCCGAAAGCGCGGACCAGCCCGACGCATTCAGCGCCGGGAACGACCGCCGCGCGCAAGCCGTGGCACCGCCGCACCAGGAGATCAAATGAGCAAGCTGTCCGAGAAGTTCAAGGCCATCGCCGCCGCCATCGGGGCCATCGAAAAGCAGTTCGGCAAGGGGGCCGTCATGCGCATGAGCGAGGCGGAGCACCGCGCAGATCCGATTCCCAGCATTCCCACCGGCTCGGTCGGGCTCGACATTGCGCTCGGGTGCGGGGGCCTGCCCCGCGGCCGCGTGATGGAGATCTACGGGCCCGAGTCCAGCGGCAAGACCACGCTGACCCTGCACGCGATCGCGCAGATGCAGGCCCAGGGCGGCTGCGCCGCGTTCATCGACGCCGAGCACGCCCTCGATGTCGCCTACGCCAGGAAGCTCGGTGTCAAGATCGACGAGCTCCTCATCTCCCAGCCTGACACGGGCGAGCAGGCCCTGGAGATTGCGGAGACCCTGGTTCGCAGCGGCGCCGTCGACCTCATCGTCATCGACTCGGTGGCGGCGCTCGTGCCCAAGGCCGAGATCGAAGGCGAAATGGGCGATCAGCACATGGGCCTGCAGGCGCGGCTCATGTCGCAGGCGTTGCGCAAGCTGACCGCGGTGGTCAGCCGCAATGGCGCTACCGTCATCTTCATCAACCAGATCCGCATGAAGATCGGCGTCGTCTTCGGGAACCCGGAGACCACGACGGGCGGGAACGCGCTCAAGTTCTACAGCTCGGTGCGCCTTGAGATCCGCCGCATTGGCCAGCTCAAGGACGGCGACCAGATCGTCGGCTCCCGCACGCGCGTCAAGGTGGTGAAGAACAAGATGGCGCCGCCGTTCCGCGAGGCCGAGTTCGACATCCTCTACGGCGAGGGCATCGCGCGCTTCCACGAGCTGCTCGACCTGGGCGCAGAGAGGGGCATGGTCGAGAAGAGCGGCGCTTGGTTCACCATCAACGGCGAGCGCGTGGGCCCTGGCCGCGATCGCGCCGCCGAGGCGCTTCGCTCCCAGCCCGCCCTCGCCGACGCGCTGGAGAAGCAGCTGCGCGAGGCGCCCCTGCCCGAGCTGCCCGCAGCGCTGGCTGCTACGCAGGCCGAGGCCGTGGCATGAGCGCCCTCTACTCGGTGAGTGCGATGCGCGGGGTGGACGCTTTCTTCCAGCTCGTCGCGGACGAGGAAGAGCGCAGTGCGCGGCTGCTCAGGCCGTTCGCCATCCTCCGCATCGAGGCGAGGGCCGCGGTCGAGACCGGCAGCGAGCTGGTCGCGCTCTATCGCGCGGTGGCGGGCGCGCTGCGCCGGACCGACCGGGTGCAAGCAGTCGGGGGTCGCGAGCTGGCGGCCCTCTTGACCGAGGCCGACGCTCCCCAGGCGGACGCCGCGCTGGCACGCGTTCGCCGAGCGCTAGACGCCCACGGCGGCCGGTTCCGCGCGCGGTTCGGCGCTGCCTGCGCAAGGCCAGCCGCGGGTGACACGTGGCAAGAGGCGTGGGCGATGGCGGGCGCCCTCCTGGTCGCAGACGGCGCTGTTCCAGCGGCGGCTTGAGCGGTCAAGACCCATGGCGCGGACGCGAGGGCGTGAAGGCCAGCCAGTCACTCACCCTCCGTTCGCGCCGCTGAGGCTGCTGATCGGTGAAAGCCGATCCGCCCAGAGGGGCCCACAGCGGAGCCGGAACGAGCGCAGGCGCGGAACCATCCAGCTCTTGCGGCTGGAGGACCTCGAGGAGCATGGCGTCGCCTGCTTCGTCATCGAGGGCGAGCGCTGGCGCTGGCCGAGACATCACCGGCCGCCGCGCACTCATCGCGGTCTGCCAAACGCGGCGGCTCCCCACGCGTTGACCAGAACTGACGCGGCAGCCAAGAGCCAGAAGGAGCGTGTGAAGCGCCGCCGGCCGAGAGACAGGAGCACCATCAGGTAGGGCGTGTAGTCGAGAGAGAAGCGGAAACCGAATTGGAGCCACCCGCTGTTTTGATAAAAGAACCCAGGAACCGCCACCACCGCAGTCGTGAGCCAGAGGCTGCGGTGGAGCCGAGGCCGCTGCTCCGGCCAGAGAAGAAAAAAATAGAGCGGCGTGGTGACGAGCAGGCTCATTCCTTCGGGGTCATATCCAATCCGCAGCGGGTTGAATTGAATCAACGGCAGGCGCGTGAAGGCGGCGTGCAGGTTGCGCTCGAGGAATTGATAATGAAAGAGGCCGTACTTCTGGATCTGCGCGTTGACGCGATTGGCGTACAGGTGGCTGTGACCGAATTCGGTCAGGCTGCCGAAGCGAAGCCAATTCATATAGGCAATCGGTGCCGCAATCGCCGCGATGGGCAGCGCGAACAGCAAAAGCTTGCGCAGCGCCTCGCGCCGCTCGGCCGGCTGGCGCAGGGTCACCTGGAGGTTGGCGAAGCTCACCTGACGTTTGAGAAAGACGGCCTCGAAGGGAAAGAAGATGGCCGCAAAGGCGAGCGGTGTTCGCGTGACTGCGGCGCAGGCGATGAAGAGACCTGCCAGCACGGGATGGCGCGCGCCGATCGAGGCGTGCAGATAGAGGAGCGTGAGCGTGACTCCGACAGTCTCGGCGGTGAACCAGACCTCGCCGCGGATGGAGCAGTACCAGGCCAGCGTTCCAAAGCCATACAGAAGCGCAAGCGTGGCGTGCTCGAGTCGAGGCCGTCCAGGCCCCTCTCCCTCTTCGCCGGCCTCCGCGATGCGCCGGAGCAGCGAATAGAGGAGCGGTACATTGAGCGCCCCGATGACGATGGTGAAGAGCACGTCATTGAGCTGCAGCCCGGCGAAAGCCACCAGCGGCATCATCAGGACCGCGGGAAATGGCGGGAAGGAGACGTACCAGCGATCGCCGATGCGCACCCAATCGTTCAAGTTGGGCGGCGCGGCCGTGGTGTGCAGCTGGCCGTGCAGGAACGCGTCCGCGAGGTAGACGAAGTGAGGGGCCTGCGATTGGCGGGCGAGGAAGTCGCCGCTGGAGATGGCGTACGCGATGAACGTCACCGCGAACAGGCCGAGCTCGATCCTGTGGTCGGCCATCCACCGGCGCCACGCCGGCTCGACGGACTCGACAGGCCGCTTCATTTGACGGGCCGCGGCGCCAGGCCGAGACCCTCACGCACCAGCTCGAGCGCCCCGTACACCGAGGCCATTCGGATCTGCCCGCGGTCGCCTCTCAGCCGCAGGAGGCGCGAGGCCGTTCCGTCAGGTCCGGCACAGGCGACCCAAACGGTGCCGACTGGTTTTTCCGCCGTCCCTCCGCTCGGACCGGCGACTCCGGTGATGCCGATTGCCCAAGTCGCAGTCAGCGCCTTCTTGCCCCCCTCGGCGAGCGCGCGGGCGACGGGCTCGCTCACCGCGCCGTGTTCGCGGAGCATCTCAGCTGGAACGGATGCAAGCGCCTGCTTTGCCTCGTACGAGTACGCGACCAGGCCGCCGACAAACCAGGCCGAGCTGCCTGCAGCTTCTGTCAGGAGCTCGCCGCCCAGGCCGCCGGTGCAGCTCTCGGCTGTGGCGATGGTTTGCCCGCGCGCGGCCAACTCCTGGCCGAGAGCCTGCGCGAAGGTGACGCCATCGGAGCCATACACGTGAGCGCCCAGTGCCGCACGACAGGCGGCTTCCACGCGCGCCAGGTTCCCCTCGGCGGCGGCCACATCAGCCGCCACCGCGACCAGGCTCAAATGATTCTCCGGAAACTTGGTGCGGAAGCCGAAGCGCACCTCCGGATGTCGCTCACGGATGGGCTTGACCACCTCGTCGAGGGCACTCTCGCTGATGCCGACGCAGTGGAGGAAGCGGGTGCGGATGGCGCCAGGTCCGGCGGCAGCGGCCAGCCGCGGGATCACGCTCTCGATCATGATCCGCTGGTACTCGCGCGGCACTCCCGGAAGGAAGAAGAACGTGCATCGATCGATGGCCAGCGAAAACGCCGGCGCGCTCCCGTCGGGGTTGTGGATGATCTCCGAGGTCTCGGGCACGTAAGCCTGGCGCTCATTGTTGAGTGGCATGGGATCGGCGCGGCGGGCGGCCCAGCGCGTTCGCATCCAATCGAGCCAGCCCCGGTCGAGGCGCAAAGGAACCCCTGCCGCCTGCGCCGCGCACTCCGCGGTGAGGTCGTCGCTGGTCGGGCCAAGCCCTCCGGAGACGATGCAGTAGTCGGAGCGCGCGCTCGCATCGAGGAGCGCACGGCGGATGTCTTCTCCCCGGTCGCCCACCACCACCGTCCGCCGCAGTCTCAGGCCGATCGGATAAAGACGCGCGGCGCTCCAAGCGGTGTTCGTATCCGCGATGGTCCCGCGCATCACTTCGTCGCCCGTCACCACGAACTCGACGATCGGAGGCTGCGGCTGCTTTGGCTCGGTCGGGTTGCTCACGGCCAGAACTTCTACGGAACCTGCCCGCGGAAGTGAAGCACCAGGAGGTGCACGGCCCAGGTGGCGGCCCAGGCATAGACGCCTGCCCAGACGTCGTCGAGAACGACGCCGGCGCCGTTCTTCCAGCGCGGATCCCTGTCGAAAAACCGCGCGGGAGGCGGCTTGAGCACATCGAAGATGCGGAAGAAGACGAAGCCCGCCAGAGCAGGGACCACTGCCCGAGGGAGGAAGGCCATGGTGACTAGATAGCCCGCGACCTCATCGATGACGATGTGACCGGAATCGGCGACGCCGTAGTACTTGCCGGCGATCTGCGCAGCCGCCATGCCCGTCAGCGTCACGGCCGCGGTGACGACCAGGTACAGCCAGATGGGCACGCGCGCGTCGGTGAGCAGATACCAAAGCGGGATGGCAGCAATGGTGCCGGCAGTCCCAGGGGCGATGGGCACATAGCCTGACCCGAAGAACGAAGACCAGGTGAGGGCCAGGATGGGCGCGGGACCGCGGTCTCCGGGGAGCCGACGTGGCTTCACGACTACGCGCGGAGGCTGCACTGCTGCTGGCTTCGTGTCGCTCATTGCGTTCTTTGACAACCAAATAGCAACAGCCTCAGCGCACGGGGCGCGACGCCGGGCCTTGCCCCTCAGTCGTTCCGGCCGTCGAAGGGGCGGCGTCGGTCGTGACGTCGTCCTCTTCCGCGGGCAAGAGCGGCTCCTCGACCTCCGGCACCGCGGCAGCGGCAGCCGCGGCGGCCAGCGAGCGCCGACGGCGGCCGAACAGCACCTCTTCGACCAGACCGAGCAAGATGTAAAAAGTGAAATAGACGAGCAGCACGAGCTGGGGGCGGCCGCGCAGGGCGATGATCACGCCTACGCCGATGACGAGCAGAAAGGCGATGCCCGTGCGCGGATTGAGACCGGCCTCCTTGAAGGTGCGGTAGCGGATGGTGGAGACCATCAGGAACGAGAGCACGATCATCAGAACGGCGATCGGAGTCAGGCCGACCGACTCAGACGCGGGCCGCCCGGGCTGGTGGAGCGCAATGACCAGCGAGACCACCATGCCGGCGGCCAGCGGGATGGGCAGGCCGACGAAGAACCGCTGGACGCTCGTTTCGTTGTGGGCGAGCACGTTGAAGCGGGCCAGACGGATGGCGCCGCTGGCGGCGTAGATGGCGCAGATGACCATTCCCGCCGTGCCCATCGAGGAGAGCGCCCACTTGTAGACGAGGATGGCGGGGGCCACTCCGAAGGTGATCACGTCGGCCAGGCTGTCCAGCTCGACGCCGAACTCGCTCTGGGTCTTGGTCATGCGCGCGACGCGGCCGTCGAAGGCGTCGAAGAAGTTGCCGAAGAAGATGGAGATCGCTGCGCGGTAGAGCTGATCGCCAAGGGCCGCGTCACCGCAGCACAGGGTGATGGAGTAGATGCCGCAAAGGATGCTGCTGACCGTAAAAAGATTGGGCAGCACGAACATCAGCTTGCGCAGATTAGGCCGGGGTCGGCGCTTTCTCCGGTCGCGCATTGGCGGAGCACGCTAGCACGGCCCGTCAGCGTCGGCCACGGGGGTCAACGCGTAGAGGGAGAACGAGCGCCGCAGATCAACGACAGGGCAGCGGGGATGGGCCCTCTGGCTCGAAGGAATTGCCCTCTTTGAGGTCCACCGTCCCGCCGCTGGCCTGCTGGCCGCACCGGTGGAGGGCCTCGAACCCAGGCTGGCGGCCGAAGCGGTTGCCGCGCAGGGCGGCATAGCTTCGCTCGACCACGGCCAGGCCCGGGCCCTGGTTGCGCTCGAAGAGGTTGTCGCGAAGCGTCGCCTGCGCGCGGTCGAACAGGAGCAGGCCGGCGCGGCCGCTGTCGAGGAAGTCGTTCCCCGACACCTGGGCTTTGGACAGCGACAAGGCGGCGCCGTTGCCGGCGTTGCCGTGCAGGACGTTGCCGTGAAGAACGAGGTCGGCCTCGAGGGCGAAGATGGCGTCGCCAAAGTCACCCTGGCGGTCGAGGCGCGCGCCGCTGATGTCGTTGCCCTCGAGCGAGGCCTGAGAGCGGACGAGGTGGACGCCGAGGTAGCCGGGATCCGTGATCTGATTTCCTTCGAGCAAGACGTCGCGGCTCTCGGAGACGGAGATGGCCGCGTCCGTACCCGCCTGCGACAGGAAGGAGCGCCGAATGGAACCGGAGGAAGAAACCAGCGCCACCGCGGCGATTCGGTGCCGCACGATCTGCGCCGACTCGATGTCGAGGACGGCCCCCCGATAGCCAACCACGCCCGACTCGTTGTCTTCGATGCGGGAGCCTCGGACCTTCAGGTGAGCGGCGCTGGCGAAGAGCGCGGCGCCTCCTTGGAGGGCGAAGCGACCGCCGCGGATCTCGACCTCGGCGCCCGCGACCGCTTGCACTGCTGAGAGGCCGGAACCCTCGACGTCGATGTCGTCGATCAGGCAACGCGCGCGGTCGATCAACAGGGCGCGGCGGCCCGCGCGCCGGAACACGGAGCCATGAAGCTCGAGGGATCCGCCGTCCATTTGGATGCCGACTCCGGCGACGCCCGAGCCGATCTCGAGCACTTCGCCCGCGGAAAATCGTACCCCCGCGGAGCGCGCGAGCAG
Organism: Myxococcales bacterium; assembly: GCA_038231075.1. Lineage (GTDB taxonomy): Bacteria > Myxococcota > Myxococcia > Myxococcales > 40CM-4-68-19 > JBBRMA01. The sequence goes on along the minus strand of JBBRMA010000014.1, from coordinate 45,030 downwards.
GCCGGTCGTGGACGCGCCGCGGATCGACACGTCCGCGAACTGGAGGCCGGTGCCGCCGCTGACCTCGACTCCCACCGCGCCCCCTTCGACTGAAAGCCCGCGCAGCGAGACATCGTTGGCAGAGAGCAGGGAAACGACGACTCCGCCTTCACCGGGGGAGACGATGCGCGTCCGGTTCGCGCCGGCACCGACCAGCGACACCGAGCGCAGCACGGCAAGGCGCTCGCGGTAGGTGCCCTCGGCGATGCGAACCTCGGAGCCAGGCGGCGCCGACAGCAGAGCGCCTTTGAGAGTGCGAAAAGGGAAGGCCTCCGAGCCGTCCGACTTCTGCCCTTGCCAGCTGGAGCGGACGTGCAGCGGACCGCGGGAAGGCAGGGTTCGCTGGACCCAACGGAGCGCCAACAGGGAGGCGCCGATGGCCAGGGAGAGGCAGGCCAGGGCCAGTCGGGTGCACCGCACGGCTCACGCTCCTCGGAGAACTGGGCGCAGAGCGGCCCGCCGCCGAGCAATGGGCACGAATTCCTCGTCCCGCACAGGCCCAACTGCTGGGGGTCGTCAGGCACCGGACCCCTCCAAATGGTGGTTTTGGTTTGACACGGATCAGCCGCTCTGGTAGCGGTTTCGGCGAGTTCTGTACGCGCTGGCCCACGCCAGTCAAGGCCCGGCGAGATCGTCGGGAATGGCCGTTTTCACCTCACCAGCAGCCTCTACTGGAGCAACCAATGACCAAGGCAGATCTGATTCAGGCAGTCGCTGCGCACGGCAAGGGCATGACCAAGAAGGGCGCCGCCGAGCTCGTCGACACGCTCTTCGGCACCATCGGCAAGGCCGTCAAGAAGGAAGGCCGGTTCAGCTACCCGGGCTTCGGCACCTGGACGGTGCGGTCGCGCAAGGCGCGCAAGGGCCGCAATCCGCAGACGGGGCAGGAGATCAAGATCAAGGCCTCGAAGACCGTGGGCTTCAAGCCGGCCAAAGAGCTGAAGAACGGTCTGTAAGCCGTTTGCCAGCTGCTGAAAGCATCGACGCCCCCGCGAGCGAAATGCTCCGGGGGCGTCGCGCTTTCGGGCGGTCTTGGTGACTTAGCGGGCGGCGTTCATGGTCGTCGGCGCTGCGGGCGCGCCGGCTGGGGGCTGCAGATCGGCCACGGAGATCCGGCCCTCTTCGACGATGGTGGCGGCGGCGTTGAACTCGAACTTGTTGCCGCTCAGCTCGACAGACAGCGGCAAACCGCGCCAGAAACAGCGGCGCAGGGTGTAGCCGCCCTTCAAGTTCTCGACGACAATCTTGCAGGGACGGCCGGCGATGCGGTCGTTCTGGCGGTTGCCAAGGTCGGGCGCCGCGCGCAGCGCAAGCTCGAGTCCGCGCGCGATGGTCTTCGCCCGCGCCGGCACGATCTGACCCTTCACCAGCCGCAGGGGGGCGGCGGCCAGGCCGTCCACCCAGTACTGGGCGCGCTCGGCGTCACCGGCCACGAGCGCGCGCAGCCGCGTCCCTTCGGCCCAGACGTCGACGTCGGCCATCACGGCAGGCTGGTTGCCGCGCTGCGCCCGGACCATCATCTGCACGTGGGCGCGGGCGTACGGCTCGCGCGGAACGAGGCGGGTGTCAGCCTCGGCCTTTGCGGGTTGAGCCAGGCTGGTGAGTCCAGCGACCAGCAATGAGACCACGGCGAACCGCATGGCGACCTCCAGCTTGCGCCGGCCCCCGCCACAGGGGCCTGCAGTATGACCCTTAGATCGACGCCTGGGGATCATGCAAGCGGAGGACCCCTCCGCAGCCTGGCGGACGCTCATCCGTCAACTGCCGTATGCGGCGGCCTGGAAGATTGGGGCCAAACGCGCGTTGGCACCGCTGCGCCGCCAGGCTCGACCCGGCGTCGAACCTGATGGGTTACTTGGATTTTGACGGGAGCGCGAGCAGCTGCCCGTCGGCTCGAACGGCAGTTCGTAGCTCGCCCGTGCCAAAGCGAGCGTACAGCTCGTCGAGCGTGAGGCCCGTCAGCCTGGCGGCCGCGGGGAGGAAATCTGCCGCGCGGACGAAGTGGATGTTCTCCCCAACGAAGAGCGAGAGGATCAGCCCCTCGAACGCCGGGGGGCGCGCCCGCAGCGACTCCAGATGGTAGACCAGCTTTGGGACCGCGGTGCCGAGCAGCCAGGCGGAGGACGCGTCTGCGGGAACGACCAGCTCATAGGAGCGGACGGGCTCTCCGCCCTGAGCCTCGGCCTCGCGTGCGGCGGTGATGGCCGCGTTTGCCTGGCTGGCCGGAGATGTTTGGAAGGCCAGGGTTACGAGCTCGCGGAGCTTCTCGTCGAGCAATTTTGCGCCTCCTGTGCGGGCCACGGCAAAAGTAGCACGCGCCCATGCCGGTCATTTGACCGATGCGAACTGCACCCACCTTTGCAACTGTTGCCCGTTGCGACGCCCTCGATCATTCGTCGGCACGCGGAGGCTCCATGCAGATCGTCGTCGCTCGCGTGCGCAGCGCGAGGCCGCTCCTTGGCCTCGCCGCCCTGATCGCTGCCGCTTCTGGCTGCAAGGTGAACCAAGGACTGCGCGCGCAGCAGCCGCAGATCGACGTCTCGCCCAGCTCGCTCACCATCGAGCCGTTGCCCGTCGGCAAGTCGTCACTCTCGGTCCTTCAGGTGAGAAACCTCGGCAACTCCGATCTGCACTTCAGGTCGCCGCCAGCGATCACCGGCACCAGCGCGGATTTCACCCTCACCTCGCTCCTCGACCACGACTGCACGGGCGCCGTGCGGCCCGGCGCGACGCCCTTGACCATCGCGCCGGGCGACTGCGCGCGCGTCATCGTCCAGTACCTTCCCACCAGCGTGAGCAGCTCCCCGGCGCAGGTCGCGCTCGCGAGCGACGACCCGGATCGGCCGGTCGTAAGCGTGCCCATCACGCTTGGCGACGCAGCGAAGCTGACCATCTGCGCGCTCGACGAGGCGGGCAACCAGATCGCCTGCGACGCGGCAACGGGCGCGCCTCCGACCGTCCCGTTCGGACACGCGGCCCGCGGCGCGACCGTGACGCGCAAGGTGCGCCTGACCAACAGCGGCAAGGTCTCGCTCGACATCTCCGGGGTGCTCGACACCGACGGCCCGATGAAGGCCGAGTTCAAGCGCGACGGCTCGGCCATTCCCGCAAAGCTGGCTGCGGGCGCCTCAGCCGTCGTCACGGTGACCTTCACGCCGTCCGGTGGCGGAGTGCGCACCGCCTGGTTCGAGATCGACTCAGCCGATCCGGTGCGCCCCACGGTGCAAGTGCCCCTGCAGGGCCAGGGAGATGGGCCCGCCCTGTGCGCCGATCCGTCGCCAGTGGACTTCGGCTCGATCAACGTCGGGGCCGCCTCCGACAAGACGCTGACGCTCACTTCCTGTGGCACTGCGCCGGTGCAGCTGCAGCAGATCGCCTTCGCTGCGTCGGTCCCGGTCGGCTTGTTCACCGCCACCACGACAATCCCTGCGCCGCAGACACTGGCGGTCGGCGGCAAAGTGACCGTCGGCTTGCGCTTCCGGCCCGACTCGCCGGGCGCGACCAGCGGTGCCCTGCTCACGCCCACCGCTGACACGCCAGCCGGCTTTGTCGTGCTCAAGGGATTGGCCATCGACGCGCCAGTCTGCCGCCTCGGAGCGAGCGTCACCGCGCTCGACTTTGGCCAGGTGGTCCGCGGCCAGACCGGCGACCGCACCGTGACGCTCGCCAACCGCGGCAAGCTGGACTGCCACTTGAGCGGCATGGCCATCACGCTCGGCGCCGCCTACTTCAGCGTCCAGAATCCGCTCGCAGCGCCGGTGACGCTGCGGCCGGGCGACGTCTTCACCTTCACGCTCCGCTACGCTCCTCCGGCCAGCGACAACAACAACGCCGACAACGGCATCGCCGAGGCGTCGTCGGACGACCCGGTCACTCCAAAGCTCGACATCCAGCTCTCGGCCAACGCCTCGGCGGCGCCTCAGTGCAAGCTGCAAGTCACCCCGAGCAGCGGCGGCTTTCCCCCCATCGCCGGCCGCAACCTGCAGTTCGGCAACGTCACCGTGGGACATCCAAAGATCCTGCCGGTGACGCTCAAGAACATCGGCAGCGCCGACTGCCAGCTCAAGAGCTACAAGCTGACCGTGCTCACCGCGATTCTCGGCGGCTGCAACAACAGCGATTGCATGGGCTACTCGATCGCGTCGCCGCTGCCGCCAGGGGCGATCGCGCCCGGCCAGAGCGCAGAGGTCAACGTGGCGTTCAAGCCGACCGACACCAACCAGATCAGCTTTCTGCCCACGGCCTATCTCGACATCCAGACGAGCGACGCAGCGGACATCGGCGCCGAGTGCGTGCAGGTGTTGCCGCCGAACAGCAACGCGGGCTGCGTCGAGGTGGGGCTGGTCGGCCAGGGCATCGTCTCGACGCTGGCAGTGCTGCCGACCGACCTGAACTTCGGGCTGGTGACGCTCGGTTGCAAGTCGAAGACCGAGGCCATCTCGCTCTACAACACCGGCACCGCGCCCTTCAACATCAAGTCGCTTCGCGTCGATCCCGCGGTCTCGTCCTTCTATCTGGTCGCGCCCCCGACTCCCTTCGTCATGAACGCCGGCGCCAAGGTGCAGATCCAGGTGACCTACAAGCCGAGCGCGGCCGCCAAGGAGACGGCGACGCTGTTCATCGAGAGCGACGCCTCGAACACCACCAGCAACAACCCGTACGTCACTGTCGCGCTCTCAGGCACCGGCACCACCGACAAGCACCAGGTCGACACCTTCCAGCAGTCGCTGCGGCCGGCCGTGGACCTGCTCTTCGTCATGGACAACTCGAGCTCCATGCAAGACAAGCAGGCGGCCATCAGCCAGCAGGCGCCGCGCTTCATCCAGACAGCGCTGACCTACAACGCCGATTTCCACATCGGCGTCACCTCGACCGAGGCCGACAAGACCGACTCGGCCGATAGCAACTCGGCGTACCAGGGCTCGTCGATTTACGTCGGCGGCCTCTTCGGCACGCCCGGCATCATCGACGGCACCACGGCCAATCCGGCTGACGCCTTCGCGAAAAACATCAAGGTCGGCACCTGCTGCTCGGACAACCGCGAGAGCGGGCTCGAATCGGCGTGGGACGTCTTGCGGGCCCCCGCCAACCAGAGCGCGCCGCCGCAGGGGTCCAAAGCGTTCCTGCGCGACGAGGCGCGGCTGGTCATCCTGGCCATGAGCGACGAAGAGGACCAGAGCCACGGCACTACCGACTTCTACGTGGACTTCTTGAACCAATTGAAGGGCCGCTACAACGCGGGCCTGGTCAGCTTCAACAGCATCAGCGGCGACGCGCAGGGCGGCTGCGACGCTGGCGGAGTCAAGGCCGACGCCGCACCGCGCTACTTCGACGTGGACCAGCGCACGGGCGGAAAGTTCTGGAGCCTGTGCACCGCCGACTGGGCCAAGATCGCCGATGACCTCTCGTTCGGCGCGTTCTCGGGCCGCAAGCAATTCGCGCTCTCGCGCTACGCCGATCCCGCGACGCTCGCGGTCACGCTCAATGCCGCGCCCGAGAAGGTCGGCAGCGACTACAGCTACGACCAGCCTTCGAACAGCGTCGTGTTCCCGCAGGCACCGCCCGCGGGAACCACGATCGTCGCTGCCTACGACGCGCTCTGCTTCTGATCAGGCGAGCTCGGGCGCGATGCTGCCGAGCTTGCCGGCCTGGTAGTCCTCGAAGGCCTCGATCAGCTCGGCGCGGCTGTTCATCACGAAGGGGCCGTAGCGCGCCACGGGCTCGCGCAGCGGGACGCCGGTGATCAGCAGCACCTCGGCCGGCCTCTTGGCGGCTGCGTCCACCTCGAGGGCCAGCGTGTCGCCGGCGCCGAGCAGGGCCGCCTGGCCGTCGGCGACCTTGGTGCGCGCATCGCCGACCAGCGCGTCGCCCGCGAAGACATAGGCGAACCCGCGGTGCTCGGGCGGCACGGCCTGCGACAGCTTCGCGCCGGGCTGCAGCGTGAAGTGCAAGTAGAGGATGGGCGTGCGCGTGTCGATCACGGCGCGGACGCCGAGCGACTCGCCGGCGATGACCCGTACCTTGGCGAGCCCGTCGGCGGTCCGCGCCTCGGGGATGCGCGCGGCGGGCACGTCCTGGTAGCGGGGGCGCATGCGCTTGTCGCGCTTGGGCAGGTTCACCCAGAGCTGAAAGCCATGCATGCGGCCGCCCGTTTGCTGGAAGCGATCGGACGGCATCTCGGAGTGGACCACGCCGTCGCCGGCGGTCATCCACTGCACGTCGCCGGGCGTCAGTCGGCCAACGTTGCCGGCCGAGTCTCGGTGCTCCATCTCACCGGACAGCAGATAGGTGACGGTCTCGAAGCCGCGGTGCGGGTGGTCGGGCGCGCCCTTGGCTTCGCCGGGCCGCACGTCCATCGGGCCCATCTCGTCGAGGAGCAGGAAGGGGTCGTGGTGATCGATGGCTTCAGTGGGGAACGGGCGGCGGACCGAGAAGCCCCCTCCCTCGAGGGTGCGGACGGTCTGGACGACCTTGGTGACTGCGCGTGCGGTGCTCATGAGAACCTCCGCACCTTCTGATGCGCTTCGTGGGCAAATGATTCGACATCGAAGCATCTGCGCCGGGCGCTTGCCTGGCTGCTCGACCGCGGGCGCGCTCAGCCGCCCTTTTTCAGCTCTTGCAAGATCTGCCGGGCGATGGCCTTCAGCGTGTCGTAGACGCCTTCACCCTTGGGGGCCACGGCCTCGAACGCGGGGACGTTGCGCGGGTTCAGGAGCCCGTGCATCTCCTCGATGGTCATGGCGTTCGGCAGGTCGCGCTTGTTGTATTGAATGACATACGGAATCTTATCGAGGTCGTATCCCTGGTCCGATAGATTGATGCGCAGGTTTTCAACCGATTCGATATTGGCCTCGGTGCGCTCGACCTGCGAATCGGCGACGAAGACCACGCCGTCCACGCCCTTCAGGATCAGCTTGCGGCTGGCGTCGTAGAAGACCTGGCCGGGCACCGTGTAGAGGTGAAAGCGCGTCTTGAAGCCGCGGATCTCGCCCAGGGAGAGCGGGAGGAAGTCGAAGAAGAGCGTGCGCTCGGTCTCGGTCGCCAAAGAGATCATCTTCCCTTTGGCCTGCTGGTTGGTGTTTTGATAGATGTAATGCAAATTCGTCGTCTTCCCGCAGAGCCCGGGGCCGTAATAGACGATCTTGCAATTGATTTCGCGGGAAGAGTAGTTGATGAAGGACATCGGCTACTCGCTGAAGAGGTTGTCGATGTCGTCGTCGGTGATTTCCGCGAACGGCGACCCGGCGCCGGGGACGGCAACCTTCTTGAGCAGGCCTTCGAAGATGCGGTTCAGCTCGTCGGAGGCCTTCTTCACGCGCAGGCGCACGAGGCCGAGCGAGCTTCGGGTGTCGAAGATGACCACCAGGATCACGCGGCCGCCGATGATGCTGATGTGCAGGTTGTCGCGCTCGCCCTCGTGAAAGAGGATGGAGAACTCTTTCTCGCCGATGAGCTTGGCGAGGCCGCCGGTGGCCGCGATGTTGCCCGCGGTCAGCGAGGCGAGCGAGGTGGTGTCGAGGTTCTCGGTCTGGCCGACGGAGGCGATGAGCTGGCCGTTCTTGTCGACGAGGAAGACGATCTTGGCGTTGGCTTCGCGCGCGAGGCGCTCGCACACCGTCGAGATCTGGTGGAACTCTTCGTCGTACATCACCATCTGCGGCTGCATTCGGTCGACCTCTTCGCTGGTGTCGGCGGATTTTCAGCGACGCTAACAGAGGCCCCCAGGGGGAGCAAGGCAAGTCAAGCCCGGCAGACGCCCTACACTTCGCGCCGCCCCGAGAGCGCGCGGGCCAGCGTCACCTGGTCGGCGTACTCGAGATTCGAGCCGGTGGGCACGCCCTGCGCGATGCGGGTGACCTTCACGCCGAGCGGCTTCAAGAGGCGCGCGAGGTAGAGCGCGGTGGCCTCGCCCTCGACGGTGGGGTCGGTGGCGACGATGACCTCGTCCACGTGCTGCTCGCCGGGCGAGAGGCGCGCGAGCAGCTCCTTCAGCTTGAGCTGGTCGGGCCCGATGCCATCGAGCGGCGAGAGCGCGCCGTGGAGCACGTGGTAGCGGCCGCGGAACTCGCGGGTGCGCTCGATGGCCAGAAGATCGGGCACCGACTCGACCACGCAGATGATGCGGTCGTCGCGGCGCGTGTCCTTGCAGAGCGCGCACGGGTCGTGCGCCGTGAGGTTGCAGCAGCGCGAGCAGAGGCGGACCGAGGTCTCGAGCGCGAGCAGGGCCGAAGCCAGGTCGCGCGCGTAGGAAGGCGGCGACTTCAGCACGTGGAAGGCGAGCCGCTGCGCGGTCTTCTCGCCCACGCCCGGCAGGCGAGCGAAGAGCAGCGAGAGCCGCGCGATCGGATCTTCGCTCAACGCCAGCCCGCCTTGCGCAGCTCCTCGGTCTCAAACGTCGCGGGCAGCGCGCAGACGCCGCGCTTCTCCAGCTGGCCCTGGTCGAGGTGCCACACTTCGCAGCGGACCGACGCGAGCCCACCCCCGCAGCGCGCGTCGAGCCGCAGCCGGTAGAGCGAGCGGACCTCCTGCACGCGCAAGAGCGACTGCCAGCCAGCGAGGTGGTCCTTGTCGCTCTCGTCGCACTGCTGCGTCGAGGAGAAGCCGGGCAGCGTCCCGGCCGCCGCGAAGGCAAAGCCGCGCTCGGCGCGCCGGGCGAAGAAGCGCAGCTCGCTGCCTTGCGCGTGCGAGAGGACCACGCCGAGCTCCTCGGCGCCGGTGCCGCCGCGCAGGTTCATCGAGAGCGCGTCCACGAGCCTTCTGCCCTCGTCCACGTCGAAGAGCTTGGCGATGCGCACCGGCGTCCCGGGCGCGAACGCATAGGCGACCTCGCCGTTGCAGGTCGAGAGGATGGCGACAACCAGCGCGCCGTCGCCCCGATCCTTGATGGCGGCCGCGGTCTCTTGCACCTCGGCCGGCTTCTCGCACTGCTGGCCGCGGCCCTGCGCCGGGAGCACCTTGATGAGCTGCTTGCGCGCCGCCTCGGAGAGCTCCTGGGCGCCGTCCTTGGTCACCGAGGCGAAGAGCAGATCGAGCGCGTTCGGCTCGGGCAGCGGGGCTGGCTCATCGGCGCGAGCTGCGAGCGCGAACGCCAGCACGAGCGATGCGGCCAGCTTCACGGCATCCCCGGCATCATGCCCTTGAGCGCGGCCAGCGGCGCCGACCCGCTCTCGGCCGCCAGCGCCCGCGCGTTGCCAAGCGCCGCGTTGACCGCAGTGAGGACCAGGTCCTCGAGCATGGCGACGTCGGCCGGATCGACGACCTGCTTCTCGATCTGGATCTTGACGATCTCGCCCTTGCCGGTGGCCGTCACGATCACCATGCCGCCGCCGGACGTTCCGACGACCTGCTTCTTGCCCAGCTCCGCCTGCGCTTTTTCCATCTCCGCCTGGATGGACTGCGCCTGCTGGAAGAGCGCGTTGAAGTCGATGCCCGCCATTTGCTTCACTCCTCGCCGAGGTCCTTGATGTCTTCGAGCTCGCCCCCGAGCAGCTCGACCGCCGCGCGCACGCTCGGGTGCTCGCGGCCCATGCTCTTGCGCTCTTCGCTGCGCTTCTTCTTCGCCTGCTCGCGCTGGTCGGCCATGCTGGCAGTCGCCGGCGCTGCGTTGGCAACTGCCGGCGCACTCTCGGAGGCGGTCAGCTCGGCGATCTGCAGCTGCACTTTGCGGCCGAGGACGCGCTCGAAGGCCGCGGCCACCGCCTCGCGAACGTCGCGCTCCTCGAGCATGCCGGCCTGGCCCTTCTTGAAGCCGACGACGATGGCGGTGGCCGTCAGCGAAAGCGGCACGCCGCGCTCGAGCTGGGCGGCCTGGCCCATCTTGCGGGCGGCGCGCACCGACTCGACCAGGAGCGGCCAGAGCTGCGGCAAGGGGAGCGTGTCGGCGAGGCCGGCCAGCTTTTCGACTGGAGGCGGCGGCGTTGGCGCCGGAGCTTCCACGAGGTGCAGCGGCCTGGTCAGCGGTGCGGGCGTCGGCTCGGGCGTGAGCGAGAGCGCGGCCACCGGCCCCCGCGGAGGGCCCGACTCGAAGCCGCGGTGCGGGGCCGACTCGCGCTGGACGGCACTGGAAGAGGCCGGCAGCGATCCGCCCCCGATCGGCGCACGTGCTTGGGGAGCGGCGCCGCCGAGCTTCTGCGCCAGCGCCTCCACGCGCGCGGTCAGCTCGGGGAGCGCGCCGGAAGGCGAGAGATAGACCGCGCGCAGCAGCGCGACCTCCACCGCGTGGCGTGGAACCGGGGCCTTGCCGATGGCCTCCTGCGCCGACTGGAGCAGCTCGAAGACGCGCGCCAGCTGGGCCGGCTCATGCGCGGCCGCTTCTTGCGCCAGCGCGCGCACCTCGTGGTCGGGCAGATCCTTCTGCACGCCTGGGAGCGACGCCACCGCGAGATTGCGCGCGTGGGTGGTCAGCTCTTCGCCGAGCCGGCGGAAATCGGCGCCCTGCTCGTAGGCGCGATGGACCGCCTGCAGCGCGCCCGCGGCGTCCCGGCGCAGCACGGCCGCGACCGCGTCGGCGACGATGGATCGATCAAGGGCGCCAAGCGACTCCGCGGCCTGCGCGTCGGTGATCTCACCCGCTGCCGGGTCGTGGGCCGAGAGGAGCTGGTCGAGCAGGCTGAGCGCGTCGCGCATCGACCCCTGCGCCTGCCGGGCCACCAGCGAGAGCGCGCCATCGCTCACGGCCACGTGTTCGCTCTGGGCGATCTCGCGCAGCCTCGTGACGATCTTGCCGAGCGGCACCAGCTGGATGTTCTGCCGCTGCACCCGGCTCAAGATGGTCGCGGGCAGCTTCTGCGGATCGGTGGTCGCGAGCAGGAACTTGATGTGGCCCGGCGGCTCCTCGAGCGTCTTGAGCAGCGCGTTGAAGGCCGCGCTCGAGAGCATGTGGACCTCGTCGACCACGTAGACCTTGTAGCGATCGCGCGCGGGCAGGTACTTGGCGGCCTCGCGCAGCGCGCGCACGTCGTCGACGCCGTTGTTCGAGGCGGCGTCGATCTCCTGCACGTCCACGTCGCTGCCCGCCGCGATCTCCTTGCAGGGCGTGCACTCGCCGCAGGGCTCGGGGTTCGGCTCCTTGCGGGAGCCGTCGGGGCCGACGCAGTTGAGCGCCCGGGCGAGGATGCGCGCGCTGGTCGTCTTGCCGCACCCGCGCGGGCCCGTGAAGAGCAGCGCGTGCGCCACCCTGCCCGTCTTGAGCGCGTTGACGAGCGTGCGGACGACGTGCTCCTGCCCCGTCAGGTCGCTGAACTTCTGCGGCCGGTACTTGCGGGCGAGGACCAGATAGGGCTGTTGTGACATTGGGTCCCTCGTGCCGCGGCCGACCGGCCAGGCGCACGACCGGAGACCGGGCACACGGTTGAAGCCGCTACCGTTGCTCCCTTCCGGGCCTGGCGGGTTCACGTCCCGCCGTCGCCCGGTCCCCGGTCCTGCGCCTTGACCTGCCAGCGAAGGGACCGCCCTCTACCACAACGCAACGTTCGCGTCTGCCGCCCAAAGTCGAGCGGCGAGGGAGGCGGAGAGTAACACGGGCCGACGAGATTGCAACCGCGACGTCGCTGCCTCTACCTGGCGGCCGCGGGCGAGATCCGGACCGTCGCCGTCGTCCAGGATCCCGCCACGGCGTGGCCGTCGACGCCTGCCACCTGGTTCCACTTCCAGCTCGTCGAGTAGGTCTCGCCGTAGAAGCCGAGCAAGAGTGACACCAGCTCGAGCGGCGCCGGCTCGACGACGATGGTCGAGCCCCAGTAGGGGTGCAGCTCCGGCTTGGGCAGCCAGGCGCGGTAGAGGCCCCGGTACGGCGCGCGCTCCGGGTGCGCGGCCTCTTCGACCTGGTGGACGTCGTTGTCGAGCACCAGCGCGCCCGAGACCGCGACGCGCTGGCCGACGGTGAGGACCTCGCCGGGCTCCTCGGGCAGGCCATCGTGGCCGTAGACCTCGCAGTGGACGACGCCGGCGAAGACCGGCCAAGGCGTCGCGAGGTCGTTGTCCACGAGCAGATCGAAGTCGGTGCCCTCGACGGCGACCACCGTGCCGGAGATGCGCACCGAGGGGGCCAGGAGCTGGAACTTGGGCAGCCTGGGGCCGGTCGTCGCGCAGGCGCTCGCGAGCAGGAGGGCCGCGCCGAGGATGGTGCGTGTCATGCGCGGCCCGCTGGAGGTGGATGCGCCAGAGCCTCGGAGGGGCCCCGAGGCTCTGGTTTGAATCAGCTTGTTGTTGAGCGGAGAGCGAGGGATTCGAACCCCCGAACGGTTTCCCGTCTCCTGATTTCGAATCAGGTGCCTTCAGCCACTCGGCCAGCTCTCCATTTGTTGAGGCTCTTCTCCCGGTTGCGACTTCCCGTCAAGCGGTTCCTGCTCTGAATTGGCGGAGAGGGTGGGATTCGAACCCACGATACGTTGCCGTATACACGCTTTCCAAGCGTGCGCCTTCGGCCGCTCGGCCACCTCTCCCTGCGGGGAATCTCTACTCGATCTTCCGACGTTTTTCGCGGAAGAAGTTTTTCAGCAGCGCGGAGCACTCTGCCGCGCGCACTCCGCGATCGACGATCAGACGGTGGTTGAGGCGCGGGTCGCGGGCGATGTCGAACAGCGTCCCGGTCGCTCCGGCTTTGGGATCTTCCACCGCGTAGACGAGCCTGGCGACGCGCGCGTTGACCAGGGCGCCGGCGCACATCGGGCAGGGCTCGAGCGTCGAATAGACGACGGCCCCGCTCAGCCTCCAGCTACCAAAGTGTCGTGCGGCCTCTTGGAGGGCGAGCACTTCGGCGTGCGCCGTCGGGTCCTGGCGCCGCTCGCGGGCATTGCGGCCGCGCCCGACGATTTGCCCAGCGGCGACGACGACCGCGCCAATCGGCACCTCGCCCTCGTCGCCCGCCAGTCGCGCCTCGGCGAGCGCCTCGCTCATGAAGCGATCGTCGTCGGCCGGGTCGATGGGGGGAAGCTGCTCTGCCATGGCGACGTCTTGGCGGGCCCAGTAGGATTCGAACCTACGGCCTTCGGATTCGTAGTCCGACGCTCTATCCAACTGAGCTATGGGCCCGTGTCTGACGTCAGCGTCGTGCAAGTGCGTGTGGCGGAGAGGCAGGGATTCGAACCCTGGATACAGCTTTGGGCCGTATACTGGTTTAGCAAACCAGCGCCTTCAGCCTCTCGGCCACCTCTCCTAGAAGGGCTCGCCGGTCGGGACCACCCCTGCCGGTGAGAGGGGCAGGCTTCTAGCCCACGGCCGGGGGCGCGTCAAGGACCGATGCGGCTCCCCTGCGCTTCCTGTCCGGCGGGCGAAGACTCGGGCCGGTGGAAGTGTGCTGCGCGGGCGGGGCAGGTTCGGTAGAGTGCGCCCCACGCGCCTGTAGCTCAGCTGGATAGAGCAGCGGCCTTCGAAGCCGCGGGCCGCAGGTTCGACTCCTGCCAGGCGCGCCAACTGAACATCGCGGGAATCAGGGGGTTCTAGAAGTTGCCCCCGAGCCGGATCGGCGGGCTTCGGGGCTCGTGCAGCACTAGTCCAGCAAACGGCTCGAGCTTCGGGGCCTCCGGAGACCCTCGTAGAGCGGCGTCGTGACGAGGGGCCCCGGTCCGTCGGTCCGAGCTCGGCCAGGGCGCGAGGAACCTCGTGCGACTCGAGGAAGGCCGGCGCACGCCAAGGCACCCTCCGCGGCCTCGCGTCCGAAGCCGCGTTGTGCCGGTGCGCAGGCCGGCTCGACGCGCGCGGCTGAAGGCCGTGCGCACCCGAACCGAGTTACTCACCCGTGACCCTCAGCAGGGAGCTCTGTACCATCCCGCAGCCGATCGAGATAGGCAACGTAACTGAAGGTCCGGTCACGCCGGCGCCCGCTGGTCTCCCTCAGAATCCTGAGATCGACGAGCACTCCGACGGCCTTGGTCGCCGTCGGCTTCGTCGTCCCAAGCAACCCTACCGCGCCCGGAATCGTCACGATGGGGTGCTGCGGGAGCTGCTCGAGCAGCCGCGCCGCCATCACCGATGCGTTCCGCGCCGCGAGGACACGCCCGCGGTCCTTCTCGATGAGCACGAAGAGGTCACGAGCGGTGTCGGCGGCCTCGTCAGCGATTGTCGAGACGCCTTCCAGGAAGTAAGCGACCCACGCCTCCCAGTCTCCTTCGAGCCGAACCGCATTGAGCAGCCGGTAGTACTCGGTCTGGTGCCGCTTGAAGAAGAGGCTCAGGTACAGCAGCGGCTCTGACAGCAGCTTCCAATGCTCGACCAACAGCGTGATCAGCAGTCGACCGATGCGTCCGTTTCCATCGAGGTACGGATGGATGGTCTCGAACTGCACGTGCACCAGCGCCGCGCGCACGAGCGGCGGCAGGTCGTCATCGGCATGGACATACTTCTCGAGGTCGCTGAGCAGTCGACGTACTTCTTGCGGCGGCGGCGGCACGAATGACGCGTTGCCCGGCCGCGTGCCGCCGATCCAGTTCTGGCTCCGCCGCACCTCGCCGGGCTGCTTCCCTTCGCCCCTGACGCCTTTCATGAGCCGGCGATGCGTCTCGTTGAGGAGCCTGGTCGAAAGCGGCAGCCCCTTCTCGCGCTGGAGTTCGCGGCGCGCGTAGGCGAGCGCGGCGAGGTAGTTGGAGACCTCCTGCACGTCGTCGCGTCGGCCGGCGGTACCGCCGGCCTCATAGGCAAGGAGATCCTCGAGAGTCGCCTGCGTGCCCTCGATCTGCGACGAGACGACGGCCTCCTTGCGGACGAACGCGTAGACGAACCATTCGACCGAAGGCACCATCTCGCCGGCGAGTTCGAGGCGGCTGATCTTCAGCTCAGCGAGACGGACCCGTTCCGCGAGCTTGGGCGAGAGCGCGAGCGGTGGGGACCTGGGCGGCAGCGGGTCGGGAACGAACGCCGAGACCGCTTCACCCGCGACGGTGCTGCGCTCGTAGCGGCCGACCTGGCGTCGCGTGGTTGCCATGCTTGGGAATGGATCCTTGCCTACCAAGCCACGAAAGTAAAGGTTCGTTTCCCAGCAAGGGCGTCGAGTTCCAGAAAAGCTCCTTTACTGACGGCCGTCCTTGGTCAAGGTTTCTTTCCCAACTGATCCTGCCCCATTCTCGTGAACACCTCCGATGTGATGAAGGTTGTAGTCCAGGGCGAAAGAAAGAAGGTGGTCAAGCGGGCTCGGACAAGCGGCGGGAGCTCGCGCTTGCGGCGCGCGAATCTTCGGCGAGGTGTGGGCCGCGTGCTCGGCCTGGAGCGCGACCAACGCATCGACGTCGTGCGCATTGAGGGCGCTGAGCCACGCGCGGGCAATGGGCCGGTCCTCGGCAGGCCTCGTCATGGAGGGGACCAAGAGCACAATCGACGCGCGTGGTGTTGCCGGTCACATCGGCCGGGGTCCGGATACGCGATAGGATATCCTGACCTCCTCACAAGGTGATTCCGATGAAGCGCACACTCTTGGTCTTTGCCGCTGCTGCCTTCGCGCTGCTGTCTTCCGGCTCAGCGCGCGCAGACATCGCCAGGTGCAGCAAGCCCCAGCAGGCCATCGCCAAAGCGGTCGAGACAGCGACGCACAAGAACGCGCTTGCGCACGTCAAGGCGAACTTCACCCCCAAGGGTTCCTACCTGGTCAACGATTACGTCTATCAAAACTTCGTCAAGGGCAAACCCAAGCTCGGCCGGCCCGACGGGGGCGACAGCTATCTCTTCGTCGCCGGCGGCAAGTTCATCGACGGCGTGCTCAGAGCGGCCAAGAAGGCAGATGGTACCTATGACTTCACCATCATCGAGCACAAGCTCGGGCTGCCCCCGGCCACCTACAAGCCCGACGGCGGCCTCTGGCGCATCGACGTGAACGTGCCAATCAGCTGCTATCGGCTGCCGCGCGCGGCTGACCCGGGCGCGAACTCTGACTTCAAGCCGGGCGGCTTCACCAGCGGCGGCGTCCCCGAGATCCTGGTGCTCAACGGCCGCGCCAGCCACGCGCAGCAGGTGGTCAAGAAGGGCGTGCAGAAGCCCGCGCCTGCCAAGGGCGCCCCTGCCCGCAAGGGCGGCAAGTCCGGCGCCAAGAAGACCAGCGCCAACTAAACGATTCAACTACTTCAACTCAAGGGCCGGGAGGTGCGCGTGAGCAAGAAGCCAAAGGTCGTCTACGAGAGCGACAAGCTCTACAAGCTGCTCGAAGACCCAAAGCAGGGCCTGGTCCTCGAGGTGGTGGCGGGTTCCTCGGCAATGTATGCCGTGCGCATGGCGCTGACCCAGGCCGAGAAAGACCAATACTCAGCCAAGGGCATCGCCTATCTCGACGGCCTCGCCGCCGACGTGGTCAAGAACGAAAAGAGCTATCGCGACCAAGGGCGCACCGTCCCGGTATAAGAGCCCGCCGCGAGCGCCGATTCGCCCTTGAATCGGCCGCGAGCGTGCCGCCCTGCTCCGCGGCGGCCTTGAGGTCTGCCAACTGCGCGGCCGGACTGAAGACGAGCCAGCTACCGATCGGTCCGCGGGAACCCGAATCGCTGGAAGAGATTGTCGCGGTCGACCGTCGGCGTCTGCAGCCCGTCGGTCGCTTTGCTCACCGCCGCCCCGACGAAGGCGCGCAGCTCGCCGGTGGACACTGTGCCGTCCTTGTTTGCGTCCGCCTCGGCCGTGCCGAGCGCGCGCAGCAGCGCGCTGGTGAAGAAGCCATTCTTCAGCTCCTCGCTCTCATAGGAATACTGGCCGCCGCGCGAGGAAGAAAAGACGATGGCACCGGAGCGGCGGGCCACGTCATTGTAGATATAGCGGTCCTTCTCCAGGACCCAGACCCGGCGTGCGGGAGCGGCCTGGGCTGCCGCCTTGCCGGCCGCGCCGGAGAGCTTGACGCCGCGCGAGCGCAGCCCGCGGCTGCCGGCGGCCGCGAGCGTCCGCGCCTCGACGGCGGACTCGGCCTCTCCCGACTCACAGGTATCCATGAGAAAGAGCTTGCTGCGCGGCGCGACGCCCTGGAGCAAATCCTCGACGGCCTCGAAGTTGGCGGCGGTTGATTGCAAGCTGGCGAGGTCCGCTTCATGAGTCAGGAAGTAATAAGTCGATTCCGCATCTCTATCGTGCACGCCGTGGCCGGCGATGAAGAGCACCAGGGTGTCCTCGGGCCTGGCCTTGGCGAGGAAGGCCTTGGCGCCCTTGATGGCGGAGACGGTCACCTGCTCGTTGGTCAGGATCTTCGCGTGCACCGACTTGAACGGCTTCTTCATCTTCGACAGCAGCGCCCCGAGGTCGCGCGCATCTTTGTCCGCGTACTGAAGATTCAATGAGTCGTCGCGATACTTGGAGACGCCAAATCCCAGATACCAAAGGTCGCCGCTCGGCGTTCCCGGCTCGTCGGCGATGGTGAGCGCGCGGTAGCTCTCCGCGCCCGCCTCGTCGGTGCAGCTCACCTCGATCTTGTTTCCGCCCGCCGTCAGCGGGATGCGCTCGGTGAGCTCCGCGGTCGCGCCCTCGAGCGGCTTGCCTGGCGCGGCAAAGAGCGGCACGTCGTTGACGAAGACATTGTACCGCTTGAGGGCGCGGCCCTTGCCGTCGCAGCGCAGCGTGACGCGCGCCTCGCGCTCTCGCTGCTTGCCGGCGACGACGGAGGCCTCGGGTAGCTTGAGATCGGCCGAGAGCTGCTCCTCGGTGATCCCCGCTTTGCGCAGCCGCTTCTTGTATTGATTTCGATAGTGTTCGATCAGCTCCTGGTTTTCGAAGCCGAGCCGCTGCAGCAAGAGATCCGGGCGGTTGTACTTGAGGGCGAATTGATCGACCCCGTAGACCTCGAGGCCCTGCACCAGCGCCACCAGCTCGCCGCCGTCGGGCGAGGCGTCGAAATAGCCGTCGTCTGCGTAGGTGATCCATTGCTCGCCGCTCGCCAGCAGCGCCACGCTCTCGCCGCTGCTCACGTTCCACATCCGCACCGAATGGTCGCGGCGGCCGGCGCTGAGCAGTTGCTTGCCTTTGGACGGCCAGAAGAGGGCTTGAGTTCCACCTTTGTGGCCGGGGAGCTCTCGCAAGAGTCCGCCGCCGATCTTGAAGAGCAGGATTCCGGAGGTGTGCGGCGCCCCGGCTGCGAGCACGCTGCCGTCGGGGCTGAAGGCGAGCGAGCCCGTGTACAGGGGATGGCCGGGCAACGAGCCGCGGCGCGTGCCGTTGCGGTTGAAGAGAAAGATGGTGTCGCCCGCGAGAGGCCCCGAGAAGTATCCATTGCCGATTGCCACCGCGAGCGTCTGGCCGTCGGGGCTGTAGGCGAGCGCGCGGACCTTGCCGGGCACCTCCAGCTTCCTCACCGTCTCGCTCAAACAATGGGGCGGGCATTGAAAGCCGGCGATGCGGGCGTCGGGACGCCAGAGGTAGACTTTGGTATCGACTTTCTGGTCGTTGGTATCGGCGCTTCCGGCGACCTCCAAGCCATCGGGGCTGATCGCCACCGCGCTGCCGTCGTACTTGGGCGCGTCGTAGCCGCCGCGCGCGATCAATGTGCCCTGCGCGTTCCAGGCGCCGCCGCCGGAGGAGCCGAGTCGGCCGCCGGGGCTGAACGCGAGCCCGGCGGGCGCGTGCTCGCTGAGGCGCAGCCCCTTTTGTCCCTCGGCCGTCCAGAGCTGGGCGCCGTTTGGATAGGGATTGGTCGAGGTTGCAATGACGCTGCCGTCGGCGCTGATTGCGATCGACCGCGGTTGATTCGATTCGGGCAATTGCCACATCCGCTCGACGCGGCCGTCGCCAGTCCAGAGGCGCACCCAGGCCAGGTCGTCGAGCGTGGCGATGCGGCTCCCGTCGGCGCTGGCGGCGAGGCTGACGATCTCTCCTGAGCCGTTCGGGATGATGCGTCCCGGCGGCGCCTCGGCATATCCGTCGAGTGAAACCACGCCGGGGTCGCGCGCCACGTCGCGAAGCTCGACCATGCGGTCGGGGGTATTGCCGGCGATGGCGAGGATGCGCGAGTCGGGGCTCCAGGCGATCGATTCGATTGAGTAATCGCCGGGCTTGCCGTAGGTGGAGATGGGGCGGGTCAGGCTATAGATGCGCTCGGGCTTTCCCGCCAACGTCCAGACGTAGACGTACGCTTCGTGCGCCACCACGGCCACGCGCTTGCCGTCGGGGCTGAGGGCCACCTCTGTGGCCTTTTCCAGCTCGCCGTGGAAGAGGGGCGGCGGCCGGAAGAACGCGCGCACCTTTTTGCCTTCGGGGGTAAGGATGGCCAGCACGCCGTCGCCAGTGGCGGCGATCAGCTTGCCGTCGGTACTAAAAGAAAGCCGCTCGGGCCAGGAGGGGTTGAAACCGGGCCCGGCATCCTTTGGCCGCGGCAGCTCGAAGGTGCTCAGCAGCTTGCCGCCGCGTCCATTGAAGACCCTGATCTTGAGATCGAAGTTCGCCGTGGCAACCAATTCGCCGCCCGGTGAGAAAGCGACACCTCTTATGTCGTTGGTATGGCCTTCGAGCTCGAAGAGCTTCTCTCCCGCCGGGGAAAACACGAATGCTTGCTTGTGTCCGCAGTTGGCGACGATGCGCCCGTCGCGCGCGACGGCGAGCTTGCTCGGGCCTTCCTGGCTCTCGCAAGCGAGCCACGCTTCGGGCGCTCCGTCGACTGCAAACAAGCGCATTGCCTTTCCCGGGCGCTCGCGGATGGGATAGAAATCGGCGGCGACGATACTCAACCCATCGGGCATGAAGGCCAGGTCGAAGACGGCCTGGTATCCGGTGTCGATGGAGCGGATGAGTCGGCCGCCCGGCGTCCACAGCTTGATATATCCGTCGCGCGCGCCGCCGGTGGCGATGAGCTTGCCATCGGGCGAGTAGGCGACGCAGCTCGCTCCCTTCGAGTGGCCGGTCTGGACCACGACCTCGAAGGGAGCGGCGAGGAGCAACGTGCCAATGAGCAGGAGCATACCAATCACCCCTTGAGATGCTTGACCTTCGCCGCGGCTTCCTTGTCGTAGTCCTTGAGTACCTGCTTGATCTTCTGCACCACCAAAGGCAGCGTCCCGTCGAGGTGGCGGCGCAACACCATCCCCAGCACCACCGAGCTGACCGGCCGCTGTTCGTCGTCTCCGCCTTGGGGGCCGCTCAGGTCGGCCGCCGGCTTGTCGAGATAGCGGGGCGCATAGAATCCCTCGGCCTTCGACGCCGCTTGATATGCCGCGGCCAGCTCGGCCAGCGCTTTCTTGTCGGCGAGGATGCGCGGCAGATCGCCGGCGAGCTGCCGCATCGGCTCCTTGAACAGGAAGTCGTAGATCTTCTGCGCCACGAATCCGCCCCGCTCCGCCGACGGCTTCACATAGAGGGCATCGAAGGCCTTTGCCAGCAACGCTCCGTCATAGTGGGGGAACCAATCGGGCGTGCGCCCTCCCTTGGGCCGGTTCTTGATCAGATCGCCGCCGAACGCCTTTGTATACTCGTCGGTCAGCTCGTCGCCGTTCACCACGTCATAGATGTTGAGATAGATGCTGTGGTCCTTGTCGGCGGCGAGCTTGGGCTCGAGGCTGGTAAAGAGGACTCCAAAGCGCACGAACGCCGCCATCATCCGCGGCGATACCTTGCAGGAGCCGATCTTGGTCTTCCGCGTCACCCACTTATTGCCGTCGCGGTCGTACTTGTGCTGCTCCACGTCCAGCGCGGGCTTCCCCTCCTCTTCGGGGCAGCCGTCCATCGCCGCCGCTTCGATCGCGCCTTGCGTGATTTTTGATTGAAGCTCCGGGTCGCGTTTGCCTCCGCCCTTCTTGGCGTGCGCTCCCCATCCGGCGGCGAACAGCAGCGTTGCCAGGACCAAGCTCTCGCGGCGAGCCATCGCGATCTCCTTTGAAGTTCTGCGGAAGACGCAGAGTACAGCGATTCCTCGGGACCGTCTCCTTGACCGCCTTGACCGGCCGGGCCAGCGCCCTCATTGTCCGCGGCCCCATGGGAATCCTCAAAGGCACAGCCACGTTCTCGCGCTACCGCATCGAGCCCGACGCCAAGGGCTCTAAAGAGGGCAAGAAGGACCTGGCCAAGGCGCTGCGGCTGCGCGCCTTCCAGCCGCTCGAGCCCGGCGGCGAAGACGAGCGCGCCCAGGGCTTCGTCGAGCTGGAGAACCGCGACCTGTCGGACTTCTCGCCCGGCGCGCTCTACGAAGGCGCGTTCGCGCTCTTTGCCTATCGCATCGACGAGGTGCGCATCCCGTCCGACGCCATCCGCCAGCGGCTCGACGCCTGGTCCACGCGCTTCGAGGACGAGAACCAGCGGCCCGCGAGCAAGAAAGAGAAGAGCGACGCCAAGCAGGAGATCCGCTTCACGCTCAAGTCGCAGTATCCGCTCTCGACCAAGGTCTTCGAGGTGAGCCTGAACACCGAGGACGGCCACGCGCAGATCTGGGCGGGCTCGCGCAAGGCTGTCGACGAGGTGCAGGCCGCCGTCGAGCAGGCGCTCTCGGTCAAGCTGGTCCCGGTGGCGCCCGCGGCGGTCGCCGTCGAGCTTGGCATCTCCGACAAGGCGCTGTCGCCCACCGCTGCGCTCTCGTTGCCCGAGGAGGTCACCAATGGCCGGTCGTGAAGCAGCGCGGAAGGAAGCGGCGTTCTTGCGCGGCGAGACGGGCCTCGACGGCGAGGCTGCCGAGCAGGCCAAGGACAAGGCCGAGGTCGAACGCGACAAGGCGCGCGAGCAGTACCTGCGCGGCAAGGCCTGGCTTGGCCGCGAGCTGCTCACCTGGCTGCTCTATCGCTCCGAGGCGGCCGAGCCGCTGGCCAAGGTGGACAAGCTGCCGCTCTCGGTGATCCTGGCCGACCGGCTGGTGCTGCGGGGCATCGCGGGCGACGTCATCGAGACCTCGCTGCGCGGGGCCACGGCGCCCTACTCGCCGCTGGTCCGCCAGGCGCTTGATCGCGGGCTGCTCGTCCACCAGGCGCGGCTGCAGCTGACGCACGGCGAGCGCAACTACCAGGTCACGCTCGACGCCGAGCACTTCGACTTGAAGAGCGCCAGGCTGCCGCTTGCGGCCAAGGGCGAGAAAGACGACCAGCTCGCCGAGCGGCTCCACCTCGCCGAGCAGCTCGCGACCTTGGTGCGCGCGCTCATCGAGACCTTCTTGAAGCTGCGCGCCTCGTCGCGCTGGGCCGCCGAGGAGGTGCCGGCGATGAAGAAGTGGATGCGCGCGGCCTGATCTGCGCCGAGAATCAACAACGCCGGCGGACGGTGTTCCTATGCACAGTCCGACCGGCTCGATTCAGGCGCGCGCCTTGTCGCGATAGGACTCGATCTCGGCCTTCTTCCCTTGTACCAACTTGGTCTTCAAGTAGGGTCCGAGGAGCCGCTCCAATAGTCCCAGCGCCTCTGGTTTCTTTCCCTTGTTGGCGAAAGACGTCGCGAGCTGGAGCAACTCCTTGGCGTGAGCCTCCAGCGCGGGCCCGAGCGTCTTCTCGCGCAGCTCCGCGAAGGTCGGCGCGGCCGCGGTCCAATGCTTCTCGAGCGAGGGCAAATCCATCTCGGCGAGCGGCTCGGGTACCTTTTCCTTGGTCTCTATACCAAAGCCCTGGCGCACCTTGATCAGATAGAGATAGGTCTCGGTAGCCAACTCACTCAAGTCACCCGGCGGCGCCGCGCCTTGCAGTGACTTCAAGTAGCCCTTCCAGCGCTTCCATATCAAAAAGAAAGCGCGGTCGCGCAGCGGCTCCTGGGCCTTCGCTGCCGCAGCGTGGGCCAGGGCGCCGAGCGCTCGCAGCTCTTCAGGCGTCTCTTCCACTTTCTGCCAGAGATACTTCAAGACGAGATATTGCACCGATTGAACGGCAGGCACGTCCGCGGGCGGGGCCGACAAGATGGCGTGCAGCTCGTTGCGGCGGCCCAGGTCGAAGAACAGCTCGCCGAGCGGCCAGCCCTGATAGGGCAAGCGCCATCCCTGATATTCCCAATCATTGAAGGTCTTCGGCACCTGCTTGACGTCGTACGGATCTTCGCCGGTGCGGCAGAACTCGGCATAAGCCTCGGGATTGAACGACGCCACCACTCGCTCGCCATACCCAAGCTCGCTCTTGGCCACTTCGCGGAGGAAGTCGGCCACCGTCGAAGCCATGATCGAGCGCGGCCGCTCGCGGAGGAACGCCAGGCAAAGATCCTGCACTTCCGGCGTGGCGAGCTTGGCTTTGCCCAGGATCTGCACCACGGTCTGCAGCGCGCCGTATTCGCCGGGCGCGTCCACCAGGAGCCGCTTGAGCAGCGCGACCAGGTCCGACTTGCGCAGCGTGCGCTGGTTCCACGCCTCGTCGATAAGCCGCGTGGCTTCACCAGGCTTGCCCTTGCCGAGGAGCTCGCGCACGACGGGCAAGAGCGCGCTCTTCTTCTCGGCCACGTCGGCGGCCGAGAGCATCCAGCTCTCTCCGGTGAGCGCCACCAGCAGCGGAATCTCGGCGCGCACGGCGGCCTCTTGCGGCGCGAGGCCGTGCAGGTCGCGCGCCCAGGTGGCGGTGGGCGCCGCCGGATAGTCGCCGAGGAAGCGGAGCAGCAAGGTGCGAATGAGCCCGCTGCGATCCTTGGCATCGGGCGCGAGCTTGCGCAGCTGCGTGTCCCACTCCTCCACCTCGTCGCGCGTGCTGGCGCGCAGGAGCAGCTCGCGCAGGCATTCGACCAGCGCCGGCTCGTCGCGATAGGCAAACGAGCGCAGCCGATCGCCCGCGGCCTTTTGCGCCTCTTCGCCGGCGAACGGATCGCGCAAGACG
The DNA here is from genome assembly GCA_038231075.1 of Myxococcales bacterium. Lineage (GTDB taxonomy): Bacteria > Myxococcota > Myxococcia > Myxococcales > 40CM-4-68-19 > JBBRMA01. Next base: position 21,346 of record JBBRMA010000014.1, on the reverse strand, counting down.
CGCAGATAGGCGCGCAGCAAGGGCTCGCGCGTCTCGTCGGTGATGGCCACTGCCGGCAGCGCGGCGGCGAGCACCTGGGCGACGCGGGGCGACTGTTCGCGCTGGGTCCACTCGAGCAGCGCGCGCTGCGACTCGGGCGTCAGGCGGCCGCCGTCGCGCAACGCCTCCGCGATGCGCCCTCTCAGCTCGGTAAGCGGCTCGCCCTGCGCCGCGGCCAGAAGCTTTGGCCCGAGCTCCTCCGGGTGCCTCGCGAGCATCCGCGCGCTGGCCGAGATGGCCGCAGAGCGCACCCAGGGATTTGCATCGGCGAGCGCTGCCGCAACGTGCGCGTGCGCTGCACCCTTCTCGAGCAGCGCAATGGCCTTGAGCTTGAGCTCGACGGGGCCAGGGCGGGCCAGCATCGCGCCCAGCTCTGAGAGCAGCTCGGGCATCGAGTCGAGCTTGTGCGAAAGGCCATCGAGCAGCTCGGCCCCATCGGGAGCCTGGGCCAGCACGGCGAGCACCGCGCGCGCGAGCTCGGGTCCACCGTCGCGCAGCGCGCCGAGGAGCCGCGCCGCCCGCGCGCGCAGCTCGCGCCGAGGCTCGAGCCGCAGGTATTCCAAAAGCGCTTTTCCAGCCGGGGGCGAGAGCGAGGGCAGCTCCTCGAGCGCAGAGAGCAGCGCGGCTCGCAGCGGCGGCACTTCCCAAGGCGACAAGAGCGCGACGAGGCCCGCCTCGCAGGCCGCGCGCTGCATCTGCCGGAAGAGCTGGAGCACCAGCGAGCGGACGCCGGGCGGAGAGACGCGCGCGTACGAGACCAGCAGCTCGAGCGTGCGCGGCGACTTGTCGGGACGGCGCAAGAGGCCGACCAGCGCGGCCTCGTGGATGGCGTCGCTGCGCTCGTTTTGCAGAGTGGCGGCGAGCACTTCTTCCAGCTCGGGGGAGTCAGGGGACAGCGTCGCCAGCGCGCGCGTGGCGGCGAGGCGCAGGTCGTGCTCGGGCTCGCCGGCGCAGACGTGCAGGAGCAAGTCCAGATAGGGTTTGCGATCTGCCAGCCGCGTGACGTCGATGTCGAGGATCGCGGTCAGGAGCGCGCGCCGCACGTCCACCGAGGACTCCGCCCGAGCGGCGTCGCAGAGCGCGCGCACGATGGACTCTTCGGCCAGGCTGTCCTTCAGGTCGCGCAGCGCGGCGATGCGCTCGGCGCTGGTCCTCTCGGTCGAGAGCAAGAGCAGGAGCGCAGGCGCGGTGGCGGCGGAGGTTTGCGACTCAGTCATCGGCGAGCCCGGGTCCCTGGTTGGTCGGCGCCGCTTCCTCCGCCGCCGGCTTCTCGGGCAGCTTGCGGTTCATCGCCTTGGCGATCTCCACGATCACCTCGTGATTCTTCTCTTCCGCATACGCTGGCGCGTCCACGGGCAGCAAAGCAAAGGCCTCCTGCGCAGGCGGCCACGGAGCATTGCCAGCGAGAAATTTCAAGAATGGCGCCGCTTGCTCCGGAGTCTTCACGGCGGCGATGCGCTTCTTCAGCTCGGCCGCGGCGTCGTCGTCGGAGCCTTGATAGGCGGCCACGATCAGCTCGCGCAGCAACACCGGCGGCGGATCGCGGCGCACCTCGATCAGCCGCCAGACGTCCTCGCGCAGCGTGGGAAAATTCGGGTTCGATCTGAGCAAGCCCAGGTAGAACGCGTCGCCCTCGTAGCGGCTCTTGTCGAGCAGGCGCGTCAGAGCGAAGCGCGAGACGTCGTCATCGACCAGCCCGCGATCGCGCAGCCAGGCGACGATGGTCTCCTCGCGCAGTTGCCCTTTATAGGTAGGGTAGAGCGTCTCGGACGCGGGCGGGTTGAGCGCGGCGCGGAGGATGCGGCGGGCGGCGTCCGGGTTGTCGTCGAAGTGGACGAACAGGTCGGGGAAGATGCCGTCGGTGCGGTGCTCGACCTCGACCCGGTGGAACCACTCGTTCCAGTCGATGGTCGGCCCCTCGGGGCCGGCGCTCGCGGCTGCTGCGGCCGCGGCGCGGTCGGCGGCCTCTCCGCAGATCTTGCGGACGCCCTCGTCGGCGATCTGCGGCGCGATCTTCTTCAGCACCGGTCCCAGGGCGCGCTGCCCGTCAGCCCCGGCCAGGCGCGCGAGCTTTTGCGCCAGCGTCGCGCGCGTCCATCGATCGACACCCGAGTCGGCGAGCAGCTCCACCGCGGGGCCAAGCTGTCCAGCCTGCGCGGGCACGAGCGGCACTCGCAACAGCCCCTTGGCGCCGAGCGTGCGCAGCCGGGCCTCGCTCGACTGCAGCGCCGCGAGATAGACGGGCAAAAGCTCGCCGAGCGGGTCGGGCTTCTGCAAGATCGCCTCGAGGAGCGCGCCGCGCACGCGCTGGTCCTGCTCGGTCTGCAGCGCGGCCAAGAGCTGCGCCGACAGCTCGGCGTCGAGGGCAGAGAGCTTGCCGAGCGTCTCGTAGACCAGCGCGGCGACGTCGGCGCGCAGGCCTTCGCGGAGCAGCTTGAGCAGCGCAGCGCGGATGGCCGGCGACTTCGCCGAGAGCGGAGACACCATGCGTAGGAGCAGCAGCAGCCCATCGCGGGTGCGCTCGGTGGCCAGGGCGGCCGCGAGCGCCTGCAGCGCGGGCTCGCTCGTGGCCAGCGAGTGCTCGAAGGCGAGCGCGGCCGCCGCTCGGACCGAAGTGTCCGGGTCCTTCTGCAGCGCGCTGAGCAGGGCGTTGACGACAGGCTCGCTGCTTCCCCCCCGCGCCGCCAGCGCCGAGGCGGCCGCGCGCCGGCAGGTGGCCTCCGGATCCTTGCCCAGCAAGGTGGCCAGCGCCGCGTCGAGGTCGAGGCCGCGATCGATCGCGTGGTCGATCGCGAGCAGCTTGATCGGGGTGGGCTCGGTGGCCCCGAGGAGCCGCGCGAGCACCGCGGCGGGCAGGCCGTCGCCGAGCACGAGGCGCGCGACCAGCGCTTCCTTGGCGTCGGCATCGACCTTGTCGAGCAGCTCGAGAAAGAGGGCGCGCACGGGCGGCGGCGGCACTTCCAAGGTGCAGAGCGCGGCGACCAGGCTGCGCTGCTGCGAGCGCACGGTCGTCGCGCGGCAGCCAGCCACCAGCGCGTCGATGGCCTCTGTGCTCTGCGCCACCATCCGGCCGAGGCAAGCCGCGGCCCGACCGCGCTCGCGCTCGTGATCAAGCGACGAGGTGAGCAGCTTGACCCAGGCAGCGAGGTCCGGCACCTCGCGCAGATCGATCCAATAGAGGACGGAGATGAGCTCCGCGCGCAGCTCGTCGTCGGTCTCGGCGGCGGCGGTCTGGACGAACTTGCCCACCACCTCGCGCGCGGGCAGGCCTCGCATCGCCATGTCGACGAGCTTCCACTTCTGCTCGGTGTCCGAGAGGGCATACAGGTCGAGCAGCGAGACCGCCGTCTCGACCGAGGCCTGGCCCCGCGCCCGCACCTGTTCGATCAGCTCGGCCGCGCTCACTTCGGCACCTCCAACGTGCCCTGGGGAAGGCCTGACAGCGCCTGCGCCAGCTCCAGCGACTCTTCCGCGGTCAGAGACAACTTCACCAGCTCCTCCAGGCAGCGCTGCCGCGATGAAGTGTCGAGGGCCTCGTTCCGCACCACCGCCAGCAAGGGCGCGAACTTCTTCGCCACGCGGGGCCGCAGATAGCCGTCGAGGCAGGCGCGGACCAGCTCGCGCTCGCTCTCGGTGGCGATGACCTCCTCGAGCGCCGAGGCGGCATCGGGCGAGCTCTCGGCTGCCGCGCCCAGGGCCCCCGCGCACTCGGCGCGCAGAGGCGAGCTCGGCTCGAGCAGCTCGTCACAAAAGGCGCGCACCAGCTCGGGATGACGAGCCAGCGAGAGGGGCCGCAGCGCGTGGAAGAGCTGGGCGCGCAGGGCCTCTTCGCGCTCGCGGGCGAAGAGGCGGACGAGCAGCGGCAGCACCTCGTCCACCTTGACCTTGGGCAGCACCTTGCCGAGCACGGAGGCGCGCTGGGACGCGCGGGGCAGCTTCTCCACCGAGCTGAGCAGCCGCTCGCGCACCTCGGCGTCGCGGCCGGCATAGGGCGCGAGCGAGTCGGCCAGCGCGGCCACCTCGGCGTCGGACAGCGCCGGCGCGCTCTCGGCAAACGCGCGGGCCAGCGCAGAGCGCACCTCGGGCAGGCGCAAGCTGCGCTTGAGGAGCCCCAGGATCTGGAGCCGGACATCGGCCGACGAGTCGGCGAAGAGCTGCGCGGAGAGCTTCTCCAGCACCTCCGGCGTGGGCTCGGGCGCCTCCTTCTGCAGCGCCACCGCGCGCGCGCGCACGCCCTGGTCGCCGTCGCGCGCGGCGGACCAGAGCAAGAGCTCCCAGTGCTCGCTTGTCCAAGGCGCAACCTGCCCGAGCAAGTCCAGCGCGGCCAGGCGCGCGCCCGCCGATTCTTCATGGCGCAGCAGATCGCGCAGGACGGGAAGGTGAAGAGGCCCGAGCTTGCGCGCCTGGGCAAGCTTCTGCAGAACCTCCAGCCGCAGCGCAGCCGGGACCCGAGGCTCGAGATAAGTCGCCAGCGCCCCCGAGAGCGCGTCGGTCAGTTGCGGGCAGCGCGTCGCCAGCTCGATCGCAGCAGAGCGCACCCAGGCCGGCGCCTCTCGAGCCGCGCCGAGCGCCGCCAGTGCCGCCTCTTCCGAGGGCGACACCAGCCGCGCCAGCGCTCCCAGCGCCGCCTGCTTTTCGGCATCGGAAGTCTCGGGCTTTCCCACCACCTCGAGAAACGCCGGCAGCAGGCGCAGGTCCCGGGCTAGCCCCGCGCCCAGCCGGCCGAGCAGCTGCACCCGCGTCGCCCGCTCCTTCTCGTCGCGCAGGGCCACGAGGAACGCATCGTGGAGCGGCGCCAGCGAGGGCAGCCGCGCCTCGTCGAGCTCCGCGAGCAGGCCGATCAGGGCGGCGCGCGTCTCGCGGTCCTGCACGTTGGGAAGCGCGGCGATCAAGGCCGCTGGGACCGCCGCAAAGTGCAGGTTGTCGCGCGCGACCGACAGCACCTGCCGCTTCATGGCGAGCTCGGCGTGCGGCCCTGCCAGCACCGTGCGCACCAACTGAGCCACCGCCTCCGGATTGGCTGCCATGGATGTCCCTCGTTCGCGATTTCCGTCGGCGTGAGCCTACTACCGGCGGCGCACGGGCATCGAACCATATTGGGCGCTGTTCAGCGATGCCTTCATCCATCGCCTTCATCTGCGGGTGATGGCAGAGCCTAGTGCACCGTCTTGCTCATGAAGTCCCAGGCGTCCTGGTTCACCTGCGCCGAGACCCGGCCATAGTCATGGTCCTGTCCGGCGATCTCCACGTAATGCACCGGGAACCCATGATTGGTGAGCAGGTCTCGCGTGCGGCGCGTCTGGTCGAGCGAGAAGAACTGGTCGTGGTCGCCGATATAGATCGCGATCGGCGTCTTGCGCTGCGCCTCGCTGACGATCGAATCGTACTCAGGCGCGATGATGCCGGCAAAGACGGTCGCGGCGGCAAAGCGCGTCGAGAGCAGCGTGGCCGCGTCGAAGGCGAAGTATCCGCCGGCGGAATATCCAAAGACATAGGTCCGCCTGGCGTCGAGCTTCAGGCCCGCGGAAGCGGCGTCGAGCAACGCCGGGAAGAGCTGCGGCAGCGTGGTCTCCTGCGCCGCCGTGAGCGCGAGGGTCGGCGCCACCAGGACGATGCCGTTGGTCTCGGCAAGGGATTGCCAGAAGGGCAGGATGGCGGCGCCCGTTCCGCCCGAGCCGTGGATCAGCAGCAGCGTGGGCAGCGCGTTTCCCTGGGCCGCGACCGAGGGGACGAAGAGCTCGTAGTCGATGAGGCCGCCCTGGAACTGCAGCGCGCCGCCTTGGACCCCGGCCGGCGGCGCCTTGGTCCTGCAGGCGAGGCTGAGGACCAGCAAAGCGATCGCGGCGCCGGCGCGGGGCATGGCCAAGAGACACCGCGCTGGGAAAGGTATTCAGCAGCCATGCCCTCGCTCGCGTTCAACTCCGCAGTCGATCCCTTGAGCTTGTTGACCTCGTCTGCGGAGCGGCTGGCCGCGGCGGTGGCCTCGCGGCACTTGCGCCCCGCCACTCCTGCTTGCTTCTCGAGCTTCTCGCGGGCCGCGTGGATGCCTTGGCTTTTTGCACCAAGACGCTTTCCTCATGACCATGGTCTGCCGCCTCGGCGAGCCGCGCGAGGCTACGGAGTCTTGCAGCGGCACATCGAGTCGATTCTGCCGATTGGGGCCGGAGGACATGGCTCTTCGCAGCGGCCGTTGTGGCAGACCAGCCCCGCCCCGCAGGATCCTCCCAGCGCGCCGCTGCAGCTGCCGCAGCGCGCATTCGCGCTGGGTGGCGCGACGTCGCTTCCGGAGCTGATCGCGGCCGTCACCGCCGCTGCCATCGCCGCGTGGCCTGCGACGTTGGGATGGAAGGCCGAGGCTCGCCTGCAGGTCTGCTCATCGGCGGCGTCGGTCAGCGAACCGGAGGCAAACGCCGCGGCGCAGTCAGCGAAGCGAGAGGCGGCCACCGGGTCCACCGGCGAGAAGGGGACATTGCCCACGGTGCAATCCAGCCCCCAGTTGAGCGGAGAAGGGCCGAAGGTCGCGTTGGCCGGCGACCAGCTGGGCGCGAGAGAGACGAAGAGCTTCTTTCCCACGCCCCCCGGGCCTGCGGGCAACGCGTGCAGGCTGGAAGAGAGCACGTCGTCGGAGAAGGAGCGGAAGGTCATCATCCGCGCCGCCGCCGCCTGGGTGTCGGCCTGGAGGGCGAGGAACATGGCCACCGGCACGGCCCCCAGCACCCCCGGTCCGAGCGGCGGGACGGGCAGGCAGCCCGAGCGGTTCGCGTCGGTCTCGTTCGAGACCACCAGGTGGTAACCAATGAGCGCGACCGTGGCGTTGGGCAAGAAGCTCGCGAGGTCGGGCACTGATCGGCTCAGATCGCAGTGCGAGCGCGCGTAGTCACGCACCAGCTCCCCGCTGGCGACGTAAGGGCTGCCCATCACCAAGTCGCCCGCGCCGATGTCGTTGATGCAGCCGTCCATGAGCACGAAGTCCCAGCGCGGGCGCAGGTCGAACCGCGCCGTGGAAACCGCCACGCGCGGGCCGGATTGAGGTCGGGGCGGGCAGGTGAACGTCGGCGGCCCGCGCGCGGGCACGTCGAACTCGCAGATGCGCTCGGAGAGCTTGCGGATCTGGCAGGCGATGATGGGCGCGCTCTGCGGCACCTCGCCGGGGCTTGGGCCTCCGCAAGGCGCGTTGGCGATGGTGACGTCGCTCAACGGCGTCGGCAGGCCCTGCGGTGCCGGAGGGCTGGCCTTGAGCCGCAGCGACGCGCCCGAATGGGCCATCACCACCGGCGGCGCGATGGTGCGCCCCAACTGCCGGGCGAGCGCGTCGTGCACCAGCGAATACCACTTCGAGCCTTCGGGGACTCCCTGCCCCCAGGCGACCGAATCGCCCACGACGGCGAAGCTGAGCGGCGCGGGCGCCATCGCGAGCTCGAGCGGGTCGCTCACCCCGGCGGCGAACTGCCGGCGCGAGGTGGCCCGCAGCGTGCCGCCCGTGCCGGCCAGCCGCTCAGGCAACAGCACCATGACCGTGAACGGGTCGCCCGCGTCGGGGCAGGAGGCGACTTGCAGAGGATGGTTGCCGTCGAGCGCGGCCTCGCCCGCGTCGTCAAACGCCGCAGGGCCATCGACGCCGGTAAACCGGAGCGCGTTCTGCTGCATTTGATTGCGCAGCCCGCCACTGCACGGACCCTCTACGACTTGTAGTGGAGTCTCGCCGCCCGCGGCGGAGATCCAGGCGAGACCCAGCGCGCTGTTGGGCGGCGTCCAGAAGCGCGCGCTGAAGGCGAAGTACGAGGTGTGCGCGAGCGTCTGCAGCGGCGCGTCCAATTCAAAGCGCTGCGGCGTGCCGTCCTTTGGATACAAACCGCCGCCGAAGTATTGGTCGAAGAGGACGGGGGCGACGGCCGGCGAGCCGTGGTGGGTATCGACCGGCCCCCGCGCGGAGACGGGGATGAGCACCGGCGACTCGACCCTGGTGTCGGGCGTCTGCGGGCAGGTCGCGCCCAGATTGAGGCAGAGACAGATTGCGAGAAAGAGCTTCGCGGGACCCGCACAATTCAAGCGATTCATGGTCGCCCCCGACCCTTTTGACTGCGGTAGGGACGATACGCGCCGCGCTGGGAGATCACAATGCCCCGCGGGCTTTGGCTTGCTTCCCCCGAATCGGCGCGCGATAGAGATGACCTAATCTAATCTAGATTAGAGCACGACGGTTGTGAACGCTAATGTGAGCGTTCCGCTAACGTGCACCATTCTTAGGACCTGGTCGACTTAACACCGCTGTATCAAATTGAATGCGCACCCTCTTTCCCAATGCCGACGCGATCCGGTGCAGTAAATCGAGGCGAGGCGCAAACCGGCCGCTCTCGAGTCGCGCGATGCCAGGTGCCTGCGTTCCCACCCGCTTTGCAAGTTGCGCCTGAGTCAGCCCCGCTTCCTCCCGCAGCTCCCTCATCTGTCGCGCGAGCTGCAGCTTGTCGAACTCCTCCGCGAACTCGACATCCCGCGCGCGGCGCTCCGCGATGTACTCCCTGACGGTCTTCCGCTTCCTGGCTGCCATCTGCGCTCCACTGCGGCTCTCAGCCGCGTCCTGCTCGCACTTCCTCCATCCGCCGCTGCGCGGTCTCGATCTCCTTCAGCCGCGCCTTCTGCCCCTGCTTCTTGTACGCATGCAGCAGCACCAGCTCCGGGCCATTCACGAGCGTAGAACACCCTCGTCGCCGACACCTTGAGCTCCCAGAGCTTGCCCTTGATCTGCCGGGTGCCCGACCTCGAGCCCGTGCGCCTCGATCGCCGCCAGCGCATCGAGCACCTTCGCGGCCTCCTTGGCCGACAGGTCGACTCCTGTCTGGGCGCGCCAAGACTCGCTTTGCGATCGCAGCAAAGGAGGGCTCACCCTCCCCGTCGCCCTGCAGGTCTCTACCGGCGCGCAGCGGATGGGAATGCGCCACCATGGGCCGAGCGGCCGCGCCGCCATCACCGATGCGTTCCGGGCACCGACGCTTCCGCAGGGGGGATCTTGCGCGCCAGCCCCGCGACACCTGTCTCGCCAGCCCCACCTCCACTACAATCGCCGCATGGTGAGCGCAGCGCGAACGCTGGCCGCGGAGTCCGCCGAGGCCGAAGCCAAGGCCGCGCTCTCGGCGCGCGACCCGCGGCGGGCCATCGCCGTGCTGATGCGAGCCTACGGCACCGAGCTGTTTCGCTTCTGCCGCGAGCAGCTTTCCGACCAGGAGGCGGCGCAGGACTTGCTGCAGGTTGTATTCATCCAGGCCTTCCAGTCGCTGGATGGGTATGAGCCCCGCTCGACCCTCCGCGCCTGGCTGTACGGCATCGCGCGCCACCGCTGCCTCGACGCGCAGAAGAACCGCCGCCGCTGGGCGCGGGTGGTCGAGCCGCACCACGAGGCAGAGGGCGAGCCCCCGGACCGGCCGGACGCCGCGCCGTCGGGCGAGGAGCACCTGGGCGCCCGCGACCTCCGCGCTGCCTTGGAAGACTGCGTGCAGCGCTTGTCGGCTACGGCGCGCGAGACGGTGCTCCTGCGCTTTCGCGCCGAGCTCGCCTACGAGGAGATGGCCGAGGCGTGCGGAGAGAAGATCGGGACGCTGCGGGTGCGGGTGGCGCGCGCGCTGCCGGTCTTGCGCAAGTGCCTCGAGGAGAAGGAGATGTCCCCATGACGGCGCCCTGCGACCGGTACGAGCGCGAGGCGCTTCTCCTGCTCGAGGAGGGGCGGCCGCTCGACGAGCACTTTGCCACCTGCCCCGAGTGCCTCGCCGCGCGCGCGGCCCACGAGCGGCTGCGCGCGGCCCTCTTGACGCCCATCGACGCGGCGCCGCGGGCCGGCTGGGAGGCGGGCGTGCTCTCTGCCATCGATCGCGCTCCAGCGCGGCGCTCGCCCTGGGCACGCCGGGCTCCCTGGATGGCCGGCGCCATGGCGGCCGCGGCGGCGGTGTCGCTGGTCGTCATTCGCACGCGGCCGCTCGACGATGCGCTGGCGCTGGACGCCGCGGTCATGCCGGGTGACGCGGCGCAGGTGCGGGGCGCGGGCACCCACGTCGGCGACCTGCTGCAGCTGCACGCGCGCGCCCGCGGCCGCTTCGCCGAGCTGCGCGTCTATCGCAACGATCGCGAGCTGGTGATGCGCTGCGCTCCTCCGCAGTCGAGCGGCGCGGACTTCAAGTGCACGCGCGACGGCTCGGCGCTGGCGGGCGAGCTGCGCCTGCCCTCGGTGGGCGCGTTCCAGGCCTTCGTCGCCGCCTCGGACAAGGAGCTGCCGCCGCCCGCGAGCACGCTCGGCGAAGACACCGAGCGGCTGATCGCGAGCGGGGCCAAGGTCGCGCTTGGCCCGTCGGTGCGCGTCTACTGACCGTGCGCCGGCGCGACGTGCAACGTCACGGCATGCCCCGCGCCCTTGTACTTGTTGTCGATGCCGACCTGCACGAAGCGTCCGGGCGGGAAGTTGACCCCGTCGGGCGGGTTGCAGTCTTGCGGCTCGCAGACGATGTAGGGCGTGGACTTCGGACCCGTCGAGGGCCCGCCATCCGCGCCGCCGATGGTGGCGTAGTTCGCCGACGGGACGCCGACATAGATGCCGCCGGGGCGCGGCTCGCTCTCCTTCACGAGCACCATCTGGCCGTGCACATCCATCTCGACCGCGATGAACTTCGGCCGCAGCATGCTGGCCCGCCCGGCGACGAGGCCCGCCGACACCAGCGCGCAGGCCACCAGGACCTTGCCAATCAATCCATAGGACATTGTGTACCCTCCGAGTGCGTTGAGTATCATTCTCCGACGGCGATGAACGCGGCCCAGCTCGACGCGGGCGCGCCGCGGGCCAGAAGGGTCCGCTGCGCGCGCGCCAGCGCCAACGCCGGGCTGCGTGCGCCGCCTTCTGCATAGAAGCGCTCGGCCAGCGCGCGCGTTGCAGCGTCCTCGACCGACCAGAGCGAGGCGATGACGGCGCGGCTGCCTGCGGCCAGGAACGCCGAGCTGAGCGATCCCCAGGTCTCGCGCGAGCGCGCGGCCGCCGAGGCGCAGGCGCTCAGCACCACCAGCCGCGGGCGCAAGCGCTGCGCCAGCACGTCCGAGGCGAGCAGCTTGCCGTCGGAGAGCTCGAGCCAGGCGCCCGGCAAGCCCACGCCGCCGTGCACCGCGAGATGAAGGACAGACGCCCGCCCGGCGCCGCGCACCGCCTGCAGCGAGGCCTCGGCGCCGACCAGCGGCCGCACCGAGAGCGCCTCGCCCACCGCGCCCGCCTCCGCACGCGCGGCCGGCAGATCGCCCTGCGCGTCGGCCAGGACCACGGCAGCAGAGCTTGCCTCGGGAGCCGCGCGCGCGATCGCCGCCAGCGCCGACAAGCTCGGCGCCGAGTGCAGCTCGTGCTCCTCGACCAGGGCCTTGCCAGAAGGCCTCAGGAGCGCCGCGAAGGGCACGTCGCTGAGGGGCGCGGCGCTCACGAGGTAGACGACCTCGCCAGCCCGCAGCAGGCCACCTGGCACCAGGATTGCGCCGAGCGCCTCGGCACTGGCGCGGTCGCCCGGCGCCGCGACGAAGCCGTCGATCAGCGGCTGGAGCGCGTGCAGCGTGGTCGGGAGCCGGCGCAGCGCGACCTTGCCGGCCTTCACGTCGGCCAGCCAGACGCCGTTCTCGGCGGTGAAATACACCAGCGCGTGGCGGTCGCCGAGCGCAGCCAGCACCTCCTCGATGGGCGCCGGCGCCACCACCGGCGAGCGGCGCAGGGCGGGCAACAGCTCGCGCAGGGCGTCCGCGCGCACCAGCGCCTCGCCTCCAGGCGCGGCACTCTCCAGCGGCTGGTGCGCCTCTACGAACGCATCCAGGAACGTCCGGGCCAGCGCGCGGTCGGCGGTCTGCAGCGCGGGCAAGGTGCGCGAGGCCTGGGCCTGCAGCTCGAACAGGAGCTCGTAGGGCCGCCGCTTGCGCGGCAAGAGCCAGGCCTTGAGCTCGTCGGCGCCAAGCTCATCGCGCATCTTCTCCACCGCGGCGATGGCCGCCCCGCACGCGTCCATGGCGGCCTCGGCACGCCCGGCCTCGCGGAGCACCAGCGCGCGCTCGAGCTGCAGCTCCCAGCGCCAATCGGCGGCGGGCGCGAGCGAGAGCGCGGCGTCCAGCTCGCGCAAGGCGGCCTCCAGCTCGTGCCGCGCGTGCAAGGTCAACGCGCGATGCAGATGCAACGCAAGCTGCGAGGTGCGGCTCTTGGGCAGCTCTGCAAAGAGCGCCTCCGCGGCCGCGAGCTGCGCCTGCGCCTCGGCCACCTGCCCCGCGCGCGCCGCGAGCGCCACCAGGTTCAGCCGCGCCGACCAGACGACCAGCTTGCCCCCCGTCTTGCCCGCTTCGTCGATGGCGAGGAGCCAGGCCTGCCGCGCCAGCGCCGCCCTGCCCTCGAGGTTGCGTAAGTTCCCTTCCTTGACGTGCACGAAGGCGAGCGAGGCGGCGTCCAGCCCCGGCTTCTTCTTCGCCTCGCCCAGCGCCCGGGCCGCGCCCTCGGCGTCGCCGAGATCGTAGAGGACATCGAAGATGCGCGTCAGCGCGCGCGCGGCCAGCACGGAGTTCTCGGCGAGCAGCGGGCTCTCTTCAGCGCGATTGGCCGCCGCCAGCGCGCCGCGATATTCACCCCGCGTATAATGGAGCGACGAGAGCTCCAGCTCGGCGCGCACGGCACAGTGCTCGTCTCGCTCGGCGCGGCAAGCGTCCCTCGCCTTCTCGAGCGCGCTCCCCGCCGCCAGATCTCCGCCCCGCCAGGCGAGCGCGGCCGCGGCCAATTGGAGCGATCCGGCCCCGGCGCCAAAGCGCTGCAGCGTCTTCTGCGCCTCGGCCTTCTTGCCCGCGGCCTGCTGGCCCCAGGCGAGCATCCCGGCCACCTCGGCGCGCGGCGTCCGCTCGAGCGCCGCGACGCACAGGTCCGCGGCCTCGACGCCGTTGCCGCGCCGGTAGGCCTCTTTGCATTGGTCGAGCGATCGCGAGGCGCAGCCGGCGGCCAGCAACGCGAGAGCGAAGATCGGGCTCGCGTACGTTCGTGCCATTCGCGTCAGAGGACACCTGGGCTGCGCAGACCTGTCAAGACCGCAGCGCCTTTGGAACGCCGCCAGCGCTACTTGAGCTGCAGCTCGATGAGCCTGATCTCGCCCTGGAAGTTGCCGGTGGGGCGCGAATAGCTGACGCGGATGCGCGCCCCGCCGCCCTGCTGCTGCTCGGGGTGTTGATAGACGGCATAGATAGGGCTCGGCGCGGTATAGGCGACGACGGCGTCGCTCCAAGGGCCTTCCGGCGCCGGCGCCGTGCGCAACAGCACCGCGCTGGAGAATCCCGGCGAGCTGGCGGAGACGAACTGGCCGAGGTGCTCGTTCCAAGCGACCGAGAACCCAGAGGTCGAGCCGGGAATGGACCCGCGCGCCTGACCGAGGTCATTGGACCAACCATTTCCCGTCCAATATTGATAGGTCGCGCGTTGGGTCGCCGTCGCCAGGGGCGTGCGCGCCAGCGAGCACTGGCCCGAGGTCTGGCAGGCATAGAGATAGAGCTTCGCGGAGGAAGCGACGGCGGCATGGACGAACTGCGGCTCGGGCGCGGTGAAGAGCGGGCCCAGGCGCTGCGCGGTCGCGCTGCCCGCGGTCGCGAGGACAAGCTCGGTGCTCAGCGCTTCATAGTTGAGTACGCCCGCGTGGACCTTGAGCTTGTCGACGACCACCAGCGCGTGATCGGCGTCAATCGCGACCATGGGTCCGGGCCAGAGCGCGATGCGCTCATTGGGATTGCCGCTGGCCGCGTTGAAAGCGGCCTCTTCGGAAGTAAAAGGAACGTATTGAGTGGGCGCGCCATGGGAGTCGAGCGAGCCAGTCACGGCCAGCGGTGCGCCCGGCGACGCGAGCGCGGCAGTGTTGGTCCGCAGCTGGCTGCCGTCGTCTGCCTTGAAGGGAAAGAGGGTATCGCCAAAGGTCCAGAGTATCTGTCCTCCGAGGAGGATGGACGCGCCGCCGTCGCGCAAGAGACCATTGACGCCTGAGTTGCCCACGGCGCCCAGATCGGTCGCCGAGACCACGGCCAGCGCGGGCGGGCTGTGATGGCAGGCGGAGCAACCAACGACCACGGCCAACAAGGCGTTGCGCATCTGGTCAACCTATCTGGAAGCGGCGAGCTCTTTGGCAAAGAACGGCGAATGCGCGGCCAACTGTTCCATATATTCCTTCACGTCGCGCGCGGCCGCGGGCGAGAGGCGCGCATAGGGCACCACGTGCGCGTCAGGGACATAGCGCAAGGTAAGGTTGATTCGCCGCGTCTCGAAGCCCTGCACGTGGAGCGGAAAGAGGTGTCCCTCGCGGCGATCGACGCGCTGGACGCGGTGGAAGAGGTGCTTCTTCCAGCGATCGCCGCCGAAGAGCTGCAAGGAGCCGTCGTCGAGCCATTGCTGGGCCACCACCTCGTCGCGCTCGCCGGGCCGCTGGCTGCGGACGAATTGAAACAGAGCGCGCTCTCCGAGTGAGAGCGACGCCACGGGACCAGGCTCGAAGTCTTTGTGCTCGCCCACCCGCGCGACGTCGGTGCGCTTGCCGTCCTCGCCGATCTGGCTGCCGTAGAAATTGACCAGGCAGGTATCGAGGTGCCAGCCGGCGGGAATGTCCTCGGGCCGCAGCTCTTCGCGCGCCATCGCCTCGATCTGCCGCACCAGCGCCGCGAGCAGAGGAGGAAATGGCTCGGCGCGCACGCAGCGATCATGGATACCCGCGGGCGGGCGATAGTAATCGAGGCAGGCAAATTGCCAGTTGCCCAGCCAATAGACGGGCCGCAAGAGACGCCGCTGCTTCTGGCCGGGGGGCGGCGGATTGCCCTCGGAGAAGCGCTCTTCCCAGAGCGGGTGCAAGGACTGCAACCAAAGCGCCAGCTCGTGCCGCTGTGGCCCGGTGAGGAACCCGGGCTCATAGATGAGGCCGTCCAGGCGCGGGGAGACCCGGCTGACGCCGCGGTGGTGGCGGAAGGTCGGGCGGGGCCGGGGCACACGCTCTTGTAGCAGCCCTGGTAGCCTGTTGGCATGCCGATCCTCTTTGCGCTCGCGCTGCTCTCTGCCCCCTCGGCGTTGGTCCAGAAGTTCATCCAGGTGGACGCGCCGGTGGTCGCCCTCCGCCACGTGCGGCTCATCGACGGCACGGGCAAGCCCGGCGCGGCCGACCGGACCATCCTGCTCGAGCACGGCCGCATCAGCGCGCTCGGCGGGCCCGGGCTGAAGCTTCCGGAGGGCGCCAAGGTGCTCGACCTGCCGGGGCACACGGTCATCCCCGGCCTGGTGGGGATGCACGACCACCTGTTCTATCCGGGCAAGCTCGAGATGGGAGCAAATCGGCGCGAAGAGTCTTTCTACAACGAGCAGCCTTTCAGCTTTCCGCGCCTCTACCTGGCCGCCGGCGTCACCACCGCGCGCACCACCGGGTCGCTCGAACCCTACCTCGACCTATCCTTGAAGAAGATGATTGACGGGGGCGAGATCCCCGGCCCGCGGCTCTTCTTGACCGCCCCTTACCTCGAGGGGGCGAAGTCGGCGATCCCGCAGCTGCACGCCCTGCCCGACGCCGCCGCCGCCCGGCGCATGGTTGAGTATTGGGCCGACGAGGGCTTCAGCTCCTTCAAGGTCTACAACTTCGTCACCCGCGCCCAGCTGCAGGCCATCGTCGAGGCGGCGCACGCGCGCAAGCTGAAGGTCACCGCGCACCTCTGCTCGGTGGGCTATCGCGAGGCGGCGCAGATCGGCGTTGACGTGCTCGAGCACGGCCTCTTTGCCGACTCGGAGTTCGCGCCCGGCAAGCAGGCCGACGAGTGCCCCAAAGGCAAGAATGGCCTCAATGAGGTTGATCTTGCCAGCGGCGAGATCAAGTCGCTCATCCAGCTCCTGGTGGACAAGCACGTCAGCATCGACTCGACCCTGGCGGTGATGGAGTCGCTCTATCGCGCCCACCAGCACGAGCCCGACCCGCGCGGGCTTGCCGTGCTGCTCCCCGAGACGCGCGCGAGCGTTCTGGCCGCGCATGCGCTCCTCGCCAAGAGGGGCCCCGAGCGGGCGCCGGTGCTGAAGAAGGGAATGGCATTCGAGCTGGCCTTCGTCCGCGCCGGCGGCCACTTGATGGCCGGGAGCGATCCGACCGGCATCGGCGCCGTGCTCGCGGGCTTTGGCGACCAGCGCAACGTCGAGCTCCTGGTGGAGGCCGGGTTCACCGCGAGCGAAGCCATCCGCATCGCCACGCTCAATGGGGCCGAGGGGCTCGGCATCGCGGCCGAGACCGGCAGCGTCGAGCCGGGCAAGCGCGCCGACTTGATCGTCTTGAAGGGCGACCCCGAGCAGCGCATCGCCGACATCGAAAACGTGGAGATCGTCTTCAAGGATGGCGTCGGATACGATCCCGCGAAGCTGATTGAGTCCGTCAAAGGCGAAGTAGGGTTGCGTTAGGTTTAGGTTAGTAGCGCACCCGGAGAAGGGTATAGTCGGCGCGGCCCCGGGGGCGCTCGACGGAGATCTCGTCGCCCTCGCTCTTGCCGAGCAGCGCGCGGCCCAGGGGCGACTCGACGCTGACGAGGCCTGCCTTGGCGTCGGTCTCGTCGGGGCCGACGAGGCGATAGGTGGTCTCGGCGCCCTCTTCGTCTTCCAGCGTGACCCAGGCGCCGAAGTACGCGCGGCCCGCCTGGGAGGCGTCGGGCAGCACGACCGTCAGATCGGCGAGCGTGGCAGCGAGCGCCTGGGCGCGCGGCTCGCGGACGGCCCCCGCGGCGCTGAGCCGCTCGAGCTCGCGCTGCAGGGCCTCGTACCCCTGCTGGGTGACATAGCGCTTTTCCCCCGGCAAGAGCCGCGGCCTGGGAGGCAGCGCGACGTCCACCACCTCGGTCTCTTCGCTGGTGAATGCCTTGGACATGGCTTCTCCAAGAATGCGCAGCCCGCGACCGCTGTACAGTGGGCAGTCTGCTCGCTCGGAGAAGGTGTACATGACCCCACGTCTCGCCGCTCTGCTCCTGTCGTTGACCGCCTCGCTGCCCTCGCTCGCCGGGCCGACCCACGTCGCCCGCATGCGGCCCTCAGAGCTGGGACCGGTCCGCTCGCAGCCCCTCCACGCGGCAGCCCCGACCTCCGCGACCTGCGTAGACGCCAACAAGAATCCGGCTGTCTGCAACGTGCAGTATTACGGCGGCCACGTGCTCCCGAGCGTGAAGGTCTACGCGGTGCTCTGGGGCGGCAGCGTCGACACGACGACGGCTTCGTCGATCGGCCCCTTCTATCGGGCGGTGACCAATAGCGAATACCTGGATTGGCTCAATGAGTATTCGACAAATATCTCCATCCAGGCCGGGACGAGCACGGGCGAGGGCACCGACCAGCTCGTCGGGCGCGGCACCTTCGCAGGGACCGTCACCATTGCGCCCGGAATCAACAAGGCCAGCCTCACCGACAACGACATCCAGGCCGAGCTGCGCGCGCAGATCGCGGCCGGCCACCTCGCGGCGCCCGACGAGAACAGCATCTATATGTTCTTCTTCCCGCACGGAATCGACATCACCGACTCCGGCGGCGCGAAGTCGTGCGACGCCAACGGCGGCTTCTGCGCCTATCACGGCACCTCGACGATCAATGGAAAGAGCGTCTTCTATGGGGTGCACCCGGACTTTGGCCCGGGCAGCGGCTGCGACGTCGGCTGCGGCAGCGCCGACACGACGTTCAAGAACCTGTGCTCCGCGGCCTCGCACGAACTGGTCGAGGCCATCACCGACGCCGAGGTCGGCCTCAGCACCACCGTCAGCCTTCCGCTCGCCTGGTACGACGAGAACAACGGCGAGGTCGGCGATATGTGCAACCAGCACCAGGACACAATCACCGGCTTCGACGCAGCGACCTATACGGTGCAGCAGATCTATTCGCAGCAGACCGGCAACTGCAAAGCGCGGCGCGGGACTGATTCCAATGAAGCCGCCGACGACTTCAAGATCTTCATGAACCCGAATACCAGATCAATCAACGCGGGCGACCCGGCCGTCACCATCCCCGTCCTGACGGCCATCACCGCCGGCGCGCCTGCGGACCTGGTGCTGACCGTGCTGCCGAATCTGCCGGCCGGCGTGAGCGCGACCATCGATGCAGGCGTCACACCGGGCCAGACGGCGACGCTCAGCCTCTCGGCCAACGCCGCCACCGCCGCAATCTCCGACCTCGTCGTCACCGTGCGCGCCGACAGCGGCAACGTCACGCACACCGCCAGCCTGCTCGTGCAGGTCGCCGCGAGCAGCGTGGCCGCCAATGACTTCTCCATCTCGCTCGACAAGGCGAGCGCCACCGTGGTCACGCCTGGCACCGCGACCTTCACGGTCACGACGGCGCTCATCAATGGCAGCGCCGAGACGGTGACGCTGTCCGCCTCACCCTTGCCTGGAGTGACGGCGAGCTTCAATCCCTCCTCGGTGACGGTGGGCGGCTCGAGCACGCTGACCTTGACCGTGGCCTCCAACGCGACGGCTGGTACCTCTGCCTTGAGTATCACCGGAACGCAGAGCCCCACCGTCGTGACTCACTCGGCGACGGCTTCCCTCAAGCTTGACAAGCCGCCGACCGCGTCGGTCACGAGCCCCGTCACTGGCGCGCCGCCGCTGAGCGGCACGGTCAATATCGCGTTCATGGGCGCCGCGGGCGCGGGCAGCACGCTCTCGTCGGTCATCGTCAATATCGACGGCAATGACCAGGTGGGCGCCTCGCCCTTCGCCTGGGACACGACGCTGGTCGGCAACGGCGCGCATACCCTGGTGGCCAAGGCGACCGACGCGGACGGCGGCAAGGCCAACTCAACCGCCGTGAACGTGACGGTGCGCAACGGGCCGAGCGTGGCCATTACCGCGCCCACGGCCGGCACCGTCTTGAGCGGCACCGCGGCCATCTCGGTGAGCGCGGCCGCGGCCCTGGGCACCGGCGTGACGCTGCAAGCGCTGACGTATAAGGACGGCTCGAATAGCATCCACTCGGGCGATGCCGCGACGACGTTCAATTGGAATACTGCCAGCGGCGTCCCGAATGGCAGCCACTCGCTGACCGTGATCGCGCTCGACAGCGACGGCGCCAGCACGACCTCGGCGCCCGTGATCGTCACGGTGCAGAACGGCGCGGGCGTGAACGTCACCTCGCCGGCAGCGGGCGCAACCATCGCCGGCGCGCTGCAGGTCGTCGCCGCCGTGACGCCGCCCAACGGCGCGACGCTCTCGATGCTCCAGTTCAAGGTGGACGGCAGCCCCGTGGGCTCGCCCGGCACCGGCAATACCTTCAATCTCAATACGACTACCCTCTCCAACGGGCCGCACACGCTCTCTGCCGCCGTCACCTTTAGCGATGGCTCATCCGCGACCGCGCCCGATATCAACGTCACGGTCAGGAATCCGCCGACCAATGTCGTCCTCACCTCGCCCGCCGCAGGAGGGGTGTCGGGCACCGTCACCATCAGCACCAGCGCGACCCTGCCCGCCGGCGACGCGGCGTTTACCAGCGTCCAATTCAAGGACGGCAATACTCAGCTCTGCACCGGTACCATTACGTCCTGCATCTGGGACACGACCAAGGCGGCCAATAGCGCGCACTCGCTGACGGTGGTCGCCACGGTCGACGGGCTCTCGGTCACCTCGCCCGCGGTGGCCGTGACGGTGCTGAACGACTTCACGCTCGCCGTCACGCCCCCGGTGGCCAAAGCGACCATCGGCGGAGCTTCCGCGGTCTTCACCGTCAACACCACGGCCATCGGCGGCGCCGAGCCGATCGCGCTCTCGGTCACTGGCTTGCCGAGCGGCACTCAAGCCGTATTCTCGCCTTCGTCCGTCGCTGCGGGCGGGAGCGCCACCCTGACCGTCACCGCGCCCGTCGGTGCTCCGCGCGCCTCGGCGACGCTGCTGGTCCTCAAAGGCACCACGGCCTCGATCGGCGCCGGCCGTACGCTCGCGGCGAGCGTGACCATCTTGTCGCCACCGAGCGCCAGCGTCAGCGCGCCGGCCGCAGGCACCACGCTCTCGGGCACGGTCGCCGTCTCGGCCACCGCGACCGTCGATGGCAACGCCGGCCTCGTCAGCGTGCAACTCCTCGACGGCGCGACGCCCATCCTCACCTCGCAGACCTCGCCGGCGACAGCGCAGTGGGACACGACCACGGCGGCGAACGGCCCCCACTCGCTGACCGCGCGCGTGACCGACGGCGCGGGAAACGTCGCCACCTCGGCGGCCGTCTCGGTCACCGTCAGCAACACCGTCTCCGCCGACAGCTTCGGGATCTCGCTGGCGAGCGCGGGGACGATCACGCTCACCGCCGGCAGCCAGCTCGCGCTGACGATCGTCACCACCGGTGCAAACCCCGAGCTGAACATCGACCTGTCGCTGTCGGGCCTGCCGCCGGACGTGACCGGCACTTTCTCGCCAGCTCCCGTGGGCGCCGGATCGAAGGCCACGCTGACGCTCACCGCGGGCTCCGCCGCGGTCGCCGGCTCGGGCACGCTGATCGTCACCGGAACCGCCGGCAACGCCACGCACACCGCGAGCGCCCCGGTGACGCTGCTGGTGAAGCCCACCGTCTCGATCACGGTGCCGGCCAGCAACGCCCATCTCTCCGGCACGGTGCAGCTCACGGCGCTGGCCACGGTGAGCGCGGGCACGACCTTGGCGAGCGTCGAGTTCCGCGTGGAGGACACGCTCATCGGCACCGCGACCGCCTTGCCCGCGAACATCACCTGGGACACGGCCACCGTGTCGCCCGGCGCGCACACGCTGACGGCGCGGGTCACCGACGCCGCCGGCAACAGCGCGCCCTCGAGCCCGGTGAGCATCACCATCGACGCCCCCAGCGTCACGCCGACGGCGGGCAAGTCCGGCGGCTGCTCGACCAGCGGAGCCTCGGGCCTGCCTCTAGCGCTGCTGGGCGTCCTGGCGCTGGCCAGGCGGCGCCGATACCAAAGTGCAGTCAAATAGGCGCCGGTGAGTACCGGCCGCGGGCAGGCGGGAACCCGCCGCTCGGAACGGGCGCCCACCGGCACATCTGCACCAATTTAAATGCAAGGTTGCCGGAGCCCTTGATCCTCCCGACGGGTTCCCGCCTGCCCGCTGCCTATTTGCCAGACATTGGGTAGAATTTGAAAAGGGAACCCAGTGAGTCAGCTTGAGTACTCAAGTGCGACCACCTGACGTCTCTTTCCCCCCACTCCCAATGTCAGGCAAATAGGCGCATAGGCCGCCGGCAGGCAGAGGCCCGTCGCGCGGATTAAGGGCTCCCGCGGCAGGAAATCAGATCGATGCGAGCGCAGCGAGCCACATT
>JBBRMA010000013.1:0-117501 GCA_038231075.1 Myxococcales bacterium | reverse complement strand
CCGGACCGAGCCCGGCGAAGGAGCGCCAAGCGATGCAAGGAGCGACGACGAAGAAGACCGGTCGTCTCTGAGGAGGAGCGACGCGGCAGCGCGCCGGCGATCGTTCGCCGGGCGACGGGAGGGTTTTTCAGCAGCCTGTTAAGCCGCGCGACAGGCCTCTGCCTGCCGGCGGCCTATTTCCTATCTGACTGACATTGGGAGTGGGGGTAGAGACGTCAGGTGGTCGCGTTTGAAGACTCAAGCTGACTACTTGGGTTCCCTTTTCCAATTCCCCCAAATAAGCCGCAGGCGGGCAGAGACCTGTCGCGCGGCTTCTGGAGTCGCGCTCGGGAAAAGCGGCGGCGACGTTTTGGCGGCTTGACGACCAAGGCAAGTTGGAGTGCGCCGATGCTTGGGTTGTCGCACCCTCGGATATCAAATTCATTCAATAAATCGTGAGCGGCGGAACTATTCGCAGCCAGCTTCCAGTTACACCCGCATGCTCAAGCTCTCCGTGCTGGTCGCCGCCTGCTCGCTAGTCTCCTTCGAAGCGCTGGCAGCGCCTTCTCCGATCGCCTACACGCAGCGATCGTCGGCCTGGTGGGGCACCTCGCCTACGCCGGCCAACGTGGTGACCGTGATCGCCGAGGACGTGAGGCCGGACGCCACCGTCTCGGGCAACGTCAGCGTCCCGGTCACCTGCCGCATTCCGTCGCCGAGCACCCTGCGGCTGACGGCGATGTGCCTGCAGGTGGACGGCCTCAACGCCGAGTGCCACTTCAACGCCGCGGTGGTGGACGGG
Organism: Myxococcales bacterium; assembly: GCA_038231075.1. Lineage (GTDB taxonomy): Bacteria > Myxococcota > Myxococcia > Myxococcales > 40CM-4-68-19 > JBBRMA01. The sequence goes on along the minus strand of JBBRMA010000013.1, from coordinate 116,720 downwards.
CAGCGGCGCACGCTGACCATCGACAGCACGAAATACACCGACGGCTGGCACGAGATCCGCGCCCGCTGCTTCGCCTCGGAGACCGTGGGCCCCGAGCAGGGGCACTCGACGCAGACCACCAACGGGCACCCGCTGTACTTCAAGAACGGCAAGCCCATCGGCGCCGGCAGCCACTCGGTGCAGCCCGGGATCGTCGACACCCACCCCTGGTACGATACCGACGTCTCCACCGGCGATAGCATCCATTACGTCTATACCCAGCTGCTGAATATCCACTCGCTGGTGGACGCTCCGCTCGCGGGGGTCGTGCCGGTCACCGGCCGGGTGATGAACGCCGGCGCCACCACCTTGTCTTGCTTCATGCTCTCGATCGACGGCCACGTCGTGCTCGATCTGGACGACGGCACCGAGCTGCACACCACCCAGCTCGACACGCGCCAGCTCTCGAACGGGCCCCACCTGCTGCAGCTCATGGGCGAGGGCCGGGCCCGCAGCGGCAAGCTGCTGCGCGGGCTGGTCGAGGTGCCCTTCGTGGTCGCGAACTAACCGCCGCGCTCGGCGCCAGCGCCAGCCGCTCGGGGACGCAGTCGATGGCTCCCTTCTCTCAGGCCCCCGCACTTCTCTCGTACAATCAGGCCATGGCAGCCGCGCTCAAGGTGCTGGTGGTTGATGACGAGAAGAACATCCGCTCGACGCTGCGGCTGTACCTCGCCTCGCTCGGCTGCGAGGTGAGCGAGGCGGCGAGCGCGTCGGCGGCGCTCGAGGCCCTGCGCGCGCAGCCCGCGGATCTCGCCTTCGTGGACCTTCGGCTCGGCGCCGACAACGGCCTTGATCTGGTGCCCCGGCTCCTCGCCGATCGGCCGTCCCTCGCGATCGTGGTCATCACCGCCTACGCGGCGTTCGACACCGCCGTCGAGGCCATCAAGCGCGGCGCGATGGACTATCTGCCAAAGCCCTTCAGCCCGACCCAGATCAAGCACGTGGTCGAGCGGGTCCTCGGGCAGCGCGCGGCGATGCAGCGGATGGCGCAGCTCGAGGGCGATCTGGCCGAGGCCGCGCCGGCCATCGAGCTCGCCACCAGCTCGCCCAAGATGCGCGCGGCGCTCGACGAATTGGCGGAGGCGGCCAGGCACGAGGTGCCGGTCCTGATGCGCGGCGAGAACGGCACCGGCAAGGGGGTGCTCGCCCGCGCCCTGCATGCCTGGAGCGGCCGGCGCGATCGGCCCTTCGTGGTGGTCAACTGCCCGACGCTCACCGAGGAGCTGCTCTCGAGCGAGCTGTTCGGCCACTCGCGCGGCGCCTTCACCGGCGCTGTCCGCGATCAGCCGGGCCGGGTCGAGGCCGCCGAGGGCGGGACGCTCTTCCTCGACGAGATCGGCGAGCTGCCCCTCTCCCTGCAGGCCAAGCTGCTGCGCTTCCTGCAGGAGAAGCAGTTCGAGCGCGTGGGCGAGACCAGAACCCGGCAGGCCGACGTGCGCCTGGTGGCCGCGACCAACCGCAAGCTCGAGGAGGAGGTCGCCGCCGGCCGCTTTCGCGAGGACCTGCTCTACCGCTTGAACGTCATGGAGGTCACGGTGCCGCCGCTGCGCGAGCGCATCGAGGACCTGCCGGTCATCGCCGAGCAGATCATCCTCTTCGCCGCCCGCAGCTCGCGCCAGAAGCCGCCCGCCATCGACAAGGACGCCCTGGCCGCGCTGCGGGCGCACTCCTGGCCGGGCAACGTCCGCGAGCTGAAGAACATCCTCGAGCGGGCGCTCATCCTCGGGCGCGGGCGCGACATCGGCCTGCACTCGCTCCCCGAGCGCATCGTGGCGCACGCGACGCGCGTGCCCGTCGTCGGCGGCGACTTCACGCTCGACCAGATCGAGCGCGAGCACATCATGCGGGTTTTGGCGCGCGCGCCCACGCAGGACGAGGCGGCGCGGATCCTCGGCATCGACGCCTCCACCCTGTGGCGCAAGCGCAAGCGCTACGACGGCGGAAGCTGATCAGGCGGCCAAGGGGAGGCTGAACCAGAAGCGGCTGCCTTGGCCCGGCTCGCTCTGCAAACCCAGCTCGCCGCCGTGGGCCTGGACGATCTCGCGCGAGATGTAGAGGCCAAGGCCGATGCCTTCGCCGCGCGTGCCGGGGATGCGGAAGAATTTCTCGAAGACGCGCTCGAGGAACTCCTTGGCGATGCCCGGCCCCTCGTCCTTGACCTCGAAGCGGACGAGGCCCGGCGCGGGAGCGGTGCTCACCGTCACCGTCGCGCCGACGGGCGAGTGGCGGACCGCGTTGGCAATCAGGTTGTTCAGGACCAGCGAGACGCGCTCGGGATCGGCCCGCACCGGCAGGATCGGCTCGTCCAGGCGCACCGCGAGGCGGACGCCGGCGCTGTGGGCGTGGTCCTGCATCTCGGCGACCGCGGCGTCCACGAGCGCCTTCGACGACATCGACACGGTCTGCACCTCGACCCGGCCGGCGCGAATCCTGGTCAGGTCGAGCAGGTCGTCGACGATCGACTGCAGCCGCTCGCAGTCGCCGCGCGCGGTGTAGAGCAGCTCGGCCTGCTTTCCGCCGAGCGGCCCCGCGACCTCCTCGAGGACCATGTGCAGCGCCATCCGCAGCGAGGTGAGCGGCGTGCGGAGCTCGTGGGCGACGGTGGCCACCAGATCGTTCCGCAGCTCGTCAAAGCGCATCAGGCGGGTCACGTCCTGCAGGACGATGGTGGCGCCGACCACCGCGCCTTCCTGCGAATACACCGGGCTCGCGCGCGGGAGCAGGAACCTCGGCCCCTCGGCCGGATCGATGCGCACCGCGTCTTCCAGCCCCTTGGGCACGAGCGAGCCGCGCCCGCCGATGACGTGCGCCCTGACGCTGACCAGCGCCGCGCGCAGCGCCGGGTCGAGCGCGGCGAGCGGGTCTGTGGACAGGCCCGCCTTGATGCCGAGCAGCGTCTCGCCTGCGACGTTGACGTTGCTCACGCTGCCGTCGTTGGCCAGCACGATGACGGGGTCGGGCAGGCTGTCGATGGCCGCCTGCGCCGCCTGCTGCGCCTGCAGGAGCTCGCCGAGCGAGCTGCGCCGGTAGTCGCGCAGCGACAGCGTCATGGCGTTGAACTCGGCGGCGAGCATGGCGATCTCGTCCTTGCCGCCGACGATCGCGCGCGCGTCCAGATCGCCTCCGCCGATGCTGCGCGCCGCCTGGGTGAGCACCGCCAGCGGGCGCAAGAGGCGGCTGGTCAGCCAGATCGAGCTGAGCACGCCGACCAGCAAGGCCGAGAGCGTGGCCGCGATCAGGGCCGTGTTCTGCTGCCGCGCCGCGCGCTGCGCCTGCTCGCTCTTGCGCACCATCGCGTCTTGATTGAGGTCGAGGATGAAGTCGGCGGCGTCCTTGACGCTCGCGAACGTCGGCTGCAGCCGATCGAAGTAGTCCTGGCTGCGCCGCTCCGCCGAGGCGACCTTGCCGAACTCATCCAGCTGCGCCTGGTACGCCGTCCACAGCCCGCGCACCCTCGCCGTCGCCTCGGCCTCGCCGGGCTCGGTGATGTTGTGCTCCTGGATCGACAGCTCCTGCTCGAAGCGCGCGCGGTTCGGAGCTTCCATTGGCGCCGCTTTGTCGGCGCGCCCGGCGACGCGGAACACGGCGGCGCTGTCGAGCCGCTCGAGCGCCTCCTTCATGCGCTGGGCCGCGAGCACGCTGCGGTAGTTGTCGGCGAGGATGCGCTCGGACTGGCGGCCCAGCACCGACACCGTCCCGACCGAGGCGACGCCGAGCAGCGCCAGGACCAGCGCCAGCGGCGCCTGCGCGAGCAGCAATTTGGTGCGCAGCGTCACGGCAGCTCCTCGCCCTCGAAGGAGACGATGTGCAGATCCAGCCCCTCTGACTCCTCGACCAGCCGCTGCACGGCAGAGCGCAGAAAGAGCCGCTTCCAGCGCGGCTGCGCGTTGCGGCCCACGATCAGATCGGCCACGTTGTGCGCGTGGGCAAAGTCGAGCAGCGCGCCCACCGGGTCCTCGGACTTGAGGCGGACGATCTCGGCGCCGAGCTCCCGCGCCTTCTCGAGGTTGGTCAAGAGATGCCGCTGCGCCTCGGACTCGATGCGGGTCGGCGCCTCGTCAGGTGTCTCGACATAGACGACGTACCAGTCGGTGTTGAGCCGGCCGGCCATGCGCGAGCCGCGCCGGAGCAGCGCCGCCGCGCGCGGGGGATTCGAAGAGAGCGCCACCATTACCCGGCCGTGCGCCCGCGGCGCGCTGCCCGCCTTGGCGCCCTTCACTTCGGCGTCCGCGAGCGCCGACCGATCCAGGCTCTCGGCCACCTCGCGCAGGGCCAGCTCGCGCAGGGTGCCGAGGTTCTCGGCCTTGAAGAAGTGCTCCAGGGCCCAGGCGACCCTGTCGGGTCCGTAGATCTTGCCGGCGCGGAGGCGCTCGGTGAGATCTTCCACCGCGAGGTCGAGGTTGACCGTCTGGTCGGCGCGCTTGAGGAAGCTGTCGGGCAGCGTCTCGCGCACCAGCACGCTCGTGACCCGCTCGACGAGGCCGTTGAGCGACTCGAGGTGCTGGATGTTCATCGCGCCGATCACCGAGATGCCCGCGCCCAGCAGCTCGAGCACGTCCTGGTAGCGCTTGCGGTTCTTGCTGCCGGGCGCGTTGGTGTGCGGCAGCTCGTCGACGATGGCGATCTGAGGCTTTCGCGCGAGCACGGCGTCGAGGTCCATCTCCTCGATGGAGAGCCCGCGATAGTCCACCCGGCGGCGCGCGATCACCTCGAGCCCTTCCACCTTGGCGGCGGTCTCGTCGCGCCCGTGGGTCTCGACGAAGGCGACGACCACGTCGGTGCCCCGGCTCTTGAGCGCGTGCGCTTCCTCGAGCATCCGATAGGTCTTGCCGACGCCGGCGGCGAAGCCGATGTAGAGCTTGAGCCGGCCGCGCCGGGCGCGCTCGACCAACTCGAGGAAGTCTTCGGCCCGTCGCGGCGCGGGTGGATTCATGTCTCGCTCAATGCGCCCGCGCGATTGGCTTGCCGAACTTTCGGTCGAGCGAGAGGTTGAGCAGCAAGACGTTGACGCGCCGCTCGCCGAGAAACCCGAGATCGCGCCCCTCGACGGAGTCTTGGACCACGACGCGGACCCGCTCCACCGAGACCTGCCGCGCGGCGGCCACGCGGGGGATCTGCCAGGTTGCAGCCTCCGGCGAGAGGTGGGGATCAAGGCCGCTGCCGCTCGCCGCGACCAGCTCCGCCGGCACGAGCTTGTCGGCCGCGGGATTTTCAAGCTTGAGTCTTTGCAACTCAACCCGCGCCCGCTCGCGCAGCTTCTTCGAGGTGGGACCAAGGTTCGATCCGCCCGAGGCGGTCGCGTCCCAGCCTTTCTCGCCGGCCGCGGAGGGGCGGGGCTGAAAGTATCCCGGCGCATTGAATGGCTGGCCGATGAGCTCGGAGCCCACCACGCGCCCGCTGTCGTCTTTCACCAAGCTGCCGGAGGCCTGCTGCGGAAAGAGGGCCTGCGAGAGGCCGGTGGCGAGCAATGGATAGGCGATACCCGTCAATATCAATGTCACGAAGGTCGCTCGAAGTGCCGGAACCAGCTGCTCGCGAATCATGGTGCGCTCCTCACGAAAGGCCAGCTACTGCCAGGGCAACGTCGATGATCTTGATTCCGATGAACGGCGCCACCAGTCCGCCGAGGCCGTACACCAGGAGCGATCTGCGCAAGAGCGCGGACGCGCCCAGCGGGCGGTATTGCACCCCTCTCAAGGCCAGCGGAATCAAGAGCACGATGATGATGGCGTTGAAGATCACCGCGCTGAGGATGGCGCTCGAAGGCGAGGAGAGCCGCATCACGTTGAGCGGCGCCAGCGCGGGAAACGAGGCCATGAACATCGCCGGCAGGATGGCAAAGTATTTGGCCACGTCATTGGCGATACTAAAGGTGGTCAAGGCCCCGCGAGTCATGAGGAGCTGCTTTCCCACCTCGACGATCTCGAGCAGCTTGGTCGGGTTGGAATCAAGGTCCACCATATTGCCGGCCTCTTTTGCCGCTTGAGTCCCGGTGTTCATCGCCACGCCGACGTCGGCCTGCGCGAGCGCCGGCGCGTCGTTGGTGCCATCGCCGGTCATCGCCACCAGCTTGCCCTTGGCCTGCTCCTCCTTGATGAGGCGCATCTTTGCCTCGGGCGTGGCCTCGGCCAGGTAGTCATCGACGCCCGCCTCGGCCGCGATGGCCGCAGCCGTGCGCGGGTTGTCGCCGGTGATCATCACCGTGCGGATGCCCATGGCGCGGAACCGATCGAAGCGCTCCTTGATACCGCCTTTGACCACGTCCTTCAAATGGACGATGCCGAGCACGCGCGGCCCCTCGGAGACCGCGAGCGGCGTGCCGCCTTGATCGCCGATGCGCCCCGCGGCCTTGAGCACCTCGTCGGGCATCTTGCCGCCCAGCGCCTCGATATGACGGGCAATGGAATCAACCGCGCCTTTGCGAATCACTCGACCTTGGATATCGACGCCGCTCATGCGCGTCTGCGCCGTAAATGGAACCGGCGTCCCGTCTTTCAGTTCGCGGCCGCGCAGGCCATAGCGCTCCTTGGCCAGCACGACGATGCTGCGGCCCTCGGGCGTCTCGTCGGCCAGGCTCGCGAGCTGCGCGCCGTCGGCGAGCTGCTCGGCCGAGACGCCGGGCGCAGGGACGAGCTCGGTCGCCATCCGATTGCCGAGCGTGATGGTGCCCGTCTTGTCGAGCAGCAGGGTGTCCACGTCGCCAGCTGCCTCCACCGCGCGGCCGCTCATCGCCAGCACGTTCTTTTGCAGCAGCCGATCCATACCCGCAATGCCGATGGCCGAGAGCAGCCCGCCGATGGTGGTCGGGATCAGGCAGACCAGCAGCGCGACGATCGCCGTGGTCGAGAGCGGGACGCTGGAATAGATGCCCATCGGCACCAGCGCCACGCAGGCGAAGAGGAAGATGAGGGTCAACCCGACCAACAAGATATGGAGCGCGATCTCATTGGGCGTCTTCTGGCGCGAGGCTCCCTCGACCAGCGCGATCATGCGGTCGAGGAACGACTCTCCGGGGTTGGCGCCGATGCGGATGATGAGCTGATCGCTCAATACCTTGGTGCCGCCCGTGACGGCGCTGCGGTCGCCGCCGCTCTCGCGGATGACCGGCGCGGACTCGCCGGTGATGGCGGCCTCGTCCACCGAGGCGATGCCTTGGATGATCTCTCCGTCGCCGGGGATGATCTGGCCCTGCTCGACCACCACCACATCGCCTTTCTTCAGGCGGCTGGCGGGCACGAACTCTTCATTGGCGACGAGCGGCACGTCCGGGGGCAGCGGCCAGGAGCGCAGCTTCCTCGCCATCGTCTCCTCGCGCATCTTGCGCAAGGTGTCCGCCTGCGCCTTTCCGCGCCCCTCCGCCACGGCCTCGGCGAAGTTGGCGAAGAGCACCGTGATCCAGAGCCAGAGGCTGACCCAGAAGGTGAACCAGGCCGGCGGCGAGCCAGCAGGGTGGAGGGCAAAGTCGCGAGCCCAGAGCAGCGTCGTCAAGACCGAGCCCACCTCGACGACGAACATCACCGGATTCTTCGCCACCAGCCGCGGATCGAGCTTGCGCAGGCCCTCGAGCAGCGCCGCCTTGACGATCTCGGGATCGAAGAGCGAGCGCTTCTTCGTCTTCGGGGCCATTCAAATCACCTGCCCGGCGCGGGCGATGAAGTGCTCGACGATCGGACCCAATGAGAGCGCAGGAAAGAACGTCAACGCGCCGACGATGACGATGACGGCGACCAGCAGCGCGGCAAAGAGCCAGCCATTGGTAGGAAAGGTGCCCAGGCTCTCGGGAACCACCTTCTTGCCGACCATCGAGCCCGCGAGCGCCAGGATCGGGACAATCATGAGGAAGCGCCCGCAAAGCATCGCCAGGGCCGTGGTCACGTTATAGAAAGGTGTATTGGCGTTGAGTCCTGCGAAGGCAGAGCCATTGTTCCCCGCGGCGCTGGTGAAGGCATAGAGAACCTCTGACAACCCATGCGGCCCGCCATTGGTCAGCGAGGCCACCGCCGTGGGCTTGACCAGCGCCCAGGCCGAGAAGCCGAGAACTAGCAGGGGATAGATGAGCACATAGAGCATCGCCAGCTTCATCTCTTTCGACTCAATCTTTTTCCCCAGGTACTCAGGCGTGCGGCCCACCATGAGTCCGGCGATGAAGACCGTGAGGATGGCATAGACAAGGATGGCGTAGAGACCCGAGCCGACGCCGCCGAAGACCAGCTCGCCGAGCTGGATATTGACCATGGGGACGAGGCCCCCGAGCGGCGTGAAGCTATCGAGCGCGGCGTTGACCGCGCCGCAGGAGGCGTCGGTTGTGACCACGGCAAAGAGCGCCGAGGCGGCGACGCCGAACCGCGCCTCCTTGCCCTCGAGGTTCCCCGAGGATTGATCGACTTGCAGTCCATGGAAGGCCGCATTGGGTCCGGCCTCGGCTGCATAGGTGACGACGACGCCGGCCAGGAAGAGCGCCGACATGGCGCCGAACAAGGCCCAGCCCTGCTTCTGATCGCGGGCCATGCGCCCATAGGTGTAGGTCAGGGCCGCGGGTATCGCGAAGATGAGCAGCAGCTGGAGGAAGTTGGTCAGCGGCGTCGGGTTCTCGAACGGGTGGGCGCTGTTGGCGTTGAAGAAGCCGCCGCCGTTGGTGCCGAGCTCTTTGATGACTTCTTGAGAAGCGACGGGGCCGAACGCTAGAGTCTGCTTGAGTCCCTCTAGAGTAGCTATCTCGGGATAGGACGCAAAGCCCTGCACCATCCCTTGCTGGACGAAGACCAGCGTCAACAACAAGCTCGCGGGCAATAGGACGTAGAGGATGCCGCGCACCAGGTCGGCCCAGAAGTTGCCGAGCGTGCGGGGGATGGCCTCGCCGGTTGAGCTGCCCGAGCGCCGCCGCGTCAGGCCGCGCGCGACGGCCAGCGCGACGCCGATGCCCACCGCGGCGGAGGTGAAGTTGTGCCACGCGAGCGCCGCCATCTGCGACAGGTAGCTCATCGTGGTCTCGCCGCTATAAGCCTGCCAGTTGGTATTGGTAGTGAAGCTGGCGGCGGTATTGAAGGCGAGATCGGGCGCGACCGCGCCAAGCTTCTGCGGATTGAGCGGCAAGAGGTGCTGCAGGCGCAAGAGGGCGTAGGTCACGAGCAAGCCAAAGGCGCTGAAGAGCAGCATCGCGACGACATATTCGCGCCAGGTCTGCTCCTGCTTGGGATCGACCCCGATCAAGCGATAGAGCGCGCGCTCCAGCGGAGCGAAGACGCGGGGCAGCGGGCGCCTGTCGCCCTCGTAGACCCGATGCAGATAGGCGCCGAGCGGCCGCGTCAACGCCAGCACCAGCGCGAAGAAGACTGCGATCTGCAACCAACCGATGGGAGTCATGGGCGAGGCTCAGAAGCGCTCGGGACGGATCAGCGCGTAGACGAGATAGGCGGTCAGCAGCAGGGAGAGGAGCAGGGCCGCGACGGACTCAAAATGCATCGAGCGCACCTATAAACGGTCGCAGGCGCGCGACCACGGAAGCTGGGTGGATGTGCATCGCCCGCGCCAGTGCTCGCCGCGCAGGGCAGCCTCGGGAGGCGAGGCCTTTGGCGGTTGCAAACTGCAGCCTTCGCGGTCCCGGCCCATTGCAACTTGCAAGACGTCCGGGCGGCTGGCGCAGCGCTGCGCAGAGCAGAGGGCAGGCTGGCGCGGCGGCTGCAACCCCCTGCCCCGAGCACTTCCTCGAGGAAATCAAATGCGCGCCCTGCTCGCCCTCCCCGCCCTGCTGCTGACCAGCGCCCTCGAGGCCGCCGCGCCGGCGCCTGCCGCGGAGCCGTTCGCCTTCGCCGACTTCTCCTGGGTCCCGGGCAACTATGGCGCCGCCGAGCACCCGCTCTCACTGGGTCCGTTCACGGGTGAATTCCGCGTCGATACCGTCTTCCATTACAGCTTCAACCACCCCAAGGACGACACCATCTCGGGGTCGAGCGAGGTCTTCCGGCACGGCGAGCTGCAGCTCACCCAGCTCGGCTTCGGGGGCGACTTTCTCTACAAAGGCGTCATCGCCCGCTTGATGACCCAGTTCGGGATGTACTCAGTCACGACCCCGCGCAACGACGCCAGCCCGGGCCGCGGACAGTGGTCGCTCGACAACGCCTATCGCTATTTGTCGGAGGCCTATGGCGGCTATCACTTCGACGTCCTCAACGGCGTCAACGTCGAGGCCGGCATCTTCATGTCCTATATCGGCCTCTGGAGTTACTATAATTTCGATAACTGGACCTATCAGCCATCATACGTGTCGTCGAACACGCCCTGGTTCTTCAACGGCCTGCGCGCGCAGCTCTTCATCGGCGACAAGCTCAAGATCGAGCCCTGGCTGGTCAACGGCTGGCAGTCTTACGGCCGCTTCAACTCAGCGCCCGGCGGCGGCGGGCAGATCCTTTGGCGGCCCACCGGCTGGCTGTCGTTCGTGGGCAACCAATATGCGGGCACCGACACGCTCGGCACGCCGGACAGGAAGCGCATCCACACCGACGACAGCGTCATGGTGAAGTACTACGACAACCCGGCGGGGTTTCTCAGCAAGGCGGCCGCTTCGCTGACGCTCGACGCCGGCTGCGAGTGGGGCGGCGGCGTCGCCTGCTCGACGCAATATTTCCTCGGCTTCATGGCCTACAACCGGCTCTGGTTCGACCACGACACCTTCGCCTTCACCTTCGGCGGCGGTGCCATTACGAACCCCGGGAGGTACCTGGTGCTGATTCCGCCCATCAATGGCGCCAATGCCTTTTCCGGGACGCCCTATTTCACTGCCGCGCCCGGCGACCCCTATCAGGCCTGGGACTTTCAATTGACCTTCGATTCCATGATGAATCGCTTCATCACCTTCCGGGCCGAGTTCAATCACCGCCAGGCCAGCGTGCCCTACTTCACGGGCCAAGGCGGCGTGACGCCGCCAGGCGGCAACCAAGGGGCGCCGGGCGCGCTGGTGGACGGCTTTACGCCTGACCTCGCGAAGAGTGAAGACCGCCTCTCCCTGGCGCTGCTGTTGAAGCTCTGATCAGCGCGGCGGCCTTCACTTGGTCAGCTTGGTCTCGCGCGCCTCTCGACCGGTCGGCCGCCCGGTGAGGAGGCCTTGGTACCCGTGGAGCTTCTGGCCAACGACGATGCCGCCGTCCGCGGAGACCTCGTACTCCTTGAGATCCTTGCTGTGCTGGCTGGAGCGCACCTTGACGACCGACATCGCGCGCTTGAGCTGCCCGTCGAGCTCGACATAGCGCTGGATGATGATGACGTCGGTCAAGAAGGCGATGCCCTGCGAGCTGAAGCGCAGGTCGGTGTAGGAGTCGGCCATCTCGACCGTGGCCATCACTGTGACGCCAAGCCCGGTCAGCGCTCCCATCATCCGGTAGAGCGATTCGCGGAAGTCCTCGCGGAAGGTCGGCGCCAGCGCCAGCTCCAGGCCCGACAGCGAGTCGATCACCGCCCGCTTCGCGCCCAGCCGCTTCACCGCGCTCTGGATCTCGAGCAGGGTCTCGTCGATCGAGAGGTCGAGCGGGCGCAGGTAGATGACCTCGAGCTTCTTCTCGGCGACCAGCTTCTGGAACTCCTCGCCGCGGGGAGTGGTCTGCAGATAGTCGTTGGGGCGCTTCTCGAAGATCGCCACGATCCCCTTCTCGCCGCGCGAGGCTCCCTCGATGATGAACTGGTTGGAGAGCAAGGTCTTGCCCGAGCCGGAGGGGCCGGCGATGAGCACGGAGTAGCCGCTCGGGATGCCGCCGTCCATCATCTCGTCCAGGCCCTTGGAGCCGGTCGAGAGGCGATTGCGGAGCGGGTGCTCGATGTGGACCTCCGGCGGCTTCAAGAGCCGCGGGAAGACGCTGTACCCGGCGTCGGTGATCGGGCGGTGTGCAGCCCGGGGATCTGCCCCTGGCCGCGCATCTTCATCACGTGCAGCTTGCGCACGACCGAGTTGCGATCGATGGCCTGGTAGAGCCAGAGCAGCCCGTCGGCCACCGCGAACACCGCGCTGTCGTGCTCGCCGTCCGAGTACTCGCCGACCAGGAACGAGGTGGTCTCGTAGGCGGTCAGCGCCAGGGCGAGGCGCTGCATGAAGTCGGTCAGGTCGCGCTCGCCGCCAGGCCCGGCGCCAAGCACGCTGCGGACCATGGCCCGGAAGGAGTCAACGACGACGATGCCCGGAGACGACTGCTCGATCTCGCGCAGCACGGTCTCCAGCACCTTCGGCATCCCGCCGTCGAGCGCCTGCTGGCCGAGGTGGACGAAGCGGACGGTGCCGTCGCCCACCTTGGCGGCGTCGAAGAAACCGTACTGCTGCTGGTAGCGGAGCATCTTGATGGGAGGCTCGCCGATGATGCTGAAGTACAGGGCCTTCCGTTCGGGGGTGGCGTTGGCGAACATGATCTGGTGCGCGAACGTCGTCTTGCCGGCGCCCGGGCCGCCCGCGATCAGGTTGAAGGAGAACTCGGGGATGCCTCCGCCCAAGACCTCGTCGAGCCCTGGCACGCCGGAAGGCAACCCGCGAATGGGAACTCTGTCGCTCATTTTTTCATCTCCATGAGTGCCGACGCTTCGATCGTCGGCCAGACGCTGCGCAGAACCTCGGTCGTGAGTCGCTCACCGATGAACGTGCTGACCAGCGAGAGGAAGCCGGCAAACAGGGCCGTCGCGGACGCCTCGGCGACGGCCAGGTCTTGTCTCTGCAGACACTCGCGCAGCGTCGCGGAGCCTTCGGGACCGACGACCTCGGCGAGGCAGTCGAGCTCTCTCTTGGCCAGCCGCGCGCTGCGCGTGAGCAGCATCTCGAGGCTGGCATGGCCCACCAGCGGCGCGAGGTGCGTTCGCAGAGTTTCGTAGACGCGGGCGGCCGCCGCGGCGCACTCGGCGGCGCTGCTCCCCGATCCCTCGAGCGCCAGCAGCTGCCTGGCCCGGTCCACCTGCGCTGGGCCAGGCATGTTCACGAGCGCTCCCAATGGCCACGACAGCGGACCTCGACGGCGTCGAGGCTTTTTCGGACGTGATCCTGCGGCTTCTGCAAACAGAAGGCAGCTCATCCGTTAGCACAGGCAGGCCGCAAGGTCGCCCTCTCACCGCCCCTTGTGCCGCCATTTCAACGCGGCCGCGGGCCCGGACGCTCACAAGCGCTCTCTTGCTGAGGAGGTCCAGTGACCTGCCGGCCGCCTCTGGCATCATGCCGCCATGGCCGAGATGACGGAGACGATCAGGCGGATGCCCGCCGCCTTCCTGGGGCACGGCAGCCCGATGAACGCGCTCGAGACGAACCGCTACACCTCGGCCTGGCGCGCCTTTGGCGCAAGCGTGCCGCGCCCGCGCGCGATCCTCGTCGTCTCCGCGCATTGGTACGTCGGCGTCACCGCCGTCACCGCGATGGCGCGCCCGCGGACCATCCACGACTTCTTCGGCTTCCCGCAAAGCCTCTTCGACTTCGAGTACCCGGCGGCGGGCGACACCAGCTTCGCCGAGGAGGTCGCGGAGATCGCGAAGCCCACGAGCGTCGGGCTCGACCACGATAGCTGGGGCCTGGATCACGGGACCTGGTCGGTGCTGGCGCACGCGTTTCCCAAGGCTGACGTGCCCGTCGTGCAGCTCGCGATCGACGGCCGCAAGGACTTCGACTTCCACTTCGAGCTCGGCGCCCGGCTCGCGCCGCTCCGCGACCGGGGCATCCTCATCCTCTCGAGCGGCAACGTGGTCCACAACCTGCGCGCCATCGATTGGTCAAAGCCAGAGGTCGGCCTCGACTGGGCGCGCCGGTTCGACGAGGCCGCGCGCGCGGTGATGACGGAGCGCCCGACCGGCGCCCCGGCGCTCCGCGACCACCCGGACTTCCGGCGCGCGGCGCCCACGCCAGATCACTTCATCCCGCTCCTCCATCTCGCGGGCCTCGCCTCGGCGGCGAAGAAGGGCGCGCAAGTGCTCATCGACGGGTACGCCCTGGGCTCCTTGTCGATGACCTCGTTCACGCTCGAGGGCTCGGGCTCTTGAGGGCCCGAACCTTCAGGCTGCCCGCACGCGAACGCGCACGAACTTGTGCAGCGGGGTGAACGAAGTCGGGTCGCGCCAGCCGGCGTCGGTCAGGAGGTTGATCGCCGGGCCCGCGGCGCTGCGGCTGCCATCCGGGCCCGGGTGCTCGGTGCCGTAGCCGTTGGGCAGCGTCACCTGCCCGCGCTGGACCGCGTCGGTGATCCGCACCTGCACCGCAAGGCTCCCCTGCGGCGACTCGCAGACCGCCGCCCCGCCGTCGGTGAGCCCAAGCTGCCGCGCATCGTCCGGGTGGATCTGCAGCGCGCCCTCGGCGTCGGTCTTGCGCCAGGCCGGATCGCGGAAGATGAGGTTCGCGTTGTAGGCGCGCCGCTCGCCCGCGACCAGCACCAGCGGGAAGCGCTCCACCAGCTCGGCCGGCTCGCGCTCGGCGGCGAGCGCGCGCAGCTCCGCCAGCATCTCGGGGATGGCGAGGTGGATGCGGCCGTCGCCGTGGCGGAGGAAGCGGAACACGTCGCCCTCGGCGTGGGTGCTGATGGTGGCTCCGGAGCGCGAGCCGAGGATGCGCTGGAAGAGGGCCTCTCCAAGCGCCGGGCCGGCTCCCGGGATCCCCGCGCGGCGCACCGCCTCTGGGTGCTTCTTGGCGTAGACGAGCGCAGCGCCCCAGAGCGGCGCCGCGGCATCGGCGCCTTCGGGGAGCGCGGAGCCGAGCGTGTCTCGAAGCACGTGCGCGATCAGCTTCTTCAGCCTCGGCCGCAGCCGGAGCGTCGCGGCCAGCGCCAGAGGAAAGAGCCGCAAGCGCGGCTGCGCGCGGTCGAGCCTTGCCAGCGCCCGCAGCAGCGGGAAGCTCGCCGGCAGCTCGCCCATGGCGACCAAGAGCCGCCGGTAGATCTCCGGCTCGGCCAGCGTCCCGGCGAGCGGAGGGAGCAGCGGCTTGCGAAGCTGCACGGCCTGGGTCGGGAACTCGAGGTTGAAGAACGTGGTCTCCCATTTCTCGAGCTGCGACGACGCAGGCAGCACGTAGTGGCTCAGGCGCGCCGTCTCGGTGAGCGCGACATCGACGGTGACCAGCAGCTCGAGCTTCTGCAGCGCCGCGCGCCAGGCCCGGGTGTCGGCGCCGCTCAGGGCGGGGTTGGCGCTGTCCACCACCAGCGCTCGCAACCGGTCAGGCCGGTCGTTGTCGATCTCGCCCGGGAGGACGTTGGGAGGGAAGAGCTTGCCGATCTCCGGCGCCTTTGCCACGGCGGTCGTCCAGCTCCTGCTGCCGGGCCCGGGCGGCTCGGAGTGGCCCACCAGCGGGAGGAAGAAGCTGTGCAGCCCGTTGCAGCCCGGGCGACCGAAGTGGCCAGGGACGAGGAAGAGCAACTTCTCCAGATAAGAGTTGAGCGTGCTGTGCAGGCTCTGCTGCAAGCCGAGGTCGACGCGCACGGCGGCGCTCTTCGCCCCCGCGATCAGCCGCGCCACGCGCTCCACCTGCTCGAGCGCGATCCCGGCCCTGGCCGCATGCGCCGCCACCGGCACCTCGAGGAGCGCCGCCTTCACCTCGTCAAAGCCCGTGGTGCGCTCGTCGACAAAGCGCTTGCCCTCGAGCCCCTCGCGGACCATCACCGAGAGGATGGCCGAGAGCAGGAACGCGTCGGTGCCGGGCCTGACTTGAAGATGGATCTTGGCCAGCGCCGCGGTCTCGGTGCGCTTGGGGTCGATGACGATCAGCGTCTTCTTCTCGTTGCCCGCGATCTCGCGAAGGGTGTCGCGCGCGTTCCTGATGCCGTGCGCCTGCCAGGGGTTGGTGCCGATGAACACCACCACCTCGGCCGCTTCCACTCCCTCGGCGACGTGGCAGGTCTGCTTGCCGAAGAGGCGGCCATTGACCCAGAAGTCGCCGGTCTTCTCCTGGGCGAGCGGCGAATAGTGGTAGCGCGAGCCCATCGCCTCCAGCAGCGCGCGGCTGTAGATGCCGCCGAGGTGGTTGCCCTGGCCGCCGCCGGCGTACAACGCAAACGCCCGGCCGCCGTGGGAGCCGCGCAGCTCGCGCAGCTTGCCCGCGATGGCGGCGATCGCCACCTCCCAGGAGACCTCCTCGAACGAGCCGTCGGCCCTGCGGCGCAGCGGCGAGGTCAGGCGGTCGCGGTGGTTCTGGTAGTGGTCGAGCCGCGCTGCCTTCTGGCAGAGGTATCCGGCGGAGAGCGGGTGCTTCTCGTCGCCGCGGAAGCGGGCGAGCCGGCCGCCTTCGAGCTGGACCTCGATCCCGCAGTTGCTCGAGCAGAGGATGCAGGCGGTGGGGTGCCACTGCGCTTTCGGATCAGCGGCGCTGGCAGCGGTGGTCTCGGCGGTCATCGGCGGCTCCTTTTTCTCTTCGGCCCGGGCGCGGCGCGCGGTCGAGCCTTCTCCTCGGCGGCGGCCTGCTCTGCCGTCTCGGGCACCGCCAGCCGCCTCGCGGCGCGGAGGATCCGATCAGAGAGCGCGGCGTCAGGAACGGCTCGCGCGAGCTGAAGCGCGCCCGCGAAGAGCGCGGCCGTGGCGAGCACCCGGTCGTCGGGGGGCAGGCCCGGCGCGGCCGGCGTGCGCGGCGCCACACTGGCCACCAGCTCCTCGAGGTGGCGCTGGAGCACGCGGCGCTCTGCCATTCCACCGCGAGCCACCTCGGCGGCCAGCGCCGGGAGCGGGCAGCCGCCCTCGGGCGCGTCTCGGTGGGTGCGGCTCAAGTAGCGAGCGGCGATCGCCCGCAGCAGCGGAGGGCCCGCGAGCTCGTCGAGCCCCGCGAGAAGGCCCTCCCTCGTCCCCGCGAACGAGGTACCCAGCGCCTCGGCGAGCAGCGCCTGCTTCGAGCGGAAGTGGGCGTAGAAGCCCCCGGGCGTGAGGCCCGCGGCCCGCATCACCTCGTCAACGCCGACCGCCGCATAGCCCCGGGCGCGGAATCGCTCTCCGGCGGCGGCGAGGATCTGGCGGTGCGTCTGTTGCTTGTGCCCGGCGGGATAGCGCATGGCCAAGCGTAGTATGACGCTCGTCCTTTTATGTCAACCGCCCGGGTGCTCTCCTTCGAGCAGCGACTTGAGTCGCGCCAGATCCTTTCGATTCGCGCGACGCATCGCGGCCGCCATCAGCGGCGCGACCAGCCTGGAGAAGCCGCTCGGCTCGCCGCGGTTGCGCAGCGTCATGCGCGTGCTGCTCGCGCTCAAGGCCTCCCAGGTGTAGGTCGTCTCCATGGGAAACGGCCCCTCCGCGGTGCGCATCACGAGCCGCACTTGGGGGACGAGCTCGACGATCTCGTAGGTGTAGGCGAGCCGCCGGCCGAGGAAGTGCGCGACGAACGCGACCTGCGAGCCAACGGCCAGGGGCGGCGCGGTCTTCCACTCGACGGACTTGATGTTGACGTACCACTTGGGGGCGTTGCCGACCTCGGTGGCGAAGCCGGCAACGTCAGCGAGCGGGCGCTGGATGACGACTTCGGTCAATACATTGACGGGCACAATTGGGCTCCTAGGTGTAATGCCAGTCAGATAGGCACCGGTAGGTTACCGGCCGCGGGCAGGCAGAGGCCTATTTGCCTATCTGACTGACATTGGGAGTGGGGGTAGAGACGTCAGGTGGTCGCGTTTGAAGACTCAAGCTGACTACTCGGGTTCCCTTTTCCAATTCCCCCAAATAGGCCGCGGGCAGGCAGAGACCTGTCGTGCGGCTTAAGGGCTCCCGACGCAAACTCTTAAGATGCGAGCGCAGCGAGCCACCTCTGTCGGGTGGGCGCCCGTGCCGCGCGGCAGGTCTCTGCCTGCCCGCGGCCGGTACCCGGCTCCGCTGCGCGGCGATCTCATCCGACGGGCAGCTTGGCGGTCTTCAACCAGAACTCGTCGATCGCCCGCACCACGCGCTGGAAGTCCTCGAGGTCCACGGGCTTGCTGAGCATGCAGTTCGCGTGCAGCCGATAGACGTCGGTCAGGTCGCGCGAGGCCTCCGAGGAGGTGAGGACGATGACGGGAATGTGCTGGAGCTGCGGGTCGGTCTTGATCTCGGCCAGCACCGCGCGTCCGTCCTTCTTGGGGAGGTTCAGGTCGAGCATGATGATGTCTGGCCGCATGCCTTCTCGCAGCATGCGGACGGCCTCCACCCCATCGGGCGCGATGGTGCACTGCACGTGGGGAGAGGTCTCGCCGAACACCTCGAGGATGAGATCGACGTCGCCGGGGTTGTCCTCGACGACCAGGATCCGCTGCAGGGTCGGTCCGCGCGCGTTCATTTCGGGGAGCCGTGGGGCAAGAGAGCGGTCCTGAGCCAGAAGGTATCGATGCCCTGGACCAAGTGATGAAAGGCGTCGAGGTCAACCGGCTTGGTCAGGTAGCAATTGCCGTGCAGCCGGTACACCTCGCGGAGATCGCGCTCGGCCTCGGACGAGGTCAAGACGACCACGGGGATCGACTGGAGCGCCTCGTCTCCCTTCACCTCCGCGAGGACTGCCCGGCCGTCTTTCCCGGGCAGGTTGAGATCGAGCAGCACGAGATCGGGCCTGGGGCCCGCGCGCAACATCCGCAGGGCCTCTTCACCGTCGGAGGCGGTGGTCACTTCGACCGCCATGGTGGAGCCGGCGAGCACCTCGAGCACCAGATCGACATCGCCCGGGTTGTCCTCGACGAGGAGCACGTGGAACTTCTTTCGCGACGATGAATTCATGCTCGACCTCTCAGCATGGGCAGCGTGAAGCGAAAGGTGGCGCCCTGCCCGGGCTCCGATTCGACCCAGATCCGCCCTCCGTGCCGTTCGATCACCTTCTTGCAAATCGAGAGTCCGATGCCCGTGCCGGGATATTCGCTGCGCGTGTGCAGGCGCTGGAAGATGACGAAGATGCGCTCGAAGTACTCAGGCCCGATGCCGATCCCGTTGTCGCGCACGCCGACGACGCACTCGGCGCCCCGCGCCTCGCCGGAGATGTGCACCGTTGGCGTCACGCCCGGCCGACGGAACTTCTCGGCGTTGGCGATCAGGTTCTGGAAGACCTGGGTCAGGAGGGCGCCGTTGCCAATGACGATGGGCAGCCGCTCGCGCGTCACCACCGCGTTGGTCTCTTGCAGCGCCGGAGCCAGGATCGCGAGCGCCTGGTCGAGCACCAGGTTCAAGTCAACCTCTTCGGGCGGCGCGTCCTCGCGGCCGACGCGCGAATACTCGAGCAGGCCGGCGATGAGGGTCTGCATCCGCTTGGCGCCCTCGACCGCATAGCCGATGTATTTGTTCGCCTGCTCGTCCACCTGGCCTTTGTATTTCTTCTCGAAGAGCTGCACGTAGCTCGACACCATGCGCAGCGGCTCCTGCAAGTCGTGCGAGGCGACGTACGCGAACTGCTCCAGCTCGGAGTTCGACCGGGCCAGCTCGGTGGTCTTGCGGCGCAGCGCCTCCTCGGCCAGCCTGCGCTCGTCGATCTCACTCCTCAGTCCGGTGTTGGCCAGCTCCACCTTGCTCTTCTCCTCGTCGAAGTCCTCGAGGATGTTCATGACGGCGCGCTCGGTCTCCTCGAGCCGGGTCTTCTCGGCGGCGAAGTCGTCGAGGATGTTGAGGATGGCCTTCTGCGTGTCGGCGAAGCGTTCGCGCTCGCCGCCGAAGTCCTCGAGGATGTTGAGGATGGCGCGCGCGAACTCCTCGGAGCGCACGCCGCCGGTGGCGCGCCTGTCCGCGGAGTCCTCGACGCCGACTGAACGCTCAGCCTCCATCGCTCACCTTACCTGCGGCGTCTGCCGCCGGAGCTCCGCCAGCTCTTTCTTCAACTCAATCATCTTCAGCTCGCGTCCGACGGTCAGCTTCTGGAACCGCTCGAGCTCGGCGAGCCGCTCGAGCTCTTTGGTGCGCTGCTCGGCGACCTCTTCCTCGGCGCGCTTCTGGCCGGTGACGTCGCGGGCGGCAGCGAAGACACCGAGGACGTTGCCGCGCACGTCTTTATAGACCGAGGCGTTGTAGAGAACGCTCGTCTGCCGTCCCTCGCGGTGGCGGATGGTGAGCGGATAGTCGGTCACGAATCCCTTGGAGAAGACTTGCAGGTAACCTTCCCGCGCCTGCTCGGGCTGGGTGAAGTAATCGGAGAAGTCGGTGCCGATCATCCTCTCGCGCACGACGCCTGTGACCTTGATGGTCGCCTCGTTCACGTCGGTGATCTTTCCCTCGGGGCTGATGGTCACGAGCGGATCGAGCGACGCTTCGATCAAGGACCGCGCATACTGAGAGGCCTGCTTCTGCGCGGTCACGTCGCGCGCGGCGGCAAAGACGCCGAGCACGTTGCCGCGGGCGTCTTTGTAGACCGAGGCATTATAGAGAACGTCAGTCTGCCTTCCGTCGCGGTGGCGGATCGTCAATGGATAGTCGGAGACGGCGCCCTTTTCGAACACCTGCTTGTAACCTTCGCGGGCCTTCTCCGGCTCGGTGAAGTAATCGGAGAAGTCGGTGCCAATCAATCGTTCGCGCGGCAGGCCCGTGACCAGGGCCGACGCTTCGTTGACGTCGGTGATCTTTCCTTCCGGGCTGATGGTGACCAGGGGGTCGAGGGATGCTTCGACGAGGCTTCGCGCATATTGCGAGGCCTGCTTTTGCTCGGTCACGTCGCGGGCGGCCGCGAACACGCCGAGGACGTTGCCGCGTCCGTCGCGATACACCGAGGCGTTGTAGAGAACGTCGGTGAGCCTTCCATCGGCGTGGCGGATGGTCAGCGGATAGTCGGTGACGAAACCCTTCTCGAACACCTGCTTGTAACCTTCGCGCGCCTTCTCCTGCTCGGTCAAGTAATCGGAGAAGTCGGTGCCGATCAGCCTCTCGCGCGCAACGCCTGTGACCTTGATGGTCGCCTCGTTGACGTCGGTGATCTTTCCTTCGGCGCTGATGGTGACCAGCGGGTCCAAGGACGCTTCGATGAGGCTTCGAGCATATTGAGACGCCTGTTGCTGCGCGGTGACGTCGCGCGCCGCCGCGAAGACGCCGATGACGTTTCCGCGCGCGTCTTTATAGACGGAGGCGTTGTAGAGAACGTCGATCAGCCGGCCTTCCCGGTGGCGGATGGTCAAGGGATAGTCGGTGACGAACCCGCGCTCGAACACCTGCTTGTAGCCTTCGCGCGCCTTCTCCGGCTCGGTGAAGTAGTCGGAGAAGTCGGTGCCGATCAGCCTCTCGCGCTCGACGCCGGTGACCTTGATGGTCGCCTCGTTGACGTCGGTGATCTTGCCCTGCGCGCTGATGGTGACGAGCGGGTCGAGGGAGGCCTCGATGAGGCTGCGCGCATATTGCGACGCTTGGTTCTGCGAGGTCACGTCGCGAGCGGCGGCGAAGACGCCAAGGACGTTGCCGCGCGCGTCTTTATAAACCGACGCGTTGTAGAGAACGTCCGTCAGCCGGCCTTCACGGTGGCGGATGGTGAGCGGATAGTCGGTCACCGACCCCTTGGAGAAGACCTGCTGGTAGCCTTCGCGCGCTTTGTCGGGCTCGGTGAAGTAGTCGGAGAAGTCAGTTCCGACCAGGCGCTCGGTGGGAACGCCGGTGATCTTGATGGTGGCGTCGTTGACGTCTGTGATCTTGCCTTGCGGGCTGATGGTGACGAGCGGGTCGAGCGACGCTTCGATGAGCGTCCGGGCATATTGCGAGGCTGCCCGCATCTTGTCGTCAGCCTCCTTGCGGTCGGTGATGTCGCGCGCGATCAAGACGACGCCCATGGTCTTGCCGGCCGCGTCCCGCAGCGGCGAGAGCGTCTGCGCGACGAAGACCACCCGACCATCCTTGCGCTGCCGCAAGAGCTCCTGATCGGAGACGTGCTCGCCCTGCTTCGCCTTCGCGAGCGCGTCCTGCATCTCGTCGCTGCCTTCGGGGGCCAGCAGGGAGATGTTCTTCCCCATGACCTCCTTGGCCGGGTGCCCGAACATGATCTCGGCCCCGCGGTTCCACAGCGAGATCGAGCCGTCGAGCTTGAGGGCGACAATCGCGTCCTCGGTAGAGTTGATGATCGCTGCTTCAACCAAAGCGGCCGAGGGCGCGGCGCCCGGGTCCTGGGAAGACGTCTGGGTATTTCGATCCATCGATGAAGCTCCTTGCCGCTATTCGGTGAAGCGCTCAATGACTTCGAGCAGCTCGGTGAGGTCCACGGGCTTTCTGAGAAAGTGTTGCACCGCCAGCGCAGCGGCCTTGGCGGGGAGCTCCCGGTCGGCGGAGAGCACGACCACAGGGATCGCGTTCCAGGCCGGCACCGCCTGTTGCGCGTGGCGGAATTGAAAGCCGTCCATCACCGGCATCATCAAATCGAGCAGGATGAGCGCTGGCGGCAGCGCGTTGCGCAGGTAGCCGAGCGCCTCGGCGCCGTTGCTCGCGACCGCGGTCCTGACGCCGGCGACCGCCAGCGCCTCGGCCATCACCTCGCGCAAGTCAACGTCATCCTCGATGAGCAGGACAATCCGGTGTGCGTGCTCCGCCATCACTAAAGCGCGCCCACCGACGGCGGCGGCACTTCGCCATCGGTTGGAAGCGTGACCACGAAGAGAGCCCCGCTGCCCGGCTCGCTCTCGACTGTGATGGTGCCGCCGTGGGCTTCGACGATCTGGCGGGTGACATAGAGTCCCAAGCCAAGGCCGCTATCGTTGCGCGCCGGCGCCGCCCGCTCGGAGCGCCCGAAGATGCGCCGCAGATCGGCCGCGGCGATCCCGATGCCTCCGTCGTGGACCGAGAGCACGGCATCGAGTCCGTTGGCGACGACCGAGATCTTCACCGGCTGGCCGGCGCCGTACTTGACGCCATTGGTCACCAGATTGGTGACCACCTGCTCGAGGCGCGACCGATCCCAGCGGCCCGGCACCGGACCGCCGCCCTCGAGGATCAGGGCGGCCGCGCCGATGGTGGACTCGGCCCGGAGCCGCTCGAGGGTCTCCTCGACCAGCCTGCGGAGATCGAGATCCTCGCGCTTGATGGAGATCCGCCCGGTCGCGACCAGGGAGACGTCGAGCAGCGTGTCCACCAGCCTCGACAAGCGGGCCGTCTGCGCCACGCACTTCTCCAGGCGCTCGCTGACCTCGTCGAGGGAGATGCTGTTGCTCTTGCTCTTGCGCTGCAGGATCTGGACCTGGAGCTGCAGCGTCGAGAGCGGCGTCCGCAGCTCGTGAGAGGCGATGGAGACGAACTCGTCGCGCAGCGTGACGGCGGCGCGCGCCTGCTGGTAGAGGGCGGCGTTCTCCAGCGCGAGCGCGGCGCGGTGGCCGAGCTCCTCGGCCAGGGGACAATCGGCACCCACGAAGCGCCTCGCCGAGGTGGAGTGGCTCAGCTCGATGGCGCCGATCAAGCGCTCGCCGATGGCCATCGGCACCACCAGCACGTCGGCCGCGCCCGCCTCGTCCCAAAGGAGCGGCCCGTCCGGATCGCGCTGCGCAGCCGGTGCATCGATTCGGGCGCGAGCGGGGCCACTCGCCCCTCGAGCTGGCTGCTGTCCGCGAGCTCGACCAGGCAGGCATCGGCAAAGGAGGGCACGACGGCGCGCACGATGTTGTCGAGCGTGGTGGCGACGTCGAGCGAGAGCGCGAGCTGCTGTCCTGCCTTGGCCAGCCAGATCGCGCGCCGCTGGGCGTCCTCGGCGGCCGCCCGCCTGGCCTGCTCTTCGGCGAGCATGGCGGCCTTGACGAAGTAGCGCTGCCGCTCGAGTGCGTCCTTGATCCGCTGCGCCACCGAGCCGTCGTCGAGGTCGCCCTTGACCAGATAGTCCTGGGCTCCGTCGTGGAGCGCCTTCGCGCAAAGGCTCTCGTCGCGGATGCCGGTGAGGATCAGGACGGGCACGGCGGGCGCGGCCGCCCGGATGCGGATCAGCCCGCTCAACCCGGAGGCGTCGGGCAGCGACAGGTCGAGAACGACGACGTCGATGTTCTCGGCCGAGAGCCGCGCGAGGCCGTCGGCCAGCCGCTGGACGCGGGTGACCCGCCCGCGGGCGTCGGGTCCAAGCGCCTCGATCACGGCGTCGGCGTCCGCGTCGTTGTCTTCGATCAAGAGCACGCTCGAGGACGAACTCGCGTGCTCGCGTCCAGGGCTGGTCGTCGTGGCGTCCTCGCGGCGCGAAGAAGATTCCGGCAACACTACACACACGCGACAGCTCCGACCGCGCCCCTTGGGACTCCCTCGAACGGGACTGTCCGGTAGCGGATTTCCTTGCGCCCGCCGACACCACCCAGTGAGCTGGAAATTGCACTGCGCCGGGAAGGAGTTCGCCGGCGCTTTCCCAGCACGCAGGCGAGCGCCGTCAAGCGCGGCCGCCCAGGGATGCCTAGCTTCCTCCTGCCTGCCGGTTCGGCGGCTCGCTTCCGCGCCGAAGAGCGGACACTTCTGAAGTCTCGACGGCGGAAGGCGCTGTCTCGATGGCTCGACATGCCGTGACGGGCGCTGGGGGCCTCCCGCGGTGAGCGGTGGACCCCGCGAACGCCGGAGCCAGGTCGATTCGATCGAACCTCGAGGAAGAGTCAGGAATGGACAAGAAGAGTTCGGCAGCGTTGCGGCGCGGGAACGGCGAGAGCAGGCCGGCCCAAGCGCGGCGCGCGTCGCAAGACTGGCTCGTCGGCGGCGGCGAGATGGCCAAGGTCATCAAAGCCAAGGACTGGTCGCTGACGCGGCTGGGGGCGATCGACTCCTGGCCTCAGAGCCTGCGCACCATCGTCAGCCTCGCGCAGGCGTCGAGCTCGCCGATTTCGCTGGTGTGGGGCGCGGGCCACACCCAGATCTACAACGACGGCTACTGGCCGATCTGCGGCAGCAAGCACCCGATCTCGATGGGCCAGGACTTTCGCGAGTGCTGGTCGTCGGCGTTCCCCGTGGTCGGCGAGGCGTACGCGTCAGCGTGGTCCGGCAAGAGCGCCTATCTCGAGTCGATGCGGATGTTCCTCGACCGCTATGGCTTCCTCGAGGAGACCTGGTTCACCTTCTCGTTCAGCCCCGTCACCGACGAGTCCGGAGGAGTCGGCGGCCTCTTCCACCTCGTCACCGAGATGACGAGCCAGCTGCTGTCGGAGCGGCGGACCAAGACCCTTCGGGAGCTCGCGAACTGCACTGGCAAGGCCCGCACCAGCCAGGAAGCGATCGGCTTGACGATGCAGGCCTTGTTGGAGGCCGAGCTCGACCTGCCCTTCGCGCTCCTTTGCCTGGTGGAAGGAGAGGGCGCGTCGCTGGTCGGCCAGACGGGGCTCTCCGCGGCGATCGCGCAGGCCGCCGTCAACCCTGGCGCGGGCGGCGACCCAAGCTGGTCCATCGGCGAGGTCGCGCGCACGGGCCAGGCGCGACAGCTCGATCTCGGGGATCGCCTGGCCGGGCTCAAAGTCGGTCCCTATGCGGAGCCGCCGACGACGGCGGTGGTTCTTCCCATCTTCAAGGCCGGCAGCGATCTCCCCGCCGCGGTGCTGGTGCTCGGGGCCAGCAGCCGACTGCCGATGAACGGCACCTATCGCGCCTTCTGCGACCTGGTCGCGGCGGCCGTGGCGATGAACCTCGACAGCGCCCGCGCGTACGAAGAAGCGCAGGCCAAGGCGGACGCCCTTGCCCAGCTCGACCGGTTGAAGATCGACTTCTTCTCGAACATCAGCCACGAGTTCCGGACGCCCCTCACGCTCATCCTCGGCACCACCGAGGCCGCGCTGGCGCTGCCAAAGGCCACTCCGGCCGGCGAAAGCCTCGAGACGATCCAGCGCAACGCCCTGCGCCTGTTCAAGCTCGTCAACACCTTGCTCGACTTCAGCCGCATCGAAGCCGGGCGCGCGCGGGTGACGCTGCAGCCAACCGACCTCGGCGCCCTGACCGCCGACCTCGCCAGCTCCTTCCGCTCGCTGGTGGAGAAGGCCGGCCTCACCTTCACGGTGGACTGCCCGCCGCTGGCCGAGCCCGTCTCCATCGACAGGGAGATGTACGAGAAGATCGTCCTCAACCTGATCTCCAACGCCTTCAAGTTCACCTTTGAAGGTGGCATCCGCATCGCGCTGGACAGCCACCAAGGTCGCGCCCGGCTGTCGGTCGCCGACACGGGCGTCGGCATCCCCGAGGCCGAGGTACCCCACCTCTTCGAGCGCTTCCACCGCGTGCAGGGCACCAAGGGGCGCAGCTACGAGGGCAGCGGCAGCGGCAGCGGCATCGGCCTCGCCTTGGTGCAGGATCTGGCCAGGCTGCACGGGGGAGTCGCCTCGGCCTCGAGCCGGCTCGGCGCGGGCAGCCGCTTCGAGGTCTCCTTCCCGCTCGGCACCTCCCCTCTGCCGCCGGAGCGCGGAGAGGCCGACATCGCGACCGGCCTGACGGGACCGATCGCGGCGCCGTTTCTCGCCGAGGCCTCTAGCTGGCTTGTTGACGACGCGCTCGCCCTCGCAGAGACAGCCGGGGCAGCGCCGCCCGCCGACGCCCGCCCCAGGGAGTCCGGCCGGATCCTGCTGGTCGAGGACAACGCCGACATGCGCAGGTACGTCGGCCGCCTTCTCCGCGAGCGAGGCTGGGAGGTGGAGGCCTTCGGCGATGGCGAGGCCGCGCTCCGCAGCGCCCGCGCGCGCCTTCCCGATCTGGTGGTCTCGGACGTGATGTTGCCGGGGCTGGACGGCTTCGATCTGTTGAAGGCCCTCAAGGACGGCGAGAGCACGCGCGCCCTGCCCGTCATCCTGGTCTCCGCGCGCGCCGGAGAAGAGGCCGGCATCGCGGCGTTGCAGAAGGGGGCCGACGACTACCTGACCAAGCCCTTCTCGGGGCGGGACCTGCAATCGCGAGTCGCGGCGCGCGTCGAGATCGCGCGCGCGCGCGCGGAGGCGGTGCGTGCCCGCGAGCGGCTGCACGAGCAGTTCATGCAGGCGCCCGTGGCGGTCTGCATCCTCGGCGGCCCGGACCTCGTCTTCGAGCTGGCCAACCCGCTCTACCTGAAAATGGCCGCCCGCAAGGACATCCTGGGCAAGAGCCTCGTCGCCGTCTTCCCCGAGGTCGGGCCCGACGGCCCCGCGATTCAAGTGTTCCAGAAGGTCTATGCGACCGGCGAGCCCTTCACCGCCGAGGAGTTCCGCGTCCCCTTGCTGCGCAACGGCAGCGCCGAGGACGCGTACTTCAAGTTCACCGCCCAGCCCGTCCGCGACCCGGCTGGCAAAGTCACCGACGTCATCGTGGTGCTGGTGGAGGTGACGGCCCAGGTTCTCGCCCGGCGGCGGATCGAATCGCTGCTGGAAGAGCTGAAGGTGGCGGACCGGCGCAAGGATGAGTTTCTCGCGACGCTGGCCCACGAGCTGCGAAACCCGATGGCGGCCATCAGCATGGCGCTGTCGCTCCTCGAGCGCGCGCCCGGGGATGCGGCGAGATCGGCCCGTTACCAGCAAACTGCCAGGCGGCAGATGCAGAGCCTGGTGCGCCTCGTGGACGACCTCCTCGACGTGTCGCGGATCACCCGCGGCATCGTCCATCTGCGCAAAGAAGACGTGGACCTCGGGGCCATCGTCCAGACCGCCGTGACGGCTACCCGGCCGGTCCTCGAGGCGCGCGGGCACCAGCTCTCGGTGACGGTGGCGTCGGGCTCGTTCCGGCTGGAAGCGGACCCGATGCGCCTGGAGCAGGTGCTGGTCAATCTATTGACCAACGCGGCGAAGTATACCGAACCCAATGGTGCCATCTCGGTGCGGCTCGCCCGCGAAGAGATCGACGGCGCGCCCCAGGCCGTGCTGCGCGTGAGCGACAACGGCAGGGGGATCCCCCACGACATGCTGGAGAAGGTCTTCGACCTCTTCATCCAGGTGGCTCCCGAGATGGACAGAAAGACTGGCGGATTGGGTCTGGGGCTCACCCTGGTCAAGCGGCTGGTGGAGATGCATGGGGGCACGGCGAGTGCCCGCAGCGAGGGCGAGGGAAAAGGGAGCGAGTTCGTCGTGCGCCTGCCCCTCGCGACCAATTCGCCTCTGCCTGCCCAGGCCCTCGAGGTCCAGGCGCTCAGCACCTCTCCTGATTCGTGGAAGCGCCGGATCGTGCTGGTGGAGGACTCCGAAGACGTGCGCGAAACGGTCAAGCTCTTTCTCGAGAGCCTGGGGCACGAGGTCACGGCGGCCGTGGACGGGCTCGAGGGGCTCGCCACCATCCTGAAGGTGCGGCCAGACCTTGCCTTGGTGGATCTGGGCCTCGCGGGGATCGATGGCTTCGAGCTGGCGCGGCGTGCCCGCGCGGCGCCAGGTGGCGACCAGCTCTACCTGGTGTCACTGAGCGGCTACGGCGGGCCCGAGGCAAAGGCCAAGGCGGAGGGAGCCGGCTTCAACCTGCACCTCACCAAGCCGGTCGACAGCGACCTGCTCTCGCTGGTGGTCAGCGACGCGAAGGCGCCGATCCGTCGCGATCGCGCGGGCGCGGCGCTCGAGCGATCATAGCCGGTCTGCGTTGCTGACCGCGCGACGGCTCAGGTCGTCGCGCGGCGCGGCGAGGACTCTACTTGAGCTTGGCGTGGTTCGCCTTGCAGATGCGGTTGAACTCCTGGAACGCCTTGATCGAGAGGTCGTGCATGTACTTCTCGCTCGCTCCCATGTTCGTCTCCTGCCATTCGTAAGCGCAGAGGATGTTCTTCACGTGCAGGAAGGCCCCCGCGAACGGCGTGCCCGAGCAGAACCCGGCGTTCTTGAAGTCCTTGTGGCTGGGCGTGCACGAGTTCTGCGGGAGGATCTTGGCCGACGCTCCACCGGCGAATCCGGCGAGCGAGAGACAGGCGGCGACGGCAATCAGCTTGGTCTTCATTTGTGACTCCTCAGTGTGGTTGAACGTTCGGGGCGATTCACTACTTGCGGTTCTTGGGGGCTTTCTTCTTCTCGTTCAGGCAGGCCGAGTTGAGCTCCGCCAGCGCTCTCTGGAGCATGTCGTTCGTGTACTTGTCCTTGCCGATGGTCGGCGTCTCCGGATGGAGGTTGGCAAAGGTGATGGTGTGGAGCGTGACGAACGCCTTCTGGTAGGCCGTTCCAGCGCAGGCCTGCGCGTCCTCGCCAATGGCTCTCTGGGCGGGGCTGGCGGCGAGCGCTGCGCGAGTGAGCCCGAGCCACAGGATGGCGGCGGGGAGGATATAGCCAGTCATGATCGACGCTCGGTGATGGGCATTGTGGCCGGTGGTGGGGCGTCCTGTCGTCACGTTGGCACCTCGCGCCGGCTCGAGCTGGGACTTGAGGCAGCCGTCGGACTCGTCTTGATGACGGCGCGACCCGCCGGCCTGTAGCAATCAAAGATCGGCGGCCGCGTTTGGCGGGTGTTCGCGTGCGGAGAAAGTCGCCGGCGCGCGTTGCGCCGCGCTCGCTGCTTGGTGATTTGAGAACACGCCCTAGACTGAGGTGGTCTCGTCGCGGTCCAGCGCGCGTTGCAGGCTGAGCTCCAGCCGGCTGCGCAGGAGGCGGACGAGGCTCTCCCCGTCCTTTGCCGACAGCTGGAGCCGTTCGCGCAGCAGCGCGCGCACGCGCTTGAGCACGTCGGCCCGGGCGCTGGCGAGCCAGCGCGCCACCGTCACCCGGTGCACGCGTTTGAGCGCGGCGAGCTTGTCTTGCGACATGCCCTCCACATAGTGCAGGCGCAACAGGCCCCGGTCGCGCGCCGACAAGGCTTGAAGGGCATCGTGCAGCACCGTGCGCAGCGCGTCGCGATCGTGAAGCTTGATGAAGTCGAGCTCCGGATCGGGGCCCGACCAGAGCTGCTCCAGCTCATCGCCCGCGGCCAACTCCTTCGACGGGAGCTGGTCCAAGGCGCAGCGGTGGGCGGCGACGCGGATCCAGCTCGCCAGCGCGCCGTGCCCGCGATACGCGAGGATGTGCGGGGTCGATCCGAGCAGGAGCTTGTGCCGCAGCTCCTGCTGCACGTCGTCTGCGCGCGCTCCCCCGATCCGAGCGATCCAGCGGGGAACCTGCGAGAGCAGGCTGCCGTCGAGCTCCTGGAGAGCGGCGCGGTCCCCTCTGGCGCAGGCGCAGGCGAGGAACAGATCCTCGAGGTTCTGCGACTCCAGCCCGGCCAGCGTCGGCGAAGCGTGGCGGGCAAGGTGCTCGAGGAAGCTGTCGTCGTCGAGCTGGACCCTGGGCCAGCGCCCTCGCGCGGCTGCGAGCCTTGCTTCGAGAAGCGCTTGCAGCGCGCTCTCGTCGGCTTCGGCGAACACGCCCGGGCAGCGCGCCCGCAACCCTTGAGCCAGCGACATCACCCCGGATGATAGCACCTGGCAGGCGAGGCCTTGTCTTGCTGTTCATTGCCCCGGCATGATGCCAGCTGCCGGGAAGGCAAATGCCGTGAGCTGCCTCAGCGAAGAAACAGTGGCGGCGCTGCTCGACGGTACGCTCGATGCCGCAGCAGAATCCGTCGTCGACGAGCACCTCGCGGGATGCGGCGCTTGCGGCAAGCTCGTCGCAGCGTGTGCCAATCCGACCGGGGATCCCGGCGCTCCAGCAGAGCGAGGCGGCGAGTCGCTCGGCGGCGGCGCGCGCATCGGCCGCTACGAGGTGCTGGGAACGCTCGGAGCGGGCGGCATGGGAATCGTCTATGCGGCCCGCGACCCGGACCTGGACCGGCGCGTCGCCCTCAAGTTCTTGCACTCCCTGCAGGGCGGCGACGAGCAAGCCGAAGGGCGTGCGCGCGTGCTGCGCGAGGCGCAGGCGATGGCGCGCCTGTCGCATCCCAACGTGGTCGCGGTCTACGACGTCGGGGCCTTCCGCGGCCAGGTCTTCATCGCGATGGAGCTGATCGAGGGCTCGACGCTGCGCGAGTGGCTCGGCTCGGCAAAGCGCCGCTGGCCCGAGGTGCTCGACATCTTGCTCCGCGCAGGCCGGGGCCTCGCGGCCGCCCACGCCGCCGGGCTCGTGCACCGCGACTTCAAGCCGGAGAACGTGCTCGTGGGCAACGACGGGCGCGTGCTCGTCACCGACTTCGGATTGGCGCGGCGGTTCGCATTGGGCGCGCGGCTCGCAGAGCCAGTGAGGGGCCCGCCGCTGATGGCGAGCCAGGGTGCGGCCCTGGCCAACTTCGTCCTGGCCCCGGAGGTCTCGACCTCGAGCGCTTCGATCTCGACTGAGTTGCTCGCTCGCGCCGCCGACCCGGACGCACCGACGCTCAACGCCTCGACGCCGGACCTCTCGCCTCTGACTCCGTTCGGGGCGCTGCGCGGCACGCCCGCGTACATGGCGCCCGAACAAATGCGGGGAGAGGAAGCGACCAAGCGCAGCGACCTCTTCTCTTTCTGCACCGCGCTCTACGAGGGAGTGGCCGGCACGCGGCCCTACCCCGGCAAGGACTTCAATCAGCTGCGGCTGCGCATCGAGTCCGGCGCGATCGAGGAGCCGTCCGGGAAGCTGCCCGGCTGGTTGCGGCGCGAGCTGTGGCGAGGCCTGCAGCCCGATCCGGCGCGGCGGCACGCCTCGATGGAGGAGTTGCTCGACGGCCTGCAGAGGGGGGCCGCACGGCGGCGGTGGCGCTGGTTCCTCTCTGCCGCGGTGGTCCTGGCTCTTCTCTCGGCGTTGGCGCTGGAGAGAGGGCGCAAGCCGCCGCCCCGCCGCTCGATCGCGGTGGTCGAGCCCCGAGACGCCTCGCCTTCCGCCAGCTCTTCCTGGCTTGCAGGTGCGATCGCCGAGCTGCTGGTCACCGAGCTGAGCGCCGCCGACGAGCTTCGTCTCATCCCGCTCGCGACCGTGGCGCCCGCGGTGGCGGATGTGGACCCGGCGCGCGGCTTGCCGCTGGGCGCGGACGCTGCTCATCGGCTCCAGCAGCGGCTGGGCGCCGATCTGATCCTGGGCGGCTCCTACTCGCTGACCGCGGCGGGGCTCCGCGTCGAGCTGAAGGTCTTCGGCGCCGAGGCGCTGCCGGTCGCAGAGGGGGAGGACCGGGCCACCGCCGATACGCTCTTGCCGCTCACGGCGCGTCTTGGCGATCGCCTGCGACGGGCGCTGGGCGCGCGCCGGTCAACTTCGCCCGAGCGCGTGCAGAACTCGTTTCCCCAGAACGCCGAGGCGGCGGAACTGTACGTTCGAGGCCTCGCCAGGCTGCGGATGCGCGAGGTCGGCCCCGCCGTCGAGCTGCTGCAGAAGGCCGAGAAGCTCTCGAGCGCGAACCCGCGCATCGACGCGGCGCTGGCCGAGGCGCTGGTCGAGATGCAGACCGAGATGCGCGCCAGTGAGCCCGCCGCACGCGCCTTCCTGCACAAGAACGAGCTGCCCAAAGACGATCGCGCCCGCCTCGAGATCGTGCGCTTCCGGGCGCTGCACGACTCCGAGCAGGCGATCGCGCGGGCGCGGGCCTACTGGCGCGAGGCGCCCGACGACGTCGAGCGCGGCCTCCTGGTTGCGCAACAGCAGCGGCTCGCCGGTCGCTATTCCGACCTCCTTTCCACCGTCGGCGAGCTGCGCAAGATCCCGCCGCCGCAAGGGACCGATTCGCGCATCGATCTGATCGAGGCGTCAGCGACGCTCTACGCCGGCAACCTCCCGAGGTCGGTGGCGACCGCCCGGCAGGCCTTCACCGCAGCGGAGGCGCGCGGCGCGCGGTACGAGATGGCGAAGGCGCGCTACCTCGAGGGTCTGGCGCTGGCGCGGCAGGGCGACCACGCCGCGGCTCGGCTGCGACTGGAGCAGTCGGAGACGCTCTACCGCGAGGCCCGCGATCTCGCCGGCGCGGAGGGTCCGAACATGATGCTGGCGGGGCTGCAGGCAGACGCCGGCGATCTCGCGGGCGCGCGCGCCCGGATGGAGACGGCGCTCGCGGCCTTCAGACAGCTCGGCGACAGCCAAGGGGAACAAGCGGTGCTGCACAATCTCGCCATCGTGTTGCGCCGCATGCGCGACCTGCCGGCGGCGATCGAGCGCGCGACCCTGGCCCAGACGCTGGCGCTGGAGCACGGCCATCGCATGGCGGCCGCCAACAACCTCGACACCCTTGGACATCTGCGCACGGACGCGGGCTACCTCGCCAGCGCGGCGGCCGCGTTCGAGCAGTCGGTCATCCTCCACCGCGAGCTGAAAGATCCGCGCGTCCTGACCGCGCTGGTCGGTCTCGCCATCGTGCGGCTGGAGCAGGGCGATCTTGCCGAGGCGCGCCGGATCTTCGAGGAGGCCCGCGCGGCCGACAATGGACAGGAGAAGCTCAAGGCGGCCTGGATCCGCAACCTCGAGGCCGCCATCGACTTCGCCGAGGGGCGCCTGGGCGAGGCCCTGGTGGCTGCCGGGCAAGCGGCGACGCTGGCCCGAGAGACGGCCCACCTGGAAGAGACGGCCGAGGCGGAGGTGCTTCTCGCCCGCATCCTGCTCGCGCAAGGGAGCCTTCAAGAATCGCGCGCGGCCGTCCTGCGGGCGCGAGCGGCCTGTGAGCGCGGGAACGGAGGAATCGCGCGCGTCCAGGTCGCGATCGCCGAAGGCCGGCTGCAGGCCAAGGAAGATCCGCGCGCGAGAGGGCGGGCGCTGGCGACGCTTCGCGCAGCGCTCGACGAGGCGAACCGCTCGGGCTTCGTCCTCGACCAGTGGGCTGCCCGCCTGGCGCTCGCCGAGCTCCACGCCCTCGGCAACGAGGGCCTGCGAAAGCTCGCGCAAGAGGCGCGCGCGGAGGGGTTCGGGCTCGTCGCGCGGCAAGCCGAGGCGGCGGGCGGGCGCTGACGCCGGACGGACGGCACGCCTGCGCGAGCGCGGCTCCGGCCCGCGCCGCCCGGTCGAGACGACTCTCAACGTTGCCCCGCGCACCAGAGCTGAAACCGTGAACCCCGGCTACTGCTTCGACGGAAGTCGATGCTCACGAAAAAAGCCCACATCTTCCTCCGCGCCCAGTTCGCCACCCAGGTCCGGACATCCGGAAACACCACCGGAAGGTCTATGCGACCGGCGAGCCCTTCATCGCCGCCCGAGATGGACAGAAAGACCGGCGGATTGGGTCTGGGGCTCACCCTGGTCAAGCGGTTGGTGGAGATGCATGGGGGCACGGCGTCTGCCTGCAGCGAAGGCGAGGGAAGAGGGAGCGAGCTCGTCGTGCGCCTGCCGCTCTCGACCAATTCGCCTCTGCCTGCCCAGGCCCTCGAGGTCCAGGCGCTCAGCACCTCTGCTGATTCGTGGAAGCGCCGGATCGTGCTGGTGGAGGACTCCGAAGACGTGCGCGAAGCGATTGCCTTGGTGGATCTGGGCCTCGCGGGGATCGATGGCTTCGAGCTGGCGCGGCGTGCCCGCGCGGCGCCAGGTGGCGACCAGCTCTGCCTGGTGTCACTGAGCGGCTACGGCGGGCCCGAGGCAAAGGCCAAGGCGGAGGGAGCCGGCTTCAACCTGCACCTCACCAAACCGGTCGACAGCGACCTGCTCTCGCTGGTGGTCAGCGCCGCGAAGGCGCCGTTGCTCGGCGCGCCGAGCCGTCCGTCGCAGCGGTGACGGATCGCACAGCTGCTCTTGATTGAATGCGATAGAATCGACACTCCTATTAGCCAAGCTCGTTCTGAGGAGTGTGCTCCATGCGGGGACGCGGTGTCCTTTCGATCAACGGCCTTCTCGGGTCGTTCGCCGCCCTGTGGACCATGGGCGCCGACGCGGCGCCTCGCCTGAAGCCCGGCGACAAGTGCCAGCGCAAGTCGGACAAGGCGGCAGGCGTGGTGCGGCCCGACGCCTGCGGGCGCTGGTACTGCGTCAAGGCGCGCGGCCGCACCTTCATGGACTCGCACCCGCACTTCCACTCGCGGAACGCGTGCTCGTGGAAGGTCGTCTCCGATCGGTGCCTGTGCGTGAAGAAGAATGGCAAGCCCGCCCGGGCCAAGAGAATCGCGAAGGTCTCCAAGTGAACCAGCCCATCAAGCTCCTCGGCGCGCTGCTCGCGGTTGCCTCTCTGGCGGCGGCGCCCCGGCCCGCGCGCGCAAATGAATTCTTCGATTGCCTGCAATCAGCGGGGCCGGACGAATTGAAAGCCGCGGGCGATGCCACCATGGCCGTGGCGGCGCTCGTCGATGACCCCGTCTGCAACGCGCTCACCGGCAATCCGCTCTACGTGGGACTGGCGGCCGCCATCGCCGGGACCAGCCTTGCCGCCAACGCCAGCGGCAACGCCGCGCTGTTGTCGGTCTTTGCCAATTCCCAGACTTGCCAGCACGCGCCGGAGAACGCGGCGTTGGCCATCGCCAATGTGCTGCTCCCTCTCATTCCCGGGCTGAAGAACAACGCGGCGCTGCTCAACGCCATCAAGGCTGGTGACAGCACCGCCGCCTCGCAGGCGCTGCAGCCGGCGCTCGACCCGTTCCTGAGCCCATACAACTGCGCGTGCAAGTTTGCCGACCTGGCCAAAGACGCCAAGCAGCTGGTCGAGGACGGCTTGAAGAACGTCAAGGACGCCCAGGCCTGCGGAAGGCTGCTCGGCGACGTGGTGCAGAGCATCGGCGAGGACGTCGAGCACCTCAATCCGAGCTGCTGCCTGTTGTCCGGCACTACCGCCGTCGGCGGCACCCAGCAATTCTATTCCTGTCCCGCCGACGACTGTAACCCTGTCGAGAGCAACCAGCCCGCGGTCGAATGCGCCTGCAACCCGCCCAGGGTCCTCTCGGCCAGCGGGATCTGCGGCTGCCCCTCGGGAATCTTCACCGGCTTCCAGACGGTGGAGGGGAAGGGGTACTGCGACCCGTCGAGCGGCGCGCCGGCCGGCTTCCGGCCCCAACGCTACAATGGCGGGTCCTGCAGCAAGTGCCCGCCCAACTCGCTCCCGGACACCTTCCACAACAAATGTGTCTCGCTGCCTTGCCCCGTCGGCAAGAGTGCCGGGGCCACTCCCGGCTCGTGCCAGTCGGTCTGCCCCGCCGCGAAGCATTTCGATAAGGGCACAAAGAAATGCACTTACTGCTCTTGGGACTCGATACCAGATGCCCAGGGAACCGGTTGCTGGGTGTGCCCGAGCGGGCAATTCAGCGATGGGCTGCGGGGCGTTGACTACGAAAACGTCAAGCCCAAGTGCGTCGCCATCAACAAGTGCGCGCCCGGCCTGGTGCACTACCTTGCCGACCCGACCCGCTGCGTCCCCTGCGACGACCAGGACTCAGCGCCCGACGGACTCTTCGACTGCAAGAAGACCGACGCCGGAATCGCCAAGGCCAACTGGCTCGCGCAGTGCCTGAAGGCAGGAAGAATCGCCGACGAGAACAGCACCACCCACGGCTGCAAGAAGTGCCCCGGACAGAGCAAGGCGTGGGCCGGCTCGGGGTTCCCGGGCGAGTGCTCTACGTCGGGCACGCTACCTCCGCCGGTTATCGGGCCAAAGAAGAAGGTCCCTATCAAACAGTAGGGGCCGACCCTGCGGCGGGAGCCGCGCGTTGACCGACCCACGTCGCTCCAGCCTCACAGCCCCACCTGACGGAGACGACGTGGCTCTCAGCGGAGAGCTGGCTCCTCGACGTGCACCTCGGCCTCTTTGCGCAGCCGCTGCAGGAGCTGATCGAAGGCGCGCCGCTTGCGCACCGGCTCGAGCTTCTGGGCCAGCTCGCCCCGGACCTGCTCGAAGGAGGCGATCACCGCCGGCCGGTGCTCGCGCAGCACCAGCACCGAGAGGCCCGCCGCGCCCTCGACCACCGCCGAGACGTCACCGGGCTTCTGCAGCGCGAACGCCGCCTTCTCCAGCGCCGCGTCGCGCAGGTCGCCGCGGGCAATGAAGCCCATGTCTCCGCCCTGCCCCCTCTCTGGCCCATCTCCGTCGGCCGCGACTTTCTCCAGCGCCTCGCCCTGCACCAGCCGCTGGCGCAATTTGCCTGCCCGGGCCTTTTGCGCCACTGCCGAGGAGCCCGCCTTGGCGACGATCAGCACGCGGCCAACGTGCACCCGCTCGGGCGTGGCCCACTCGCTCTTGTGGCCTTCGTAATAGGCGCGCTCCTCGGCCTCGGTCGGCGGCGCGACGTTCTTCTCTTCCTCGGCCAGGAGCGCCTGCGAGATGAGCCGCTCTTGCAGGTCGTTCACCTGCCGCTCGATCTCGGGCGATCTCTCGAGCTGCCGCTTGCGCGCCTCTAGTGCGAGCAGCCGCTTGTCGACCAGCGCCAGCGCCAGGTCCTTGCGGCCGAACGCGCTCTGGAAGTTGGGCCGCATCAGCGGGGGGAGCTTGGCCTGCTCGCGGTCCACCTCGGCGCGGGTCACCGTGCCGCCGCGGAAGGTGACGGCGACGGAGTCGGGGCCGGAAGCACGCGAGGAGGGAGTCTGTCGGCAGGAGAGGACGGCCAGCCAGACGAGACAGGTCGTGGCAACTGAAGTTCTTGGCACGGCCGGAGCCTATAATAAAAGCAGCGCCAATGGTCGTATTGGCGCTGCGCGTTTCTCCTTTTTCAGCGAGCGATCGGTTCCAACCAGATCGCTCGACGACAGGTTCTCTCACTCTATCGCTTCTTCGGAGGGCGGCTCGCACGAATCTGCGCAAGCTTGGCCTGCCTCGACGCCTGATTTACCGACGGTATGTACCCACGATTGATGGCAGCTTGAACCACGTCGGCCCCGACGAAAATCGTCTGCTCGTCGAACACGCCCCCTGCTCGCTTACCGGCGTTCATGTAGATTTCGGACGACTGGACGTGCTCCAACGCCTGGATCTTGTCAAGGCTAGGCTTGGCAGCGGCCGCATGGCCGAACTGGTAGGCCTCGACTTCGTCGAAGAGTCGATAGTTTTGGAATCCGGTCCCAGCACCCTCATTCTGGGCTTGGAAGTGATGCCTGGCCTCGTGAGCCACGATTTCAGCCAACTCTTGAGTACTGGTCGGAAGCGTATCCCTGAAGAGCTGGACCGCCCTTATCGGTCCGTCGTAGTGCGCGGTGCCTCCGCCAGGATCGCGACCCTCGTTGACCCGGATGATGAACTCATCCGCCTCCAACCAGCTCCTGACGAGGCTGGCCTCGGGCGCGCCCACCATGTTGAAGAAGTCGATGACCCTGGCCTTGATGGCCAAGCCTTCGAGAATCGCCGGATCCCGCACGGTGTCAGGAATGTAGTCCATCATCGGGACGCGCTCGGTCGGCGGACCCGCCAACTCATGATCAACGAAAGCACCTGCCGCAACGGGCGGTCTCTCCATCGCAATGGCGCGACCAGCCTCGTGCGCGGGGGACGGGCCACGCATCATCGGTCCACCCAACGCCTCGGGAGGCGGCGCGCCATGCATTCCAGTTTCGACCGAGGCCATGGCGAGCGCGCGGGTGTGCCCGGCGCTCGCCGCGCTCGGCGCGAAGTGGCCGCCGCTCCGCGGAATGATGGTGTCGAATGCCTTCACGCCGGCTCGGAGCTCAGCTCCCGCCAACACTCCACCGAGAACGCCGGCGATGGTGTCCAGCGCGCCGAGCTCGGTCTTGCCCTCGGCCAACTCGCCGATGCCCTGGGCAGCCCCCTGGAAGCCCATCGCCACGCCGATCGCTCCGCCCACGACCTTGGAAAAGGGTGCGGCGGTCACGCCCATGCCCATGAAGTAACCGAACCCGACGCCTTCGACGAACGCCTTCTGCGGATCGAAGTCCTGGCCGACGCCTTCCGGATCCAGGGAAGCGCGACCGAGCTGGTATATCTCGTTGCCAAAAGCGCCAGAGACGGCCAGTCCGAGGCCCGCCTGGACGCTGCTCACCACTCCAGCCGTACCGCCTGCCAAGAAGGCAGCCTCGCCCACTCCGGCGCTAAAGAACGCGCTGGTACCGCCCGTCAAAAAGGCCAGCCCGAGATTCGCGGCCGCGAAGCCGCCGCCCGCCAAGCATCCGTTCCAGCCTTCCCCATCCTCAGCCATAATCGCGCCGAGGGCGCAGCCCGCGCCGATTCCCACCACCGCGGCCGCGAGCAACACGGGGTTCGTGCCTTGCGGGTCGCGGTACTTGAGGGGATTGGACGCCGCATAGGCGAAAGATGCCACCGAGCCGGCGATCGGATCGGTCGAGAGGAAGCGGCCCAGCTCCGGCGCATACCAGCGCTTTTGCGCATAGCTGAGACCCAGGCTCGGATCCCAGTTCTGGCCGGCATACCCAATCGTGACTGACCCATCCTGCGGCGCGCCGCTGAGCGGATTGCCCCAGGCGTCATAGCGCGTGGAGGAGGTGACCCTGGTGCCGTCAAAGCGGCCGATGGTGCTGCCCAGGCCATCGTGGAGGATTGCCTCGTCGAGCCCGTGGCCCGTGGCGGATGGCCCGACCGCGGCCACGTCGCCCCCGACATGCGCGTACGAGCGAGCGTATCCCGTACTGTCGTTTTCTTCGACGACGTCGCCGACGCCCCAGACAAGGTGACGCGAGCGCGCGGGCAGTCCCGCTGAGGTGGTCGGTTGACCCGCCGCACCGTTGCCGTCGGTGACCGTCTGGACGACAGTTTGCGGCTGCGAGACCTCGTGGGTACGCAAGTCCTGGAAGTCATAATGATAGGAGAGCGGCGTGGTGGTCAGGGTCGAGACCTGCTGCGTCTGCGGCTGGCCGTTGGGCAGCGTCACCTGCACGGTCGTCTGCGCGGTGGTTTGCACGTTGGCCGAGACGAGGCGGCCGGCGGCATCCCAGTTCAAGGCGCGGCTGATACCACTTGGGATGGAGTCATATCGGTAGACGCGGCCGGAGTCGTCGGTGGCCACCCTGGCGATGACGTTGCCCGCGCCGTCTGTCACCCCGTTCAGCCTATCGGAGTCATCGAGCGTATAGATGAAGCGCGTCGCCGCTGGGTTGCCACCTTGTCCCGCCGGGGCTGCGGCGCGTCCAAAAGCGCTGCCGTCGAGCGTCAGGCTCTCGCCATAGTTCGGCACGCGGAGCATGGCGGTGCGCGTACCTATCGAATTCAGTTGGTACAGCTCGGCATGGCTGTCGCTGCCGTAGCGGACGCCGGTCAGCCGATCGGACAGGTCATAGCCATAAGTCGTCGTACTCAAAGCCCCCGACTGATCGAAGAACTTCTCCTGCAGCCGATTCCCTCGCTTGTCGTAGGTATAGTCGAAACGAGCGTAGTCGACTGAGTTGCTGCTGTCAGGCGCACAGTCGGTCCCGTAGGTATTGTTTGGGTTCGCCGAGACGGTGGTGCTCAGCCAGCCCTCTGCCGTGTAGCAGCGGCGCTCGACGACCCCATCCCCGATCAAAGCGGTCATGCGTGCGCCGCCGGGCTCCCAGGTGATGCTGCGGTCGAGACCGCTCGGCGGAGTGACCTTGCTGATCCTGCCGACGGTCGTGTCATAGGCGTAGGTGACCTTCCCCACCGCGGAGGTCACCGTCTGAACCTTGTCGTAAGGAAAATACGTGTAGGCGACGTTGGTGTCGCCGTCGGACTCGCCCGCTCGCGACAAGTTGCTGATCCGGCCGCGCGAATCGAACGAATAGGTCGTGGTCAACGAGGTCGGGCTGTTGCCCTCGTTGTGCGCCTCGACGACCACGGCCAGTTGGTCCAGGTCCGTGTACGAATAGTTCACCTGCGACAGACCGGGCAGCGAAGGGAGCGACGCAGTGTAGGTAGTCGAGGAGGGGCGGCCACGGCCATCGAAGAGCGTCACGTTCTTGTTCATGCCGAGGTCCAGCGTGGTGGCCTGTCCGTCGGCCCATTGGGTCGTCTTGCTCAGACCACTCCCATGCTTCTCCAGGGACGTGCGCTTCAGGTAGTCGTAGTCAAACTCCATGAAGTGCTGTCGGTCGGGCGTGTTCACGTACTGGAGCTTGCCGTCTGGTCGATAGTCATAGGTGAAGCTCATCGAGCTTCCGTCGGCCAGGGGCTTGACGACACCGAGCACGTTGGACATCGGCCCGTAGGCCATCCGCGTGACCTGGTCGGACGGCTGGCCCTTCATCGTGATCGTGGTCGGATTGCTGCCCTTGTCCTCGTAGGCATAGTCCACTTCGGTGGCACCGTACTTCTCGACGGCCAGTCGTCCGTGAAGATCATACTGATAGCTTCGCACGCGGCCCGATGGCTCACCGACCTCTTGCACGAGGCCGTCGACGAAGTACTTCACCGTGGTCAAGTCGTCGCCCTGGCTGATGGTCTTCAGCAGCCCGCTGTCATCATAGTTATACTCAAGCGGCGACAACCCTGACTTCTGGCTGCTGAGGATGAGCCCCTCGGCGTCGTAGGCTGCCGAGTCCTTTCCTTCTCCCATCAGCGCCTGCAAGGTATTGCCAAGGCCATCCAATGCCAGCTTGACGGTTCTCGAGCCGCCGCCCCAGTTGACGTCGATGCTCGGCTGGAGTGGATCGGTCCAGTCGATGGTGGTCGAGTACGTATAGGTTGACGAGCCCTGGTTCCAGGTCTCCTTGGTTGACAAAGCCCGCCCGCGGTCGTCGTGCTTGGTCGCCACGTCGAGCGTCCACGCGCCTTCCGCTATCTTCGTCTCAGAGACGAAATCTCCATCGTAGAAATAGGTGGTGGAGCGCGACTTGCCCGTGCCCTCGGCGCTGCCGCTTCCGGTGTCGTTGACGGTCTCACTGATCACACGGCCACGGCCATTGAACAGGCGGACGGTCTGCACCCCGGCAGGATCCACCTCCTGCATCCTGCCCGCGTTGTTGGGACCTGGAGTGGTCTCGTAACTCACGGTCCACAACGCCGCCGGTGAGACGCCGATGGGCACGCCACCGTCTGCGCCGCCCGCGGCAGAGGTCGTCCCAGTGACCGCGGCCAGCGAGCGCGAGGTCGTCCGGCCAAGGCCGTCGTAGGTGAAGGTCCAATGCTCATTGAGCCTGGGACCGTCCTGCTGGATCAGGCGTCCCATCGCGTCGTGTTGATAAGAAACCGAATAGCCGGCGCTGCCGGTGATGAGCGAGACTTGCCCGGCGGCATCGTGATCAAACGAGACACTGTTTTCGCGCTCGGACCCCGCGGCATAGACGGCTCGCTGGAGGATGCCGCGATCGTCATAGTTAAAGACGTTCTCCGTCTTCTGTCCGTCGATAACCCTGGTCTCGTGAGCCTTCCGCCCTGCGGCATCGAAATAGCTGACCATCGTGCGGGTGCCGGAGGCGCCATCCGCCAGCGCAGCGGGAACCTTCTTCAGGTTCATCTCGATCTTGTAGCCAGCGGTCAGGCCGTCGATGAGCCCCTTGGAATACTTCCACGTCTCCGTCAGGCTGGCCGGTCCGTTGAGCCCCGCCGACGAGGTCACCGTGCGCTGGTGCTGCGTCTGGCGGCCGAGCGCGTCATTGTATTGATAGGTATCGACGAGTCCGTCGTCGATGATGCTCGTATATCTGCCGTCGGCGTCATTGCCTTGGTAGGTGATGTTCAAGCTGGTCGGGTTCGAATCGCTCGTCAGCGCTTGCAAGCGACCCGTCGGGTCGCGCGTGTACTTGATCTTGTGAGAGCCGTTGGTTCGGCTGGCAACCGTTCCCGAATAGGGATCGCGCTCGACGGCCAACACGTCATTGTCGCCAAAGTCCCAAGAGACGGCGTGGGCAAACCCGTCATAGCCGATCTTGGTGACGGTGCCGCTCTCGTCGGTGACTTTAGTCACCTTGCCGCTCCGATCGACGACCATGGTGCGGGTCGCGCTGGCCGCAGCGCCGCCGGCATCGGTCCAGTTGGTCACCACGCTCGTGAGGTGACCGTCGGCATTGTAGGTGAACTGCCGCTGGACCTGGGCCGCGGCCGTGTCGGAGTCAGCCACGACGGGTTGGCCGTTCTGATAGATATAGCCGGTGTCCTGCGTGACGCCCGTCAGCTTGCCGCCTTGATAGGAATACGTTGAGCTCCCGGTCAGGTTCTTGGCCTGGTCGCCCCAAGGCGTCACGACCTTCTGCAGCAGCCCATCGAAGAACACCTCTTTCTTGACCAGGATGAACCCGGGTCCGTTGGTGTTCGGGTTGGTGAGGAGCTTGGTGGTCACCGTCAACTGGTCGGTCACCGACTCGTCATATTCAAACTTCCATGATTGGGCCGGCTGGCTATTGATGGCGTGAGTCAACG
This sequence comes from Myxococcales bacterium, assembly GCA_038231075.1. Taxonomy (GTDB): domain Bacteria; phylum Myxococcota; class Myxococcia; order Myxococcales; family 40CM-4-68-19; genus JBBRMA01. Next base: position 73,889 of record JBBRMA010000013.1, on the reverse strand, counting down.
GCCGGCTCAGTGAGTCATAGGTCCATTGCTCGGAGAGCCCCGAGGCGTCGACGGTGCGCGAGAGCACCATTCCCCTTGGGTCATAGGTGATGTCGGTGACGATCGTGGTCTGCCCCGCGCCCGAGGCGCCCTGCTGGCCGCCGCCGCTCGACGCCGGTGCGGTCACCGTCACCTTCTGCGCCAGCCTGGCGTCATTGAAGTCGGAATAGCAGACGATGCTCCCATTGGCCTGAGTTCCGCAGCCCGGCTCGCCGTTGGGGCTGTGATTCGGCATGGAGTAGACGACGAACGGACTGCCGCCCGCCGCCGTGTCCAGCGTGACGCTGCTGACCTGGCGAGTCTTCGCGTCATAGGTCTTGGTGATGGTGCGATCGCTCAACGTCACCGCGGCGGGCTGTGTGGTCGCGGTGTCCTGGGTGAACGAGACCAGGCCCTTGCTTCCCGTCGCAGCGGAGACAGGATCGCTCTGGACCGCGCCGGACGCGGGTGTCAGCGTCGCGCCCGTGGAGACCAGCGGGTCCTTCGCTTGAGCGTCATAACCGAGGGTGATCACTTCACCCGTCATCGTCGTCAGCTTGTTCGGCCGCAGCGCGCCGCCTTTGTCGTCGCCTTGCCAGCCTGTGGTGAAGACATAGCCCATCGGCGTCTTCACCTCTTTGACGCTCCCGAAGCCATTCAGCAGCACGCTCAGGTTGTCGTACTTGCTCTGCGCGTTCGGCACCTGGATGGTGCGCGAGTCTCCACCGGCCTCTGCGATCGGATATTGGAACTTGAGCGGCATCTTCGACTGGCCAGGCGCCACGACCGAGTCGACCATCTCGTACGGGTCAACGTGCTCATAGGGAGACGCCGCCACCTTGCGGGTATATTTCCAATCGCGCTGCTGGACTTCGGCGGTCGCGCCCGTGTCCTTGACCATGAACCTGACTTCGCAGAGCTCGTTGCGCAGGTTCGGGGTCAGCGACGCGAGCGTCGTCCCGCAGAGGTCGACGCCGCCCGAGCCCAGCGGCGCCGGATAGGAATAAATCCAATGCCAGGCGGGGTCGCGCGCTGTCTGGCGCGCGCCGGTCAGGTTGCCGGTCCGCACCGCACCTGCTGGCCAGGCCGCGCCTGCCAGCTCGTCGCCGTCGTGCTCGAAGGTGACCTTGTCGAGGACGTCGTTGCCGTTCTTGATCTCCACCGACCGCAAGAGCTTGAACCCCTCACGGGTGCCGATGTTGATCAGGTCCTTGGCAATCCACTGCGAATCGATCTGCTTGCCGTCGGTGGTCTTGTCGAGGTCCTGGTAGGTGAAGTTGAGGACGATGGGAATGCTCGCGCTCGGATCCAGGCTATTGCCCGCTCGCTGCACCGATTGCACGAGGTTTGAGTTGGTCACATAGGAGACGTCGATGAGCCCGAGGCCGTCGTCGATGGTGCTGACATAGGTGACCTGCTTGCACTCGGTGTTGCTGTTCGGGTACTTGCGTTGATTGAAGGCATAGACGTTGCGATCAGCTTCGCGCGTGAATGAATACGTCTCCCATTGCAGCGTGTCGCCGTTCTGGTGAACCGTGACGTCGAGGGTTCCACCGTGGGCCTCGTCGGTCTTGCATTGAGTCACCGTTTGCAGGCTGTTGTTGCTCTGTGCATTGCGGGTGACCGTGCAGCTCGGGAACTCATAGGACTGGCCTTCGATGACCACGGTATAGCGGCCGCCCACTTCTTGAATGACGTAATCGTCGTAGTCGTGCGTCCACCCCAAACCGACCGGGCTGAAGAAGTTGTTCTGGTTGTTGTAGGTGCGTCGGAAGACCATCTTCGAGCCGCCGACGCTGACGGCCAGGTCTTCGTAGGTGAGCACGAGGTGGCCGTCGGCGACGTCCACGCCCTGCACCATGTAATGGCCCGGCGGCCGAGCGGCGACGCTGTCGAATCGGGCCTTGGGTTGGCCAAGCTTGCGCGAGATCGGCGGCTGGCCGTTGTCCCTCTTCAAATACAGCCACACGTCGGGCGTGCTAGAGGAGTCCTGGACGTCGGGAGGAAGCGGAGTGGAGAAGAAGGCGGCGGTGCTGTTGCCGGGCACCGTCACCGCGCAGGCGGGAACGCTCTTGGTGTCGGCGCGCCCGGTCGAGTTCTCCTTTACCGAATATTGGGGGCCGGTGCTCGCCGCCGTTGTCCCGTCGTGATTGCGGATGTGCGACTGGCCGGTCGGAGCCTGCGAAGACGCCAGGCTGACGTCAAAGGACTTGAGGATCGAGTTCGATTGAGAGCACGTCTGGTCCAAGCAGACCTGCACCGTTCCCTCGGTGATCTCGGCGGGGTCGAGGAAAAACTCGGCCTGCGCCGGCTGCATCACCGGCCGGTGCGGCTCCGGTCCCGGCGCCGTGTCTGCGGTCAGCGACTTCTGCTGGGTGGTGCGCATGCCCACGCCGAGGAGGTTAGACCGCTGGGTGAGTCCACTGAAATTGAACCGATACAAGACGTTGTCAGCGTTGCCGCTCAAATAGAGCTCGATATAAAGAACGTCGGTCGCGCTCAAGATGTCGGTGAGCGACGAGCCGCCGCAGGTTCCGGTCAGCGTCTTCTTCCCGGCGCCGTTGTCCTGGATCTGGAGCTGGCACGACTGGCCGAACAGGTCGGTTCCCAGCCGCAGCTCGTACACGCCGGGGGGGGGCGAGCGCACCGGATCGGCGCTGTCGTTGGGCTCGATCAGCTGCATCACGAACTGGTAGGCGTTGTCGTCGGGCTGCGCCGAAGGAACGTAGGGTCCGCCGTCGGGCAGAGAGCCGCCGTCGAGCAGGTTGCGATAGCCCGTGTTCCCGCCGTCGGGCAGCGCGCCGCCGTCCACGAAGATGTCGTGCCGGCCGATGGCGATGACGCCGAACTCGTGCTCGCGCGCTCGATCGTAGCTCGCGTACGACGAGCCGTTGGGATCGCGCTCGGTATAGACGTCCTTGAGTCCCACCGCGTGCTCAGGCCTGCCCTGTGCGTACCCCGGCGACGACGGATTTTCGCTGAAGTCCGCCGAGCTGGCCTTGCCGTCGCCGGTCGTCAGGCTGTGCGGGTTGCCGACCACCTGCACGTAGTAGTTGGCGCCGGGGAGGTTCTGCAGCGCGGTGCCGCCGCCGTCGGTGGCCAACGAGACGGGCCCCGCGACCTTGGGCTCGAGGACCGCGGTGCTGAAGCCCGGCTTGACGTCGAAGTAGACCGGCAGCGGCTCGCCGAGCGCCGCACCGGTCGCGCTCCACACGCGGCCGGCCAGGGGCGGAACGCCGGCGGGAACGTCGACGAGGATGCTGTCGTCCTTGAGGCAGCTTCCCGGGTTGAGCACGCCGCCGTCGGGACCGGTGGTGCAATACACCTCGAGAGGCGCGCCGGCGTCGAAGCCAGTCGCGTTGAAGACGCTGCTGCTGTTGGTGCCGCCCGGGTCGTCGGCGATGAAGCCGGTCGGGCAAGGGCCGCCGTCCGCCAGCACTCCGGTGGTGATGGTGCCGTCGCTGGCGGTGATGGTTCCACAGGCGTCGCCCGCGTCGCTCCCGCCGGCGTCAGCCACGGTGCCGGCGTCGGTCGCCGGATGCAGCCGGACCCGCCACTGGGTGGCGACCTTGACGTAGTCGTCCTGGGTGGTGGCGGCGCCGCCGGTGCGGATCAAGTGGTCTACCTTGTCGACCTTGATTCCCTGCTCGAAGCCGCGTCGGCTGACCCGCATTTCGATCTCGGGCGGGTAGAGATCGACGTCGCCCCGGATGGTGATGGTGTCGGCGAGGCAGGCCGGCACGGAGCTGGTGGTGCCGTCGGCGTTGGTGATGGTGGTAGTGACGCCGGTCAGGGTGCAGTTGCTGCCGGTCTGGGTGATGGGCGGGACGCTGACGACGTTGAGTCCCGAGTATCCGGTCTTTGAGTTGACGGCGAAGACGACGATGCGGTCGCCCGTCTGCAGCCGCATGAACTGGCGCTGCGCCAGGTTGGTCAGCCCGCTGCTGCCGCTGCAGGCGAGCTTGTAGAAGTCGCTGGTCCGGTCTGCGGTGCCGCACAGAGAGAAGACGTCGGTCAGCTGCGATAGCGAGGGCCCGAGCCGCTGCCGCTCGAAGCTGGCGTGGGCCGAGGCGTTGCGATCGACGAACCGGGTGCGGCCGGTGCAGTTTCCGTCGCTCAGGTCCGGCACAGCCTGCGCCGTCGCCGCGATAGGGTTGACTAAATCGTCTTCGCGGAAGAAGTAGACTTCGGTGCTGCTGGCGTCGGCGTACGAGAGCTGGCTGATGTCGCCGGTGTTCGCAAAGACCGTCTGGGAGCCATCGTCGCAGACCGGGGGCAAGGCCGTGCCGGACCGATCGCGGAAGACCAGCTCGCCCGCCAGCACGCGGAGGTCCACCAGGATGTCGGCGATGGTGGTCGAGGGACCGACGCTGTAGGGATGCGAGTCGACATCGAACGGCGAGTTGATGAACACATAGTGGCCAGGCCGGTCCTGGTAGGGATGGCGAGGCAAGGTCAGGTGCGCGGTGCTGGTGATCTCGTCGGCGACGACGGCGGCGTCGTTGCTTTCCCAATAGGGAACGAAGGTGGCGGTGTAGTCGCCGTTCTCGTTGGTCCTGGTGCCGTCTACATTGAAGCCGATGACGACAGGGGTGAAGGCCAGCACTCCGACACCCTTTAGCGACTGATCGAGCTGGGCGGTCGGCGGATCCTGGGTGACGACGATCTGGTAGAGCGCGCCTCCGGGCTGCGAGCCGCCGCTGACCGGCAGGGCAGTGACGTTAAACCCGAGGGTCGTGGGGATGGCCTGGTCGAAATGATAGACCTGCAGCCCCTTGCCGAGGAGCGTATAGGTCGGGATGGTCACGTTCGCGACCACGTGCGTCGTGCCGGGGATGATCTGCACGGTCGAGGTCACGGTAACGGTGCCGTTGCCGGTGACCTGGGAGGTGCCATCGGCCTGCAGCGTGCCGTTTTGGGTGACGACCTGGGCCGCCGCGCCGGTCTGCCCATAAGCCGCCGAGACCCAACCGGTGAGCTGGGCAACGACCTGCTGGTTGGGGTCGTTGCTCGGCGCCGTGAAGCTGGCCGTGAACGACACGGGCAGCGAATAGGGAAGGTTCTTCGAGAGCGTGACCGGCTGCGCCTGCGCGTTCAGGGTCATCGCGGCCGGCTGCGTGACCGCCAGGCTGGCGACGAACTCGCGCGGGGCGTGGACGTTGCCGCGCACGGTGCCGAACAGCGGCAGGCTGTCGCCGGTCCAGTCGAGGACGGCGGCGTTGAGCAGGCCATAGGCACCGACGCCGTCGAGCTGCGCGTGCGCCTCCGAAACCATCAAGAAGCGCTTGAGCAGCTCCTCTGGCGAGGGGAAGATCGGCTGGAGAAGCTGCGCTCCCTTGCCGGGCGCGGCGCCGTTCGACTTGTTGCGCCGGATGCGCGAGCCGCCTCCCGGATGAGCGGCCGAGAGCGCGTTCTGTTCGGCGGAGGTGAAGGGCGTGTAGCCGAAGTATTCGAGCGACGTCGCAGGCAGCGGCTGCAAGCTGGCGATGGTGCGCGAGTCGGTGGAGACCACGCCCTGGCCCGCGGGCACCATGACGTTGGTGCCCGGATCGTAGCTATAGAAAGCAACGTTCCAGCCCGCGGGCAGGCCGCTCTGGTTGGGGGCGCTCAGCGAGACCGGCTGGGAGAGGCGCGTGTCAGGCGGCCCCAGATGCCAGAGCCGCGACAGGCGGCGCTTGGTGATCATGGGTGGCCCCGCGTACTTCGGGATCTGCGTCGCGGTCAGGTACCCGGCGGAGGTGCCGTCGGCGAAGGAGAGCGCCCCGGCCGGGATATCCAGTGAGAGCGAGCCGCCGGCGCCGTCGAAGGCGACGTGCGCGGGCCCGGCTCCGTTCACGTACTGCGCGCTGGTGCCGTCGGTCGGCGAGAGCACCACCCGGGCGACGTCGTTGGTCCTCTGGGAGGTGATGGGGATAGTGCGGGAGACCTGCGGCACGGCGCGTCCGCTGGCGTCCTGGCCGGGACCAACCCTGAGCAACTCGATGCCGCCCCTGGGCGCGAGCAGCACCCAGGAGCCGTCGGCGGCCGTCTGCGTGGAAACCGAAAGACCCGGCAGCGCCACCGGGATGCCCTTGAGCGGCGCCTGCTGCACGTCCACCACCGACCCCCTCACGATCGTCAGCGGCGGGCGCACGGTGAAGTCGGCGTTGTAGTCGCCCTGCATCGCCGGGCCTGTCTGAGGCTGCACCGCGGCGGCGTCGATCCGCACGGTGACGCGCGTCCCTTCGGGCAGGGCGCTCGAGGGCACGAAGCTGGCGGTCTGCGACGATGGCGAGACCGACACGCTGCCCGCGACCGGCGCGCCGTTGGCCTGCAGCGTGAACGCGGCCAGCAGGCTCGAGGTGACGAAGGCCTTGTTGAAGCTCACGCTGACGATGGCGTCGGGCAGGACTGCCTGCGCGCCCGGCAGCGGGTCCGAGGTCATGACGGTGAGCGCCTCGGTGGCGGGGTCCTTGTAATGCACCGTGATGCTGGCGCTGCCGACCAGGCCGAGCAGGTCGGTGGCCGAGACGCCGATGGTGTTCCCGCCCAGCCGCAGCGGCACCGTTGCGGTGTAGAGCCCGCCGCCCGCCGAGGTGGCCGCGCCGACGCCGATGTTGACGCTGGTGATCGGCTGCTGCGACGTCACCCGTGCGCTGATCAGGATCGACGGGCCGGAGGCCTCGGTGCCGTCGGCGGGCGAGAGGATGCTGACCACGGGCGCGCTGTCGCTCAGCGAGAAGTGCTGCACGAAGGTGCTCTGGTTGCCGGCGAGGTCGGTGGCGACGATCGGCCAGTCGCTCTCGCCGAGCGGCACGGGCACGAGGTACGAGAAGCTCGAGCCCGCAAGCTGCGCCGCTTGGCCACCCACCGTCACGCCAGACAGGTACGCGCTCTGCGCCGTCCCTTGCAGCAGATACGAGTTGGTCGTCACCACGGCGGGCGAGGAGCCGGGGCTCGTGATCTGCAAGACCGGCGCGGTGCGCACGAAGTGCAACGTCTCGGTTGCGCTCGCGCTCTGGCTCTGCGCGTCGCTCACGGTGGCCGTCACGGTCAGGTCGCCCTCGGGCGGCGAGACGGTGGCGCTGAAGCTAGAGCCGGTCAGCGTGGCCGCGGCGCCGTTGACGGTGACCGCCAGGGGCGGCGCGCCGCCGCTCACATGGCCGACGATGGCGACGCTGGTGTTGCTCAGCACCGAGCCGCCCGCGGGCGAGTCGATGGCGATGGTGGGCACGCCGCCGGTCGGTCCGGTGCCGCCGGTCGGTCCGGTACCGCCGGTCGGTCCTGTGCCGCCAGTCGGGCCGGTGCCCCCAGTCGGCCCGGTGCCGCCGGTCGGGCCGGTGGGACCGATCGCGGGCGTATAGGTGACCGAGGGCTTCAGCTCTGCCCGCAGGCCATAGCCGTCCACGGCGATGACATCGACCAGGTTCGCGCCCTGCTGCAGCGGCACCGAGGCGGTGAACGTCCCGCCCGCGCCCAGCGCGACCTGCGCGCCCTGCACCGTCACGCTGACGCTGTCGGTCGAATCGGCCGGCGTCGCGCTGCCGCTCGCGGTGACCGTGGCCTGGTCGGTCTGCGCGCCATCCAGCGGCGCGGTCAACACCAGCGCCGGCGCCGTGACATTGGCGTTCACGTGCACCGTCTGGGTCGATTGGTTTCCAGCGGCGTCGATGGCCACGGCCTTCAGATCGTTGCCGCCCGCCACCAGCGCCACCTGGGCCGAGAAGGCGCCGCTCGCGACCGGCGCGCTGACGCCGTTGACGGTGACCTGCACCGAGGAGTCGTCGCCGACGGTGCCTGACACCGTGGTGGTCAGCGCGGCGATGCGCGCGTTGGGCTGCGGGGAGGTGACCGCCAGCGCCGGAGGCACCGAGTCCTGCGTCACGTGCAAGGTCGCCTGGCCTTCGTTGCCGGCGGTGTCGTCGGCGAGCGCGACCAGCGTGTTGTCGCCCGCCACCAGCGCCACCGTGCCGTGCCAGAGGCCATCGACGCCGAAGGTCAGCGGCAGCCCCGAGACGGTGACCGCCGCGATGCCGCCCTGCTCGGCCACCGAGACGGCCACGTCCGCCGAGGTGGCCTTGGTGACGAGGCCCGCCTGCGGCGACGAGAACGCGACCACCGGCGCCGTGCGATCGATGACGAACGAGCGCTGCACCGAGCTCGTGTTGCCGGCCCGGTCGACCGCGCTCACCGAGGCGCTGTGCGTCCCCTCGGTGTCGACGGTGAAGAGCCCGAGCGGAAGCTGCTGCCCGTCGACCACCGCGGTCGCCGAGGACAGGTTCGCGTCGCTCGCGCTCAAGAGCAACGTCACCGCCGCCTTGGTGCGCGCGCCATCGGTGACGCCCGAGATGTCCACCGCCGGCGCCGTCCGGTCGAGCGTGAAGTGCACCGCCAGCGCGGCCACGTTGCCGGCCAGGTCGGTCGCGGTGACGTCGAGCTCGTGCGGCCCCTCGGCGCTGACCAGCGCGCCGTTCTCGAACGGCTGCCCGTCGAGCACGAGGACGGTGCTGTCCGGATTGTCCTCGGTGACCGTCACCGTCGGTGCCACGGCGGGCGCGTTGGAATATTGGGCCTCGGCGATGCCGGCCACGCTGATGACGGGCGCGACCGAGTCCTGCACCACCGTCAACTGCAGGCTCTTCACCTGGCCAAAGCCATCGGCGGCGCTGGCCAAGAGGTCGTTGCTTCCTGCCGCCAGCGCGACGTCGACGCTGAAGCTCCCGTCCGCCGCCAGCGCAGCCGGGAACGATTGCGGGCCTGGGCTCAGCGAGCGGTTGGTCACGCTCACCGAGACCGCGTCGGTCGAGTCGGCGGGGCTGGCAGTGCCGCGCAGGGTGATCGAGGTCGCTTTGGTGTACGCGGGCTGCGCCGGCGCGGTCAGGCTGAGCGCGGGCGGCAGCACGTTGGAGCGCACGTGCAGCGTGACCGGCGAGGCGCTGTTGCCGGCCGCGTCGGTGGCCGAGACGGTGATGGTGTTGGCCCCGGACTGCAGCCCCACCGAGGACGAGAAGCTGCCGTCCGCCGCCAGCGTGACCGACTGCGCGTTCACCAAGACGACCAGCGGCGCGGCCGAGGTCGCTGTGCCGCTCACCGTCGCGGTCAGCGCGCCGATCTTTGCGCCCTCGAGCGGCGCGGCCACCGTCAGCACGGGCTTCTTGGTGACCAGCGTGACGGCGACGGTGGCCGTGGTCGCGTTGCCCACCGGGTCGGTCGCCACCACCGTGACGGTGTTCGCCCCCTCGGCGGGAAGCGGAACGAGGCCGCTGTACGTGTTGGCCGGCCCGGCCGGCTGCAGCGCGATGCCGTTGGCCGTCACGGTGGGCGCGCCGTCGTCGGTGCTGGCGATGGCAGTGACCGCCAGTGAAGCCGTGTTCACATAAGCGCCAGCCGTCGGCGAGGTGATCTGCAGCAGCGGCTTGGTCTCGTCGATGCGGAAGCTCGCCGAGCGCGTGGCCCGGTTCCCGGCCAGGTCGGTCGAGGTCACGACCAGCACGTGAGGGGTCGCCTCGCTCACGGTGCCGCCGGTGAAGGCCGCGCCGTCGAGGGTGGCGGTGGTGGTCCCGGGGTTCGCATCGGCGGCCGAGAAGCCGACGGTCACCGCCTGCCCATAGAGGCCGCCGTCGGTGACGCCGGTGATGGTGAGGACGGGCGCCGTCCGGTCGATGGTGAAGCGCACGGTCAGCGTGCTCGAGTTGCCGGCCAGGTCGGTCGCGAGCACGGCCAGCGCGTGGGCGCCTTCGGCCGTCACCTGATCGCCGCTGGCGAAGGGCTGCCCGTCGAGCGTGGCGCTGACCGCGTCGAGGTTGTCGTCGGTGGCGTCGAAGGTCGGCGCCAGCGCGGCCGCGTTGGAGTATTGGCCGTCGGTCACGCCCGAAATGGCGATGACCGGCGCCACCGCGTCCTGCACCACCGTCAGCGCGAGTGCCGTCTGCTTGCCGTAGCCGTCGGTCGCGGTCGCGGTCAGGTCGTTCTCGCCCGCGGCCAGGGTGACCTCGGCGCTGAAGCTCCCGTCCGCTGCCAGCGCGGCCGGGAACGAATTGGCGCCATCGGCGAGCGCCGCGTTGGTGACGACGACCGAGACGGCATCGGTGGCGTCGGCGGGCGAGGCTGTGCCGCGCACGGTGATCGAATTTTCCTTGGCGTACGCCGGCTGCGCGGGCGCGGTCAGGCTGAGCGCGGGCGGCGTGACGTTGGCGCGGACGTGCAGCGCGATCGGCAGCGCGGTGTTGCCCGCCGCGTCGGTCGCGGTGACGTTGATGGTGTTCGCCCCAGGCTGGAGCGCGGTCGCGGCCGAGAAGCTTCCGTCGGGCAGGCGGGTCGCCGACTGGCCGTTGACCAGCACGACCACGGGGGCGGTCGAGGTCGCGGTGCCGCTCACCATCGCGACCAGCGCCGCGATCTTCGCTCCCTCGAGCGGCGCGGCCACCGCCAGGTCTGGCTTCTTGGTGACGCGCGTGACCGACACGGTCGCGGTCGCAAAATTTCCCACCGGATCGGTCGCGACCACGGTGATGGTGTTCGCCCCTTCGGCTGGCAGCGGGACCTGGCCGCTGTACGTGTTCGGCTGCGCGCCGGGCTGCAGCGCGGTGCCATTCGCCGTCACCGTGGGCGCGCCGTCGTCGGTGGTGGCGACGGCTGTCACGGTGAGTGAAGTCGTGTTCACAAACGCGCCGGCGAGCGGCGAGGTTATCTGCAAGATCGGCTTGGTCTCGTCGATGCGGAACGCGGCCGCCTGCGTTGCCTGGTTTCCCGCCAGGTCGGTCGCCGTGACGACCAAGAGGTGCTGCCCGGTCGCGCTCACCGCTCCGCCCGCGAAGGGCACTCCGTCGAGCGTGGCCGTGGTGCTGCCCGGGTTTATGTCGGCCGACGAGAAGGTCGCGTTCACCGTCTGGCCGTAGAGCCCGCCGTCGGTGACGCCGCTGATGGTGATGGCGGGCGGCGTGCGATCCAAGGTGAAGCGCGCCGTCACCGTGCTCGAGTTGCCGGCGCGGTCGGTGGCGGTGACCAGCAGCGTGTGCGGCCCCTCGGCGGACACGAGGGCGCCGCTCTGGAACGGCTGGCCGTCGAGCGTGGCCGAGACCTGGGCGAGGTTGTCGTCGGTGGCGCTGAAGGCCGGCGAGAGCGAGGCCGCGCTCGCGTACTGGCCGTCGATCACGCCCGTTACGATAACGATCGGCGCCACGGCGTCCTGCACCACCGTCAGCGGCAGCGACGACAGCTTGCCAAAGCCGTCGACTGCCGTGACGTCGAGCAGGTTCTGGCCGGCGGCCAGGGCAATGTCGACGCTGAAGCTCCCGTCCGCTGCCAGCGCGGCCGGGAACGAATTCGCGCTGCCGAGCGAGAGGTTCGTGACCGTCACGGTGGCCGCGTCGGTCGCGTCGGCGGGCGACGCGTTCCCGCTCACGGTGATGGACGCGGCCTTGGTGTACGCGGGCTGCGCGGGCGCGGTCAGGCTGAGCGCGGGCGGCGTGACGTTGGCGCGGACGTGCACGACCACCGGCAGCGCGGTGTTGCCGGCCGCATCGGAGGCGACGACGGTGATGGTGTTGGCTCCCGGCTGCAGCGTGGCCGCGGTCGAGAAGGTGCCGTCGTTCGCGAGGCCGACCGCGACTCCATCGACCAGCAGCGTGACCGGCGCGGGCGAGGTGACGCTGCCGCTGACGATGGCCGCCAGGGCGCCGATGCGCTGGCCCTCTCCGGGCGTGGTGACGACGAGCACCGGCGCGGTGGTCACGCGGTACAGCCGCAGCTTTGCGGTGGCGACGTTGCCGGCCTGATCGGTGGCCAGCACCTCCAGGTCGTTCTGGCCTTCGCGCGGCAGCGAGACTTCGCCGCTGTAGATCCCGGGCTGGGTCAGCGCCAGCACCGAGCCGTCGCCGGCCATCACCGAGGCCACCGTGCCGAGGCCGTCGTTCACCTGCGCGGTGACGACGACCCGATCGACGTTGAACCAGGTGCCCGCGGCCGGCGAGACGATGCTGATCGCGGGCGGCGTCTCGTCGATGCGGAAGGTCAGGGTCAGGCTCGCCGGGTTCCCCGCCAGGTCCAGCGCATCGACGCGGAGCACGTGGACGCCTTCAGTCGTGACGGCCGCGCCGCTCTGGAAGGGCTGTCCATCGAGGGCGGCGGTGACGCTGGCCAGCGCGGCATCGGAAGCCGAGAACCCGATGGTCACCGCCCGGCCGACGATGGCGCCGTCGGAAATCCCGGTGACGTCGATGGACGGCGGCGTGCGGTCGAGCGTGAACGTCGCCGAGAGCGTGGCGACGTTGCCCGCCGCGTCGGTCGCGGTGACCAGCAGGGTGTGCGTGCCCTCGGCGCTGACCTCTGCGCCGCTCGCAAACGGCTGCAGATCGAGCGTGGCCGAGACCGATGTCAGGTAGAGATCGGTGGCCGCGAAGGTCGGCGCCACCGAGGGCGCGTTGGTGTACTCGCCGTCGCTGACGCCCGCGATGGTGATGGACGGCTTGATCAAGTCCTGCAGCACGTTGGCGGTGGCGTCGCTGGTCAGGCCGTAGCCGTCGGTGGCCTCGGCGAGGATCTGGGTGGTCGAGATCTGCGAGAGCGTCGCCGGCAAGAGCGTGGCGGTCGCGCTCCACGAGCCGTCGGCGTTCTTCACCGCGGGCTGGCCCTGCACGGTCACCGAAAGCGCAGCGTCGGTCGGATCGGCCGGCGTCGCGATCACCCGCACGGCCACTGTCGGCTGATTGGTGACGAGGCCGTCGCTCGGCGTGACGATCTGCACCGCGGGCGCCTTGGCGTTGGCGCGCACGCTGCGCACGTCCTTGGCCACGTTGCCGGCCTGGTCGGTGGCCACCGACGTCAGCGTGTTGTCGCCCGGCAGGAGCGAGACGGTGGCGGTGAAGGCGCCGCCCGGCTGCACGGCCACCGCGGCGCCGTTCACCGTCAGGACCACGGGCGCCGACGCAGTCAGCGTGCCCGTCACGTCCACCGTCAGTGCGCCGACGCGCGCGTTGTCCAGCGGCGCGGTGATCTGGAGCCTCGGCCCCTGCGCGGGCGGCACCAGCGTCACCGAGACCGAGGCGCTGGCCGCGTTGCCCACCACGTCTGTCGCCGTCACCGTGATGGTGCTCGCGCCGGCCTGCAAAAGGTTCACGGCGCCCGAGAACGTCGTCGCGCCGGTCTGCGCCAAGGGCACCGCGGGACCGCCCGCCACCGAGGCGGTGAGAGTGGGCACGCCGGCATCTGACGCCGCGCTCGCCGTCACTGTCAGTGAAGTCGAGTTCACATAATTGCCGCCGGTCGGCGAGGTGATCGAGAGCGTGGGCGGGCGCGTGACGACGCGGAAATGCACCGAGCTCGAGGCCGAGTTGCCGGCGAGATCGTCGGCCGAGACCACCAAGACGTGATTGCCCGGCGTGGCCACCGTGCCGCCCGAGAACGGCTGGCCGTCGAGCGTGCTGGTCGAGGTGGCGAGATTTGCGTCGGTGACCGAGATGGTGATGGCTGCTCCGGCGACGCCGAACACCGCCCCGTCGCTGACGCCGCCGATTTCGATCTGCGGCGCGGTGCGGTCGATGACGAAGTGCACGGTCTGCACGGTGCCGTTGCCCGCCAGGTCGGTCGCGGTGACGACCAGCACGTGCGTGCCCTCGGCGGTCACCAGGGTGCCGCTGGCGTAGGGCGCCAGATCGAGCGTGGCGCTGATGGCGCCCGGGTTGTCGTCGCTCTCGCTGAACGTCGCCGCCACGTTCTGGTTGGTGAAGAGCTGGTCGCTGACGCCGGCCAGGGTGATGCCCGGCGCGACCGAGTCCTGGGTGACGGCCGCCGCGGCGCTCGCCGCCAGTCCGTAGCTGTCGGTGACCAGGACGACGAGCTCGTTCAGCCCCGGCGTGAGCGGCACGGTGGCGCTGTAGCTGCCCGACTGGACCTGCGCGGCAGTGGTGGTCGCGCTGCCGTCTGCCGCGGTGTTGGTGATGGCGACCTGCACCGGAGCGGTGTCGCCGCTGTCGCCTGGCGCGACCTGTCCCTGCACCAGCACGCTTGCGGCCTTGGTGAAGCTGCCGTCGGCCGGCGAGCTCAGCGTCAGCGTCGGCGCAATGTTGTTGGCGCGCACGTGGCGGGTGAAGCTCGTGACGTTGCCGGCCGCGTCGGTCGCCGAGAGCGCGATGGCGTTGGCGCCCGCGACCAGAGGGACGCTAGTGGTGAAGCTGCCATCTGCCGCGAGGACGACCAGCACGGTGCCGACCAGCACGGTGGTGACCGGCGCCACGAACGCGACCCGTCCGGAGATGGCCGTGACCAGCGCGCCGATGTGCTGTCCTTCGGTCGGCGAGCTGACGGTGATGACCGGCGCCTGCGAGGGCGGCACCAGCGTGACGTTCGCGATCTGGTCGGCCTCGTTGCCCAGCTGATCGACCGCCGCGAAGGCGATGGCGTTGGCGCCCGCGGCCAACGCGAGCTGGCCCGAGTAGACGCCGGGCTGTCCGGACACCGCGGTCAGGGTCGTGACCTTGCTGCCCACGGTGGCGGTGACCGAGGCCAGGGGCGAGCCCGGGTCGCTCGACTGCACGCTGACCGCGATGGGCGAGGCGTTGACGTAGCTGCCGTCGGCCGGCGCCAGCACCGTCAGCGCGGGCGGCGTCGAATCGACGGTGAACTGCACGGTGGTGATCGACTTGTTGCCCGCGAGATCGGCGGCGCTGACGATCAGCTTGTGCAGACCGTTGGCGTTCACGAGGCCCCCGCTCTGGAACGGCGCGCCGTCGAGCGTGGCGGTGACCATGCCGGGGTTCGCGTCACTGGCGTCGAAGGTGATGGTGGCCGACGCGACCAGCGGGCCCGCGATGCCCTGGACCTGGATGACGGGCGCGGTCCGATCGAGCACGAACGTCGCGGTCGAGGTGCTGTGGTTGCCGAGCTTGTCGGCCGCGGAGACCACCAGCGTATAGGTGCCCTCGGCCGAGACCTTTGTGCCGCTCTTGAACGCCGCGCCGTTCAGCGTCGCCGTCAGCGAGGTCACGGTGGAGAAGGCGTCGGCCGCCGTGAAGGTCGGCGTGACCGAGGCGGCGTTCGTGTACAGGCCGTCCGAGACGCCGCCGATGCCGATGGCGGGCGCGATGTCGTCGAGCGAGACCGAGGCGGTCGCGCCGCCGTTCAAGCCGTAGCCGTCGGTCGCCTGAACGGCGATGACCGTGGGCACCAGCGCGCTCTTGGTCGGCTCGGTCAAGGTCACAGACCCGCCCCACGAGCCGTCGCTGTTCTTGGTCGCGGGCTGGCCCTGGATGGTCACGACCGGCGTGTCGGTGGTGTCGCCCGTCCTCACCAGCACGCGCACCGTCAAAGGGGTCACGGTCGTGATCAGGCCGTTGGTCGGCGCGGTGATCTTCACCACCGGGAGCTTGACGTTGGCGCGCACGTTGCGCGTCACGGGCGCGGCCTTCTGTCCGGCGGCGTCGGTGGCGTGGGCGACGAGCGCGTTGGCCCCGGGCAGGAGCGTCACCGTCGCGCTCCAGGTGCCGTCGGGGTTCACCGTGGCCGCGGTGGAGCCGACCTTCACCGTCGATGCGGTCTCTCCCAACACGGTCCCTTGCACCAGGGTTGTCAGCGCGGCGATCTTCGCCCCCTC
Source organism: Myxococcales bacterium (assembly GCA_038231075.1). Taxonomy (GTDB): domain Bacteria; phylum Myxococcota; class Myxococcia; order Myxococcales; family 40CM-4-68-19; genus JBBRMA01. Next base: position 58,303 of record JBBRMA010000013.1, on the reverse strand, counting down.
CGCCGGCGAGGTGATCGCCACCACGGGCGGCTTGGTGTCGACGAAGATGTTCACCAGCGCCTGCGCGCTCTGGTTGCCCGCCAGGTCCCTGGCCACGACCGAGATGGTCTGCGGGCCGTCGGGCAGCGTCAGCGTCGCCTGCCAGGTTCCATTGCCGGCCAGGGTCATTGCGCTGCCGTTGGCGGTCACGGAGGACAGCTTGTTGGCGTCGCTGATCGAGGCCGTCACCAGCACCGCCGACTTCGCCAAAAGCTGGCCCGCGGTGGGCGCCAGGATGGTCACCACCGGCGCGGTGCGATCGATGACGAAGTCGAGCTGCTGGGTCGTTGCCGCGTTGCCCGCCGAGTCGACCGCCGCCACCGTCGCCTTGTGCGCGCCCTCGGCCACGACGACCGTGCCGCTCGCGAGCGGCTGCCCGTCGAGGAGCGCGGTCACCTTCACCGGCGAGGCGTCGGTGACCAGATAGGTGACCGTCACGTTCGACTGCACCTGCGCGCCCATGACCGCGCCTGCGAGCTGGATCTGCGGCGGCGTGCGGTCGATGGCGAAGTGGTCGATGACCGTGGTCGCGAGCCCGCCCTGGTCCTGCGCGGTGACCACCAGCGTGTACGCGCCCTCGGCGGTCACGGCTGTTCCGCTGGCGAAGGTCAGGCCATTGAGCGTCGCGGTCACCGTGGTCAAGAGGTTGTCGGTGGCCTTGAAGGTCGGCACCAACTGCGCCGCGCGCGAGTACAGCCCGTCGCTGACGCCGCCGATGGTGACCAGCGGCGGCGTGTTGTCGCGCAGCGCCTTCGGCCCATTGAGGGTCCAGTTGCCGGCCGCGTCGCCCGCCTGCACCTGGTACGAATAGTTGGCGCTGGCCGCCACGGTGAGGGCCACGCTGGTCTGCGTCCAGGGCACGGTCTTGACCAGCGAGCCTTTCTGGTAGAGGCGGTACGAGCTGACGGCCACGTCGTCGGCGGCGGCGCTCCAGCTCAGCGTCACGCTCGTGCCGGTGTCGGAAGTCACCGCGAGCGCGCTGCCCGCCGGCCAGGTCGGCACGGTGGAGTCGGGGCAAGCCTTGGTGCTGGCGCTCGCGGCCGCGCCCTTCCCTGCCAGGTTCCAGGTCAGCGCCGTGCCGTCGAAGTCGACCTTGGCGGCCCACGAGGGATAGCTCCCGCTGCCGCCCGCTTGCAGCGTCGTCGGCTGGCCGCGGTCCTGCGCGCCCGGCGAGAAGTAGTTGTTGGGCCCGACCGGCAGCGAGACGGTTGCGCCGCTGTTGGTGTAGCCAAAAAAGGCGGTGAAGGTTCCAGACTGGAGATGGTTCTGCACGCAGAGCGCGACCGAGGTCGGGTCGGTGGCGAGGTGCGCCGCGGCTGACCTGGCGCGCTTGCCGGCAAGGCTGCCCTCTGCCGGGACCTCGGTTGCGGCGCGCCCGCAGCCGGCCGCCAGCGCCAGGACCAGCGCCGCGCAAACTCTGCTCTTCGCTGGCTGTCGCATAGAGGGGCGGGGATCCCTGCGTCGCGGCGACTGCAGCCGCTCGAAGATGAAGTGGGTGGTCATGGCGCCACCGGAACGTTGAGGTACGCGTCGGTCTGCACGCCGGTCGCGGGGTCGAAGACGTAGGCGTGGAGCCGGTGCGGCCCGCTCGAGAAGCCCGGCGACCAGGGCACCGTCGAGGTGCTCACTTGCTGGGCTGGCGAAGAGTCGTAGTTGAAGAGGTTGACACCGTCGGCGTCGAGGCCGGCGACGCCGGGTCCCGCCAGGTTCGACTCGACCACCACGTAGTACTGCTGCCCCGTGACCACCGCTTCGCCGGAACCGAGCTGCGTCCAGACGTTGTTCACGAAGTGGGCCAGGTAAGCGATCTGAATCGGGATGCGCACCGCCGTCACCGTCAACGTCACGTCGCTGCGCAGGCCCGTCACGGCATCCACCACCCAGGAGTGCAGCGTGTGCTGGCCTTCGGTGAGCGGGGAGAAATTGACGCCGTTGGCCTGCCAGGAAAACTGGGTGGAGGAGTAGTAGACGAGGGTGCCGTCGATCTCGACCTGCTCGACCGAGCCCGGCGACGACTGGGCCCAGAACAGCATCGTGTGGGACTGCCCGACGACCACCGGGACGCCGGCGCCGAGCGTCGGGTAGTGGCTGCGATCGGATTGGCGCAAGAGATAAGTCGAGATCCCTGGACCCGCCGGGGCGTTGGCCGCCGAGAGGGCCATCACCTGCTCCAGGCTGCCGACGAGGCCCTGCTCGTCGGTGGCGCTGACGTCGACGACCAGCTGCGGCTCGTCGGGAATGAGGTAGTCGGCGCAAAGCACCAGGCCAGAGCACTGCTGATCGACGCAGCTCGCCTGCGCGGACTGGACCACGCCGTCGATGGTGAGGCTAGAGGACACGATCTTGCCGCTGCCGACCTTCGCGTAGCCGCAGAGTTGGACCGTCTGTCCCACGCTCAGCTGGGCGACACTGGGGGTGATCGACATCGAGGGAGGCGTCGCCGTGGAGAAGACCTGGTCGTCGGACGCGGACGTTCCGGCGGTGTCGGTGACCGTGACGATCGCCTCGACGCTGGCGCCCGGCGTGACGTTGGTGGTGGTGCAGAAGTCGCAGCTCGCGCCGCCCGTGCACGGCGCCGGTGTGATCGGCAGCGTCGTGCTCCCCAGCTGCAACGAGGCCGAGGCGATGGGCAGGTCACCGGGGATGAAGTGGGCGCAGATCTGGCCCTGGCCGTTGCCGGGCAGCGCGTACGTGAAGGGCGTCAGGTAGACCTGCGGCGCTGCGCCGTACTGCACCTGGAAGATCTCGGTGGCGCTCGACGAGTTGCCCGCCTGGTCGGTCGCGGACGCGTCCACCTCGAACTGCTGCGTCGGGACGGTGATGGTGGCGCAGAGCTGGGCGCTCGGCACCGCCGGGCACGACTGGACGACCGGCACGCCGTTGATGAGCAGCGTGGTCGAGGTCAGCGGGACGTTCGGGTCGGCCGGCGTGAAGCTCGCGCAGATGGTCCGCTGCTGGCCCGCGATGAGCTGGCCGCCGTTCGGGTCGAAGGAGATGGTCGGGCCCACGGGCGGCGTCGAGGCAGCCACCGTGTAGAGCTGCTGGGCGCCGACGGTGTTGCCGTTGCGATCGATCTCGGCGGCGTCTACCACCAGCTGGCCATTCGGCGGCACCGACACCGTGGCGCAGAGCGGATCGCAGTGGCCCGCGCACGACTGCTGGCCGACGAGGATGCCGCTGACGGCGAGGGTGGCCGACTGCGCGTCCAGCTCGGGCTGGCCGCAGATCTGCACCTGCGTGCCGCCCTGGAGCACGCCGCCAGGGAGGTTCCCGGGCGCGGGAGTGATGGCCACCGCCGGCACGGGCGACGCCAACGGCAGGTAGAGCTGCGAGGCCGTTCCGGAGGTGTTTCCGCCGGTGGCCGAAGCGCTAACTTGAAGACTGGCGCCGGCCGGCACGACCGCCGTGGTGCACGCGGGAGGGCAGACGCCATTGGCGCACGGCGGCGTTCCCTGGGAGACGCCATTGATGACCAGGCTGCTGCTGTCGAGCGGCGCGTCGCCCGCCGTGAAGTTCGCGCAGATCTGCACGATCGCGCCCGCCGGCAAGAAGCCCTGGACCGGCGAGATGCTGACCTCGGGCGGATTGACCGGCACCGGAACGTAGGTCTGGGACGCCTGGCCGGGCAGAAGGTTCGCGTCGGCGGCCGTGGCCACGACGGACACCGGCACGCTGCCCATGACGAAGGTGCCGCAGATCGAGGCGCAGCCGGGGTAACAGGACGGCGACGCTTGCGCCTGGCCGTCGATGAGCAGCTGCTGGTCGGTGAGCGGCGCGCTGCCGGCGGCGAAGTCGGCGCAGACGGTGGCGGTGCTGCCGATCGCGAGCTCGGGCTGCTGCGGCCTGAGGTTGACCATGGGCATGCCCGCGAGCGGCGGCGGCTGCGTCGGCGTCAAGAAGGTGAAGCTCTGCTGGGTTCCCGCGTTGGTCCCCAGGGCGTCTTGCGCCGTCACCGAGACGAAGAGCGAGGCCGCGTCGGGCGTGGTGAAGTTGACGCAGGTCGCGCTGCAGACGGTGGCGCCGCACATCGTCGCCGGCACCGTGACGCCGCCGATGGTCAGGCTGCCGGAGACGATTGGCTGATCGGTCTGCTGGAAGACGCCGCAGATCTGCACCGGCGTGCCGCTGTACACGTTGAACGACGCCGGGTTGGTGGAGAGGGACGCGCCGGGCGGGGTCGGCACCGTCACGCCATAGGTCTGCGCAGCGCTGCCGCTGGTGCCGCCCGAGTCGATGGCGGAGGCCTGGACGGCGAGGCCGCCGGCGGTCACCGTCACGGTGGTGCAGATCTCGGTCAGGCTGGCGGGGCAGGCCTGCACGGGAACGCCGTTGATCACCAGCTGGCTGGAGATGATCGGCAGCGGGCCGGCCAAGAAGTCGGCGCAGATCCGCTGCGTCGTGCCGGCGGTGAAGTTGCCGCTGCCAGGGGTCAGGGTCACCAGCGGCGCCGCGCCGGGGCCGATGGGCAGGTCGAGCTCTGGCGCCAGTCCGATGAGGCCGCCGGTGTCGGTGACGCTGGCCTGCGCGACCAGCGTGCCTGAATCGGAGACGGTCACGCTCGAGCAGAGCTGGGCGCAGAGCGCGCCGCCCCCGCTGCAGTCGGTGGGCGCGTCCGCGACCGCGAGGCTGTTGATGGTCATCGAGAGCGAGCCGACCAGGAGCGCCGAGGTGCCCGCGGTGGCGGTGGCGCAGATTGTGGCGACGCTCCTCGGGGTCAGCGGCGCCTGGGGTCCCGACAAGGTCACCGTCGGCGGCGCGAGGACGACGATGGCGACGACCTGCTCGGGCGCGGCGGAGACCGTGCCGGCCCGATCGGCGACCGAGGCATCGGCGATCAGCCGGCCGCTCGCCGGCACGTGCACGACAGAGCAGAGCTGTAGGCAGGTTTTCGCGCCGCCGCTGCAGTCGGTCGGATCGCTGCCGATGGGCGTGCCCCCGATGGTCATCCTGAGCGACGAGGCGTCGAGCGGCAGCGTGCCCGCGGTCGCCGTCGCGCAGATGGTGGCGCTGGAGCCCCCGAGCAGCGGCTGCGGAACCGTGATGGCCACCGAGGCCGGCGTGGCGGTGGTCACTGCGTAGCTGCGCAGCAGCGTCGAAGGCGTGCCGCGGACGTCGGCGGCGGAGAAGGACACGCGCAGCGTTCCGTCGCTCTCCTGAGGCACCACCAACGTGGCGCAGATCGAGCCGCCGCTCCCATCGCCCGTGAGGACGCCCGGGAGCTGCGGGTCAAGGCCCACGACCTTGCCGTCGATGCTCATCTGCAAGGTCGCGAGGGCGAAGAGCTCGCCCGAGGCGGGCGTGCCTTGTCCGCAGATCTGCACGGTGTCGCCGATGGTGAGCGCTGCGAGGTCGGGCGTGATGACGAGTGTCGGCTGGCCGGGCGCGTGGCAGCGCACGCTGCCGTCCGGCACCGCTCCGCAGACGCCGGTGTCGCAGGTGAAGCGCGAGTCGCCGGGCGTGCACAGGGCGCCGTTGCCCAGCGAGGCGCTGCTCAAGCCCACCACCGGGTTCGCGCCGCCGCTGCCGAGGACGGCCAGGACGCTGCCCGCCGGGAGCGAGTCGAAGTCGTCCTCGTGGTAGCCGTCCTGCTGCCCGTCGCAGAGCGGCGCCGCGTCCGCGCAGCTCTGCAAGAGCGCCAGGTGTCCGTTCCACACCGAGGCGTGCAGGTGGCTCACCGGCCCGTCGAACGGCAGCGCCAGGTACGCGATCTGCGTGTCGTAGCTGCTGCTGCCGCCGTCGGAGAGCGCGTAGCCCGAGGCCGCGCAAGGCAGCGCGCTGCCCGAAGAGCCGCCGGACTGCGCCGTCCGCGGCTGGCTCGTGGTCCAGACGGCGAAGTCGCCGGCGCCACCGCTCGCGGGGTTCGGCAACATCACCGGCTGCGCACAGCTGAAGCCGGTGCCTTCGGGCAGGACCGGCACCGTCGCGCTGGCCGTGAAGCTCTCGCCCAAGACGCCGGTGGCCACGGCCGTCAGCGTCTCGCTGGCGACGCCGTCTGGCGCGGTGTAGTCGATGCCGGCCCTGACGGCGAAGGGGCTGGCGAAGTCCCTCAGCGCGCCCACGTAGCCCTCGTTCGACGACAGCACGACTTGCTGCAGCTTGTTGTCGTCCTGGGCGACGATCTGAACGGTGAGCAGATCCTGCGCCAGCAGGTAGTCGAACCGACCCATCGAGATCGAGGGCGCCAGGCCGCTCAGGACTCCGACGAAGATGGTCTGCTGCGACGTGCGTCCGCCAATGTCCCAGGCAGTGACCCTCAAGGTGTGCAGGGCCGTCGGGTCGTACGGGACGAACCACGAGAAGTTGAACGCCTGCGTGGGGAGGCCATAGGGCGCGATCGAGTCGTAGTAGTAGCCATCGACGTCGAGCTCGATCCTGTTGATCGAGTATCCGCTGCTGGCGTTGCCCTGCACGTTGATCACGCTGCCGCCGAGCGCGCCCGAGCCGCTCTGGGGCGTGTCGATGCTGACGCTCACCGGCGTGCCGTAGCCCTCGACGTTGACGCCGAAGGCCGTGTTCGTCGTCTGGCCGAAGGAGTCGCGCGCGATGACGTTGAGCACGTGGACCGGCGCCGAGGGGTCGACATACCAAGGCAGGCAGAAGCTGGTCGCGTTGGGCACGAAGGACGTGTACGCACCATCGACGTCGAGCTCGACCGAGGTGGTCGCCGCCGAGACCACGGTGCCGCAGACCTGGCTGGTGCCGAAGGGCGACACCGTGCCGCCCGGCGTCGGAGTGTCGATGGTCAAGACTGGCGGAGGGGGCTCGACCACCGTCTGATAGGTCTGCGTCGCGCTGCCGGTGACCCCGCCGCGATCGCTCGCCGTGCCGCTCACCACCAGGTTGCCGGCCGGCACCACGAAGTTGGCGCAGAGCACCACGTGCTGGGCGACGGTGTACTGCACGTTCGGCTGCGCGACGCCGTTGATGACGAGCGTCGTCAGCGAGCGGTCGAGCAGGTCGCCCGCGCCCGCAGTGGCGTCGGTGCAGAAGAGCACGGTCGAGCCGACGATGAGCGGCGCGCCGAGGGCGGGAGTGATCTGCACCGAGGGCGTGGGCGGCGGGAAGTCGTGGATGCTGAACACCTGGGAGACGGTGCGGCCGTAGGAGTCGGTCGCCTGGGCGCTGACCACCGGCGTCGTGAAGTTCAGGCCCGCTGGGACCGGCGGGGGCAGCCAGGTGCCGGAGAGCTGCACGGTCTGCGCGGTCGGCAGCGCGGTGTAGCTGGTGCTGGCCACCGTGGTGCCCGCTCCGACGAGCGAGAAGGTCGTCACTCGCGCGCCCGCCGGAATGGTCAGCGACGCTTGCAGGGTCGCGGGCTCGCCTGCGGTCACGCTGCCCGGGGGCGAGAAGGTCAGCGAGAGCGGGGCGGCAGCCACCTGGGTCGATGCGGCCCGGGCCGAGGTCGTGCGCCCCGTGCTGTCCACCGCCAAGGCCACAAACGTCAGGGTCGCGGGCGAGGTGCCGGCCAGCGCGGGCGGCAGGTAGCTCGGCGTGAGCGTCACGGTGCGGGTGCTCGCCTGCGCCGGGTACGAGGTCGTGCTGATGGCGACGCCGTTGGCGGCGATCACGAAGGACGAGATGCTCTCGTTGGCCGGGATGGTGATCTGCGCGGTGACCGTGGCCGCCACGCCGTCGGTGAAGGTGGCCGGCGCGCTGACCGAGATCGTCGGCGGGTCGAGCGGGTAGGCGACGACATAGTCCTGCGAGATCGAGGTGGCCTGACCGTCGGCGTCGATCGCCAGCAGGGCCAGCGTCACGTGAGTGCCCGACGCCGCCGGGGCCAGGGTCAGCGCGAACGGCATCGAGAGCGGGCCGGGCGCTCCGGGCGCATCCACCTCGCCGAGGTCGGCGCCGTCCTGCTGCAAGCGCAGCGAGACGCAGTTGGCGCACGAGACCGTAAACGAGTTCACGAAGGGCGACCCGGTCAAGCTCGCGGGCAGGCCGCTGAGCGTGTCGGCGCCCGAGGGCACGGCGGCGACCTGCGCGGCGAGCGTCGCGGTGGCGGTGGCGCCGAGTGCGTCCACCACGTCGACCGCGAGCTGATCGGAGAGCGGCGCGCCGAGCAGCGGCATGCGCAACGTGGCCACCATCGGGCCTGCGCCGTAGAGCGGCCCGAGCGGCGTGCTGCCGAGCCGCGCCGTGGCCAGGTAGGGCGCGAGGCCGCCGCTGACGTTGAGCGAGACGTCGAGCAGCGCGCCCGAGGCGAGGCTCACCGTGCTGCCCGCCGCCGGCGACGCAAAGGCAACAGAGAGCGCTGCCGCCGTGGGGGCAACCACCCGCAGCGTGCGCGGTGCCGAGAGCGACTGTCCATTGACGTTGCGCACGGCGGCCTGGACGGTGATCAACTCGCCCGCCGCGGCGGCGACTGGCACCGTGAAGCGCGCCTTGCCGTCAACCAGACGCAGCTGGGTGTAGGGCGCTCCGTCGATGTAGATTTCGAAGTCGTCAAGCCCCACGCCCGACGCGGTCGCGTCCACTTCGACCTGCTGGCCGGGCTGGACTTCAGCGCCGTCGGCAGGCGCGTCGAGAGAGACCGCGGGCAGCGCCGAGTTGGCCGGCAGCGGGAAGCCCTCGACCTGGTTGGTCGTCGAGCCGGCCTGCGAGGTCTCGGCGACATAGATGCGGCCGTCGGACAGATGGGCGTCGAGCGGCAGCAGGGCCGGAGCCAGCGTCGCTACCTTGGACGGGGTGGCCGACACGTCCCAGACCTCGACCACGCCGTGCGTCGCCGAGGTGGGCTCGACCGCGAGCAGCAAGGTGCCATAGAGGCGCAGCTGGGTGGGCTCGGCTTGCGGCGCCAGCGTCGCGCGCAGCGAAGGCGTGCCGCTGACGTCGTAGATCTGCAGGGCGAGCGCGGTGCCGACGCCGGGGCCACTGCCGGCGACCAGCGTCGGGCCGGCCAGCGCCAGCGTCGAGGGTCGCAAGGCGATGCTGGCGCGCGGGTCGAGGCCCGAGATCGGGTCGAGGCCGTAGAGCTGGATCCCCGCGGTCGTCGTCGAGACCGCGACCAGCGAATCGCTGCCGGCCACGTGCTCGGCGGCCGCGGCCAAGGTCGTCTGCAGCGGCTGCGCGAGGGAGGCGTAGGCGGCGCTGAGCAATGACGTCCCGCTCGCTGCCCAGAGGCGGTGCTGGCCGAACGCGTAGGCCGAGGACTGCGCCGGGTAGACCGAGGAGGCGGCGACGCTGAAGGTATAGGCGGGCTGCGGGTTCGAGCCGGGGCCAGGCGCCGGGTAGGTCTCGCCGTACCAGATGCTGTCGTGGAACGGATGGAAGTCAACGCTCGCGGGGTACGAGCCCGACTGCTTGCGGAAGACCCAGGTGCCGCCGGCGCCGGCGACGAGATCGGTGGCGAGGTTGGCGTCGAACATCGAGAGCGTCGCGGTCGCCGGGCTGTTGTGATCGCCGAAGTCGAACCGCGTCCAGGCTTGCGAACCGGCGACGCTGGTGAAGCCGTGCGGCGAGGGCGCGATGCGCAGGTTCGTCCCGCTCGGGGCGGCGGAGACCTTGTCGGACGGACCCTGCGGCGTCGCGCGCACGTCGGTGCCCTGGGCGGTCGCCGCGAAGAGCGCGCCGCCGCTGACCGCGAGCCCCGAGGCCGCGATCGACGCCGAGCCCACCACGCGCGGGTTGGCGACGTCGGTGAAGTCGAGCGTGCGCACGAGGCCGTCGTCCGAGGCCAGGAACGCGAAGCGATCGTTGGCGGCGATGGCGTGCGCGGTGCTGGAGGCGGCCACATTCCAGTGGCCGCCCTGGTACGCGGCGGTGGCCGTGGCGACGCTCACGACCGGCGCGCCCTGCCAGATGCCGCTCGAGATGAGCGAGGTGCCGGCGAACGCGGCCGCCTGGAAGTACCCGCCGTTGAGGGCGAGCGGGAGCTGCGAGCTGCCGATCGACGCGCCGATGTTGGTCGAGGGCGCGTACTGCCCGCCGTAGGTCAAGGCGACTGCGCCGTCGAAGCTCGCGGCCAGCGGATTGAACAAGGTCGGGTCGAAGCTGCCGAGCGTGAGGTGGCCCCGTTCGTCGAGGAAAGCTTCGGCTCCGACGCAGGTGCCGGTGCAGAAGGCGCCGCTGGCAGCCAAGAGCCCGGTGCCGCCGCCGCCGAAGATGCGGCCGCCGCCGGCGACGATGCGGTCGAACTGTCCGGCTGCGTGATCGACCAGCGCCGGCGCGGCCGGGTTCCTCACGTCGATGACGTCGAGGCCAGCGGCGCCGCGGGCCAAGAGCGCGAAGTGCGAGTAGAGCGCGACCGCGACGCCGGGCGAGCCGGCCGCGTAGCTGCCAGCGGCCACCGCTTGGGGCGTCGCGCCGCGCACGATGGTGGCGAGCGACAGGCCCTGCGGCGTTGCGGCGGCGAGCAAGTCACCGAGCTGCGCGAGCGACTGCGCCGAGGCGAGCGCGGCGCTGGCGCCGTCGTCGGCCGGCGAGGTGCCGATGACCTCGACCTGCACCGCCGTGGAGTTGGTCGCGGTGGCGCCCTGCCCGTCGGTGATGTAGCAGCGCGCGTCGATGAGCGTGCCCGCGGGCTCCTGCGGCACGACCAGCGTGGCCTGCGTGGTGCCCGAGGCCAGCACGGTGCCGGCCACGCTCAAGGTGACGAGCGTGCTCGTCTCCAAGGCCAAGGTGGGCTGCGCGACCGAGTTGATCGAGGCGGTGACCGTGGCGCCGACCTGCACCGGGCCGGCGGGGTCCACCGAGACGGTGCAGCCGCCGTAGTTCTGCCAGTCGGAGTTGGGCTGCGGGGTCACGTTGACCGAGCCGGTGAGCGCCGCCGAGCTGCGGCCCCAGGCGTCGATCGCCACCACCGAGATGAGCACCGCGCGCGCGCCGCCGCCGTGGAGGAACGGCAGGAGTGCGCTCACGAAGGTCGTCCCGGTGGAGCTGGTGCAGTCGTACTGCACCCTTTCGGCGACCTTGTTGTCCACGCTGACGAGGAGCTGCGTGGCCCCCGTGTAGCCGAGGAACTCGGAGCTGGTGCAGAGATCGGAGGTGACCTGGACCGACATGAACGGGGCGGTGCCTTCGATCGCGGAGGCGGGCGGATTCTGCGACCAGTGCAGCGTGGGGCCGGCCGGCGTGGCGCCGTTGTCCGTGTTCGGCCGCACCGTCAGGGCCGTGGTGACCGCGGTCCCGCGGCGGCCCTGCGCGTCGATGGCCACGGCCGAGAACGTCACCGCGGTGTTCGTCGAGACCGTGGGCGCGGCCCAGAAGAAGGCGAGCTGCGGCGGCGTGACGGTGCCGACCACGGCGCCCTGGGCCGACAGCTCGATGGAAGCGACGCGGCTCGGGTCGCGCGGCAGCGGCGCCAGCTTGATGGCATCGCCGCTGAGCGCGAACGACTGGTTGCCGGTGGTGGCGCCGTAGTAGCTCGAGGCAGCGAGCGAGGTAAGCGTGGGCCCGGCCCCGTCGTCCACCAACTGCACGGTGGCGCTGGTGCTGACGAGGCCGAGCGGCGAGCGCGCCTGCAGCTGCACGGTGGCCGAGGTGCCCGTGAGCGGCAGGTCCACGAAGGCAGGCGTCGCGCCTTGCGTGACCTGCTGCAAGGTGCCGTTGAGCGAAACCGCGGCGGCGTAGATGCCCTGCGGATCGTTGGTCGCGACGTTGGCGTTCAGGGCCAGGCGCGTGCCCGGCGCGGCCGAGGCGGGCAGGCTCATCGTCGGAGTCAGCGTGGCGTTCGCCGACCGGATCAGCTGCACGCGGTTGAGCGAGACAGGCGAGCCGGCCGTGGCCTCCAGGCTGGTCGCGCGCGTGGACCAGTAGAGCTGCTCGGGGCCCGCGGCCACCGGGTCGGTCATGCCGTTCAGCTGGCCCCAGCCCGTGGTGTTGGAGGCGAAGCCGCTCTTCGTGGTGTCCACGATGTAGCCCTGACCCAGGAGGTACTTGCCCAGGGCAACGGGGCTGTTGCCGCCGTTGAGGTTGTTGTTGAGCGAGTCCTGATTGAGGTTCGAGCCCGAATAGCAGAACGAGTTCCCGCAGAAGCCGCCCGGAAACGCCGACAGCGTGGATCCTTGTCCAGCGGTGCCAAAGTTCGCGCTCACAAACGGGGCCGCGGGGTTGGTCGCGTCGATGGCGACGAAGGCGTAAGGGGCACCGCGGACGAGGACGCCGTTGCCCCCGCTGACAAAAACCCGGTTGCCGTCGGACACCATATAGCCGGGCACCACAGCGCCCGAGTTGGCGCTGAAGCCCGACGACGAGTTGGTCTGCTGGAAGGGGAAGAGCGAGAGCTCGCCGTCGGCCAGCGAGACGAACGAGACGCCCTCGGTCGTGCCCACCGCGAAGACGCCGTTGGGCAGCGCGGCCAGCGCGTTCGGCACCTGGCGAAGGGCGATGACACCGGCCGGCTGGAGCCCCGGCAGCGTGTAGAGGCGCACGACGCTCGCGTTCCAGGCCTTCACGCCGACCGCCACCAGCGGGCCGTTGGTCGCGAGCGAGATCGGCAGCCCGGCGAAGCTGGCCGACGCGATCTGCACGCCGTCAGCGCCGTAGGTCTCGACCGAGCCGGCGCCGGTCAGGCTCGAAGCCGCGCGATCGAACGTGAGCTGCCGCGCCTGCACGAACCCTTGCGGCCAGCTCCACACTCGCGCCACCAGCTTGCCGAAGGGATCCATCGGCTGCGGGGCCGAGATGCCGGAGACGAAGGGCACCAGCGTGCCCACCGCGGGCTGGAGCCGGACGCCGAAGTAGTTGATGGACTCGATCACGACCTGGCTGCCGGTGAAGGGCAGCTGCACCTGGTACGACTCGGAGTTCTGCGACCAGGGGCTGACGACCTGGGTGTCGAGCACGCCATCGATGAAGACGCCGAGGTTGCCGGGCGGGTACTGGGTCGCGGTGTAGAGCGTGCCGCTCAGCAGCTGCGGTGAGACCACGTTGTTCGCGCCCACGGCGGCCGTCACCTTGAGGTCGCGGGTCGAAGGAGCGCTCGCGGTGCCGGCGGCGTCATAGGCCACAGCGCTCACCGCGACGAGGCCGGGCGTGGTGAGGAACGGCGGCACCGTGAAGCTGGCGGTGTACGGCGGTTGGGTGGCGACGGCGGTCTGGCCGGCCATCGCGAAGAGCACTGACTTGATGCCGAGCGCGGCGCTCGCCTGGGCGGTGACGATCAGGGCGCTGCCCTCGACCGCGCTGGCGCCGGAGGCCGGCGAGGTCAGCGCCACGCTCGGCGTGCCCGCCGGGTCGATCACCACGGTCACAGACGCGCTGCTCGAGTTGCCGTGCAGATCAGCCGCGGTGACCGAGAGCACGGCGGGCCTGCTCGCGCTCACGCCCGGCGCGGTCCAGTAGAAGACCGGCAGCGAGGTCTGCGGCTGCGCGACGCCGTCCACCGCGAAGACGAACGCGCCAAGGGTCACGTCGGAGGCGGTGGCGCGCACCTCGACCGTGGCGCCGGAGACCACGTGCGCGCCGGCCAGCGGCGAGGCGATGGCGAGCGCGGGCCCGCTCTGGTCGGGCTGGTACGTCACGGTGACCGGCGTGCACGCGGTGGTCCCGCCCGCGTCATCGGTGGCCGTGGCGGTCAGCGCGTGCTGCTCGGCCTGCGCCACGTGCGCCGGCGCGAAGAGGCGGTACGAGAGCGTGGCCGAGGCGACGTTTGGCACCGACTGCTGCACCACCGTGCCATCGAGCGACAGCTTGATCTCGGTGACTTTGCGCAGGTGTGTGGAGGCCACCTGGACCACCAGCGCGCCGCTCTCCTGGACAGTCGCGCCCGCTGCCGGCGTCACGAACGCGCAGGTCGGCGGGATGTCGCCGTTCAGGGTCAGCGTGACGGATTTGGTCGCCGTCTGGCCCGACGGGTCGGTCGCGGTGGCCGTCAGCACGGTGGCCGTTCCCGCGCGCGCCGCCGGCCAGCTGTAGTGGAAGAAGCCGTCGGCCGCGGGCGTGATCGGCGCGCCGTTGTCCACCGTGAGCGACTTCGTGAACGCCAGGCCGAGCGAGTCGCTGCCCACCACGCTGAAGGCGTTGTCGATGGTCACGTAGACCTGGCTGGCCGCAGTGATGGCCTGGCCCGCCGAGGTGGACAGCGCCACGGCGGGGGTCGGCAGCGCGGTCACCGGCACGGTGATGGTCTTGGTCGTGACCTGGCCCGCGGGGTCAGTCCCCGTGGCGACGAGCGTCGCGGTCGTGCCCGCGCGCGAGGCCGGCCAGGTGATGTGGAAGATGTTGTCGTACGGGACCGCGACGGGCGAGCCGTCCACGGTGAGCCCGCCGGTGACGTAGAGGCCGCCGACGGAATCGCTGGTCACCAGCTTGAAGACGTTGTCGAGCACCACGTACTGCGTCGCGCTGGTGATCGGGGCGCCGTTCAAGAGCGTGAAGGCCACAGTGGGCAGCGGCAGCGTCGTCACGTTCACGGTGTGCGCGTCGGTGCCGACGTTGCCGCTCGGGTCGGTGGCGACGCCGGTCACGATGGATGCGGTCCCGCCCTTCGCGAGCGGCCAGGTGTAGTGGAACGCGCCGTCGGGCGACTTCGAGATGGGCGCGGCTCCGTCGATGCTCAGGCCCAGCGTCGAGGCGGCGCCGCTGTTGTCGGTCGCGGTGATCGTGAAGCGCGTGTCGAGGCCCGCGTAGAAGGTCGTGTTCGCGAACGTGCCCGGGTACTGCGGTGACAACGTGACCACCGGCGGCGTCAGGTCGGCCTGGCAGTTCAGGGTCAGGTCGCTCGAGCCGGTGTTGCCCTGCCAGTCGGTGACGACCACGTGCACGTTCGCCGGGCCGTTCGGGTGGTTGGCCGGCCAGACGTACGAGAAGGCGTTCTGGGGGTAGCCCACGTAGGTCGCGCGGGTTCCGTCCACCGTGACGGACTGCGTGCTGGTGGGGTAGCCGCTGTCGTCGGTGCCGAGGGCGAGGAAGTTGATGGTGCCGCCGCCGGCGCACTCGATGGCGCTCGAGGGGAACGGCGCGCCGCCGATCTGCGCGATGGTGGCGGTCGGGGCGACCACGTCGGCCGCGTTGAAGGCCACGGTGCTGTTCGCGAGCGCGGTGCCCCACTCGTCGATGACGCCGTCGGCGCTGATCGAGTAGTCGGTGGTCGACACCAGCAGGACCGACGGCGTCAGCGTCGCCGAGAGCGCATCGGTCGAGACCGTCACGGTCGCGGGGATGACCACCGGCGCGGAGCTGCTCAGGCCAAGGCCCGTGCGCTTCAGGACCATGCTCTGCGCCGAGGCCGGCTGGATGGGCTTGTCGAAGTGCGCCGTGAACGAGCTGGTCGCGAGCGAGACCTGGTAGGTGCCGGCCGCCAGCGGATCCCAGAAGCGGACGAAGGGCGCGGTGTCGCGGCGCTGGAAGGCGGCGGGCAGCGCGAAGGGCGACTCGCCGCGCTGGGTGAGGGCGAGGTCAAACGTCGTTGGCGGGCCCGCCGGGATCACCAGATCCATGCCGGTGTTGGTCAGGTTCAGCGGCGTGTACGAGGAGCCGCTCAGCTGCACCGTCAGGCCCGGCACGAATCCAGCGCCCGTGACGTGCACGGTTCCGCCGCTGTTCCAGTAGACGAAGGGCGGCGTGAACGACGTCACCGCGAGCGGCTGCACGTACTCGAAGAGGCCGAGGAACTGCAGCGCGGGGCCGCTCTGGCGTTGGGCCTGTAGCGTCACGTAGCCGGCCGCCTGGGCGCTCGGGGCGATGAACGTCAGCGAGCTCGCGCTGCGCGAGGAGATGGTGGCCGCGTTTGCGCCGACGAGGATGCCGGTGATGTCCTGAAGCTCGGTGCCGGCGATGGTGATCTCCGCGCCGCCGGCGATGTCGGCGTAGTCGGGCGAGAACGAGTTGAGCGCCAGCGCGGGCTCGGTGCCGACGCCGAAGCGGAAGCCGTACGGCTGCAGCGGCTGGGAGCCCTGCGCAGCGCCCAGGGCCAGGTTGACCTGCGCGGCGTAGATCGTCCCGGCGCTGAGCTGTGCGGTGGGCGTGAAGCGGAGCTGGGCCGACGAGGCCGTCGCGGTGCCCGCGATGAGCGCGCCCCCGCTCGAGACCTGGATCGAAGAGTTGACCAGCGTCGAGAGCGGCAGCCGCGAGGAGAGCTGCGCCGTGACGGGGCTGCCGACCTGGAGCAAGGCCGCGGGGCTCGGCGCTGAGCCGACCAGCGTCGGGTAGATGGCGTCGAAGACCTGGACGCCGTCGGTGTAATAGGGCGAGGTGAAGCTGACGACGGCCACGCCGGCGCCGATCGCGAACCGCTGCGCGTCGTAGTTGCCGGCGAACGACGAGGGCAAGTGCGTGCGCTCGACGAGCTGCGAGCCCGGGCCGGTCGCGGCGCTGAGGTCGAACCAGGCGTCGCGGGTCGGCGAGGCCAGAGCAGCCACCAGCCAGGGGCCCGAGATCGCCAGGCGACGCGCGGGCTGGCCGTGGAAGCGGCCGAGCTCGATCACGTTGCCGAGGTCGAGCAGATCGTAGACGCGCACGCCGTCGCCGACCGCGACCGCCAGGTGTCCGCCGTCGACGGCCAGCTCGCCCACCGGCAGCGGCAGCCCATCGATGGTGGCGAGAACGGGCAGGTCCTCGCTGTCGGCGGCGCGCAGCTCGATGTGGCCGGCGGCGCCGTCGGTCGTCAGCACGGCGACGGTGCCGTCGGGCAGCATCTTCAGATCCAGAACGGTGCCGCCGAGCGTGGTCGTGTCACTCGAGACCGAGGCGCTGTTGCCCGACAGGGCCAGCGCGCGCAGCTTGCTCCGGCCAAGCTCGGCGAGCACCACCGAGCGGGAGGTGGCGGCCACGGCCATCCACTGCGCGCCGCCCGACACGGCGACCGACCAGTCCGCCATCTGCAGGCGCCAGAGCTCGGGCAAGGGGCAGTCGGCGAGCGGCGCGCTGCCGCACGCGCCCAGGCCATAGGCGACGACGGTGGCCGAGGTGCCCGCGCCGTCGGCGCCCGCGACGTACAGGTTCGAGCCCGCGATGGTCAGCGCGCTCGAGGTGTTGCTGGTGACCGAGTGGCCGCTGAGGTGGACCGGCGCCTCGGCGAACGAGAGGTCCCAGGCGTCGAGCCAGCCGCCCTGCGAGCTGCCGCCGACGAGGAAGAGCGCCGCGCCCTTCATGCCCATGGCGAGCGGCCCCGGCGCGATCGAGTGGAGGAACGGCGGCGTGAAGGTGAAGCCCGCGATCTTGACGCTGGTCAGCGCGTTGGTCGCGGTGGGCGTGGTCAGCGCGAGGTCGCTGATGCCGACGACGCCGTCTGGGACCGTGACGTCCAGGCTCACGCCGTCGGCCGCGAGCTGCGTCTTGAGCGCGGGCACGCCGGCGAAGGTGACCGCCGACTGCGGGAAGATGCCGAGGCCGGTGAGGTGGACGACGGCGCGGCTGCCCACCTGCGCCTCGCTCGGCGAGACGGCGGTGATCGAGGGCGCCTGCAGATAGCGATAGGCGCCGAGCAGCGAGCCCGAGAGGCCGTCGAGGTTGACGACCTCGAGCGCGGCGAGGCCCTGGTCGCCTGGCGGCGCCGTCACGGTGGCGCTGGTGCCGTCGAGCGAGACCGACTGCACGGTGGCCGAGCGGCCGCCGATGCGCACCGTGCAGCCCGGCGAGAAGCCGGTGCCGTCGATGATCACGGTCTCTCCGCCGGCGGTCAGGCCAAACGAGGGCACGGCGCCGAGGACGACGGGCTGATCGGGCTGGCCGTCGGTGGCGACGTTGAAGCGCACCAGCGTGTCGGCGCCGAGCGCTCCGCCGCGCAGGTCGGCCAGCGCCGCGCCCACGGTGAAGGCGTAGCTCTGTCCGGGCACGAGCGGCGCCGCCGGAGTCAGCGTCACCTTGCCGCCCTGGGGCGAGGTGGCGACGCGCGCGCTGGCCGAGATGGGCGTGCCGTCGCTCGCCTGCAGCGTGACGGCGAAGGCGGTGTTCGGGTCGGGCAGGTCGGTGGTGGTCGCCGAGAGCTGGATGGTGCTCGGAACGGTGGCGCCGGGCAGCGGCACGGTGGAGAGCAACTCCAGGTGCTCGAGCGCGATGGTCGAGAGGCCGCCGCCCAGGTCTCCCCCGGCGTAGAGCGCGTCGGCCAGCGGCAAGTCGACCGGCGTGCCCTGGTAGCTGAGGTACAGCGTGCCGACGAGCAGGTAGCGGCCGACGAAGGCGAAGCCCTGCGCGTTGCCGAGGACGCTCGCGGACTCGAGCAACGCCGGCGTGCCGCCCTCGGGCACCGAGAAGCGCTGCACCTTGCCCGCCGCGGCGGCGACGTAGGCGATGGAGCCGGCGACGGTGACGAACTCGGCCGAGGCGTGGGCGCCGAGCGGGCCGACCAGCGGCAGCGACGACTCGAGCGTCGGGTGGGCCGCGTCGGCGAGCTGGACGATGGCGACCTGCGCCGCCTTGCCGAGCGCAAGGAATGCGCGCGAGCCATTGACGGCGATCTGCTTGGCGGGCGCGGCGATCGCGAGGCTGCCGAGCTCGGGCAAGGTGGCGGTGCGCGCGTCGAGCACGTGCAGCGCGGAGCCGAGCGTGCCCGAGGTGGCCGCGAGCAAGGTCGTGCCCTGGAGCTGCAGCGCGGTGACCGACTGCTTCGCGCCGCCGCCGTCCACAAAGGTGCGGCTGCCGATGCGCAGCGGGCCGACCGGGCTCGTCGTCGCGTAGGCCGTGACGCCGCCGTCGTCGGCGGTGAAGAAGATGCCGCCGCCCGCGACCACGTCGTGCGCCACGCCCGTCGCGGCCAAGGTGGCGATCACCTTGGGCGCAGCGGGCAGCGTGACGTCGATGAGCTGGGTGCCGGCGCTGCCGCCCGAGGCGAAGAGCGTGTTGCCCTGCTTCACCAGGCGCCGCACGCCGCCCGCGCCGCCGAAGGTCACCGTCGCGAGCGAGCGCGCGTTGGTCGGCTCGCTGACGTCGAGCACGTTGATGCCGCCGCCGGTCGTGGTCCGGTCGGTCTGGTACAGCGTGCCGTCGATTCCATAGATGTCGGAAGTGCCGCCCATCGCGCCGTAGGCGACGGTGCCGTCGACGACGAGGTCGTGCAGCGGCGGCGTCGGCAGGTGCGAGACGGCGCCCAGGCCGTAGAGGAACGAGTTGGGCAAGGTCGAGGTCTGCCCGTCGGCCAGCGCCACCGTCATGTCGTAGAGGCCGGCCTTGTTCGGCGGCACCACGGCCGAGGCCTGCGTGATCGACACGGTGGCGACCTGGAAGGACCTGGTCGGACCGAAGGTCACCGAGAGACCCGGCGCAAAGCCGCTGCCGGTGAGCTGCACGGTGGCGCCGCCGGCCTGCGGCGAGGTCTTGGGGCTGACCGAGTTCAGCTTGAGGTGGTCGCGATAGATGAAGTCGCCGACCAGGGTCGCAGTGAGGCCGCTCGGGTCCAGCACCTCGACCAGCGCCGGACCGGGCGCGGCGCCCGCGGGGACGATGAGCGCGAGCTGCGTGCCGGCGAGCGAAGTGATGGTCGCCGCCTGGCCGCCGATCCGCACCTGGGTTCCCTGGCGAAAGCCGCTGCCCGCGATCACGGCGGCGCTGGTGGCGTCGAAGAGCGCGTGGTCGGGCGTCACCGCCGAGATGACGGGCTGCAAGGCGACGGCCGGCGCCACCGTGAACGAGGCGTCGAAGGGCGCCTTCATCACGATGTCGGGCGAGAAGCCGGTGATGCCGGCGAGGTGCACGTGGATCGTCGCGCCGGGCGCGAGCGGCTGCGCAGGCGTGAACGAGAGCACCGCGCCGCGGAGCGTGAACTGCACGTCGATCGAGCCATCGACCGGCTGGGGGCCAAGGCCCGCATCGGACGTCACCGCGAGGCTCGCGGCGGTGACCGAGGCGGGCGCGACCGGCAGCGAGGTCTCGAGCTGAACGACGGCCGAGACCGGCGCCAGCCCGCCGTTGACCGGCGCCATCGAGACGACGAAGAGGTTGGCCGCGGGAACCTTGACGATGGTGTGCGTGCCGCTGGTGGTGCCGACCTCGAGCGCGCCGCCGGCCCAGGTCAGGCCCGACGCGCCGGCGCCGAGATCGGTCTCCTGGATGGCCACCGGCGCGGACTCGATCGCGAGGTCGTAGACGATGACCTTGTCGTCGACGCTGACGTAGGCGAGGCCCGAGCGCACCGCGAGGCGGCTGCGCACCATGCCAGGGCGGCTGTCGGGCGGCGGCGGGTCGTCGAAGGTCGTGCTGTCGGTCGGCACCGGCACCGAGCCGAGCCGCGCGCCGCTGGCGTCATAGATCGTCAGCGAGAGCCCGGTGCAGCTCGCGCCGACATAGTTGGTGGTGAGCGCGTAGTAGCGGTCGGGGCCGAGGTCGAGCGCGAGCGGATCGGCGTCGAGCGGCGTTGACCCAAGCTGCGTCAGGCCCGGAGCGCTCAGGTCAAAGAGCGCAATGCTGCCGTGCGCCACGGTGGCGTTGGCGACGCTGACGGCTGCCTGCGCTCCGACGATCTTGACGCCAGTGGCCGGGCCGCTGGTGGCCGCGCCGCCGACGACGAAGGGCGCCGCCGGGTTCTCGATGTCCACCTCGACGAGGCCCGCGTCGGTCGCGAGCAGCGCCACGTTGCCGCTCACGTCGAGCCCGCGCACGGGCGATGCCGTCGCGACTGACCCGAGCAGGATGGGCCGCTCGACGATGGTGACGTCGAAGATCTGCAGCCCCGAGAACCCATTGCTCGCGTAGCCGACGTTGTGGGGCACGCCGACGTAGAGCGTGGTGCCGACCAGCTTGAGGTCCGAGATCTCCTTGGGCGGGAAGCCCGGCAGCCCGATGGTGTCGCCCTGGCCAAGGTCGTACGACCAGGTGCCGACAGTCACAGGCTGCTCGCCCGGGCGGACGATCTGCACTGGGACGAACCCGGCGCCATCGCCGCGCGGCACGCTGAAGGTGATGGTGCCGAGCGAGCGGACGTGCAGCTCGGCGGCCGGCGTGTTGCCGACCAGCACGATGGTGCCGGGCGCGAAGGGCTTGCCGCCCGTGGCTTGCAGCGTGGCCGGAGTGCCGCCAGCGATCGGTCCGTGGTTCGGCGAGAGGCCATAGGTGGCCGCCGACGGGTCGTCGAGGTAGAGCACCGCGCTCGGCAAGAGGGCCTGGATGCCGCTGAGGTCGGTGACGACGGCGTCGGCCGGGCCCACCGCGCTGGCGGCGGGCGCGTTGATCACGACCGCGGTGTCCGAGGCGCTGACGATGGTGGCCGCGCTGCCGCCAAGCGTGGCGCTCGTGACGCCGCTCAAGCTCGAGCCGGTCAGCGTCACCTGCGCCCCGCCCCCCCTGGCGACGATGGAGGGCGACGCCGAAGTGAGCACGGGCTTCTGCGACCCGGCCGGCCCGGTCTGGAACTGCGAGCGCAGCGGGAGCAGGAGCGCCCCGCCCCGCTGGTCGGTGACGGTGGTCTCGACCTGGATCTGGTAAGTGGCGCCGGGGTCGAGCGGCCCGGGCAGCGCCGCGTGGACCACGAAGTCGACCAGCGAGAAATCGGCCGTCACCGTGTACGCGAGCGGCACGGCGGTGCTGGGGTCGGCGACGCCGGCGATGACCTCGACGAGCGTCACCGTCTTGGCGCTCACGCTCGGCGGAGCGATCGGCCGGCTGAAGTGGATGGCCACTTCCGGCAGAGTGGGGGGCACGAGCTCGTTGCGCGCGGGCGAGGTCCCTGTCACGTAGGTGAAGGGCATCGACAGCTCGGTGAGCCTGTCCAGGCCCGCCACCAGAACGCGGTCGCCGAGCGGAATCGCGTGCACCGCGCGCTCGGTGTTGCCGGCGCTGATCACTTGCGGGTGGCGCGGGTCGGTGACGTCGATGAGCGAGACGCCGCCCGCGTTCGAGGCGACAAAGAGGAGGTCGCCGCGGAGCGCGAGCCGATAGGGCTGGCCGGGATGGTTGGAGAGCGACTTGTCGAAGGTGACCCGCGCGGTCTCGAAGGGAGCGGCGGGAGTGGAGACATCGTAGAAGAGGACGCCGATCTCGGGCGCGGCCACTGCCGCCACGTCGCGGATGACGACCACGTCGGTGAGGTTGGCGGGCGTGGGGATGACGGCGAGCGGCACGGCGCCCGCGCTCGCCGACGCGTAGACGGCAAAGAGGCCCGAGGGCAGGTCGGGCGGATAGTAGCTGGTGCGCTGCGCCTGGCTGGTGCCGCCCGCCGCCGAGGAGCCCGAGGTGGGCCTGACCACGAAGGTCTCGGTGCCGGCGACGTTGACGTAGTCGGGGACGCCCTCGCCGTGATCGCACTGCAGGTTGCCTTCGTGGCCGCCCTGCACCACGAAGAGGCGGCCGTTGGAGATGGCGGCGGCGTAGGGCTCGCTGTTGTTGCGCCACTGGCCCGCTGTCGTCCCGGGATTGAGCAGCGGCGCGGCAGCGAGCGGGCTGGTGACCTCGGCGGTGACGATCGGGTCGCCGCTGCTGGTGTCGAC
Organism: Myxococcales bacterium; assembly: GCA_038231075.1. Taxonomy (GTDB): domain Bacteria; phylum Myxococcota; class Myxococcia; order Myxococcales; family 40CM-4-68-19; genus JBBRMA01. The sequence continues at coordinate 35,966 of JBBRMA010000013.1, read as the reverse complement.
CAGCAGGATCCGGCCTTCGGTGCCGACGTACTGCTGGTTGTAGACGCTATAGAGGTGGCCGTCGGCGCCGAAGATGGGGCGGGTCGGGCCGCAGATGACGCCGCTCGGATTGGGATCGGCGAGGCGCCCGAGGCCGCTCGTCAGCACCAGCGCGCCGTTCTGCGTCGGCACGAGGCGCGTGGCGATGGGGCCGAGGAACCGGCTTGGCAGGCGGCCGAGCAGGTTCAGCGTCAGGCCGCCGTTGGACGCGTCCAAGACGGAGAGGCCGCTGATGCCGTTGGCGACCAGGAGCCTTGGCGCCGAGGGCGAGCCGGTCAGCGCCACGTCGAGCGAGTCGGGGAGGATCTCGAAGTCGGTGGCGGCGGGGTCGCCGATGACCACCTGATCGCCGCTCGCCTGCGGCCTGCCCGGCGTGCCCACGTCGTAGCGCACGGCGCGGAACGACTCGGTGAGGAGCTCGCCGCCGTTGCCGGTGTAGGGCTGGTAGAACTCGTTGCCTTGCAGGCCCGCGCCGGCGGCGGCGTAGAGCAGCTGCGGCTGGGCCTTGTCGAGCACCAGCGTCGAGGGGATGACCGCGACCGCCTTCTCCTCGCCCGACCAGGGCAGGCCGTAGGCCGGCACGTTTGGCGAAGTGGCGCGGCCGGCGCCGTCGGCGGTGGTCACGATGATCTGCGCCGGCCCGAACGAGCCCGGCGGCGCGACGGCGGTGAGCGTCTGCATGGTCGAGACGTTGACCGACACCGCCGGGATGCCGCGGAAGAGCACGCGGGTGCCGCCGAGGGCGCTGGTGAACGGCGGCAAGAACCCGGTGCCGACGATCGAGACGACGCTGCCGCCCTTCGGGTCGAGGAAGCGCGGCGACGAGCTGCCCGCGGTGACGGGCGCGAAGTACCAGTAGCCGCCGGGCAGGCGCGTGGACAGGCCGTTCGGGTTCTGCACCTCGACATCGGCGAGACCGACGAGGCCGGGCGGAACCAGGACCGTCAGGTCGGTCGGCGAGGCGGCGAGCACCGTCGCGGTGGCGCCGCCGATCAGCACCCTGGCCGCGGGGTCGAAGTTCTGGCCGAGCAGGCTGGCCGAGAGGCCGCCCGCCGCGGGGCCGATGCGCGGCACCAGCTGCGAGAGGATGGGCGCCTCGCCCGCCGAGCCCGCGGCGGTGAAGTGCACCGAGTACGGCGCCAGCATGTGCTCGCCAAGCTCGCTCTTGAGCGCGGTGCTGACCGACAGCCGCAGATCGGCGCCGGCGGGCAACGGGCCCGAGGGGCGGAAGGTGATGGTGCTGGCGGGGTCGCCGGCGCTGCCTGCGTCGATCGAGCCCGGGACGTCGGTGCCGTCGGCGGTGAAGGAGAAGGCCGATGCCACCGTGGATGAATCGATGGCGGTGGAGAAGATCAAGAGCACCGAGGGCAGGTCGAGGGGCACCACCTGGCCTTCGCCGACCGACGAGAGGATCAGCTCGAGCGGGCCGGGCTCGCCGAAGTCGAGCGACCAGCCCCCGTGGCCGCTGTGCGAGCGCAGGGTCAAGAGCTGCGCGCCGCTCAGCGCCACGCCGCGCGCCTCGCCCGCGCGGGCGCCGGTGACCTCGTAGAGCACGCGCGGCGCCGTCGGCGTGGCGATGTCGACGACCTTGGTGCCGCCCGCGCCGGCGGCCACGTAGGCGAGGTTGCCTTGCAGCTGCACGTCCCAGGCAAAGCCCCCGACCGCCGTGGTGGAGAGCAGCCGCGGATGGACCGGATCGCTCGCGTCCACCAGGACGAGGCCCGCAGCGCCCGCGGCCACCGCAGCGAGGTTTCCGCGCAGGCGCACGCGCTGGACCGCCATGGGCAGGGACGAGAGCGACAGCGGCGCCGCCACCGATGAGTAGAAGCGCAGCTCGCCCAGGCCCACCGAGCCGTCGGTCAGCCGCGGGCCGATGCCCACCGCCGCGATGCCGGAGTCGACCGACAGCGCCTGCGCGCCGGGCGGCGAGTCGAAGTTGTCGATGGGGAACGGGGTCACCGAGATGTCGAAGCGGCGCAGGCCGCCGGAGCCTGCCGCCGAGAGCAAGCGGTCGCCGCGCGCGTCGACGCCGTAGCTGGCGTCGGGGCCGTTCGGCTGCGAGTCGATCACCGCCGGGCGGGTCGGGTCGGTCAGGTTGACCCTGACCACTCCGTTCTTGGTGCCGACGTAGACGATGTCGCCCTGCTCCGGCGGGTACGAGAGCGAGTACGCCTCGCCGCCCACCGAGACGACGCCGATCACGCGCACGTCGACGCCGGCGCCGTTGTCGATGAAGTCGGCGCGCTCCGAGGGGGGAATCGGATAGGCGAGGTTGACGACCTGCACGGTGTTGCCGGCCGCGACCACCGCGAGGCTGCCGATGGTCAGCACATCGCGCAGGGTGCCGCCCATCTGCACCGACGAGAGCGTGGGCTCGTCGAAGGTGAAGCCGTTCGGCAACGTCGCGCTCGAGCCGTCCGGGTTCTGCACCACGACGTCGACCACGCCGCGCACGCCGGCCGGGGTGTACGTCTCGATGGCGTTGAGCCCGAGCACGCGGGTGCGCAGGCCGGCCACGCCGCCGAAGGTGACCTGGACGTTTCCGGTCGGCGAGAAGCCCTGGCCGGCGATGGCCACGCGCGTGCCGCCGGTGGCCGGGCCGTCGTTCGGCGCCACCGAGGAGATGCCGACGCTGTCGAAGTAGAGGAAGGCGCCGATGCGCAGCTGCGCGCCGCCCGACGGGTTCTGCACGGACAGCGCCGCTGCGCCGGAGCCGCGGGCGGGCGCGCTCACCGTGATCGACGTGCCGTCGGTGGCCACCGAGATCACGGCCGCGTCGGCGTCGCCCAGCTTCACCTGCGCGGCCGCCTCGATGCCCGAGCCGCGGATGGTCACCTGCGTGCCGCCGCTGGCCGGCCCCTGCCGCGGCGACCAGCCCGAGACGATCAGCGGCACTGCGTCGCTGGTGAAGGCGGTGGTGAAGTCGGCCTGGAAGGCGCTCGGCATCGGCGAGCCGGTGTTCGCGTCCTTCACGCCGTTGACGACCAGCGAGTAGCGATTGCCGGTGAGCAGCGGCTGCGCCGGAGCGATGCGCACCTGCGTCGGCGAAACCAGCGTGGTGGTGGACGGCACCTGCGCCCCGGTGACCGAGCCGTTCTGCAAGATCAGCTGCACGGTGGCGCTGGTGACGGTGGCGGCGTCGAGCGGCTTGGTGAAGTCGAGGACCGGCTGGATCAGCACGGGCACGCCGCTCGCGCCGTCGGCCGGCGTGGAATCGGCCACCAGCGGGAAGGCGAGCGCGATGACGTCGAGGCCGTCGGTCGGCACCGGTGAGTAGTCGTCGGGCGTGTACCCGCCGGAGACGCTGGCGACCGCGAGGTAGGGAGTGATGGCCACGTCGCCGAGCGTGCCCGACGGGTAGAGGCTGATGACGTCGATCAGGCGCGGCGAGGTCGGGTCGTGCAGCGCCATCAACTGCAGCGCCGCGGGGCCGCGGTTGCCGAACCAGCCCGCCGCCACCGAGAGCTGCGGAGCAAACGCCGCCGAGCCGAACCCAAGGCTGGGGAGCGCCGCGTACACCCTGCCGACCAGGCGAGAGCGCGCCGGCGGGTCGAGCGTGAAGGTGTTCACCGTTCCCTGCGCGACCGAGAGGCCCTTGATGCCATCGCCGGCGGGCGAGGTGAGCGACGCGCCCAGGTCCGCGAGCGCGAGGAAGCCCGGCACCGAGAGGTCCACGAGCGCGGTGTGGCCCATGTCGAGGAGCAGCCGCTTGCCCGCCGCGCGCACCGCCTTGGGTGCAATCGAGACCAGCCTGCCGTTCTGCAGCACCTGCTTGAGCGCGCCGAGCAGCACCGGCTGCGTCGGGTCGGCCACCGAGAACATCTGCAGGCCCGCGCTGCCCGCCGCGATCACGAGCAGGTCGTCGACCAGCGCGAGCGCGTTGGCCTCGCCGGGGAAGGGAACCGTGGTCACAAGCCTCGGCGCGCTCGGCGTGCTCGCGTCGATGACGATGAGCGAGGGCGTCCCCGCCCCTTCGACGTCGAGGAAATCGAGGCTCCGGCCGTTGACCAGCACGAAGACGTAAGGCGCGCGCACGGCCAGGTCGATCGGGTCGTACGGCGGCTGCAGCGAGATGCCGCCCAGCACCGCGGCGAGCTTCGGGTCGGTGACGTCGACGATCGAGAGCGCGCCGAAGATCGACTTGGCCAGCATCTCGGGCACCGAGTGCGCGTTGGTCTTGATCGACGCCGATTGCAGGAGATAGACGGTGTTGCCGTCGAGCTGCAGCCGGCCCGGCCTGCCCTGCGCCAGCTTTTGCGCGGGCCGCAGCGCGCCGTCGGTGGTGGGGTCGTACTTGCCGATCACCGAGGAGACGGCCAGGTCCGAATAGAAGTACGCCGAGGGCGCCAGCGCCTTGTGGCCGTCGGGGTTGGTGACGAGGACATCGGCTGGGCCGAACGGGCCGGCCGGAGTCAAGAGCGAGATGCGGCCGGGCGAGAGCACGCGCACGTGCGTCGCCGGCGACTGGCCGATCTGGACGGTGGCGCCGAGCTCGAAGCCGCTGCCCGTCAGCTCGGCCGGCTGGCCTCCCTTGAGCGGGCCGGCGGGCGGCAGCATCAGCGTGGCCTGCAGCGCGCGCACGTAGACGAAGGCGCCGATGAGCGAGCCCTGCAGTCCGTCGGGGCCGGCCACGCTCACCGTCGCTGGGCCCTCGAGGCCGGGCGGCGTGGCGCAGGTGATCGAGCGGCCGTCGGTGGCCACCTGGACCGAGGTGGCGGCGTTGCCCGAGAAGAACACCTGGGAGCCCTGCGCGAAGCTCTGTCCGAAGACGGTGACGCTGGTGCCGCCGTCTTGCGGGCCCGCTGGCGGCAGCACGAAGCCGACCAGCGGCAGCACGCCTTGCGAGGTCCGCGTGCGGAAGCTCGACACATACGGCTTCGCGAGATGCAGGCCCGTGGCCGTCGCGACCTCGGTCGAGACCGACAGGTAATAGGTGGTGGCGGTGTCGAGCGGCGCGCTCGGCGTGAGCTTGATCTGCTGGCCACTGAGCGTGAGCTGCGCCGGGATCTGCTGCCCGAGCACGGCGTCGTTGGCGCGCAGCACCACCGTGGACGAGGTGACGGTCGAGGCGGCGGCGGGCGCGGAGAGCTGCAGCGCGATGGCCAGCTCGGGGCTGGTGGTCGAGATCTGATCGGCGCCGTCGGCCGGGGTCACGGCGGAGACGACCAGCGCAGGCAGCGCGAAGCTGGCGATCTGGCCGCTGTTCGGGTTCTGCAAGAGCGCCAGCGGCTCGCCGAGGGCGCGGCCGACCGGCGCCGCGGTGGGCAGGTTGGCGTGGACGAACGCCGTCAGCGTGCCGTCGGTCGCCAGGCTGGAGGCGCCGAGCAGTCCCTTGATGGGCGCGCCGTTCTGGTCGGTGGCGTCCACCGTGGCCAGCACCAGATCGCCGCCGACGTCGAGGCCGAAGACTCCGTTGGTGAGCAGATCGCGCTGCAGCGGCGCGTTGCGGGTGAGCGAGATCAGCGCCGGCTTGCCAGGCTTCGTAATGTCGACCACCGCGATCTCGGCCCCGCGCGAGGCGCAGCCGACGAACGCGCGGGCGCCTTGGGCCGCCACTGCCTGGGCGCCTCCGGGCACCGCGACGAAGCCAAGCTCGGGCAGGATGGGGCTCGTCAGATCGAGGATGCGCAGGCCCGCCGGGCCGCCCGCCACGAGCAGGTTCGTCCCCGCCACCGCCACCCCGTTGGCGACGCCGACGATGGGCACCGTGTTCAGCCGCTCGGGCGAATCGGGCGAGGTCAGGTCGATGACGACGATGCCCGCGACGCCGTTCGCCACCAGCGCGAGGTTGCCCGCGATGGCCACGCCGTTGAGCGCGCTGCTCGGCAGGTCGATCCCGCCCTGCAGCCGGGGCAGCGACGGGTTCGAGATGTCGAGCACGTAGAGCGTGGGCGGCGTGGTCACGTTGGTGGTCTGGTTGGTGACCGGCGGGACCAGCGCCACCGCGGTCGAGCCGCTGACGGCCGTCGCCACCGGCACCGCGGGCAGGTCAACGTGGCCGAGTGCGACCATCTGGCTGTTGAGCCCGCCGGCGGCCACCAGCACCACCTCGGGGTGGTTGCCGAACGAGTCGTCGCGGGTCTGCCCGTAGAGCGCGAGGCCATCGGGCCGCACGCTGAGTGCGCGGGCGCGGCTGGCATTGCCGTCGATGGCGCTCAAGGCTTGCGACGGGTGCATGCCGAGCTCGATGGTCACCGTCTGCGACTGGCCGCTGTTGCCCGACGGGTCGGTGGCGACGGCGAAGATCGGCACCTTGCCGCCCGCCTGTCCGACCGGCGGCAGCCACTGCACCTCGTACAGATCGCGCGACGGGCCGGGCTGCGGCACCGAGGTGGTGGACAGCGCCTGCCCGGCGACGAAGAACTGCACGTTGGCGATGGAGACGTTGTCGTCGGCGGCGGCCGCGAGTGGATAGGTCTGGCCTTCGGTGACCACCTCGGCGTCGGCGGGGTTCACCATCTGCGCCAGGGGCGGCACGGTGTCGCGCACGGTGCCGATGATCAGCGGCGCAGAGGTCGCCTGCAGACCGATGGCGTCGGTGGCCACCGCGGTGACCGCGAAGGTGCGGTTTCCGCTGCCGACCGGCGCGTTGTAGTAGCCGGCCCAGACGTTGGGGAAGCCAGGCACGCCGGCCGCGGCGAAGGCGGTGTCGACGCGCAAGCCATCGACCAGGAACGCGACCGAGGCGATGTGGCTGTCGCTGGAGGTGACGGTCGCCTCGAGGCGGATCAGCTGCCCGTCGAAGACCAGCGATCCGGCCGAGGGCCTCGTCAGCGCCACCGCCGGCGGCTGCGGCGCGACCACCGGCACCGAGACGGGAATCGACCAGCCGTCGAGGCCCGCGCCGTCGATCGCGTGGGCCTGCAGAGTCAGCGTCTTTCCCACCAGGCTCGCATCGGCGGTGTACGCGACGCTGAACGGGCGCAGGTACGAGCGGCCGATCTCGGGCGGCTGCGAGGTGGCGAGGCCGGCGTGGAACTCGACTCGCTCGATGGGCAGATCGCCCGCGGCCTGCGCCACCAGGAGCGAGGAGATGCCGGCGATGAGCTTGACCGGCGCGCTCATCGTCACGGCGGGCGGCTGGGGCGCGATGACGCCGAGGTTGATCGAGGCGCTGGTGGTGTTGCCCGAGGTGTCGGTGGCGACCGCGCCGAGCGTGACGTTGAGGAGGTTCGTGTTCGCGGGGAGCTGCGGCGCGGTCCAGCTCACGCGCCAGGGCGGCGCGCCGAGGACGCCGATCTGCGCGCCGTTCGCCGTCAGCACCACGCGCGCCACGGCCACGTTGTCCTCGGCGTCGACCTCGACGTCGGTGGCGGTGCCGGCGATCAGCTCCGAGCCGTTGGCCGGCGTGAGGAACTTCACCGTCGGCGCGATCGAGTCCTTCACCACCGTCACCATCACGGGCACGGCTTGCGCGGTCAGGCCGAGCGCGTCGGTCGCCTTGGCAGTGATGGTCAGCGTGCGGCCCGCCGATCCGTAGGGAAGCGGAACGCGGAAGGCCGCGGGCGTCGATGTTGCCGCGAAGGTCAGCGGTCCGGAGACGCCGCCGCTGACGGTGGCCTGCACCGCGCCGATGGTGGTCAGGCCGCTGGCCGCGATCTGCAGGGCGAAGTCGCGCCCTTCGGTCAGCGTCTGGCCCTGCGTCGGGTAGGCGACGGCGACGGTCGGCGGCTGATCGGCGCCGACGCGCAAGCCCACCACGTTCGAGCGGACGTGGTGGCCGAAGGTGTCCACCGCCTCGGCCGTGAGCGACAGGGTGGTCGCGCTGGCGGAGACCGGCACCTGGAACACCCAGGGCGGCGCCGTCAGCGGCAGCTGCGCCTTGCCGTCGACGAAGAGCGTGAGGCTCGCGACATTGACGTCGTCGTCGGCCAGGAGCGACACGAGCAGCGGCACGCCGCCGACCACTTGCGCGCCGTCGCTCGGGCTCAAGATGGCCACCGTCGGCGGCTGGTCCTGGGTGATGACGATCGGCTGGATGCTGAGCGCGCTCCAGTTGCCGTTCACGTCCTTGGCGCGCGCCGCGATGAACCAGCCGGCCTGATTGGCGGCGCCGAGCTCTGCCAGTCGCGGTACGGGGACCAGAAGCTGCACGAGCGGCGTGAAGACATCGAAGGCCGAGCCCGGGTCCGCGTTGGTCGGCGGGAAGCCGCCCTGCACGCCGATCACTTGCAGCGCACTCGGCGAGGCGCCGGCCGAGACCTCGATCTGGTCGGCGAAGACGTTGTCGTGCGCCTGCACCTGCACCAGCGCGGGCGTGCCCTCGATGACGGGCTCGTTGAGGCGCGGCCGGAAGAGGTCGACCGTGGGCGGCTCCACGTCGGGCACGAGGAAGATGGTCACGTCGACGGCGGTGGACTCGCCGAGCAGGTCGGTCGCCACCGCGCGCAGGCTCACGGGCGCGCTCTGCTGGTCGGGCGGCAGCGCGAGGAAGCCGGGCGGCAGCGACACGATCGAGGTGTAGACGCGCAGCCGGCTCGCGTCGTTGTAAGGCGACTTCAGCGAGGCCACCGCGGCGCGCACCGCGGGGTCGATCGGCACCGGCAGCCCATCGGGGCCCGGCTGGTCGAGCACCGCGATCTGCGAGCTCCTCGACGAGCCCGCCGCGCCCAGGGCAGTGCCGGCGAGGTGCTCCGCGAGCTGCCCATTGACGTAGAAATCCAGGCCGCTGATCTGCGTCTCGTCGCCCGCCACGGCCTCCATGAAGAGCTGGATGCTGCCCGACGGGAGCTGCTGGCCTTGGGTGGGCGCAGCGACTGCCAGCGCCGGTGCCTGCGGCGAATGGGTCTGCACCACCAGCCGCGCCTGGCCCATCTGGCCGCTGGTGTCGGTGACGGTGATGGTGAGGATGGTCGGCGTCCCGTCGGCGCCGAAGGGCGGCACGAACGTGGCCAACCGGCCGGCCACCTTGGGCGCCGAAGCCGGATGCTCGTCGGAGAGCTGCTGCCCGTTGTACTCGACCAGGATGCGGGCGATGCCGACGTCGTCGCTGGCGGTGAAGGACAGCCGCGCGGTGTCGCCCTGCAAGAGCTGCACGAACCCCGAGGCCAGCTCGCCAGGCGTGATCTGCTCGAAGGTCGTGACCAGCGAATCGAGCGAGACCGACGGCGCCTGGTCGGAGGTCGCGGTGACGTAGACCGGCGTCGAGGTCGTCGCGTTGCCGGCCCAGTCGCGCGCCACCGCGGTGAGCACGGCCGGCGCGACGCCGGTGGGCAGCGGCAGCGAGAGCGGAAACGTCGCCGAGGTGCCGCCGAACATCGCCAGCTGGCCCTGCGAGACGCCGTTGAGCTGCAGCTCGATGCTCTCCAGCCAGACGTTGTCGGAGCCGTGCAGGTTGACCGCGAACGGCGCGCCCGCGACCACGGTGGTGCCGGTCGCCGGCGAGGTGATGCTGGCAGTGGGCGGCGTCACGTCGGCGCCGGTCGAGTACGGCAGCGAGGCGGCCGCGCTCGAACCCGCCGCATCGATGACGACGGCGGTCAACACCACGGCGGCCGGCGCGAAGCCCTTGGGCAGCGGCATCACCGCGCTGGTGGTCACCGTGGGCCCAGGCGAAGGCGCCAGGGTGACGCCCTGCAGCGCCAGCCTCTCGCCGCCCGCCACCGCGCGAAGCTGCGGCTGCGCGTCGGGCGCGAAGCGGATGCCGATGCGCGAGATGGCGGGCGCCTCGCCGGTCGCGGCGGACAGGTCCACCTCGACGTCGTCGACCTGCACCACGCCCGCCGGCCAGGACAGATCGGCGGTGAACAGCGGCGGCGCAAGCGTGAACGAGCGCACGCCGCCCGGCGACGAGGCGAGGAAGGCCTGCGCGTTGGGATCCGCCTCGCTGCCGGGGAGGATCCGGTAGTGATAGGTGGCGCGTCCCTTGGCCCCGGCGCCGGTGGGCGAGGCGCCGATCTTCAACGAGAGCGTCCCGTGCGAGGCGTCGCTGCCGCTCTGTGTGGCCAACACCGCGCCGGTCTGCACCGCCAAGTTGTACGAGCTGGCAGTTCCCCAGCTCAGAGTCGCGGTGGGCGCGGCCAGTCCCGGCAACGCCGCAGGCGCCGCGAACTGGACGCCGCCGCCTGCCGCCGCCGTCGCCGCCGCGCGCCCGAACGCCAGCAGCAAGGTCTTCACGCCGAGGTCGTCCTGGTGCAGCACGTGCACGGCCTGCGCGAGCTCTTCGGTCAGCGCCGACCCGCCCGCCGGCGCGCCGATGATCACCGTCGGCGGCTGGTGCGGAACCAGGTCGCGCACGAGGCTCGCGCTGGTGGACTTGCCCGTCGAGTCGGTGGCCGTGGCCGTGAAGGTGATGGGCCGGGAGGCCAGCGTGTCGAGGAGCGGCGCCGCGAACACCGCCTGGGCTTTGACCGCGCCGCCCGGCTGGAACGCAGAGAGCGGCACGTCCTGCCCGTCGGCAGCCAGCGCGAGCGACTGCACCACGCCGTCGTCGCTCGCCTGGACACTGATGCCAATGGTCGAGCCCGCCACCACCGTCTGCTCGTTCGGCGTTCCGACGAGCGTCAGCGTCACCACTGGCGGCTGGTTGTCGACGAAGGCCTGGACGTCCAGGGCCACGCTTGCGGTCGCGGTGTGATTTCCGGCCGGGTCGTACGCCTGCAGCGCGACCGCGTGGCGCCCGAGCGCGAGCGCCTGCCCCGGCAGCGAGCCCGTCCAGGTGCCGACGTAGCGCCGCGAGATGATGATCTGCCCCGGCTGGTTCGGGTCGGGGATCTTGGTGGTGACGAACTTCTCGCGCTGCGGAACCAGGAGGCGCCCGTGCTGCTCGGCGAGCTCCTGGCCGTCGAGCAGCACCCGCACCTTGCTGACGCGGACGTTGTCGCTGACGTCGGCCTGGAGCGCGAGCGAGGCGCCCTGCTTGAGCGCGATGGCCCCCGAGGCGGCCGGCTGGGGGATCGACATCACCGCGGTCGGCGGGTCGACGTCGGGCAGGAGGTTGAGCGAGACCGTCGCCTGCGCCGAGAGGCCGCCCGGGTTGAGCGCAGCGACGCCCACCGTCGGCGGCTGGCCGCTGGCGAGGGTCGGCGCTTGCAAGGTCAGGCTGAGCGCGGTGCCGAGCGCGACGTTGGCGGGCCCCGCGACCAGCGGCGTGACGAACTGCCCGCCGCTCAGGCCGGCCACGCCCGTCACGGCCTCGGCGTCGTTGACGATGTACGAGAGCGCGACGTCGCCGCCCTCGAAGACGGCGAAGTTGTTCGGCGGCGAAGAGATGCTGATGCTCGGCGGCTCGGTCGCGACCACGGAGAGCGTGATGGTCTTCGACGCCTGGTTCCCCGAGGTGTCGGTGGCGACCACGCGCAGCTCGTAGCTGCTGGTCGGGGACGGCGGCGTGACCGTCCAGCGGAAGACGCGATAGAGGCCGTCGACCAGGCCCGCCGGCTGCTGGCCGAGCGATGCGCCGTTGGCGAAGAGCTCGGCGCTGGCCACGGCCACGTTGTCGGTGGCGAGCGCCTCGACCAAGAGCGGCCGCCCGGCAAACGCGCGCGAGCCGGTGCTGAGCGAGCGGAAGCCGACCAGGGGCGGCGTGGTGTCGGAGATGATGGTCAGGGTCTGGCTGACCGAGCCGGTCTGGCCCGCGCTGTCGGTCGCAACCGCTGTGAGCTGCAGCGCGCCCGCCTGCGCCGGCACCGGCACGGCGAACTGGTACGGCGGCCTCGCGCGGGTGGCCAGCGCGACGCCGTTGACCAGGAGCTGCACCGAGGTCACCGAGACGTCGTCCTGCCCGTCGACCAGGACGTCGAGCGTGGTGTTGACGGTGACCTTCGAGCCATCGACCGGCCGCACGAAGGTCGCGGTCGGCGGCTTGTCCTTGTGGGTCTTGAACGTGACTTTGGGCGCGTAGCCGACGTTGCCCGAGGCCGCGTACGCTGCCGCCCAGACGGTGTGCACCGAGGCGCCCTGCAGCTGCGAGGTCTTGAGCACGACGCTGGCGATGAACGACCCCGGCACGCTGCTGTTCGGGTTCGGCGACCCCGCCGGGATGACGGTGCCGTCGAGCAGCACGTCGACGCGGGTCACCTGGACGTCGTCGAAGCCCGCGATGGTCACGAGCACGTCCTGGGTGTCGGCGTAGTCGGCGCCGTTCTTCGGCACGACCACTGAGACCGAGGGCGGCTCTTTGTCGGGGACCGCGAAGATGGTGACGTCCGAGACGCCTTGCAGGCCCGCGGAGTCCACCGCCAACGCTTCGATCTTGAGCGGCAGGTTCACAGCGCTTGTCGGCACCGGGTACGAGACGGTGAAGGGCGGCACGCTGCTCTGGCCGACGGGCTGGCCGTTGACGACCCAGGTGAGAGAGAGCCCGTTGGGACGCTCGGCCAGGACCTGCGCGGTCAGGTGCAGCACGCTGCCGACCACCACCGAGCTCTGATCGGCCGGCGTCTGGATGGCCACTTGCGGCGGGGTCATCGCGTGGACCGAGGCGGTGAAGCCGGCGCGCGTCTCGTGGCCGGCGATGTCGACGGCGGAGACCTCGATCTTGCTCTGCTTGCCGATGGACGAGGCCGGCGGAGTCCAGGTGAAGCGGAAGGCCGAGGTGCCTGCGAGCGCGCCGCCGATGCTGGCCGAGAGCTGCGCCTGCGACACGCCGCTGCCGTCGACGAGCAGTCGCACCAGGCAGCCGAGGGCCATGGTGTCGTCCGAGACGCTGCCGGCGATCACCAGCGGCGTGCCCGAGGTGGCGTCGACGATCAGCGTGCCGGGCTGCCCGATCGCCACTTGCGGCGGCGAGTCGGCGGCGATGCGCACCAAGAGCGCGTCGCCGTGCGCTGCGTTTCCCGAGGCGTCCACGCCGTCGGCGCGGATCACCGTCGAGGTTCCTGCGGTGCCGAGCGGCGGGGTCCAGGTCGTCTCCCAGAGCGGCGTCGCGATCTTCGCGACGGTGCCGTCGTCCAGCTTGAGCGAGCGCACCTCGACGCGCGGGACGACGACGGTCGCGAGCGGCCCGCCGCCGACGCTGAACGAGACCGATTGGAAGTCGCTCGGCTGCAGCGTGCCCGAGGTCCAGTCGCCGCTGGTGATGCGCAGCGGCTGGGGCACGCCTTCGACCAGGAGCGCGCCGGGAAAGGGCTGCTCGTAGACGATGGGCGTGCCGCTGGCGCCGGGCACCGCGGTGATGCCGATGGTGGCCACCGCGCTGCCCGTGGTCTGCCCGGCGGTGTCGGTGGCGATGGCCTGCACCGTCATCTGCTGGCCGCCGTACGGAGGCGCCGAGAGCTGCAGCGCATAGGGCGGCTTTGCCACCGTCAGCGCGGGCACGCCGTTCAAGAGGAACTGCACCTGCGTGACGCCGAGGTCGTCGCTGGCGATCGCCGTGACGGTGAAGGTGCTGCTCGCCGTGGCCGTCGCGGGCGCCTGCAGGGTGACGACAGGCGGCGCGTCGAGGGCATCGATCCGCAGGGAGACCGTCTGCCCCCCGTTGCTCGCGGTCACCATCACCGAGCCGGCCTTCTTCGAGGTGGCCACGCCTTCGCTGTTCACGCCCACGGTGAGCGCGTCGCTCGAGGACCAGAGCGTCCCGAAGAGCGCCGAGCTCAAGTCCACCCGGGAGCCCGTCGCCAGCACTCCGGTCAAGACCAGCGGCAGCGAGGCGCCGATGCTGGGGATGGTGGCCGCGGCCGGCCCGGCCTCGAGGTGGTCGAGCGTCGCCGTGGCATCCGAGACCACGTGCACCGAGGCGGTCGAGCCGCGGTACGCGACCGTCACGTCGCACTCGCCGGTGCCGCGCGCGATCACTGCGCCGTCTGCGCTCGTGCTGGCGATGGCGGAGTTCGAGGTTTGGTAGGTCACGCCTCGGCCGGCGCCCGACAGGTCGACCTGCCCGGCCAGCTGGAACTGCCCCGTCACGCGCAGGGGAACCCGCGTCCCGTAGCCTTGGCTGAGGAGCACCGCGGTCGGCTGCACCGCCAGCGCGGTCAGGCTGTCGAAGGCGCCGTCGGTGGCGAACTCGGTGACCTGCGCGTGCAGCGTGCGGCCGAACGGATCTTGCAAATCCAGGTCGCCGACCACCAGCGCGTCGGCGGGCATGGTGGTCGGGTCGACCGCTACCGCGAAGGTCAAGACGCCGGGGTTCGCCGCTCGCGGCCGCGCCGAGAGCGAGCCGCTGAAGGTGGCCACCGACTGCGCCTTGGCCACGCTCCCGCCAAGGCTCCGCAGCGCCGACGCGGAGACCACCAGCACTGTCGCCGTGCCGGCCGCGACCGGGCCTGCGAAGGGCACCGTGACGAGGATGGCGCCGCTCGGGTCGGCGTGGACCGTGGCGGCGCCGGCGAACGACGGCGGCAAGGCGGCGGCGTCGAAGCGCGCGGTGAGCGGCGTCCCCTGGCTGCCGTCGGCGTTGACGGGGATCGCGCTGACCGTGAGGACGCCGTCCAAGGGAAAAGCGGCCGCCAGCGTCAGCGTGGTGGCGAACGCGGGCGAGGCCGCGCCGCGGGTGACGACGAGGCCATGCACCGCGGCGAACGCCCCCGCGCTGACCGACTGGCCGGCCACGTCGACCAGGAGCTGCGAGGCGGTCCCATCGACGTCGAAGGCGAGGGCGCCGCTGGTCGCGCCTGTCCGCAGCGGGCTCGCTGGATAGATCGCAGCAACGGCGGAGCCGTCGGCGCGTGCCGGAAGGAGCGGCACCAGGCTGGCCAGCGTGAAGGCAAACGCGCCCGCACGCGCGAGGGACACGCGCACGCCGTCCCTTTCTGCTCGCGCAGTTGGGGAAACAATGACAGGAGATGGCAACACAACCATGGACGAGCGGTTCTTGTATAGCTGGATTTATACGCACTGAAGAGTGAGTAGAAACGCCTGAAACGCTTCCTCGTGAAAAGACCAAGGCCTTAGATTTCGACCAGCGCCGAGAGGGTCCCGGCGCCGGTCTGGCTTGAGCTCTTGCTAGCGAGAGGCGGGGGAACAGGCGGCCGTGGGCGGCGCCGCTGCCGGGCATTGCACGCCCTTGCAGGAGGCGCTGTTCCCACAGCCGTCCGCTTCGCCGGGATTGGAAACGAACGCGGTCATCTGCATCGATTGGCACTCCGGCGCGGGGTTCGCCGGCGAGCAGGACTTGTTGTTGTTGTCGACGCCCGTGCTCATGCCCGTGCCGTCCAGATCCAGGGCGCGAAGCGTGACCTTGATGCTGTTGTTGGTCCCGTCGGTGTGACCAAAGATGCCGCCGACGCCGGCGAACTGGCCCCACGGCGCGCCCGAGGCGATCAGCTCGTCGCCCAGCATCACGACCTGTGCCTGGTTGCCGTTCGAGGGCCCGAACGAGGAGAGGCTGGCGGCGAAGAAGACCGAGGCATGGGTGGTGTCGCTGATCCTGTTACCGGCGGTGTTCACGGTCAGCTTGTTGCCGTTGACGCTGCCGCAGCCCTCGAGCGAGGCGAGGGCGTTGATGCCCGAACCCCAATGCTTGATGTCGTTGTGCATCAGCGAGAGCGAAACGGAGTTGTCATTGGCCTTCGGTGCGGACGGGCTGCAATCGCCGAACGAGGTGCCGGCCGAGCCTTCGATGGCCAGGGGGATCAGGGAGGGATCGAGGCCCGCCAGGTGGGGATCCGGGTCGAGGCCGACCAGCTTGTTGCCGAAGGCCACGCCCGTCAGATGGCAGCCGATCACGTCGAAAGAGAAGGCGCCTGCGCCGTCGAACTTGATGCCGTTGTGGGCCGCCACCCGGATGTAGTTGGAGTGGACGGTGGCACGCGCGATGGCCGGGCCGGGCAGCATATCGCAGGCCGCAAACTCGAAGGCGGCGCTGCCATTCCAGTACCCGGGCGAGGTCTGAACGACGTTGCCGTTGACCTCGACATCGAAGCCGTCGCCGAAATACACCGCGCGGTAGAAGTTGTCGGTCTGGGCGGCCCCGAACTGATTGCCCTCGATGTTGATCTTGGTCGCCCTGGTGCCGCCGCCATAGACGCCGACCTTGACGAAGGAGATGGGCGTCGCCAGCGACGGGTCGACCGGGTTGACGCGGGTGGTGACGAGCGGGTTCCTGAAAGTGAGTCCGCGAACGGTGACGTGCGGCTCGGAGGCGACGAGGATGCGCGCCATCGCGCCGTCTTTTGCGCCGAACCCCGGGTAAGAAACGCAGGCCCCCGGCTGCGGCTGGCACCACAAGTCGACGATGTTGGTGGCGTCGAGGATGGTCTGCCGCTCGCGGCTCCCGGTCGGCACGTCCATCCCGTCCTCGGCCGCGTCGTAGACTTCGGTCTCCCCGGCAAGCGTGACCCCGGCGGGCACCACCAGCGGCTGGGTCAGGCAGTAGAGGCCGGCGGGCACGCGGATGGTGTCGCCCGGCTTGGCGTTTGCCAGCGCCGTGCGCAGCGGCTTCTCCGAGTCGCTCAGCGGCAGATCGAAGGGCAAGCCGCCGACATCGATCAAGTTGCCGTACTGATCTGTGATGGCCGGGAAGTCCGCGGGGTGGACGTCGTCGATGAACTTGTCCACGCCATTGGTGCCGACGTTGACGCGGAAGCCCGGGCAGATTCCGAGCGTGCCCGCCAGCGCCGGCGCGGTGCTCCCGAGCGCGCCGAGAAGGACGAGCAGGTGAAGAGGGACGACCTGTCCAGAGGAGAGCATCAGGGACTCCAGCGGTTGGTGGTGGCAAGGTTTGGTTGTGCAAGGTTCACGCCCTCTCTTCGCGTGCCTGCCGGAGTGCTTGGATCGAGGGCGTCCTGCCAGGCGGACGGTGCTGGCCCGGGGCGCAAACCGCCGAACCTGCGCAGTGAGGCCGCGCGTGTTGCGCAACCTCACTGCGCAACGCGAGCAACCACCGCAGCCTCGAGTTTCGTTGAGTTCGCAGCCTAGAAGACCTGCCCGAGCCGGGCGTAGAGCGAGCGGCCCATCAGATCATAGGTGTTTGGATCGGTGGCCGATCGAAAGGAATTGTAGATGAGGGCCGGCTTGCGATCGAAGGCGTTGTTGAGCCCGGCCGAGAGGGTCGTCTTTCCGAGCTTGCTCCTGAGCTCGTAGCTCAGGTACGCGTCGAAGGTCGAGACCGATTCGACCAGCCGATCGGTGACGTGCGACGGGTCGGCGCAAAAGCCAAAGCCGGTGAACAATCCATTGGCGTCGCTGCACTCGCGGAATGAACCTATATAGCGCCACGAGATCGCCGCGCGCCACCCTTGCAACTCATAGTTCAGCCGGGTCATTGCCTTGAGTTTCGGATAGACGCCTAGGTCCCAGACGTCCCGGGCGTGGATCACCGAGCCGTCGGCCTGGGTGCGATCGAAGTTGAAGAGATAGGTTCCATCGAAGCTGAACCCGAACCGTCCAATCGGGGTAGGCACGGCGTAGCGCAGGGCCAGGTCGAGCCCGGAGGTACGATCGCTGCCCACGTTGTCAAAGGTATCGACGACGCGGAGGATGTGCTGGGTCACCGGATCGCGGACCACGAGATCGCAATACCTGGGCGGGCTATTATCGGTGGGATAACAACCGTTGAGGATGACGGCCACTCCTCGCGAAGCGATCGATTGGTCGATGGCATAGTTCCAGTAATCGATGGTCGCGGTCAGGCCTCGCGCGACAGTCGGCTCGAGCACGACGCCCAAGGTCAGGGTCCTGGCTTTCTCGGGCAGGAGCTTTGAGTTGCCGCCCAAGAGAGCATTGACCGCCCCTGTTTGGTCGCCATTTCCAGCCGCCTTGCCGCACGAGGCAGGCGGCGGCCCGTAGACTCCGCTGCACGGATCGGCGACCGGCGTTGGACCCAGGGTCTGGCCGAAATAGTTCTCGAAGATCGACGGCGCGCGATAGGCCGTCGAATAGGTTCCGCGAAGAGTGACGTCGCGGATGATCTGCCAGCGGCCGCCGAGCTTGTAGGTATTGTCGGCGCCGAAGTTGCTGTACTTGAAGACCCGCAGCCCCGCCGTCAGCTCGAGGGCCCGCGCGCCCGGGACGCCGTCGATGACCGGGAGCGACAGCTCTGCGTACCCTTCGTTGAGATAGTAGCCGCCGCGGGTCGGAACGGTGCTGCCGAAGGTATTCTCGCCGGCGGCGTCGGGGATATATGCGCCATAGAGATGCCGATATTCGTAGCCCGCGGCCAGGGCGGCCCGCCGGCTCCCGAGGAGCGGAAAGAGCTCGCCGCCGGTGTTGAGCTGGACGGCGGTCATTTGATTGGTGCCCCGGTCGGTCCCGTCGAAGGTCAGGCCCGCCACCTGGTCTCGCGTGATCGAATTGGTCCCGTGAAAGAGGTCGAGCGGGACGCAGCCGGGGATGACGGTGGAAGGGTTGCCCGCGACGCTGACGCAAGCGGGCGTTCCATTGATCACCATGCTCGGGCCGAGCGCGTTTTGCACCAGGGTGGGCCTGAGGAATCCGCGCCAGGCCTGATTGGATAGGGAGCGCCCGTAATTGAGCGAGGCGTCCCACGACCAGCCTTTCATCGGTCCGAACGCCTCGCCCAGCTTTCCGTCGAGGCCTGCGACCACCCGATAGGTATCAATGTCCTGGCTGAAGGTACGGTTGCCGAACTCGGTCAGGGAGCGCTCCATCGAGGCGAAGTCGCGGCCGAACGGATTGTAGAGGTTGTCCTTGGAGACCGTCAGGCCGTCGGTGAAGAGCGCGGTCGGATCGAGGGCCTGCTCGGATTGTCGATTGACGAAAGTGGCTTCGTAATAAGCGCGCGCAAAGCTGCCCAGCGAGAGGTCGCCGGTGGAGAAGAGCTGCAGGCGCTGCGAGGGCGTGATCAGGTGGCTCGCGGACCAATAGTTGTAGCCGTCTTGCGGCGCGACCGGATCGGTCGGCAGGTTGGTGCCCAAAAACGGGCGCCAGCCGTGGACGGCGCGCGGCGAGCGCGGGTCATAGATGAATGAGCCGGCATTGGGAAATGCCGCCACCAGGTCGTTCCACATCGCGTTGCCATTCTGCACGCCCTGCTCGGGTCCTGTGAGGACGATCCGCCCCGCGGGAACGGCGCCGCCGCCAAAATAGAAGGGGCCGCCGCCGGGCCTGCCATCGAAGCCGATCGGCACCCGGCTGAAGTCGCGAGCGCCGGCCGAGACCGCCTGTTGATTGTAGTAGCCGACGGAGAAGAGGACTGAGCCGCGCTCGCTGGTCTCTCCGATGGTCAGGCTGAGATCGACGGTCTGGCCGTCGCCGTGCCCCGAGATGGCCGAGGTCGCCGTCGCCTCGGCGCCCTGGAAGCGCCTGCGGGTGATGAGGTTGACGACGCCCGCGATCGCGTCTGAGCCGTAGGCGGCGCTGGCGCCGTCCTTGAGCACCTCGATGCGCTCGATGGCCGCGGTGGGAATGGCGCCGAGGTCGATGGAGTCGTCGGCGCCCGTCCCGCCGTTCACGATCCGGCGCCCGTTGAGCAGCACCAGGGTGCGGTTCTGGCCGAGGCCGCGCAGGTTGACGCGCGTCGAGCCGTCGCCGCCAAGGTTGACCTGCGTGTTCATCGCGTTGCCCTGCTCGGGCATCTGCTGCAGGAAGTCGCCGACCGAGAGCCGGCCGCTCGCCTCGATATCCTCCCTGGTGAAGACGGTCACAGGCGCCGGCGTGGTCAGATCCTTGCGCGGGATCCGCGAGCCGGTGACGACGACTTCTTCTTCGACGGCGGCCCGGGGTGCAGCGGCCGGCGGTTCCTCTGCGGCCGCGACTCCGGCGGCGAAGAGCTGGGCAATGATTGGCCCGAATCGAATCAGTCGCCTTCGATTCGCTCTCAATCGATTTGCCGGCTGGACCGCGGTGGGCAAGGTGCCTTTCCTCTTCGGGTCTTTGTACCACGATCGCTAGTGCAAAATTACACGACCCAAAGGGAAGCTCACCCGATCGGGGACTTCGTCTCCAGCGGCGGACATCTGTGCAAGCGTGTGCAAGCGTTGGGCCGACTTCGCAGTCAGTTCGCGGCCAGCCAGCGCTGGATCTGCGCCCTGATCGAGCGCTGGAGAGGAGAGCGCTGCGCGGTGGCCTGCAGCGCTCTCCTCGCCAGCGCGATCGCGCGCGGCCGATCGGCGCGAAGCACCACCCGCGCCAGCACGAACCGGGCGGCGCCGAGGATGGCAGGATCGATGCCTTTCGCCTCGCCGATGGCGATGAGCCGCTCGGCCTGAGCTCCCGCGCGCTTTACATCGCCAAGCGCTAGCGCCGCCTGGGCCACGCCCAGCCGCGAGGGACACGTCAAGGCGTTGTCCTGCCCGGACTCCTTCTCGCTCAGCGCCAGCGCACGCTCGTGGGCGGCCAGCGCCTTCGTCGTCTCGCCCCGTTCCAGCAGCAAGCGGCCGAGGCCGTCGAGCGCAAGGACGAGGAAATCGGTCGCCGAGCTCTTGCCCTCGAGCGAGGCCAACGCGCGGCCGTAAGCTGCGAACGCCCTTTCGGAGTGTCTGCCCTCCGCCTCGACCAGGCCTTCGCTCGCGTGGAAGAAGCCGGGCACGTCCGAGTCTGGACCCATCATCTTGTTCTGCTCGGCGACAGCCCGGCCACGCTCGATAGCGGCGAGCGCCTCGGTGAGGCGTCCGGCAAACCCGAGCGCCAGCGACCGCCCCAGCTCGGCAAAGATGAGGCCTGGGTGGCCCTTCCGGCTGTGCTGCTCGACCAGCTCCAGCTGTCGGTCGAAAGCGGCGAGTGCTTCCTCGGTTCGACCCTGCATCATCGCAACGACCGCGAGCGTTCCGTAGGTCACGCCGAGCAACGGGTGCGTTGGTCCGAGGGTCTTGACCTGACCCAGCAGCGATCGCTCGGCGACGACGCGGGCCTCGGGAAACTCACCCACGGCGCGCAAGGCGTTGGCGAGCACGGCACCAGAGGCGAGCGTGTGCGGGTGATCCGGCCCCAGCGCCCTGTCGTTCAGGGCGTAGGCTTTGCGCGCGTACGGCAACGCCTCGGCGGCGTTGTTCCCGTAGTCGGTGTAGAGGGAATCGAGGTTGTAGGCCAGCGAGACGTGGTCCGGTCCGAGCTCCTTCTGTCGGAGCTGCAGCGCTGCGAGGTCGTCCTCGAGCGCCTTGTCGCGCGGCTCGGAGCGGGCGCGCGCCGAGAGCAGCTCCGCCCTGAGCAGCGGGTGGTTGCCAGCGCGCAGCACCTCGGCCTGAGCGAACAGCGCGAGCTTCTGCGCCTCGTCCTTTTTTTCGTCGTCCCCCAGCATGCGGACGATCATCAGCTCGGCCTGGGCGGCGACTTCGTCGTTTCGTCCGGCGACGGCGGAGAAGGCCGCGGACCGCAGCGTCGCGTCCGCTGCCTGATTCTTCCCGAGACGGTACTGCGCCACTCCCAGCTCGAAGAGCGTCTCCGCCTCGGCCGGCGGATGATGCGCCGCTCGCGCGCTCTTCACCGCTTCCTCGGCGAGCTGTTGCGCCTCGGTCCAATGCCCCGATTGCAACAGACCGCGCACGCGCGACAGCTTCTCGCGCGCCCGCTCCACCAGGCGGGCCGCGATCGGATCCTCCGGCGGTGGCATTGCCATCAAGAGCCGCGCGCGGTCCGCGCAGGGAGCCAGCGCGGGGAGCGAACTCGCGGCCTCGACCGATCTCGCCACGGTATCGACATCAGCTGCGCGGAAGATGTCGAGCAGCGCGGCCAGGTCGCCAAAGCGCGTGTCGAGGCACTGCATGCGCAGATCGAGCAGCGCCGCGGATTGGTCGCCGTGAACCCGGGTGGCGGCGCAGGCCTCGTCGTGCATCGCGGCCCAGCGGCTGGCGTAGTCTGCAAGGGCGGGCGAGACGCGCTGCCAGGTCTCGGCCGCGATCGGGCTCTTGGTGGCGAGGAAGGCGGCCGAGATCGCCTGACGGCTGGAGTCGTTCCAGAGCGTGGCCGCCCTGCCCGCCCCAGCCTTGCACACCGGCGCCCGCGCAGATTCGCGGCCGAGCGCACCCGCCGCGAGGGCCACCGCAGCGGCAGCGCCGATCACCGCGACGGCGACGATGCGGCGCCTGAGCCGCGCGGGCGAGAGCGCCACCAGCAGCTCGTCCATCGAGGCGAAACGATCCTCGGGCCGCGGAGAGAGGCCGCGGGTCAAGGCGCGCCGCACGCGGGTCGGAGGTGGATCCTCGGGATGCGGTCGCAGGCCGCGCTTGAGGACGCCGAGGAACCATTTGGCTGTGCGCCCGGCGCGCGGCGCCTCGCGAAGGCGCCAGTGCGGCGCGATCTGGCCGCCCTTCCCCGGCTCGGTCGGCGCGACCGTCGGAGCCGTCGCGAAGGGCCCTTCTCGATAGAGCGCCTCGTAGAGGGTCACGCAGAAGCTGAACTGGTCGCTCCGGGCGTCGGTCCGGACCATCGCGTGTTGCTCGGGCGACATGTAGCGAGGCGTTCCCAGCGACGAGGTCATCGCCTGGTCGCCGCTCGGGTCCGCTGCCGGAGCGCCCGCGGGGGCCTGCGAATCGGTCTCTGCCCTCCGCGCGAGCCCGAAGTCGACCACGAAGACGCGACCGCGCTCGTCGACCATGACGTTGCCCGGCTTGAAGTCGCGATGGACGAGCCCGCCTTCGTGCGCCGCGGCCAGCCCTCGCCCGGCGGCGGCCATGACCGAGAGGATCTCTCGCCAACCTCGATGCTGCTCCTTCAGCCAGGCAGCGAGCGTCCGCCCCTCGACCAGCTCCATGGCGATGAAGACCTGATCGCCGAGCGCGCCCACGTCATGGACGGCGATGACGTTCGGGTGCTTGAGGCGGCCAAGCGCCTGCGCCTCGCGAAGCAGCCGCGCCTGCTCCATGCCGGCGCCCGCCGCGGAGGGTCGAACCACTTTGATGGCAAGCCGGCGGTCGAGCTCGGGGTCGTAGGCCGAGTAGACGACGCCCATCCCGCCTTCACCCAGGCGCTCGAGCACGACGTAACGACCGACGAGGTCGCCGCGGTTCAGGCGCTCAGGTGCTGGCTCTTCTCGGACCGTCGCCGAGACAGCAGGCGAGGCTTGCCGCTCCGGTGACTCGGTGGTGGAAGCAGGCCTGGGCGGGAGGGGAACGGTGACGTCGGAGCCGCGGCGTTGGTCCTGCGCGCCCGATGGCAACTCCATTGACGCCAACGGTTCCTCAGCGGGGCCCCCAGCCGACCTTCAGGATAACACGACCTCCCAGGTCGGCGGCTGCTGGCCCCCAGTTCACGCTGACCGCTCGCCACAGGCTCGCGCGGCGGCAAGGACGGATCGCGTCAACTTCGCTTCGATGTTCGTACCGGCCCGAGCTCACTCCTTCGAGGATCTCGGCCTCGGCAGCCCGAGGATTCGCAGCCTGTCCACCAGCGTTCGCCGCGAGATGCCGAGCACCTTGGCGGCGCGGCTCTGGTTGCCGCCGCACTGCTCGAGCGCCTGGCGAATGCGCTGACGCTCGAGCTCGTCGCGCTGGGCTTGCAGCTCTTGCTCGCCGCGCTGCAGGTCGGCCTGCGTGAAGGCTCCCTGCCGCGGCTCGGCGACCGGCGGTGCTGACTTGCCCGCGAGGGAAGCTTGCGCCGGAACCGTTCGGGCGGCGCGCAGATCGAGCTGCTCCGCTTGGATGATGCCCTCGTCGCAGAGGAGGCAGGCGCGCTCGATCACGTTGCGAAGCTCTCTGACGTTGCCCGGCCACTCATAGGCCTGCAAGGCTGCCGATGCCTCGGGCGACAGGCGCGGACGCCGCTCTCGCACGGCCTCGTTGATGAAAAACTCGGCGAGCGGAGCGATCTCCGAAGGGCGCTCGCGCAGCGGCGGGATCTGCACCGAGACGCCGTTGAGCCGGAAATAGAGGTCGCTGCGGAACTCGCGAGCGGCGGCGGCGACTTCCAAATCCCGGTTGGTGGCGGAGATGATGCGGACGTCCACCCGCTTCGGCTTCAGGCTGCCGAGCCGCTGCACCTCGTGGTTCTCGAGCACCCGCAAGAGCTTGGCCTGGATCTGCGCCGGCAGCTCGCCAACCTCGTCGAGGAAGAGGGTGCCGCCGTCGGCGGTCTCGAACATTCCCTGCTTGGTCTGGACCGCTCCCGTGAAAGCGCCCTTCTCGTGGCCGAAGAGCTCCGACTCGAGGAGGGGCTCGGGGAGGGCCGCGCAGTTGAGGCCGACGAAGATCTTGTCGGCCCGCGCCGACTGCTTGTGCAACAGGTGCGCGAAGCGTTCTTTGCCGACGCCCGTCTCGCCGAGGAGCAGGACGCTGATGTTGCCGCGCGCGACCCGGCCGAGCAGCAGAAGGAGCCTCTGCATGGCGGGATCGTGGACCACCATTCCGTCCACTCCGGAGGCGAGCGGCGGCGACGACGGCGCAACGCCCGCCCGCTTCGCGACCCCGCCTTGGACCACGAGCATGGCGGGGCCGATGTCGACCATCTCGCCCGGGTCGAGCGGAGTGCGCTCGCCCTTCGGCAGCCGCCGCCCACGGACGAAGGTGCCGTTGTTGCTGCCGAGGTCTTCGATCGCAAGCTCGTCGCCGACGTGGAGCAGGGCATGGCGCCGCGACACGGCCGGATCGTCCACCAGCACATCTGCTTCCGGCGCCCGACCGATGACGAGCGCGCCCCTCTCGGGAAGAGGAAGCGTGGTCAGCGAGTCACCTCGAACGACGACGAGGCGGAGCGGCTGGGGCCGAAGCTCACGCCCCACGGTCTTCGAGTCTTTCGTTTCGTCTTCGATCGATCCTCCGAGCAGCAGCGTCTGGGGAGGGTCGAGAAATTAGCACGAGGGTCGGCGTGCAGCACTTGCCGCCCATCAGGTCCTGGCGCCGCGCCAGCGGCCCTCGCCGCTACGGTCGGGTCTCACCGGCCATCCACTCGGTGAGCCTCCCGCGGCTCGGCAGCTCATCGAGCAGCGGCACCCTGAACAGCGGAGTGCCACCGGTGAGCCGCGACCAGGTCTGTCAGCGGCTCCGACTCACATTGAGTAAGCCTTCCAGATCTTCAGCTCGGGACAGATATTGATGCTCCCGGTGCGCGCCCGGCCACGGGCATTCGGAACACCATTCAGAACGGGACCACCGTTCGGTCCTCTCCAAGTCAGGGTCTCTGGCGCCGCGGGCTTTCTCCCCAGCCAGGCCGTCAAGTGAGGCAGCACCGTCTTGCTGTGGATGCACTCCCTCATCCACGTCGTGGTGCAGCTGGTGTGTTGGATGCCGGCCCACGACTTCAGCTCGGCTTTCTCATCGGTTGACAGCGGGTGCGCGAGCACGGCGGGCAGATTCCTTTCGTGCCAGGTATCCATCATGCATTTCAGGATATTTAGCGTCGTAGGGTGCCGCTTCGGGTGATACATGATGTTGAGTTCATAGAAGATGTCATCGACGTGCCTGATGTTCGCGTATCCCCCCGAGAAGGGTTGGTTCCCGATCCCCGAGCCGGGGTTGGTCACGTAGATGGGGCATTTGATGCCACCGCGCATCCCCGCAATCAGCGCCGCATTCATCTGCGCCGCCGCCGGGGTCATGTTGTCATTCAGCATGTCGAAGGTGTTGTCGATCATGTAACCACCTTCTTTGTAAAGAACGGCGAGCATGACGATATCCTTGATCGGCGCGTATTGGCCGTGGGTGACCAGCGCCCTGATCAAGGTATCGAGCTCCGCGCTCCTGGCCGCCAGCCCCGTCTCTTGGAGAAGATGGCCCGTTGGCCACCGTCGGGCCCAGGGTCAACTGGCGCGCCGAGAGACGCGGGATATGAGTGCTCGGCACGATCCTCGTCGCTTCAACCTTCTCGTACCAATAGTTGATCCTCCAGGATGGGCCACGGACGGCCGCCTCCAGGGCGTTGGCGTCGCGCGTGACCACCGCCGGATCCGCGCCGGTCCCCCAGTTGAAGAAATGAATGTTCCTGACCATGTTCTCGGGCGCCTTGTCGTAACCCGTCTTCCAGTTTTCGACCGTCTTGCCATCGAACCAGCCGTGGCAGATGTCGTGGTCAACAACGGTGGCGGCCGACCAACCACGCCCGTGCTTCAAGTCGTAGGTCGCGCACTTCTTCCAGTTCTCCCACTTGTACGTGGCGGGCGTCGGAAACGTCAGCGGGTTGTTGCCCGGCGCAGGGCACTTCACCTCGCAGGTGGTGGCGGTGGGAAGGCGGTCATGAACCTCCCAGCCCACGGCCGAGCCGTTGTACACGTAGCCGCAGAGGCAGGCGTGTGTGGTGCCGTTCGTGGGCGAGGTCACGCTCTTCCACGGTCGGTCGAGCGTGCCGGCGAAGAAGAATTCAACCGCGTTGGCCGCCGGCGCTGCCAGACAGACGGCGAAGGCGATTGCGGCGCCCCTGATTCTAAATCCGATAGCGTCGGATCGCATATGTCACCCTCGGTTGTTGATGCTTCGGGCGAGCATAGTCCAGCGTGAGCACCGGCAGAAGGATTTGATGGGTTGGATGCGGGACTGGTGGCGTCCTGGAGCCGCGGGTCGAGCAGGTTGTGCGTCTGCGACCAGTAGATCCTTGGGGTGTCGCGCAGGACGGCGGCGCTGACTCCGTCCGTTGAGGTGGGGTTCCGGGTCGGTCGCAGCGAGTTTCCGACCTGGTGGTGATAGCTGGCGCTCGCCTCCACCAGCATGGTCTTGCCGACGAACTGGGCGGAGCAGCGGAGCGCCGAATCGATCGAGCCGGTCAGCTCATCGCGCAGGAAGGTGCTCTCGTTTCCGCTCAGCGGCTGGGTGCGGAAAAACTCCGGAAACGCTCCGCTCGTCCTGGTCGGATTGCCGAAAACGCTGAGCGCCAGCGGCCCGAGCGGCCGGCCACGTGCAGCGCCCGCCGCAGGCTGGTCCCGCGCTCGGCGAGGATCTGCTGCGCGAACTGCAAGACCACCGAGCCCGCGCTCTCGCCCATGACGGTGGCGACGCGAATGCCGAGTGCGTCGAGCCTGGCCAGCGCGGCGATGCGGCAGACGCCCCGCCCTCCTCTGGGCTGCGCGAACATCGCCTGCGCCAGCGGCTCCCAGTTCGACGCGTTGCCCGCCGCGCCGTGCACGGCGAGGACGGTCCCGCCCTCGCAATCCGGCCGTGGATCGACGAGCAGGGAGACGTGCAGGTCGTCGTAGACACCGGGGCGCAGCTCGACATGCGGCAACATCACGTGCGCCAGGGGCTACGCGTCGCGCTCAGCCGCCGCGCTCGCCGTCGCGAGGAGAAGCAGGCCCGCCGCCACGGTCAGTCGAAGTCATCCGGACCATCTTGTTCTCTCCTGTCGCGCGGCGGGGCATCGCTTGCCCAAGTAGGGTGATTGCGGCGCAAGGCTGAGAAGCGCCTGTCGTCAGTCTTGAAACTGTTCTGCGAGCTCGCCAGCGTCGGTGCGAAGAAGAATCAGCGCACCAGCGCCTGGCTGTGGTTCTGGATGCTGACGCCGCCGGCCTTGACGTTCGACTTCACCCGCACCAGCGCCTGGCTGTGGTTCTTGATGCTGAAGCCGCCGGCCTTGACGTTCGACTTCACCCGCACCAGCGCCTGGCTGTGGTTCTGGATGCTGACGCCGCCGGCCTTGACGTTCGACTTGGTCTTCATTGGAGACTCCTGGTTCGTGCCGCTTGGGGAGGTCCAAGCTGGCGACAGGAAGTCTCTTTGCACCCATCATGCCGGCCCCTTTTCTCCTTGCTCACCGAGCGGCTGCCAGCGCGACTTGCCACGAATTCCGTCGGCATGGGCGCGGCGGCCGCGCGACTTGCGCAGTCGAGTTGCGCAATCCGCCTGCGCGCCCGCTCACGCCTCGAAGTGAGCCTGCCCCGATCTCGTGGACACCTCCGATGTGATGGAGGATGGAGTTCATGGCGAAAGAAAGAAGATCGTTCACGAGGGAGTACAAGGCCGAGGTGGTCAAGCTGGCTCGGACAAGCGGCAAGAGCGCCGGACTGATTGCGCGGGAGCTCGGGCTGACTGAAACGAGTGTGCGGGCCTGGGTCAAGCGGGCGGAGATTGACGAAAAGAAAGACCCGCAGGGCCCATTGACGAGCGAGGAGCGGGCCGAGAATACCCGGCTGCGGCGGGAGCTGAAGACGATGACGATGGAGCGGGACTTCCTCCGAAAAGCTGCAGCCTTCTTCGCCAGGAGCGGAAAATGAGCTTCGAGCTCATCGCGGCGGAGGAGGCTCACTACCCGAAGGCGCTGATGTGCCGTGCGCTCGGGCTCTCCCGCTCCGGTCATCACTCGTACTCGACCCGCGGACCGTCGCGGCGCGCGCTCGAGGGGCAGCAGCTCGACGTGCTGGTGGCAGCGATCTTCGCCGAGCTGGCCGGCCGTTACGGCGCGCCCCGCATCGAGCAGGAGCTGCGCCGGCGCGGCCACTGCACGAGCAGAAAACGGGTCGCGGCGTCGTTGCTCAGGCAGGGCCTGGCCGCGCGGCCCAAGCGGCGCTGGAAGAAGACGACCGACTCCAACCACGCCGAGCCGATCGCGCCGAACCGCTTGCAGCGCGACTTCACCGCCCCGGCGCCTGACCGCGTCTGGGTCGCGGACACGACCTATCTCCCAGTGCTGGCCGGTTTCATCTACCTGGTCGCAATAATCGACCTGTTCTCGCGCAGGGTCGTCGGTTGGACTTCGGCGACAGGCTCGACTCGGACCTCTCGTCCGAGGCCCTGCAACGGGCGCTCACGAGGAGGAGCCCGCCGCCGGGTCTGGTCTTCCATTCGGATCGAGGCGTTGAGTTCGCCGCTCAGCGCTTCAGGACTCCTCTCGCACGCGCCGGCGCACTGCAGAGCATGAGCCGCAAGGGCGACTGTTGGGACAATGCCGTTGCCGAGAGTTTCTTTTCGACGCTTGAGTTCGAGATGACCCCCGGTGTCGCCTGGCGCAGCGCTGCCGACGCAGAGCCAGAGTTGCATGCGTTTATCGAAGGCTATTACAACTCAAGGAGGCTGCACTCACGCAACGAGTACCGGAGCCCGAACGAAGCCGAAGCAGACTGGCGCCGCGGAGGTCTGGCCGCGTAACCCGGGTGTCCACGGAATCGGCGCAACTCACGCCGCAGCGCCTGCAGGGCCGTCCACTCAATCAGAACGTGAAGGTGGCGCCGCCGTCGTTGGAGACCGCCGCGCGAACCCCGAAGCCGTCGAGCCAATAGAGGATGACTTCGCGCCCGCGCGCGCTGATTAGTTGCAGTCCGACAGTCGACGGCTGCCCGACTGGATGTGAAGTCCAGGTCGCGCCCGTGTCGTCGGTTGAGTAGACGCTGTCGGGGAAAGCCGTGCCAGGTTCGCTGATCGCCCAGAGCCGAGGACCATCCACCATCAGCTTGGTGAGCACACGCCCCGACGGGCCGATCGGTGTCCAAGTCTTGCCGAGGTCGGTCGTGCGCTGCGGCGGGCCGAGGGCGCCTTCGTAGACGATGGCGTCGCCGACCGCGACCAGCCCGGTAAAAAGGCCATTGCCCGGCGTGGTTGCCTTGGTCCAGTGAGTGCCGTCGTTCGAGGCGAGGAAGACGTTGTTCACTGACATTGACACTGGGAACAAGTAGGTCAGGAGCAGCCCGGCGCTGGTGCTGGCGATCTGGGGGCAGCGCGCTTCGTATCCCTCCTTGCTAGACGGGATGACGGCGGCTGGAGCGCCGAACGTCTTCGTCGTCAGATCGAAGCTGACGAGCCGTACCTCACCGGCCAACGTGCCCGGCACGAATAATGGGACCTTGTAGACGAGGAGGAGTTGATTGCCGCGCAACGTGGCAGAGAGGGTGTCGCCAAATTGGTTCCCCTCCGAGGCCGGCATCAGGTACTTCTGAAACGTCGCACCGCCATCGGACGAGAGGGCGACCGCCGGGACCATGTTGCCCCCGCTGAGTGCCCCAAACGTCAAGGCGACGCCGTCGCCTCCTATGGAGGCGATGCTCTCGAATCAGGGCATCGTATAGGTAATTTCCACCAAGCCGATTCCGGTCGGGCCGGGACCCGCCGCGATGTTGAAGACGTAGCTGTTGTTCTCGTTGTCGATGACCGCGCCGAACTTGGGCGCGTTGGACCAATACCAATTCCCGCCGGCTCCGCTCCATTGCACAACGGAGGTGGGGCCCGTCGTCAACACATTCGCATAGCTGATCGACTGGATGGAAAAGGTGGAGAGGGACCCGATCATGGCAACCCTCGCGGAACTGATGGTAGCCCCCTGCGGGAGGCGGACCTGGCAGGAGGCGAAGAAGGAGCTGCTGAGGCTCTCCAATGAGCCGTCTGGATAGGCCACGCCATCTTTGGTGTTGCAGGTACCCGGGCTGATGTAGAGCCAATGATAGATGACCGGTGGGGGCGAATAAGTCAGCGCGGTCGCCGCCGGCGCGTGGGCGAGCAGAACCAGGCCCATCAGCAGGAGAACCAACGCGCTCCTCGTGATCTTCATCTGGTTCTTGTGCATGACGCTGCCTGCCCTGACATTTGAGTTGTTCTTCATTGGTAGGAGCCTCCTTGGCTCTTGGCGCTAGAGTGTTCCGGCTGGCGACAGGAAGTTGAATGCAACGCGGTGATGCGCAGTTCATCGGCACTCAGGCGGCGGGAGCCAACCTAGGTCGGGGTGATATAGGTGACCTCGATCAAGTCATACCAGTTGGTAACATACCTCTGCACTGGTGATACTATCAGGGTATAAGCATAGTTCTCGTTATCGATGGCGACGCTCATGGACGGTGAGACCACCCAGGAACTTGCCAACGTGTTTGTGGCGGCATCGGCGAACCAGTTCACGGCCCCTGGGCGCTCCGGGTTCCCGTACCAGGTAGACAAGACGCTAAAGCCCGAGGGTCCATTGAACAACCCGTAGGTGCGCATCGCCGTGATCGTCGCGCCTTGCGGCAGGCGTATCTGGCAGACGGCGCTCGCCGGTGCCTGGAGGATCAGTGCGCCCGTTGTCGTGCCTGGACCGGGTGCGGCCACGCCGGCCATGCCTCCGATGACTGTGCAGCTGCCGGGATTGATGTATTGCCAGTGGAAGGCCGCGGCATGAGCGGGCGGCGCGGCCGAGACGAGCGCGAAAGCCAGACAAGAGAACAGCATCAATCTTCGCGGCATTTGAATGACTCCTTCGAGAATCGTTGGCCGTTGCGGCTTGGGGTCCGCTTCCGGCGACAGGAAGACTCTTTGCACCCGTCATGCCGCAGTTGTTCCCGCCGCTCACCGAGTGGACGCAAGCCCGCAGAGCCCATGAGTTGGGCGACATAGGCGCTCTGGCTGCGCGGGTTGCGCGGTCGGAGTGCGCTATCCGTCCTCGCGTCCGCAGGCCCGCAGGTCAATACAAGGGCAGCATTCAAGGCCTTCGTAAGCCGGACCGTCGCGGCTCGCGCGGCAGCTGCGCAATGCATCGACAGGTTCAGCGGGCCCTGAAGAACATCGGCATCCGCGTTGCAGAGCAGAAGTCCGGAGCCAAGGAGGCTCCTCCCAATGAAGATCAAGTCAAACGTGAAGGCAGGCAAGGGCGGCGGCGGCACCGGCGGCAGGGGCGGCAGCCGCACCACAACCAGTGTCGTGCCGGCGTTCGGGCACAAGGCCGACAGGAACAGACTCGGCTGATGGACCAAAGGCGCCGGCGCTGATCCGTGCGCGGTGAGCTCGAGGGAACCTATTGTCGATGGCGCCCCGCGAGCGCGGCGCCCTGCCCTTTCTTGTTCTCGCGAGCACTGCGGCGGTCGCTACCGATTTCGTTCCTCTGCATAAAGCCGCAGGATCAACTTCCCTGAGTCCGTGGCGCGAAGCTCGTCGATGAGCTTCTGCAGCGCCGCGCAGACCTCGCCGCGGCTCGCCAGGATCTTCTCGTGCTGGGGCGGCAACAGGATGAGGGTCGAGAGGCCGGCGAGCGCGAGGTCGGCCGCGCTCAGCATATCGCCGCAAAGATAACGTCGGCCGTCGGCCAGGCGCGCGTCCATCTCGGCAAAGACCTGCCGCAGCGTGGCCAGCGCCTCGGCCTCGGTGTGAGGTCCAATCTTGTAGAAGTTGAACATGACCTTCACCGCCACCGGAAAGGCCAGGCGGGCGAGCGCGGCTTCCCAGCCGGGAACGCCGTGAAGCGCGATCCGGCGGGCGAGCGCGCCGTCCTTCATGATGTAGATATAAAAAAGATCGCGCGCGGCCGCGCCCAGCGCGACGTCGAGCCGCTCCTCGACCGCCGCGGCGTCGCCCGGAAAGAGCGGCAGCTTCTTGTCGACCCAGCGGAGGATCTCGGTCGAGTCGCGAAAGGTGCCATCGTCTGTGACCAGCACTGGCACCGAGCCGGCCTTGCCCGTGCGCCCGGTCGCGAGGCGGGAGAAGATCGGCGCGTGCGGCTCTTCGCGATAGTCGATCTTCGCGCGGTCGAGCGCCCAGCGGACTTTTTCAGTGTAGTGGCTTGCCTTGATGGAGATGAGTCGGGGGATCATCCGGTTGATTAGAGTCATCGCGCCGCGAAGGTCAAGAACGTCGTGGCAAAGCGGCGGCGCAAGGAGCGGAACGTGCAGCACAGCGTCGGGAACGGGCGCTAGAACGCTCAGCCTTCGCGCGGCACTCCATAGTAAAGCGCTTTGTGCGAAGGGCAGTCGCACCACTTGTCGAACGGCTGCGGACAGGCGGCAATCAGCGCCAGCGCGCAATCGCCGATCGCCTTCGGAACTGGCGGCAGCACGTCTATCGAGTCTTCGCCGACGAAGCGGTCATGATAGGACTCGACCGTATAGTGCAGACAGCTTTCGCAATACCAGTAAGTATAGGTATATTCGTCGCCGCCCACGAAGATGGAGATGCCCGCCCGGCGTGCGGCGGCGGGCAACTCGAGGCTGCAGCGGGCGCATTTCATCAACGGTGCCCACAGCAATCAACCACTTTGGAGTGCGGCGTCAGGGCGGCCAAGTTGAGGCCGCCCCTCTCCTGCAAAGAGCGCGCGGCTGGCTCCTCGCGGGCTCGCTTCTCCTCGGCCTCGTCCTTGAGGAGCGGCGCCGGTACTGGTCTGAGAAGGCCAACGGGAATAACTCGCGCGCTGACCGTTTGGTGATCCAGGCGGCCCGCTCCTTTCCTTCCGCCGAGGTCCCCCATGCAACTCCCTGGCGAAGCCAATCAAGACTCCCACAAGCCCTGGTCGAAGAGAAAGTCGACGCTCCGCTTTCTGGCAGCAGGTCTCAGCGCGTTCATGCTCACGCTGAGCTCGGCGGCCTTTGCCAACTGGGAGCGGCACCACGTCAGCAGCTGCGTCCAGAACGGGAACTCGTACACCTGTCCGTGGAACAGCTCGCAGACGTTCAACCCCAAGACGGTCACCGGCGTGTGGCTGGACACCTGGAACTACGGCAGCGCTGCGAACGGCGACTACGGCAATGGCGCCTCGACCATCGGCCGACTCTGCTACACTTGGAGCAACGGTTGGGGCGCGATCTGCGATCCCTACCTGGGAACCGTCCCCTTGATTCCTGGGTATCTCGATTCGCCCGGTCACAAGGTTGTTGGTTTCTACGGAGTCAGCGTCAACATCTGGAACACTCACCCGAGCGAGTACCTGTTCATTCAGGTTCTCACCTCGCAGTCCATGAATACCGACTTCAACGGCTTCTTGGTCGACTAGCCCATGTCGCGAACCGTTGCCGTCATCATCGCAGGAATCATTGGCGGGACGGTCGCGGCGCTGGCCACCTCCTGGCTCTGGACACGTCACACCTCCGGAGCCCAGGCGCCACAGGCCCTCTCGCAGCCGGCCCCGCAGAGGACGCCCGAGCAGCAGCGCGCGGCGGCCCTCGGCGAGCGCGACGCGGCGCTCTTGGCCCATTCACGCGAGACGACGGACCCCGCTTGGGCCGGGCGCAGCGCGGCAGCCTTCGAGGCTGTCTATTCCGCCGGCGACCATAAGTATCGATTGGGAACCGTCGACTGCCGGAGCTCGTCATGCCTGGTCGAGCTCTTCTGGTCTTCCTATCGTGACGCCTCGGCCGACTCGAAGACCATCTTGCGGCTGAGCGAGACGGCGATCCAGAAAGGCGCGCCCAACTGCGCGTTTCTTCTCTTCCTGCTGCCGCCCGAGGATCCCTCGCTGCCTTATGCGACCAAACTCATCCACAACGCCTGCCCTCGATAGGTCGCGCTCACCAGATGATTCGGCCCGCCCGCTGGACAAGGACGCCGGCGCGAGCGGGCGAGTCGGCTGTCTCAGCAGCACCGCCGTGATGGCCTCCGCCTTCTCCCTCTCCTCCCGGGCCACCTTGTCCGTCGGCCCGTCCGGCGCTGGTCATTCGTCGTCGTCGCGGCGACCTTTGCTGGCTGCGCCGGGATCATGGGTTGCGCGGTCGCCGGGAGTGCTAGTGCAGCGGTCGCGAGATAGCGTACATTCGAGCGCCGATGGCCGGCGCGCTGCTTCCTCGCTCCTCGGTTGAATACAGCACGGTATTCGCCCTCGTCGCTCTTTGCATCGCTTGGCCCTCGACGCTCTCGGTGTTTGACGCTATCTCGCGACCGCTGCACTAGTTGTTAGGAATGCTCGACGGCCTTGCGTTTGATACAAAGCCGCTCTTGCTTCGCGCCGAGGTCCACCGTGGATAGATCGTCCGGAAGCCCCGCCTTCTTCGTCGCCTTGGCTCTCGCGCTGACGTTTTCCGGCGAGTCCCGCGCCGGCGCCTGAGCGGGTTGAAGCAATCCGTCGCTCCCGGTCGGGGGCGCTCAGGCAGTGACGGTAGAGCCAAATCACCTGCGGCTGGATCTGTCGGTCGTCGGCAGCCGCGCGGTCGCCGTCCATGACGAGGCCTGTCCGGAGATTGGCCCCATCTGTGCCGTCCGCGCCGAGCCGCCCCAGCAGCATCACACGACGATCCTGGCCACCGACGTCCGCCTGCTCGGCGAGTATGGCCTCGTCCCCCACCTGGCAATCCAGGCCGTGGTGCCGCTGCGCATCGTCGGCACCAAAACGAACTACACCGACCTCTTCGATCGGCCGATCGCGCTCGACTATCAGAACATTCACCACCGCAATGAAACGACCATTGGCCTGGGTGATCCGCAGCTCTTGCTGCACACCGGTCTCAAAGCCTTCGGTGTCTCTTTCGGTGCGCGAGCCGGCGTCTCCGTCCCGCTCGGCGTCGTGCATGAGAATCCCTATCAGCTCGGCGACGAGGGCCTGCCCCACGAACACATCCAGTTCGGCACGGGTACCTGGGATCCGGTCTTGTCGCTCGACGCCAGCGCCCCGCTCGGCTCGTTTGTGCTGGCCGGCTTCGTCGGGCTCCAAGTGCCGCTCTACCAAGGGGCTCAGGGATACCGCGGCGGCGCGCGCAGCCAGGCCGGATTGGTTCTCTCGCGGCCGATCGACACGGTGACGGTCCGCTTCTCGACCGACCTGCTGCACGAACAACCAGAGAGGTGGGGAGGCCGGGTCCCCACGGACGACGGCAACCAGGGCCGCACCGATCTGTACCTCTCACCGGGCGTCACCTGGAACTTCACGGGCGAATGGATGGTCTCGGCCGACGTGCGAATCCGCGCCTGGTCACACATCGTCAACGCGCAGCTCGACATGCCGGTGGTGCTCTCGTTCAGCATCGGCCGCCTCTTCCACCTCGAGCAGGGTCTTGACGAACCAGAGAAAGCCGCCCCGGGAACGACGACCGCCGATGTCCTCGATGTCGTCCAGGCGGGCGAGCTCGCCGAGTTGAAGCCCGTCGTAGGGAAATGGACCGTCTTTGATTTCTGGGCCGAGTGGTGTGAGGCCTGCAAAGTGCTCGACGCCAGACTGCGCAACCTGACGGCCCACCGACCCGCGCTCGCGCTTCGCCGTGTCAACATCGTGGACTTCAAGTCTCCAATCGCACAACGCGAGCTGCCGGGCATTTCCTTGCTGCCGCACGTCCGGCTGGTCGGACCAGGTGGCATCGTCTATGAGGCGAGCGGCCCTGCCGACGAGCTGCTGGCCGAGATCGAGCGCCGCACCAGGTAGCGCCGGGACCTGTCACAAGAGGCGCTTGACCCTGGAACAGGTTACAGGGTGCAGCATGACATCAATGGGTGAAGCACCGACCACGGGCGTAGTCCCGAGCGCTGTTGAAATTGAGTGGCGACTCCAACCGCCCCGATCAGATGATCGGGGTTCCTAGAGGAAGGAGCCGCCGGTGAAGAAGAGTGGCAAGAAGCGAGGGAATGCACAAGGGGTGAGCGCGCTGG